>NZ_JAEBEI010000030.1:0-96317 GCF_046548775.1 Amycolatopsis sp. cmx-4-61 | reverse complement strand
CAACGACCGCGCGAACACCTCCGGCTGGCGCGCCATGGCTCACCTCCACCGGCCAGCCTCGCGATCACCAGCTCGGATGTCCACGCGACACGGTTACCACGTCAACGTTCCTTGCCGAGGCACTAGGGACCGTCGACGCCGGGGGTCCAGCTCTCGGGGTCGCCGCTCTCGGTCAGCACCGGCTGCCACCGCGCGAAGCCCTCGGGCGCGTCCGGGTGCCACGGGAACTTGCCCTCCGGCGTCGCGACGATCAGCTGCAGGGCCGGGAAGTCGCCGTCCGGGTAGATGAGGAACGCCGAGCCGAAGTACTCGGGGTAGTGCCCCTTGGCGACGCGCTCGAGGACGACCGGGACGCCGTCGAAGAAGTCGTCGTAGCGCCGGCCGACCTCGAAGATCTCGCCGTTGGCCGCGCGGTCGACGTAGGCGTCGAGCAGCACCTGGCCCATCTGGCCGGGCAGCCCGACCACGACCGCCTCCGGCACGTTGTGCAGGGCCCACGCGCAGGCGGTGAAGCAGTAGCCGGCGCCTTCGTCGTCGGGGGCGACGGTGATGACCGCGTTGCCGCGTTCCTTGGCCTGCCCCTCGATCCATTCGATGAGGCGCACTTCGTCCGCGGACAGTTCGGCGGTGATGTCGGCGGCTGCGGCGGGGGTCGTCGAGGTCACGGCGCACATTGTGCCTGACGGGGGTGCCCGAAGCCCAGTGCCCGGGCCGGAAAGTTTCCGGCCCGGGCACGAAAGCGCTGCGGTATAAGGGAAAACTCAGCCGACTTCGGCGAGCACCTCGTCCGATACATCGAAGTTGGCGTACACGTTCTGGACGTCATCGCAGTCTTCGAGGGCGTCGATCAGCTTGAAGACCTTCTTCGCGCCGTCCGCGTCGAGCGGGACGCTCACCGACGGCAGGAACGTCAGGTCGGCCGACTCGTATTCGAAGCCGGCGTCCTGCAGCGCCTTGCGGACCGGCACCAGATCGGTCGCCTCGGAGACGATTTCGAAGCTCTCGCCGAGGTCGTTGACCTCTTCGGCGCCCGCGTCGAGGACCGCCATGAGGACGTCGTCCTCCGCCGCGCCGCCCTTGGGCATCAGCACGACGCCCTTGCGGTTGAAGAGGTAGGCCACCGAACCGGGGTCGGCGAGCGAGCCGCCGTTGCGGGTCAAGGCGGTGCGGACCTCCGACGCGGCGCGGTTGCGGTTGTCGGTGAGGCACTCGATCAGGACGGCGACGCCGTTCGGGCCGTAGCCTTCGTAGGTGATGGTCTGCCAGTCGGCGCCACCGGCCTCTTCACCGGCGCCGCGCTTGCGGGCGCGCTCGATGTTGTCCTGCGGGACCGAGTTCTTCTTGGCCTTCTGGATGGCGTCGTAGAGCGTGGGGTTGCCGTCCGGGTCGCCACCACCGGTGCCCGTGCGGGCGGCCACCTCGATGTTCTTGATCAACCGCGCGAAGAGCTTGCCGCGCTTCGCGTCGAGGTTGGCCTTCTTGTGCTTCGTGGTGGCCCACTTGGAGTGGCCGCTCATCTCTCCTCCATCTGTTCCGTACCCCGGCCGGGCACCGCGTCTCAGGCAGCCTGTCGCACGAGGTCGACGAACAGCCGGTGCACCCGCACGTCGGGCGTGAGTTCCGGGTGGAACGCGGTCGCCAGCACCGCCCCTTGCCGGACCGCGACGATCCTAGCGGTGTCCGCTTCGACACCGGGCACGCCGCTGACCGTGGCCAGCACCTCGACGCCGTCACCGGCCTTCTCGACCCACGGGGCCCGGATGAACACGGCGCGGACGTCCCCTTCGACACCGGCGAAGTCCAGGTCCGCCTCGAAGGAGTCGACCTGCCTGCCGAAGGCGTTGCGCCGGACGACTACGTCGAGCCCGCCGAGCTGCTGCTGGTCGGACCGCCCGTCGAGGGTCTGCCGCGCGAGCAGGATCATCCCGGCGCACGAGCCGAACGCGGGCAGCCCCTCGGCGATCCGCGCCCGCAGCGGCTCCAGCAGCTCGAAGGTCTCCAGCAGCCGCGACATGGTGGTGGACTCCCCGCCGGGCAGCACCAGACCGTCTACTTCGGACAGCTCGGCGGCGCGGCGGACCGGCGTGGCCCGCGCACCCGCTTCGGCCAGCATCGCGACGTGCTCGCGCACGGCACCCTGCATGGCGAGCACACCGATGACCGGTTCCGACGACACCCGACCTCCCGAAAGACCTTCCCACCAGCCTAGACGCACCGGCCCGGCGCCTTCCCGGCAGGTCAGACCCGCCCCCACCCCCGGCCCGTCGCCCCGAGCGCCCCAATGTGGCCTTCGTTGCGTCTCACGCACCGAAGGCCGCCTTGGGGCGCTGACAATGGGCCAACAGCGGAGTGTGAGTGTCTGGTCAGGGGACGCCGGCGAGGCGCAGGAGGGCGGCCGTGGCCGCGGCGGCCACCACCACCAGGGCGAACGGGGCCTTCCGCCACGCCAGGACCCCCGCCACCAGCACACCGGCGGGGCGGGCGAAGCCCGCGAAGCCGTGGCCCTCCGTCAGTGCGCTGACCGCGACCAGGGCGGCCAGCAGGACCACCGCCGCCAGGGCCATCAGCCGTTCCGCCTTCGGGGTGAGTTTCACCCGGCTGCGCAGCAGCGGTCCCGCGAAGCGGAAGGCGAACGTGCCCGCCGCCAGCACCGCCGTGGCGATCAACAGTTCCGTTCCGTCCATCAGTGCGCCTCCTGCGGTTCGGGGTCCTTCGCGGCGACGCCCGCCACCACCCCGGCCAGCGCGAGCAGCACCGGCAGCCCGGCCGGCAGGAACGGCGTCGCGGCCAGCGCGACCAGCACCCCGATCAGCACCGGCAGCCGGGCCGCCTTGTCGCGCAGGGACGGCAGCACCAGCGCCAGCAGCACCGCCGGGAAGGCCGCGTCCAGGCCGAACGCGTCCGTGTCGCGGATCGCCGTCCCGGCGAACGCCCCCGCGACCACGCCGATGTTCCAGCAGGCGAACAGGCCGATCCCGCACGCCCAGTACGCCGCGCGGCGGCGGTGCGCCTCGCGCTGGGCCAGCGCGAACGCTACCGATTCGTCGATCATCAGGTGGCTGCCCGCCAGCCGGGCGGCCCACCGCTTGCCGAGCACGTCGCCGATCGCGAAGCCGAACGGCAGGTGCCGCGCGTTGGCCAGCAGCCCGGCGAGCACCGCGGCGAACGGGTTGCCGCCCGCGGCCACGATCCCGACGAACATGAACTGCGACGCCCCGGCGAAGACCAGCAGCGACATCAGCATCGGCAGCCACAGCGGGAAGCCGGAGCTCACCGCGATGGCACCGTAGGACACCCCCACGAGACAATCGGCGAGACAGACCAGGCCGATGTCGCGGGCCAGGCCCCGATCGAGTGTTCGCCATATCGAACGCATGTGTTCTATGGTGAACACAGGCCCCCGTGTTCGTCAAGGCGAACAGAACGACCGATGGAGCGAACAGCCATGTCGCAGGAAACGCCGGGCGCGCCGCTGGAGATCATCGCGGCCTCCCTGCGCCGCGAACGGACCCGCGCGGGACTGTCCCTGACCGAGGTCGCCCGCCGCGCCGGCCTCGCCAAGTCGACGCTGTCGCAGCTCGAGTCCGGCACCGGCAACCCGAGCGTCGAGACGCTCTGGGCCCTCGGCGTCGCTCTCGACGTGCCGTTCTCCCGGCTGGTCGAACCGGACCGCCCGAAGGTCCGGGTGGTCCGCGCGGGCAAGGGCCCGACGGTGTTCGCCGAACACGCCGACTACGCGTGCACCCTGCTGTCGGCCTGCCCCACCGGCGCCCGCCGCGACATCTACGTCGTCCGCGGCGAGCCCGGCACGCCCCGGCGTTCGGACCCGCACATGACCGGGGTGGTC
Source organism: Amycolatopsis sp. cmx-4-61 (assembly GCF_046548775.1). Lineage (NCBI taxonomy): Bacteria > Bacillati > Actinomycetota > Actinomycetes > Pseudonocardiales > Pseudonocardiaceae > Amycolatopsis > Amycolatopsis sp. cmx-4-61. The sequence continues at coordinate 92,470 of NZ_JAEBEI010000030.1, read as the reverse complement.
GAGCACATCGTGCTGTGCGCGGGCCGGGCGCGCATCGGCGTCATGGACGACCCGCAGGAGCTCCTGCCCGGGGACTACATCTGCTACCCCGGCGACGTCCCGCACATCTTCGAAGCCCTCGAGCCGGGCACGTACGGCGTCGAAATCTCCGAATACGTCTAAGGGGCCCGGAACGCCCGCCGGTACGCCCCCGGCGTGGTGCCGACGCGCTCGCGGAAGCGACGGCGCAGGTTGACCGCCGAGACGAGGCCGACGCGGGCCGCGACGGCCTCCACCGGCAGGTCCGTCTCCGCCAGCAGCGTGCGCGCCGCCGCCACGCGGCGGGACAGCAGCCACGCGCCCGGGCTCGTCCCCAGCCGGTCGGCGAAGCGCCGGGCCAGCGTCCGCGGGGAGACGTTCAGCCGCGCGGCCAGCTCGGCCACCGACAACGGCGTCCCGAGCCGCTCCTCGGCCCACGCGAGGAGGGCGGCGAGTTCGTCGCCCGCCGGTTCGCGGCCGCCGTCGCGGTGCGGTGGCAGCACCATGTGCCGGGCGAGCCGGGCGGCGTACTCGGCACCGTGGTCGCGCCGGACGAGGTGCAGGCACAGATCGACCCCGGCACCCGCGCCGGCGCTCGTGGCGACGTCGCCGTGGTCGACGTACAGCGCGCCGGGTTCGACGCGCACCCGCGGGAACTCGCGCGCCAGCTGCTCGGTGCGCGACCGGTGCGCGGTCGCCGACCGGCCGTCCAGCAGGCCCGTGCGGGCCAGCGCGAAGACGCCGGAGCAGATCGAGACGAGCCGCGCGCCGCGGGCGTGGGCCTGCCGCAGCGCCCGCCGCACGCGGGCGGGCAGCGGCGCCTCCACCGGCGCCCAGCCCGGGATGAGCACGGTGTCGGCCGACTTCAGCGCCTCGAGGCCGTGCGCCACGGCCATCGCGTACCCGGCCGTCGTCGGCACCGCACCCGGCGTCTCCGCGCACACTTCGAACTCGTAGTGCCGCGGGAGCCCGGCCCGCGGGGTGCCGAACACCTCGGCGGCGACGCCGAGTTCGAACGTCGACTGCACCGGCCGCACGAGGGCCACCACGCGATGCATGGCAGGAAAGTACCCCACGGTGTCGCTCCGGACGCTGGTCCCGCACCGGCGGCGCCGGGCACGGTGAAGCCATGCACCCGGAAATCCTCGCCCAGGCGGGCTACGCATCCGCATCCGTCGCCGACGCCCCCGTCCGGAACCTGTTCCCGGGCGTCCGGCTGCGTCCACTGTGGACGGGCGCGAACGGCGCCCACGCCGGCGTCCTGGAGATGGACGCGGGCAGTTCGTGGCCGCGGCGGGACGTCCACGAGCCCGGGCCGGAAGAGGTCTACGTCGTCGCGGGCACCTTCGAGGACGGCGCCCGCAGCTATCCGGCCGGGACGTTCCTGCACGCCCCGGCCGGGAGCTGGCACGTGCCCGCCAGTGCCACCGGCTGCACGCTGTTCCTCTTCTACCCCGAGGGTTAGGGCCTCACCAGCCGCGCTCGGCGAGGCGGTGCGGCTCCGGCAGCTCCTCGACGTTGATGCCGACCATCGCCTCGCCCAGACCGCGCGAGACCTTGGCCAGCACGTCCGGGTCGTCGTAGAACGTCGTCGCCTTGACGATCGCCTCGGCGCGCTGGGCCGGGTTGCCGGACTTGAAGATGCCGGAGCCGACGAACACGCCCTCGGCGCCGAGCTGCATCATCATCGCCGCGTCGGCCGGGGTCGCGATGCCGCCCGCGGTGAACAGCACCACCGGCAGCTTCCCGGCCGCCGCCACCTCGCGGACGAGCTCGTAGGGCGCCTGCAGCTCCTTGGCCGCGACGAACAGCTCGTCCTCGGGCAGGTTCTGCAGCCGCCGGATCTCCTGGCGGATCTTGCGCATGTGCGTGGTCGCGTTGGAGACGTCGCCGGTGCCGGCCTCGCCCTTGGAGCGGATCATCGCCGCGCCCTCGGTGATCCGGCGCAGCGCCTCGCCGAGGTTGGTCGCGCCGCAGACGAAGGGCACGGTGAACGCCCACTTGTCGATGTGGTTGGCGTAGTCGGCCGGGGTGAGGACCTCGGACTCGTCGACGTAGTCCACGCCGAGGGACTGCAGGACCTGCGCCTCGACGAAGTGGCCGATGCGGGCCTTCGCCATCACGGGGATCGAGACGGCCTCGATGATGCCGTCGATGAGGTCGGGGTCGCTCATCCGGGCGACGCCGCCCTGCGCGCGGATGTCGGCGGGCACGCGCTCGAGGGCCATCACCGCGACCGCGCCGGCGTCTTCGGCGATCTTGGCCTGCTCGGCGGTGACCACGTCCATGATCACGCCGCCCTTGAGCATCTCGGCCATGCCGCGCTTCACCTTGGCGGTGCCGGTGACGGACTGGACGGTGCCACTGGAGGGGGTGGTCTGCTGCTCGGACACGACGAGGCCTTTCGACACGAAACCGGGGGTTACCCTCCGAGGGTAGGTCCGCGGTGGACCCTCCAGGCAGGCCAGTACGCGGGTATCTCAGGAGTCCACTTCCGGCGTGCCGGCGACCAGGACCTCTCCTGCCTTCGTCCGTGCGTACAGCACGTGACGTCCGGCACGGTGCCCGCTGACCAGGCCCGCGGCCTTCAGGACGCCGAGGTGCTGCGACACGGCCCCGGCGCTGAGCCCGGTCCGGCGGGCCAGCTCCGCGGTGGACGCCGGCGCGGCCAGTTCGGCCAGCAGCATCGCCCGGCCGCGGCCCACCACGGCGGCCAGCGCGCCGGGCGCGGTGGCGGTGCCGGTCTCCCAGAGCGTGGCGATCCCGCGTGGCGGGTAGCGCAGCACCGGCTGCCAGCGCGCGTCGGTCTTCGAGAACACCCGCGGCCAGACGAACGCCGAGGGCACGAGGACGAGGCCGCGCCCGTCGAGCGGGACGGCCGCGTGCAGGTGCCGGTGCGCAACCGTGAGCGTGCCGCCCTGCCAGCGGACCAGCGGGGTCAGGTCGTTGAACAGCTCGGCCGCCCCGCCGCGGGCCAGCAGCCGGGACCGGTGGAGCACGTCGGCCTCCAGCAGGGCCCGGATCCGCGGCCAGTCCGGGGCCAGCACGAGCTCCCAGTACCGCTCCATCAGCGTCGCGAGCCGCTCCAGCCCCGCTTCGGGCTCCCGGTGGAGGCGGTTCAGCGCGGGCGAGCGGGGCCCGCCCATCGCGTCCAGTTCGCGCCGGACCAGGCGGGCGGCCACGTCCCGCAGGTCGGCGAGCTCGTCGGCCAGTTCGGGCAGCGGCGTCGACGGCGTCCCGGCCAGGAACCCGGGCAGGTGCCGCCGCGGGACGAGGTCGCGCAGCAGGCCGATGTCCAGGCCGGCCTCGGCGAGCGCCGCGGTGGCGCGCTTGATCCACGGCAGGTGCAGCGCGTGCTCGCCCGGCGAGTTGAGGACGCGGACGCTCGCGACGATCTCCCACGCCGGGGAGAACGCGAACCGGGTGTGCGCCAGGTCCTCTGTGGAGAACGCCAGATCGAGCACGGCTGCCTCTCTGCGGAAGTCCGCGCAGTCTAGGTCGCTCCGATGTGGACAGTCGAGCGGGGGGCCGCGAGTCCCTGCGGGAACGCGAAAACGCCGTGCGGGTCGTACCGCCGGGCGACCCCGCGCAGCCGGGGCAGGTTCACCCCGTAGTACGCCCGCGCCCAGTCCGGCATGTCCGGGTCGAGGTAGTTGACGTACCCGGTCGTGCCGAACTCCGGCCCCAGCCCGTCGCGCACGTCGGCCAGCGCGCGCCGGGCCTCGGCTTCGCCGCCGTCCTCGGGTGCCGCGCCGTGCAGGAACTGGAAGCTGGCCAGAGCGGACCGGTGGGGGAAGGCCGTCTCGCGCGCACCGACGCGGGCGATGGCGCCGCCGGCGGAGTCGATGAGCGTGCCGACACCCGGCGCGCGGGTCAGGACCTCGACGACCGCGGCCGGGTCGCGGACGGGCCGCAGCAGCATCCGCGAGGTGCCGACGTACGCCGCCCGCGCCGCCACCGCGCCGGCCCGGGACTCGTGGTCGTCGAACGACCGCAGCGCGCTCAGGTGGTCCTGCAGCCGCGCCTCCCGCCCGGCGGGCGCGGTGCCGACGCGGCGGACGAGGTCGTCCAGCAGCGGCTTCAGCCGGGCTTCGGTGCCGAGGAACGTCCCGCTCGTCTCGGCGGTCGCCGCGCCGAGGTTCACCACCGACCACAGCTCGTCCGGCATCCCCGGCAGCCATTCCTGCCAGCCCGCCAGCAACGCCGCCTGCGTCCCGGCGGGGAAAGTGAGCTTGTAGGTGACGACGTCGGCGATCGGCACGGTCGAGAAGGTGAAGCCGGTGACGATCCCGAAGTTGCCGCCGCCCCCGCCGCGCAGGGCCCAGAACAGGTCGGGTTCCGCCGTGCGCGACACCGTGCGCACCCGGCCGTCGGCGGTGACGATCCGCGCCGCCTCCAGGTGGTCGCACGTCAGCCCGTACTTGCGGTCGAGGAGGCCGACGCCGCCGCCGAGGGCGAGCCCGGCGATGCCGACGGATTCGCACGAGCCGGCGGGCAGCACCCGGCCGTGCCCGGCCAGCGTGGCCGCGATCGGCCCCAGCCGGGCGCCGGCGCCGAGGTGCGCGCGGCCGTCCGGGCGCACCTCGATGCTCGAGAAGCGGCTCAGGTCCACCACGATCCCGCCGTCCACAGTGGAATAGCCGGGATAGCTGTGCCCGCCGCTGCGCGCCGCGACCGGCAACCGGTGCCGCGCGGCGAACTCGACCGCCGCCTGGACGTCCTCGACCCGCGCCGCGCCGACGACCGCGGCCGGCATCCGGTCGTCGTACATCGTGAAGAAACCCTGCTTGGCCGCCGGGTAACCCGGGTCGCCCGGCCGGAACAGCGGCCCCGCCAGCCGCCTCCGCAGCCGCGCCCAGTCGTCCGGCGGCGGCCACGCCCCCAGGCCCGCCACCGGTACCGCCCCGGATATCCGCAGGAAAGTCCGCCTGTCCATGCCGCTCCCCTCCCCGCCCCCGGGGCATTCGGCTGGTCCCGGGGGTCCTGCCTTGCCGTGACCAGGGTAGCGGGTGTGTGATCGAGGACACATCCCGTACACCAGCCGTTCGCCGAGGAGTCGTCATGGCAGACAAACAAGCCAAGAACGCCGACACCGGGGCCGCCGTCGCTGTGGACGACCCCGCCAAGGTCCGCAACGTCGTGCTCGTCGGCCCGGCCGGTTCGGGGAAGACCACCCTCGCCGAAGCCCTGCTCGCCGCCTCCGGCACGGTGCCGCGGGCCGGCTCGGTCGTCGACGGCACGACGGTGTGCGACCACGACCCGGCGGCGGTCCGCCAGCAGCGCTCGGTCGGCCTCTCGGTCGCGCCCGTGCTGCACCGGGGCCACAAGATCAACCTGATCGACACGCCCGGGTACGCGGACTTCGTCGGGGAGCTGCGGGCCGGGCTGCGGGCGGCCGACGCGGCCCTGTTCGTCGTCAGCGCGTCCGAAGGCGTCGACGCGGCGACGGTCGCGGTGTGGGACGAGTGCGCCGCGGTCGGGATGCCGCGGGCGGTCGTCGTCTCCCGGCTCGACCACCACCGGGCCGACGCGATGGCCGAGATCGCCGCCTGCCAGGCCGCGTTCGGCGCCGGCGTGCTGCCGCTCTACCTGCCCGCGGGCGACGGCCTGGTCGGGCTGATCACCCAGCGGTACTTCGACTACTCCGGCGGGCACCCGCCGAAGATCGGCGAGCCCGACCCGGCCGACCTCGAGCGGATGGCGCAGGCCCGCAACGAGCTGATCGAAGGCGTCATCGCCGAGAGCGAGGACGAGTCCCTGATGGACCGGTACCTCGCCGGCGAGGAAATCGCCGAGGAAACCCTCATCGCCGACCTGGAGACCGCGGTCGCGCGCGGGTCGTTCCACCCCGTCATCCCGGTGTGCTCGACCAGCGGGGTCGGCCTGGCCGAGGTGCTCGACGGCATCGTCCGCGCGTTCCCCTCCCCGCTGGAGCACCGGCCGCCCGACGTCACCACGCCCGAGGGCGGCGAGCACGCCGCGCTCACCGCCGACCCCGCGGGCCCCCTCGCCGCCGAGGTCGTCCGGACGGCGGTGGACTCCTACGTCGGCCGGGTGTCCCTCGTCCGGGTGTTCTCCGGGACGCTGCGCCCGGAACGGCCGGTGCACGTGTCCGGGCACGGCCTCGCCGAGCGCGGTCACGAGGACCACGACGCCGACGAGCGCGTCGCGCACCTCTACTCCCCGCTCGGCTCGGCCCTGCGGGAGGTGCCCTACTGCGTCGCGGGCGACCTCTGCGCGCTGACGAAGGTCGGCTCGGCCGAGACCGGCGACACCGTCTCCTCCCCCGACGACCCGCTGCTGATGGAGCCGTGGGCGATGCCGGAGCCGCTGCTGCCGGTGGCGGTGGTCGCGAAGACCCGCAGCGACGAGGACACGTTGGCGCGCAACCTTTCCCGCCTCGTCGCCGGCGACCCGACGCTGCGGCTGGACCGCAACGCCGAGACCGGCCAGCTCGTGCTCTGGTGCATGGGCGAGGCCCACGCCGACGTCGTGCTCTCGCGGCTGCGCGCGGGCGGCGCCGACGTCGACACCGAACCGGTGAAGATCAGCCTGCGCTCGACGTTCGCCAAACCGGCCAAGGGACACGGGCGGCACGTGAAGCAGTCCGGCGGGCACGGCCAGTTCGCCGTCTGCGACATCGAAGTCGAGCCGCTGCCGCGCGGCAGCGGGTTCGAGTTCGTGGACAAGGTCGTCGGCGGCGCGGTGCCGCACCAGTTCATCCCGAGCGTGGAGAAGGGCGTGCGAGCCCAGCTGCAGCGCGGGCTGGCCGACGGCCACCCCGTGGTCGACGTCAAGGTGACGCTGGTGGACGGCAAGGCGCACAGCGTGGATTCGTCGGACGCGGCGTTCCAGACGGCGGGCGCGCTGGCCCTGCGGGAGGCCGCGGCCAACGGGCACATCACGATGCTGGAGCCCCTGGAGGAGGTGGCGATCCGGCTGCCGGACGAGCACCTCGGCACGGTGCTGGGCGACCTGTCGTCCCGCCGCGGCCGGGTGCTGGGCACCGAAGCCGGCGACGGCGGCCGGACGGTGATCCGGGCGGAGGTCCCGGCGACGGAACTGGTCCGGTACCTGATCGACCTGCGCTCGATGACGTCCGGCACGGCGACGTTCACCCGCCGCCACGCCCGCTTCGAGCCGATGCCGGAAGGAATGGCGGTCCACTAGCCGGGACTCGCGTGACCGGGCTCGTGACTCGCGTGCTCAGAACCGGAACTCGCGTGATCCGAGGCGGTACGGCTTCGAATCACGCGAGTTGCGGGAACCGGCTAGGCGAAGTCGAAGCCGCCGGGGCGGTCGTTGCGGTCGGCCAGGAGGCCCGCCAGGGTGGCCAGGGCGATCTCCGGCGGGGTGCGGGAGCCGATGTTCAGCCCGACCGGGCGGTGCACGCGGGCGATGTCCGCCTCGGCCACGCCGAGGCCCCGCAGGGCCGCCACGTGCGGGCCGGGGTGACGCGGGTTGCCGAGCACGCCCACCCACCGCGGCTTCCCCTCGAGCGCCGCCTTGAGCACCGGCCCCAGCTCGGGCCGGTGGTGGTCGGTGACGACGACGTCGGCGGACGCGTCGAGCGGCGGCAGCGTCGTCTCCGCCCCGATGCCCTCCGGGACGTCGGTCGCGCGCGCGGCGTCGGGCTCGAAAAGGGCCACGTGGTAGCCGAGGTCCTTGGCGAACTTCAGCAGGTACCTCGACACCGGCGACGCGAACACCGCCACCAGGGTCCGCAGCCCCGGGTCGGCCGGGGCCGTGCCGTGGGCGACGTCGCAGGTCTCACTCATGCGCCCAGTGTGTCAGCCGCCGACCTGCTCGCCCACCGTCACGCGGAACTGCCACACGTCCGTCCTGCCCTTGACCAGCACCAGGTAGCCGTCGCCGACCCGCAGCACGACCCGCTTCTGCGGCGACGACGGCCGCGGCGGCCGGTGCTGCTTGGCCAGCAGGTACGCCTCGTCGAACGCGGTGTCGCGATCCGCGTACCCCGCCGCGTCGGCGACTCCCCAGCCCCGGCCGTCGCCCGCGCCGCCCTGCTCTTCGATGACCACCCACCACGTCGAACCCATGCCGGTCCGACGCGGCCGGGCCGCGGCCGGTTTCAGATTTCTTCGACGACGCTCAGCCGGAAGTGGAACGTCGACGTCCGGCCCTCGACGATGACCAGGTAGCCGCCCGGGCCGCGCAGCACCTTCCGCGCCTTCGGCGACCACGGGTAGGCCGGCTGGTACTCGCGGGCCAGGCGCAGGGCCTCGGCCTCGGCGGTCTCCCGATCGGGATGCGGAAACGTCTCCGACAGCGACCAGCTCCGGCTGTCGCCCATGCCGCGCTGCTCCTCGACGACCACCCACCAGCTCATTCCGGTTCCGCCACGGTCTCGCCGAGCGTCACGCGGAAGTGGAACGTCGCGGTCCGGCCGGTCGCGATGACGAGGTAGCCGTCGCCGACCCGCAGCACCTTCCGCTCCTTCACGGCCGACGGGTGCACCGGCTCGTGCGAGAACGCCAGCCGCCGCGCCACCTCGTCGGCGTGCTCGCGGTCGGGTCCCGCCGGTTTCGTCCTGGTGACGTTCCAGGCGCGCGCATCACCACCGCCGCGCTGCTCCTCGACGACCACCCACCACACGTCAGACCTCCGGCTCGGCGAATTCGAAGTACTCCGGCAACGGCGCGGTGCCCGCGAGGCGGAAGTACCGCACCTTCCGCCGCCGCCGCAGGCGCAGCGTGTCGCGGACGGCGTCGTTGTGGACGCGGCGGGCGATCACCACCCGGTGCTCGGCGTCGGTGAGCTCCTCGGCCAGCTCGGCGGGCAGGCACGTCCGGTCGACGCGGCTGAGCTGCAGCGTCAGGTCGCCCTCTTCGGCCTCGCGGTCCGCCCGCGGCGCCGCTTCGGCGCGTTCGGCCGAAGTGCGCAGCTCGGTGTCGCCCAGGACCACCGCGACCGCGCGGGCGACGACCGCCCGGCGCGCCAAGGCCGCCTCCAGCGCGGCCCAGCCGGCGTCGGTGCGGATGTGCAGCCGGTCGAGCCGGTTCGCCGTCGCCACCAGGAAGAGCCCGCCCAGCACGACGATCGCCGCCAGCACCGGGAGCAGCCAGCCGAGCACGCTCACCGGGCGAGCTCCCGCTCCGGCGCCGCCACCCGCCGCGGGTCGGCCGCGACGGCCGTCTCGTAGACGCGCAGCACCTGGGTGGCCACCACCGACCAGTCGTACATCGTGACGCGCTCCCCCGCCGCCGCGGCGAGTGACGCCCGGCGCGCCGGGTCGCCGAGCAGCTCGCGCAGCCCGTTCGCGAGCGCGGCCGGGTCGCCGGTCTCGACGAGCAGCCCGGCGCGGCCGTCGTCGAGCACCCGCCGGAACGAGTCGAGCCCGCTGGCCAGCACCGGCGTCCCGGCCGCCATCGCCTCGGTGAGGATCATCCCGAAGCTCTCGCCGCCGGTGTTGGGCGCGCAGTAGACGTCGACGCTGCGCAGCGCCTGGGCCTTCACGTGGTCGTCGACCTGGCCCAGCAGCTCCAGGTGCGGGGCCAGCTCCGGCCCGGCGTCGCGCCGCAGCTGCTCTTCGTCGCCGCGGCCGACCACGACCAGCCGCAGGTCCTCGAAGTCCGGCAGGATCCGCCGCAGCGCCTCCAGCAGCACGCCCATCCCCTTGCGCGGCTCGCCGAACCGGCCGACGAACCCGACCGTGCCACCGGCCCGCGGGTAGCCCGGCAGCGGCACCGCCGAGGAGAAGAACCCGACGTCGACGCCGTTGGGGATCTCCACGGCGTCACCGCCGGCGTGCTCGACCTGCACCCGGCGGGCCAGCGCGGACACCGCGATCCGCGCGGTGATCTTCTCCAGCAACGGCCGCAGCACCGGCTGGAACGCCGAGAGCGTGCGCGAACGCGTGGTCGCGGTGTGGAACGTCGCCACGATCGGGCCGTCCGCGATCAGCAGCGCCAGCAGCGACAGGCTGGGCGCGGCGGGCTCGTGCAGGTGCAGGACGTCGAAGTCGCCGTCGCGGATCCAGCGCCGCACCCGCGCGTAGGAAACCGGGCCGAACTGCAGCCGCGCGACCGAGCCGTTGTACGGGATGCCGAGCGCCTTGCCCGCCGGGTGCACGAACTCCGGCAGCTCGGCGTCCTCGTCCGCGGGCGCCAGCACGGACACCTGGTGGCCGCGCGCGAGCAGCGCCTTCGTCAGGTCGATGACGTGCCCCTGCACCCCGCCGGGCACGTCGAAGGAGTAGGGGCAGACGATCCCGACCCGCATCGGCCGCGTGGCCACCGCTCAGCTCGCTTCTTCGAGGCTGACCCGCTCGCCGGCCTCGAGGTCGGCGGGCCAGAACTTCTGCACCATGTGCCAGTCGGCCGGGTGCGCGGCGATGTCGCCGGCGAAGATGTCGGCCAGTGCCTGGGTCGCGGCCGGGACCTCGGCCCGCGCGGTGACCCGGATGCGCGGGTGCAGCCGGATCTGCCAGCCGTCCTCGGTGAACCAGCAGCCCGCCGGGATCAGGGCCGCGCCGGTCGTCGCGGCCAGCCGCGCCGGGCCGCCGGGCAGCCGGGCCGGTTCGCCGAAGAACTTCACCGGGATGCCGCTTGTGGTCAGGTCGCGGTCGCCGACCAGGCAGACCGCCTTGTTCTCCCGCAGGCGCTTGAGCAGCACGCGCATCGCGGAGCTGTCGCCGGTGAGCGGCACGATCTCGAAGCCGAGGGACTCCCGGTACTCGACGAACCGGCGGTAGAGCGACTCGGGCTTGAGCCGTTCGGCCACGGTCGTGAAGCCGCCGAGGTAGTCGGCCAGCCACACGCCGGCGACGTCCCAGTTGCCGCTGTGCGGCAGCGCCATCACCGCGCCGTTGCCCTCGGCCAGCGCCGCGTCGAGGTTCTCCACGCCGGTGATCGACGCCGCGACCTTGGCGCTGACCTCCTTGTGGTCCATCGACGGGAGCCGGAACGTCTCGTGCCAGTACCGGGCGTACGAGCGCATCGCACGCCGCGTCAGTTCGTCGAGCTCGACCGGGTCGGCCTGCGGCACCACGCGGGCGAGGTTCGCGCGCAGCTGCCGCACGCCCCCGCCGTCGTGGCGGACGGCGAGGTCCGCGCCGAGCGAGAAGACCGCGCCGCCGAACCCGGCGGGCAGCCAGCCGGCGAGCTTCCACCCGGCCGCGTAGCCGAAGGCGCTCAGCCGCTCGCCCAGCTTGCTCATGCGCCCGCCTCGCTGACGCTCGGCCCGCCCGGAGCCGAAGGCGCAGTGTCGAACGATTCGTTCGCAGGCTCACTCATGCCGGCTGCTCCCCGGCGGCTTCCCGGGCCGCCTTGGCGACGGCGGCGAAGCGCTGCAGCAGCGTGATCACGGACCCGGCGGCGAGCAGCCAGAGCGTCACGTCCACGGTGTACGGGATGCCGAAGCCGTGCAGCCCGGTGCCGACGAGGGCGATGATCAGCCGCTCGGCGCGTTCGACGAGGCCGCCGTCGACCGGCAGGCCGGAGGCGTCGGCGCGGGCCTTGACGTAGGAGATGACCTGGGCGAGGACCAGGCAGAGCAGGGCCGCGGCGGCGGCCGGGTGGTTGTCGTCGACGACGAAGCACCACCAGGCGATGGCCGCGAACAGGGCGCCGTCCACCAGCCGGTCGCAGGTCGCGTCGAGCACCGCGCCGAACGGGGTGCCGTAGCCGCGGGCGCGGGCCATCGCCCCGTCGAGCAGGTCGAGCATGGCGAAGCCCCACACCGTGAAGGTGCCCCAGAGGAGGTAGCCGTTCGGGAAGAAGGCCAGGGCGCAGACGACCGCGCCGGCGGTGCCGAGCACGGTCATCACGTTCGGGGTCAGCCCGGCGCGGACCAGCGCCTGGCCGATCGGGTCGGTGACGCGGGAAACGGAGGCACGCGCGAAGATATTGAGCATCGGTTCGTCTGAGGCACCTGGCTACGAGGGTCGGGTGGGCGAATGCAGCCTATCCACCCGCCTCGGCGAACCCGACGCGCCGCCCCCGGTCAGCGCGATTTCGTGAGTTCGCCCTCGTGCTCGCGCGCCTCTTCGGCGGCCGCGGCGGCGGCGCACTTCGGCGAGAGCTGACGGCGGATCGCCGCGCTGATCTCGCCGAGCGCCGTCACCTGCTCCGGCGTCAGCGGGTCGAACAGGCTTTCGCGGACGGCCTCGACGTGCCCCGGCGCGGCCGCTTCGAGCGCGGCGAAGCCGTCGTCGGTCAGCACCGCCCAAGCTCCGCGCTTGTCGGTGGGGCACGCCTCGCGCCGCACCCACCCGTTCGCCTCCAGCCGCGCGACGGCGTGCGAAAGGCGGCTCCGGGACGCTTGGCGCGCGTCGGCGAGCTCGCTCATCCGCAGCCGGCGGCCGGGCGCCTCGGAGAGGGCGACGAGGACTTCGTAGTAGGTGTGCGGCATGCCCGAGTCGTGCTGCAGCTGCCCCTCGAGGTGCGCGCTGAGCATGCGGGTGGCCGCGTTGAACTCGCGCCAGACGCGCTGTTCGTGGTCGCTGAGCCAGCGGGTTCCGGACATGACCCCATCATACTCTCGGTTGAACACTCAATCAGGAGTTCTTGCCGGTCAGCGCTCCGGGGTCACCAGGCGTCGGCCAGCATGTCCCGCGTTTCGCCCAGCAGCTGCGGCAGCACCTTCGTCCGGCCGATCACCGGCATGAAGTTGGCGTCCCCGCCCCACCGCGGCACCAGGTGCTGGTGCAGGTGCGCGGCGATCCCCGCGCCCGCGATGTGCCCCTGGTTCAGGCCGATGTTGAACCCGTGGGCGCCGGACACCGCCCGGATCACCGTCATCGCGTGCTGCGTGAACTCGGCGACCTCGCGCGTCTCCTCGACCGTCAGCTCGGTGTAGTCCGCGACGTGCCGGTACGGCACCACCATCAGGTGCCCCGGGTTGTAGGGGTACAGGTTGAGCACCGCGAAGACGACCTCGCCGCGGGCGACGATCAGGCCGGTCTTGTCGTCCAGCGAGGGGATCCGGCAGAACGGGCAGCCGGGTTCGTCGTCGCCGTCCGGCTTGTCCTGGCCCTTGATGTAGGCCATCCGGTGCGGGGTCCAGAGCCGCTGGAAGGCGTCCTGGACCCCGATGCCCTGCTGCTCGACGAACTCGGGACCGTCGCTCACCGAACGACCGTCTCCAGCGCCTCGGCCGACGGCGACGCGTTCTCGCGGCGCGCGGCCCACTCGGCGATCGCCTCGACCGCCTTTTCCACCGGCACGCCGTTGATCTGACCGCCGTCGCGGAAGCGGAACGACACCGCGCCCGCCTCTACGTCCTTCGCTCCGGCCAGCAGCATGAACGGCACCTTCTGCGTGGTGTGCGTCCGGATCTTCTTCTGCATCCGGTCGTCGCTCGCGTCGACCTCGGCGCGGATTCCCTTGGCGCGCAACGCCTTCTCGACGTCCTGCAGGTACTCGACCTGGTCGGCGGTGATCGGGATGCCGACCACCTGCACCGGGGAGAGCCACGCCGGGAACGCGCCCGCGTAGTGCTCGGTCAGCACGCCGAAGAAGCGCTCGATCGAGCCGAAGAGCGCGCGGTGGATCATGATCGGCCGCTGGCGCGAGCCGTCCGGCGCGGTGTACTCGAGCTCGAACCGCTTGTTCTGGTTGAAGTCCAGCTGGATGGTCGACATCTGCCAGGTGCGGCCGATGGCGTCCTTCGCCTGCACGGAGATCTTCGGGCCGTAGAAGGCCGCGCCGCCCGGGTCCGGGACCAGCTCGAGGCCGGAGTCGATCGCGGCCTGCCGCAGCGTCTCGGTGGCCTCCTCCCACTCCCAGTCCTCGCCGATGAACTTGTCGGAGTCACCGCGGGTGGACAGCTCGAGGTAGAAGTCGGAAAGGCCGTAGTCGGCGAGCAGGTCGAGGACGAACTTCAGCAGGGACTTGAGCTCGCCCGGCATCTGCTCCTTGGTGCAGTAGATGTGCGAGTCGTCCATCGTCAGCCCGCGCACGCGGGTGAGGCCGTGCACGACGCCCGACTTCTCGTAGCGGTAGACGGTGCCGAACTCGAACAGCCGCAGCGGCAGCTCGCGGTAGGACCGTCCGCGCGAGCGGAAGATCAGGTTGTGCATCGGGCAGTTCATCGCCTTGAGGTAGTAGTTCTCCTCGTCGAACTGCACCGGCGGGAACATCGTGTCCGCGTAGTACGGCAGGTGGCCGGAGGTGTGGAACAGCTCGCCCTTGCTGATGTGCGGGGTGTTCACGAACTCGTAGCCGGCCTCCTCGTGGCGGCGGCGCGAGTAGTTCTCCAGCTCACGGCGGATGATGCCGCCCTTGGGGTGGAACACCGGCAGGCCGGAACCGATCTCCTCGGGGAAGGAGAACAGGTCCAGCTCGGCACCGAGCTTGCGGTGGTCGCGGCGCTCGGCCTCGGCGATGCGCTCCAGGTACGCGTCCTGGGCCTCGGCCGACTCCCACGCCGTGCCGTAGATCCGCTGCAGCTGCGGGTTCTTCTCGCTCCCCCGCCAGTACGCGGCGGCGACGCGGGTCAGCTTGAACGCCGGGATGAACTTCGTCGTCGGCACGTGCGGGCCGCGGCAGAGGTCACTCCAGACCCGTTCCTTGGTGCGCGGGTCGAGGTTGTCGTAGATGGTGAGTTCGCCCTCGCCGACCTCCATCACCTCGGAGGTGTCCACGGTGTCCTTTTCGGACTTCAGATCGACCAGCTCGAGCTTGAACGGCTCGTCCGCCAGTTCCTTCTTGGCTTCGTCGACGGAGTCGAAAACGCGCCGCGAGAACTGCTGCGCGCCCTTCACGATCTGCTTCATGCGCTTTTCGAGCGCCTGCAGGTCCTCCGGGGTGAACGGCTTGTCGACGGCGAAGTCGTAGTAGAAACCGTCCTTCACCGGCGGGCCGATGCCCAGCTTGGCGTCCGGGAACTGCTGCTGCACGGCCTGGGCGAGCACGTGCGCCGCCGAGTGGCGGATCACGCTGCGCCCGTCTTCGGTGTTCGCGGCGACCGGCTCGACCTCGGCGTCGGCTTCGGGAGCCCAGGCGAGGTCGCGCAGTTTCCCGTCGGCGTCGCGCACGACGACGATCGTGTCCTCGCCCTTGGTCGGCAGGCCGGCCTCGCGGACCGCCGCGCCCGCCGTAGTGCCCGCCGGTACCACCACGCGGGAGGCGGCCACGGGGGAAACGGGGGGCGACTGGGACACGATCGGCTCCTCAAGCTGGAGTGACAGAGATGACGTCGTCGATGCTAGTCGTCGGCCCCCGCGCGCCTCACGCGCGTCGCGCGAACGCCGGGCAGGCCGCTCCCGGAATCCGGGAGCGGCCTGCCCGGCCGTGCTCAGAGGGTTTCGACGACCTGCTCGAAGTCAAGCCGCGGCAGGCGGTCGAACCACGGGTTCTCGCCGGGCTTGCCGACGTTGACGACGACAAGCGAGCGCCACTTCTTGTCCGCGAAGAACTCGTCGTCGACGCCCTGGGCGTCGAAGCCGGTCATCGGGCCGGCGGCCAGGCCGGCGGCGCGGACGCCGATGATGAAGTAGCCGACCTGCAGCAGCGAGTTCAGCTTCGAGAACTCGACGCGGCCCTGTTCGTCGGCGAAGTTGTCCTTGACCCCGGGGTTGTGCGGGAACACCTGGGGGATGTTTTCGTGGAAGTCGACGTCCGCGGCGAGCACGACGGTCAGCGGAGCGGCTTCGGTCTTGCCGCGGTTGCCCGGCGACATGTGCGGCAGCAGGCGGGCCTTCGCCTCGGCGGTCCGGAGCACCAGCGCGCGCAGCGGCTGGGTGTTCATCGACGTCGGGGCCCACTTGACGAGGTCGTAGATCGCGCGGACCTGCTCCTCGGTCACCGGCTCGGAGCTGAAACTGTTGGCCGTGCGGGCCTCGCGGAACAGCAGGTTCTGGACGTCCGCGGGGAGTGCGAGGGCTTCGGTCTGCTCGGCAAAGGTGGTCATGGGGCTGGGCTTCCTTCCGTTGGGTCGGTAGCCGGTCCAACCAAGTTGAGCGTTGAACTATTTCCCGGTCGCCACCGCCCGTGTGGTGACGTGGACCACAGGCGGGCTCACCGGCTGTCGGAGGCCGTCACCCGAGCGGGTGACCGACGGCCGGGCGCCGGTAACCCGCGCGAACGGGCCATTCCGCGGTGCCCCGTGGGCCAGGGCGCCGGGGGCGAACAGGCGCACCGGGGCGGCTCGGTGGTCCAGGAGCACGGCGAGGCCGCCGAGCGCGGTTGCGCGGCGCAGTCGGGCCCGGGAGGCCGGGAACGGGCACGGCCGCCGGCTCCCCGCGTCGGGAGTCGGCGGCCGTGGTGCGCGGCGCGGCGGAAGCGGGTCAGTAGGCGCCGTGCCCGCCCATCACCGCGCGGAACGTCTTCCAGAGGATCACCAGGTCCAGGGCGAGCGACCAGTCCTCGACGTACCGCAGGTCGAGCCGGATGCTCTCCGCCCACGTCAGGTCGCTGCGCCCGCTGACCTGCCAGAGGCCGGTGAGGCCCGGCTTGACGAGCAGCCGGCGGCGGGCGTCGGGCGCGTACTGCTCGGTCTCCTCCGGCAGCGGCGGCCGCGGGCCCACGAGCGACATCTTCCCGGACACGACGTTGAACAGCTGCGGCACTTCGTCGAGCGAATACCGGCGCAGGAAACCACCCACGCGGGTGATACGCGGGTCGCGCTTCATCTTGAAGAGCGGGCCCGCGCCTTCGTTGTCCGCGGCGAGGGCCTGCTTGATTTCGTCGGCGTTGGTGACCATCGTCCGGAACTTCAGCATGGTGAACGTCGCGCCGTCGCGGCCGACGCGGCGCTGCCGGTAGATCACCGGGCCGCCGTCGCTCAGCTTGATGGCGACGGCGATCGCCAGCAGCAGCGGGGACAGCAGGGTCAGCAGCAGGGCCGAGCCGCAGCGGTCGACGATCTCCTTCACCACGCGGCGGCCGCCGGTGAACATCGGCGCGGTGACCCGCAGCAGGGGCATGCCGAGCACGCCGGTGACGTTGAGCCGGGGCCCGGCGACCTCCATCAGGACGGGCGCGACGACCATCTCCGCGCCGGTGCCTTCCATGTCCCAGGCCAGCCGCTGCAGCCGCTTCGGCGTCCAGTACTGGTCGGCGGTGATGGCCACGACCCGGTAGCCGCCGCGGCGGACGTGCCGGGACAGCTCCTCCAGCCGGCCGACGACCGGGACGCCGTCGATCTCGCCGCTGTCGCGGTCTTCGCCGTGGCCGCTGAACGTGCAAGCGGCCTCGACGCGCCAGCCGACGTGCACCTCGGAGCGGGTGCGGGCGATCAGGTCGGCGACGGTTTCCGGGCTGCCCGCGGCCATCACCGGCAGCAGGCAGAGTCCCTTGGCGCGCTTGCGGTGCAGCACCTGGCGCAGCAGGTAGCGCTGCGGGAAGGCCACCAGCGCGATGGCCGGGACGACGACGAACACCCAGACCTGGACCTCGAGCGCGCCGAACAGCAGGCCGCCCAGCGCAACCAGGACGGCGGCGGTGATGAAGCCGCGGCCGAGGGTGCGGTACTCCTCCGCGCCTTCGCCGAGCACGCGCGGGCTCCAGGCCCGGCTGGCGGGCAGCGAGACGAACACCGCGAGCATCGTGCCGAAGGCGTGCATGTCGTGCGGGGCAACGCGATCGATGACGAACGCGCTGATCGCGATCACCAGCAGCGTGATGAAGACGTCGCTGCCGATGACCCAGGCTCTGTACCGCGCTTCCCAGGCCGCGGGCCACGCCTTGGCCGACGGACCGCCGGCTTCGCCGGGGTGGTCGTCCCGCTTGGCGGGACGCGGGATGGCCTGGAGGTCGATGTGCGGCGGTGGCTGGCTCACCGTGTACGAAGGCCGCACCGACTCTTCCATCTGACCTCCCGGGAACTGGATCGAGTTGAGCCGCAGGCACGCAGCGTCACCGGAGATGATTTCGGAGAGTCAACTGCATCTCAGTGGTCGCGCAGAGCCCGCGGAGGCTTCACACGGCAAGTTATCGGCGACTCTCTCAGCAGTGTTACAAGGGATTTCCAGCCACATGCTGCGTGCCATCCCCGCCAGAAAATGGCCGGAAGATAACAAGATGACGACGATGGGCGCGTCGCTGTATCCCCACGAAAACTACGTTGAGTAACGAATATGACGATGCCCGCACCCGGGTGGACCAAGCTCGGCCGAACGGCCCAGCGACGGGTTCGGGAATCTACTGTGGACACTGTGGGGCCCGGGTGGTCCACAGTGGACCACGTGGGCCGGCGAGCGGCGGGCGGCGGACACCGACAGTGACATTCGCCGCTGCGGCGTCACGCATGCCGGTTCCGGCCATGTCGCCGCACCGCGTCAGAACAACGCGACGTGCCGAGGATCACATCGGACCTCCCGCGGGGCGACGTTCGACAGAAAACCGCCGTGGCGGCAGGGTTCGAAGGCACGTTCGGCGGGCCCCGGCGGCGGGGGCGCGAACCGCTCTCGTGAGCTCATACGCACGATTCGAACGGACCGTTCACTCCGGTTCGGGTGCGCGCCCGGTCTCGGTGCGGAAATGCGGTCCGTCCAGGGAACGCGGCGACGGCGGCAACGAAAAAAGCCCCGTCCGCGGTTCGGCGAACAGGGGCTCTCGGGTGGGCGATACTGGGATCGAACCAGTGACCTCTTCGGTGTGAACGAAGCGCTCTCCCGCTGAGCTAATCGCCCGCTCGCGGTGTTGCCGGCAACTCTAGCGTACGACTTTCAGGCGCCTGCAAACGGGTGGTCCTGTCCGACCACACTCCGCTTACCGGCGAGTACGGAACGCACAACCCCGAGCTAGCCGGGGTTGCGCGTGCCGGGGGCCGCCTGACGCCACGTTCGACATCCGTGCGACGGTGCTATCGCCCGGCGACTAAACCGCGCAGTATGGAGGCGTGGGCCCCGCGGGGCGCGCCGGTCAGTTGCGCGCCGTGGGTGGTCACGGGTGGAGAAGGGGGCCGAAGAGCCCGGACGGGTGATCTGCGGCGCACCCGCGACGGAATCGGCCTCCTGATGCGTCCAAGCAGTGACGCCCTCGGCCGGGCCGGGCCGGGAAGGGAGACGAAGGGTAGGACGATGCGCAACGATCACGTGACGCTCCGCTCGACGGCGGTCTTCGACCTGCTGGCGCCGCGGACTCCCGCGGTTCCGGTCAAGGTGGAGCTGCGCTACGACACACGCGACCCGTACGCGGTCGTCGCCGCCTTCCGCACCGGCCGCGCCGGCTGGGTCGAGTGGGTGTACGCCCGCGACCTCCTCGCGGACGGCCTCCTGGCCGACGCGGGTGACGGGGACGTCCGCATCCGCCCGTCGGTCGAGGACCCCGAAGCGGTCCTGATCGAGCTGAACTCGCCCTCCGGGCACGCCATGTTCGAGGCGTCCGCCCAGGAGCTGGCCGACTTCCTCGACCGGACGTACGACGTGGTGCTCCCGGGCAACGAGCACCTGTGGGTCGACGTCGACGACGCCCTGACCCACCTCATCCCGCACGATCTGGCCTGATGACGGGCCCGCAACGGCGGAGTGACACCCCGGTGTCGGACGGGTTTTCGGGGTCCGATATGGTTTTCCCACACCACGGCGACGGGTTCCCGGAGCTGCGGAGTGCGGATGTAGCGCAGCTGGTAGCGCATCACCTTGCCAAGGTGAGGGTCGCGGGTTCGAATCCCGTCATCCGCTCGGTAGGCTCTCGGGCCTAGTCACGGTGGAGTGGCCGAGAGGCGAGGCAACGGCCTGCAAAGCCGTGTACACGGGTTCGAATCCCGTCTCCACCTCGCGCGATTAGCTCAGCGGGAGAGCGCTTCCCTGACACGGAAGAGGTCACTGGTTCAATCCCAGTATCGCGCACCACATGTTTTCGCAGGTCAGAAGCCCTGTCCCTCCCCGGAGGGGCGGGGCTTCAGTCGTCAGATGGCGACGATCCGGCGACGGCCTGCGGACCTGGCCCGATCGCCCGCTGGGATCGCAGGTGCGGGAACCAGGACACCAGTTTCGCCGCTCACCCGGATACAGCGACGCCTGGGACCGCAGCCAGCGTTCCTCCAGGGCATCCAGGATCTGGTTCACCATCGCCGGGGTCACGTGGTCGTAGACGCGGGCGATCCCCTTCATCTTCTGGCCCAGCCGTGCCCGGCGGGCGACCTCCGGGATCCCGTCTTCGGTCAGCCAGGTGCTGTGGGTGTGACGGCCTTCGTGGAACGTAAAGGTTGGAAGGATCGGCGGACGCCGCTCCCCCGCCCCAGCGTCGTCGAGTTCGACCCCAGCCCATGTCGGCCGCCAGAAGCGGATCCGGAAGTTGGACCGCCGCCAGGGGTGTCCTTCCGGCGTGCACAGCACGAAGGCTCGCGGTGGCTGTCCATCAGCTCCTCGTAGAGCACCGCGATGCCGGACGGCAACGCCACGAACCTTGTACCCGCGGGCGTTTTGGTCCGCCCCTTCTTGGGCCGGGAGTTCCCGCGCCGTGTCGGCGGGCGCTGGCGGCCGTCCGAGTGGTGATGATCATCATTCCTTCGGCCTCCTTTGTAGACGTCCGAGGTGACAGCTGCAGCAACTCCCCCACCTTCTCCGCCGTCAGCAATGCATCCGGATCAGCCGACGCCTCCGGCACAGTCACGCGGACGCCTCCGCGAGCTCGCGGAGAGCGGCAGCAACAGCGTCGATCTGCCGCTGGTCATGTTCTATTTCCATCACAACCTCCAACGTTCACCATTTGAAACTCGACTCGAATCAGGAAAGTGTTCGCCGCAGCACATGTCTATCCATGCCGACAAGTGCGCCGACGGTCAATAGTTTCTCGCGGCCCAGGCAATGCGAGTCGTTCACAAGGGCCCGTGCCGAGCGGACCGTCCAACTCATGCTTGTAGGATCACATCCATGCTCCCAAATACTCGACCGGGTTGCTCGAAGGATGGGGTCGGTCGCCGTTGACCAGGCGCAACAACAAGTTCTGGCGGGTATTACCCTCGCTGCTAGTCCTCGCACTCGTCGGCGCATCGGCGATCTCCGCCTACGTTCTGTACCGCGGGGGCGTTCCGGGCTCACCCGTCGGTCCGCCAAGCCTCGCCCAAGTTCCTTCCGAAGTGAAGGTCTTCCTGCCCGCTGGAATGCACTCCCGGGTAACAACCCACGCCACGCCCTTCGTCGGGACGAGTAGCGCCGAAATCGACCTCCTCCTGGAGGTGTGGGGAGCCGATCAATCGGAAGAAGCACTGGTTGTGGTCGAAGCGTCCGGAAGTGCTAGGACCTCGCATCTGGTCCCGCGACAGTTTCGGAGTTTCCAGTACGGCTTGCAGGAAGCTCCTGTCGTGCACGGCTCCGCGACCAACGACGAAGCCACTGTCTCGGTGGTTCAACTGCCGTCCATCGACGCCTCGAAGAAGTACTTTCGAGGCGAGATCGCGCTGGAGCGGCTGGAATATCCGCTCTGGGTTCGAGATAATGCCCGTATCATCGTGCAAACCCCTTTGCTCAGTCCGATGAGGCCGTGCCCATTCCTGAAAGGAGCTGCTGCCGCAGAGGTGGCCGCCAACGATCTGACTGGGTGGGAGGCACGGAAGACCGAGTGTTCCGAGGTCCCCGACAAGCAGGTCATCCGGTTCCAACTGCTTCACAACGATGCGGCGGATCTGAAGCTCGACTTCGTCAGCTCTCCGCCGGCGACAGCCAATCCGGTGTCCTGGAGCGCCGACAAAGCACTGAACGTGCGGGCGAACCTCACGTCCATCACGGGAGAAGCCAACGCCCAACGGGCACTCTTCCTGGCCGGCGCGCTGGCCGGTCTCTCCGGCGGCTTGGTCCCGTTCCTGTTCGAGATGCTGTCTCGGGCGTTTGTCAGGAGCCGGGAGCCGGAAAGCTCGCCCGGCGACCATCGCAGGCCGCAAGAACGACTAGTTCGCGCCGCTCCTGGCGAGCCGGAATCCGTCAGTGCGCCCGGACGTTCGATCGAGCGGGATGCTCGCTCAGCTGGCGTCGTGCTCCTGCTGGTCATGCTTTCCATGGCAATAGCCTTCGTTCGCAGAAGACGTTCATCAGGGCGCAACGGCCCGACGTAGATCGAGGCGGGGGGGTGATAGTGAGGCAACTTGACAGCCAGGCGTATGGCGTTCGAACGTTCGGCGTGCGCCGAAGTGTGTCACGTTGAGGTCCAGCGCTAGGTCAAGATCATGGCGGTCAACGTCAGGTCGCGCACATCCGCTTCGAGAAGCCGCAGGGTCCTCGGCACGTCCCGGCTGCGACACGGTCCATGAGTTCGAGGACCTGCTGTTGCTGCGCCCCCAGCACCACAAGGTGGTCGACGACAACCCCGCGGCCTTTCCAATCGAGCTGCTGGAATGGTGGAAATGGGTCCAGATCGGGCAGGCCGATGACCTCGTGGCCGTCCTGCGCCAGCAGGTATCAGCCCTGACCGAGCCAGTGGCTGCGCTGAGCCACCCGGGCCAACGCTGGTCGCTACGGTCCAGCTGCTCGTCTGGCGTGGGAGCCTACGCGCGGCGGCGATGATGCCGCTGGGGCGTACCCTCGGGTCACCTTCGAGGACGTCCCTCGATCGTTTACGTTCGCCACCGAACAGATCAACCCGAACCTGCGGAGGCACCACAAACACCTCGATCGGCGTCGTCTCGGCGGCGGTTCCCGGCCCGGCGCTGGCGGTGCTGGCGCTGACGCCACTGGCGACGGCTGAGCTGGTGGCCGGCCTGCCGGAGGCGGCCCAGCGGCTGCTCGGCGCGTCGGGTTCCGCCCGCCGGCTCGCCGAGCTGGACGTCCTTCCCGCGCCTTCCGCTCCGGCCACCGCCCTCGCCCCAGCGGCCACGCAACTGGCGGCCGAGCGACTGGCGGTCCGCTGGCCGGGCGCGCCGGCCGACGCGGTCCAGGACATCGATCTGCGCCTCGGCCACGGCCGCCGACTGGCGCTGACCGGCCGTTCGGGCGCGGGCAAGAGCACGGTCATCGCGGCGTTGATGCGCTACCTCGACCCCTCGGCGGGCCGCATCTTGCTGAACGGGACGAACACCCTCACTTGCGACGGCGACTCGGTGCGGTCGCAGATCGCTTGGTGCGAGCCCGAGACGCACTTGTTCGACAGCACGCTGCGGGAGAACCTCCGCCTGGCCCGGCCGTCGGCCAGTGACGCCGAGCTGTGGACGGCGCTCGGGCGGGCTCAGCTTTCGGGGTGGCTCTCGCACCTGCCGGACGGTCTCGGACACGGCGTTGGGCACACACGGAGCGCCGGTGTCCGGAGGTGAGCGTCAGCGTCTGGGCGTGGCTCGCGCGTTGTTGTCGGACCGCCCGATCATGCTGCTGGACGAACCGACGGCCCACTTGGACGCCGCGACGGCATCGGCGTTGGCGGCCGACGTCCTGAAGTCGACGGAGGGACGCACGGCGCTGATGGTCACGCACCGGCCGCGGGAGTTCGCCGCCCTGGCCGCGATGGACCTCACAGGCTTGCCAGCGCCGGAGTCGTGCTCACCAGCGATATCGTAATAACGACGTACCCGGAGTGGTCGCACCCGCTGTCCACCAGGCAAGTCCGGCTTCCCCGAGCGCACAGCCCGGACACGGCAACGTATATCCTTGATTCATGAGCGACGAAGCAAACCGGAGGAATTTGGCCGCGTTGGTCGTCGAAGCCCTGGAAGTGGGGACCGGAAAGAACGAGCGGGACGTCATCGACGACCTGTTCGCGGCATTCGGCTTGAACTTCGCCGCTTTGGACCGCAGCATAAGCCGCCAAACTCGCGACCGCACCGAGGCTGTCCGGGAAGCTGCCGCGCGGCAGCTCGCAGGCGCCGCGCCGACAGCGGGCGCGCTACTCAACGAGGTCGTGCGATGCGGCGGCCGATTCGTGGCCATGATCGACGATGTCTACCGTCACCTGGCTCGGCACGCCACGACGACCACCGGAACCAATGACACCTTCCGCTTTCAGCGGGCGGACGTGGACGAAGACCAGCTGGTCATCAGTCCGGAATTCATCGAACGGATACGAAAACTCGAACGACAGCTCACAGCCGTCGAGTTCGGCCGGATCGACCACGCCGCACTCCAGTCGTTCGTCGGCAACGACAACGGCGAATTTTACGGAACGTGGCCGTTGCGCCCGGAAGGCGGGATACGTCTCCTGGACGGCTTGCTGGCTCTCGCCTGGGTTGGTCCCGAGATCTCGGCCCGCGCGGCCGGTTCGGCTGCTTGGGAAGCGGCTGCTGGTGCTTCAGCAGCCGCGGCGGCGGCCGGCGAACGACTGGTCACGGTTGCCCAGTGGCTGGTAAGAGCCCATATGACTCACCTCGATGTGCTGCCGAGCGACACCCTAGACGTCATTCACGAGCTGTTCGCAGGCGATGTCCCCGGCTGGGTCGCGGACGAGGCCATCCGCGAGGTCCGGCGATTTCGCACCTCGCGGATCCTCATCACCGAAATCGAGGATCACTCCGGACTCGGACTCGACGATGGGCTCCAGCCGGTCTTCGTGCCGCAATCGGACAGCTATGGGACGACAGTCGGCGCCCTGGCGGGATTCGTCGCAGGGTGGCGTCTGGGCCGCTGGAGTTCTCGATCTCGCCGTCAGCTCGAGCGCGAACTCCTTTCCGAGCCTGCCGCACTCACGCGATGGTTGACCACCTTGACCGAAGCGAGCCAGGAGGCAGCGGACTGGCTCGCCTCTGGGGTCTTCCAGCCCATCGGAAGCGTCGAGCTCACCGAGCTACTCGAATCGGTCCAAGAGTTCCTGAACCTTCCGCTTTGGCGGCGTAGACAACTGCTCTACGAAGTGTGGGTGCTCTTCGCCACGATCGACGCCTGTGAACAAAATGGCTGGGTACCGCATCTGATCGGCGCGCCCGGCGCCGACGGGATATGGACGCTGTCCAAGGGGTCCACTAACGAGCCGGCCTGCCACTTGGTGCACGGCAAGATACCGGCCCTCAAGTTGGATGTGTGGCGTGAACCCAGGCGAGAGACTGTCAATGGCGTGCTGACACCGGATGTAACAGTGTCCACTCCACCCCCGCACAGCCGGGACTTGGTCGTCGTCGAGGCCAAGGATCGCGTCAAGATGGTGCGCGGACGCCGCGACGGGAAAGTGCAGTCGCAGGCAGCTTTGTCAGTGGCTGATCGCTACGCGGTCGGCCTCCGAGCGGACGTGACTTGGGTGGTCAACCACTGCGACTACCGCCAACGCAGTAATCCCGAAGACGAGTACGGCACCGTCTGGGCGAAGATCCGACTTGCCGATCAATTTCGACCGGGCAATATCCCGTCCGCCTTCACTGAAAGCCTTCGCGTGGCGACCACCCCGCCGGGCGCAACGGCGCGAGGTCCGGTGAACGGGCTGGTACTGGTCGTGGACCGAACTAAGAGCATGACCGGCCGGCTGGCGGGGGCACGCGAGTTGCTGCTCAACGGCGTTCTCGACGCTGCATACGATGAGTTCCGCGTCATCGCCTACACCGACCATAACCGTAATGAGCCCTTCCTCGTCCGTTCCCTCGGGCCATTCCCGCACCTCGCGGATGCCCTCGTCGCTGCGGAGGAGCTTCCGGAGGCAAACGGTGGAGACGTCGAAGAGGCTCTTGAGGACGCGATGCAGCGCTGCCGAGAGCTGGTAATCGATGTCGGCCCCAGAACGGTGCTGGTCATGACCGACGCACCCGCACACGCGACCAATCAATGCCCCTATGGCATCGACATAGGGCGGGAGACGCAACACCTGCTCGATCAAGGTTGCCGCCTCTTCGTAGCAGATGACTGGAGAGACGTAGCGGATCCGTCCTGGTCCGCGGTTGCTGCCGAACCAGGCTTCGCGTCTCTGCCGCTCGCCGCGATAGTGACCCCTCATCACCACCCGACTGGCGCAGACGGGCATCACCTGTGAAGTTGCCTCAGCCCTCCCAGGTCCAGTGCCGGATCTTGTCGGCGGCCGCTTCTCGCCTTCCGCGTGCTGATCAGCACTCTTCCGGCCTCCTTTGTAGACCTTCCCGGCCATCTCCTTCAGTGGGGTCCCATGCCCCGCTTCTCCGACCGGCCGCTTCTGGCCCTCCGAGTGCTGATCATCATTCTTCCGGCCTCCTTTGTAGACCCCCGCAGCTCGGATCGACGAGGCACTCGAGCACGTCCGCAAGGGCAGTGCTCGCTACCGCGCCGTACTCGACTTCCCAGAACGGGGAATAGCTGCCCGGCCCGGTGGACGGGCCTTCTTCGCCTCCCCCGGTCGGGCGAGTCAGCCGGCGCAGTGGTCGAGACGGTAGTGATCGAGCTGTTGCGGATCGCCGAGTGTCTGGCACTGCGTCCTGTAGGGAGCGCTTTGGTGTGTCGCTGTGGGGAAGGTGAGGACGGGAACGGGCCTTCCGACGGGCCAAAGGTCGTTGGCTGGTTGCTGTTCCGTCCAGTAGAAGTCGCCGGCGGCTCCTCGGATGGGTGTGTCGCGGTAGGCGGTGAGCTGGTCGCGGATGTCCGCCGGCCCGGGGAGAGCCTGTTTCTGGCTGTACACCGAGTGGATCGCGGTGACGGCGGCGGCGACCGCGTCGTGGTGCATGATCGCGTAACCGTCGGCCAGGTCCGCTTTCGGAAAACCGGCTGAGCCGGTGGTGAAGGCGGACACGAAGGCGTTGTACTGCGCCGGAGCGGCGATGCCCTCGGCCCAGCCCTCGGGATCGGTCGACGATGCCGCGACGATGGTCACCTTGGCGTCGAGGAGATCCTGGGTGTTCAGGGGTTCCGCGTCGGCCCCCGGCTGGTCTCCCGGCGTGATGACCAGGCCGGTGATCCCGGTGGCGAGCACGAGCTGCCGGCCGGCGGAAGGACCGCGGCGGAACTTGAGGCTGCGGACCAGGCGCGGGAGGTCGGCGTCGCGGCCGGCGTAGAAGACGACCGACGGGTCCTCGATGCTGATCGAGTTCACCGCGTCCTGGAACAGCCCGGTCGAGCCCGTGCTGGGTGGAGTACTGCCGTTGAACCAGGCTTGGTGGTTGTTGAGCGAAAGGCTGCTGAAGACGTCGACGAACGCCGCGCCGAGGGTCTGCACGTAGTTGTCGTGGTTGCGGTCCCGGACGAGGAATCCCGTCGTCACCGTGCCGAGGCTGCCGGCCAGCGCTTCGACGTAGGCGTGGTTGGAGGGTGAGACCTTGAACAGCCCCGGCTTGTCGTTCGCGATGCCGGTTTCGCGAGTGGTCATGTCGTCCGAGGTGAGGACGCTGCCGATGCTGGGCAGGTGCCAGCGGGCGTTGAGCTGCTTCGCGGCGTCGCGGGTCTGCGGCACGCTGACACCCATGCCGGTGACCGCGACCAGCGGGTGATCACCGGTCGTGAGGTCACCCAGCTCGGTGACCACGTCCGGCCAGGATGCCTGGTCGGCGCCGACGTTGGCCAGAACCAGCTGAACCAGCGGCTTGGGGTCACCGTAGGCGGTGATGCCGCCGTTGGTGCGGGCTTGGGCGGTGTAGGCGCCTTCGAGGGCATGCACGATCGGGCCGGCGGCGAGCTTGCTGTCCGGCTTCGCGGTCATCGGCATCATCACGGCCACCCGCACGTAGGGCTCGCCGGAGCGGGCCACCCGCTGGTTCTCTTCGACGATCTTTTTCACCACGGCCGACATGGCGGTGTCGTCGGAACCGAACGCGTAGGGCAGGTCGACGAGCCAGCCGATGCATTGGCCGTCGCCGGCCCGCCGGGACAAGGTGTGCCCGTCGCCGGCCTGTCCGGGGGTGCCGGGACATTCCGCGGCCTCGTCGGCCAGGTGATCGACGAGCCACCAGGTGCCGCCACCCAGCAGCAGGACGACGATTGCGGCCAGGACCAGCAGGCGGCGTCGGCCTCGCGTACGGGTCTCCGGGCGCTGCGGGTAGCTGTAATCGGTCTCGGTCACGAAGCTCCTTCGCCGGTGGCGGCCCGCAGGCCCGGGTTCGCGGCGGGCCGTGTGCGGGCGGGGCGCCAGCGGCGCGCGGTCGTCTGGTGGAAGTCGATCAGATCGGTCAGCTCGTCACAGGTGTCGTCGAGATGCTTCGCCACCTCCTCGAGGCCACCGGCGATGCGCAGGTGCAGAGCACGGCGGTTCGCGCAGGACAGCGGATCGGCCGCCGTCCACAGCCGGTGCAGCAGCGGCGGCAGGAACGCCGGCCAGCTGCCGGTGGGTGCCGCGCCGCGGACGCCGCACGACGGGGCGGCGGCCACGTTCACCAGCAGGGCCAGCCATTCCGGCAACGGCAGGGCGGCAAGGCGCTGAGCGAGCTCGTCCAGCACCGGCCGCACCTTTCCCAGAGCCAGGGTGTGGTGCAACCTCCGCGCCGACCCGGCGTCGTCGCCGGGCCAGGGCACGTTCGCGAGCAGTTCGTGGGTGCGGCGCCAGTTCCACGGGTGATCGTCGTCGCGGGCCGCCAACCTGCGCAGCAGCACGGCACGCAACACGGTGGTCGTCGTGGTGGCGGCGGTGCGATCCCACATGTCCAGCGGCAGGACGACGTCACCGGCGCGGTCGGTGACGCGGGTGAGCAGCCGCCGTCCGTCCTGGAGGTCCCGTGCCGCCGAGCAGGTGATGAGGGTGTCGATCTCCTCCTCGCCGAGTCCGGCGAACAGGTACTCGGCCAGCGCCTGCTGGACCGTCGCCCGCGAGTGGGGCAGATCCAGCAGGTCTTCGGGATCGACATCGCGGCCCGCGGGTGAGGCGACGACGTCGATGAGGAACGTCGCAGCACCCGGGTGCCCGCCCGTGATGAGGTGGACGGTGCTGGCGAGGCGAGGATGCCGGCGGGGTTCCGGCAGGGTGGCGACCAGTTTCCGGGTCTCGTCCACCGACAAGGGCGGCAGCGTGCGCCGGGCCCAGAGCCGGTGGTCGCCGTCCGCGTGCGGCACGTCCCTCAGGCCGGTCAGTTCGAGGATCGTGGCGCGCTCCGCGGGTGGCAGCGCGGCCAGCAGAGTTCCGCGGCTGGTCCCGGCGATCACCAGCGGAGCGGGCAGATCGACCCCGGCGTCGGCGTCCAGCGTGCGCACGGACGCCATGGCGCGCAGGAACGCCGTTCCGAGCGCGCAATCGAGATTGTCCAGCAGCACCAGGCAGTTGACCGCCCACTCGCCCGCGCGCCGGGCCGTGCGGAAGTTGTCGCGCAAGTCGGCGAGCAAGGCATCGCACAGCAGCTCGTCGGACTGGCCCCCGGCATCGGCCAGCGCCGGGTGCCTCAGCGCGGTGTTGAGGTCGATCAGCTGGCCGACCGGATCGAGCGGTTCGTGCCGATCGCGGTGGCCGTACCAGCTGCGTGCCCGGCCGAGCGCATTCCGCGTCAGCAGCCGTTCGGCGATCCCGTCGACGGCGGCGTCCACCGCCAGTTCCACCAGGTTGCCCGGCGCCTCGACCGGTGTGGGCACCTGCTTCAAGGCCTGCTGGGCCACCCCGCTGAGCACTCGCTTGAGGGTGGCGAGCCCGAGCCGTTGATTCAGCATGCCTTCGACCTGCCGGCGCGCACCGCCGGGATCATCACCGTCCAGGTTCAGCGCAGCGGCCTGCAAGCCGATGACCAGCCGGTCGAACCGCAGCGACCCGTAAATCGGGCAGCGCCGGGAAAGCTGTACGGCGATCGCGGCGAGCAACTCGGGAATGGCCTCGTCGCCGAGGTGGTCTTCGACCGCCGCGACGTCGAGGTAGGAATAGGGGATTTTTCCCGCCCATCCGCGTGCCAGCTCATTCAGCAGGGCGGTCTTGCCCATTCTCGCGCCGCCCTCGAACACCACCGCCGGCAGATACCCGGCAGGGCCGTTCTCCGGCCGGAGCAGCAGCTGCCGCACCAGTTTCGGCTCCATCGTCCGGCCGTAGAGCTGGGCTGCCACAACACCTCCCCCGTCGCGCCGTACGTCAGCGCCACTGCACCAGTCGCGGAAACCCGCCAAGCGTTACACGAAGCACCCGAAGTGAAGTCCGTTCAATTGACCTAACGCGCCCGCCGGCCAAGCGGGACGCGGGGATGCCGATTCCACCGTCTCCGTCACCACCGCCGGAGACGGTGGCCGGCGTCCCCCCAAAGCGAAGCGAGCCGGACTCCGTCTTCGGTGAAGAAGAACATGGCTCCTGCGACCGCCGCGCCGAGACCGGATACGGTGGCCAGCAGCGGCAGCACGTAGCGGAGCGGGGGTGCTCCGCCGAGCGCGTCCAGGGCCATCAGGCGGATGGCCGACGGCGTGGCGATCACCGCCCCCAGCAGGAACAACCCGAACCAAGCCAGCTTCCGCCGCCGGCGCCTGGCGGGGCTGAACACCCGCACCGGCAGTCGGCTCTCGCACCAGCCGCAGCTCACCGTGGCTTCGAGGAAGCCGGTGGCGGGCCGCGGAACCGGGATGTCGCTCAGCGAGTACCGGACGATGGTCGTGTACCTGACGAGGTACTCACGGCGCTGTTCGCCGCGGATGCAGGCCAGACGCACCTGCGGATACTCGCCTGGCTTGGCCACGGTTCCCCTCACGACTCCCCTGTGCTGCGTGACGCGTCCGCAGTATCGGGCGGGATCCTCGGGACCGGTCCCGAGGACGGGCCTCGCGGCCGTTGCTCTCGAGTCCGGGACTGGTCCCCGGCCACACGCCCCCAGGTGACGCGCCGTTAGCGGTCCGACACGCGATTTCGTACACTCCCGGGGTGGCTAAGGGGAGGGTCGTGGCCAACCGTTACCGGTTGGAGGAGGAGCTCGGCCGGGGTGGCATGGGCGTTGTCTGGCGGGCGGTCGATCTCGAGCTCGGCCGTCAGGTGACGCTCAAGCGGGCCCTGGGCGAGGACGCCGGGCAGATTCGCCGTGAGGCGCGGATCGGCGCCGGGCTGCTGCACTCGAACGTCGTCACCGTGTTCGACACCGTCGTCGACGGGGACGCGCAGTGGCTGGTCACGGAGTACTTGGCCGCCCGGAGCCTCGAAGACCTCGTGGACGACGGGGGCCCGCTGCCCGAGGACCGGGTCCGGCGGATCGGCGCGCAGCTCGCCGCGGCGCTCGCGGACATGCACGCCCGCGGCATCGTCCACCGCGACGTCAAGCCGGGCAACGTCCTGGTGACCGCGGACGACGTCGCCAAACTGACCGACCTGGGCATCGCCCGCTGGACCGAGGTCACCCGCACCGGCGGCGCCCAGCTCACCGGCACGCTCGGGTACGTCGCGCCGGAGGTGGCCGACGGCGCCGAAGCCGGGCCCGCCTCGGACGTTTTCTCCCTGGGGGCCACCCTCTACGCCGCGATCGAAGGCCGGTCGCCGTGGGGCTCGGGCGAGGACGGCCCGTTCGCGCAGATGCGCCGCGCCGCCGCCGGGCGGTTCGCCCCCGCCGAGCGCGCCGGGCGGCTGGCGCCGGTGCTCACCGCGCTCATGGCCCGGCACCCGGCCGATCGGCCCGCCGCCGCCGAAGCGGTCACGCTGCTCACGGCGGACGCGCCCGCGCCCCGGCGGTCGCGACGCCGGCTCCGCCGGCAGCTGCTCGCCGGCGCCGCGGTGGCGGCGGTGGCCGCGCTGGTGGCCGGGTTCGTCCTCGCCCGGCCGCTGTGGACCACCACCGGCAGCGCCCCGGCCGGGGCGAACACCCTCGGCGCCGACCCGGCCGCGACGGACCCGTGCGCGGCGATCGCGCTCAACTCGCTCACCGGGTTCGGGGAGCCGTTCGTGGACCCGGAGGTGCTGAACTTCGGCACCTGCGTCGTCACGACCACGCTGCGCGCGAAGGCCGGGCAGGTGCAGACCCGGCTCGATCTGACCGGCCCGCTGCGGTACCCGCCCCGGCCGCCGGTCCCCGGCAAGATGGGCGAAATCGAGTACCCCGAGGCCCACGACGGCTCCTGTGAACGCGCCATCTCGCTGGCCGACGCCAACCGGATCGTCGTCACCTCGCGTGCGGTAACGGACGCGAAGGACGCGCCGGTGTGCTCCTACTCGGAGTCGGTGCTGTCCGGCGTGCTGGCCACGCTCGCGAACGGTCCCCTGCCGCGGCGCACTCAGCCGTTCCCGGACCG
Organism: Amycolatopsis sp. cmx-4-61; assembly: GCF_046548775.1. NCBI lineage: Bacteria > Bacillati > Actinomycetota > Actinomycetes > Pseudonocardiales > Pseudonocardiaceae > Amycolatopsis > Amycolatopsis sp. cmx-4-61. Next base: position 60,579 of record NZ_JAEBEI010000030.1, on the reverse strand, counting down.
GTCACTGGCGCGCGTCGACGCCTGCGGACTGCTCGACGACGCCACGACGTCGGGCGTGCTGGGCCAGGTCAAGAAACCGGACCGCGGGTTCGGTGGCTGGGACTGCACCTGGGAGCACGATCCACGCACGATCACCGTCGAGTACAGCCGGGAATGGCCGATCGAGGCGGACGAGGACGTGCCGGGCGACCGGATCCGCATCGGGAACCGCAGTGCCGTCGTGGCGCCGGTGCCCGGTGGGCACCCGGAGTGCGCCGTCAAGGTCGTGCACCGCACCTACACCCCGGACCTGCCGGTGCTGAAGGGCACTCCGCAGACCCGGGAGGAAGTCGTCGTGGTCACCGTCGAGGACACCTCGGCCGCCGGCGGGGACGCGCTGTGCGCGACCGCGCGATCGCTGGCGGACGTCCTCGTCCGCCGGCTGCCGTGAACCGGGGACCGGTCCCCGGCGGTCCCGGCTAGAAAGGGAGGGCCGAGGCCGGGTTCGCGGGCCGGAGGAGACGGGACGGGAAAGTGGCGATACGGGTGCTGGCCGGTGTGGCCGTCCTGGCGGTGGCCGTGGCCGGTCCGGCAGTCGAGGGGGCTGCCGGAACGGTGCCGCGGACCTGGCGGGTCGGCCCGCACGGGAAGTACGCCACGGTGCAGGCCGCGGCCGACCTCGCCCGGCCGGGGGACACGGTCGCGATCGAGGCCGGCACGTACCCGGGCGGGCTGACCATCCGCCGTGACGGCGCCCCCGGCCGCCCGATCCGGTTCGCCGCCATCGGCGGCTCCGCCGTGCTGGCGGGCGCCGGCGGCCTGGCCGTCGGCAGTCACGGCTGGCTGGAGTTCACCGACGTGACCGTGTCCGGCTCGACCCGCTTCGGCGTGTACGCCGACGGCGCGCACGACCTCGTGTTCGACCGGTTCGGCGTCGACGGCTCCCGCGACGGCGGCCTCGTGCTGGTCGGCACCCGGCGGGTCCGGATCACCGGCTGCGACATCCGCGGCACCAACGCGCGCGGCACCGCGGCCGACCACGAAGCGCTCAGCATCGCCTCCGGCTCGTCGGACGTCGAGGTGTCCGGCTGCCGCGTGCACGACAACGGCGAGGAAGGCATCGATGTCAAGTACGACGACGAGGCCCGGGTGAAGGTCCACCACAACATCGTCACCGGCAACCGCGGGCCGGACATCTACGTCGACTCCTCGTCCACTGTGGACGTCTACGCCAACGTCGTCGGCGCCACCCGCGAGGCGACCAAGGCCGGGATCGGGCTCGCCGTCGAGGACTACTCGGAAAGCCGGCTGCTGTCGAAGGTCCGGGTCTTCGACAACCTGTCCACCGGTAACGCGCAGGCCGGGCTGAGCCTCTGGGCCGAGTCGAGCGGAACCATGCGGGACCTGACGATCGTCAACAACACCTTCGCCGGCAATGCCCGCGGCTCGCTGCTCATCGACGCCGACCGGTTCACCGGGACGAACATCCTGCGGAACAACGTGTTCGGGGACGGACCCGTCGCCCCCGGCCCGTTCGCCGCCGACCACAACTTCGCCGGAAACCCGGAATTCGCCGATTCCGCCCGCGGTGACTACCACCTCGCCAAAGGTTCGGCCGCGATCGACGCCGGCAGCCCCGAATGCGCCCCGCCCTTCGATCTCGACGGCGTCGCCCGGCCCGCCGGCGCGGGCTTCGACATCGGCGCCTACGAACGGAGGTGGCCGTGACCACCGAACGCCTCGACCCGCACCGGCGGCGCAGCCTGCGTCACGGCGTCGACGGAAGCGTGCCGGGTACGTTGAGCGCCCTCGCCGTCACCGGCGGCGTCGCGGTGCCGCCGTCGCCCGGCAACCGGCTGACCTTCGGGCGCAACCGGCTGGAGGTCGACGTCTGCGTCGGCGAGGAAGACGTGCGGATCAGCCGGGTCCACGGGCTGCTCGTGCGCGAGGGGGACCGCTGGTGGCTCAGCAACACCGGCCGCTCACCGATCCGGCTGTCCGACAACGTCCTGCTGCACCGCGACAGCGAACCGCTGCCACTGGCCGACGGCTACACCGCGCTGTTCCTGCGCGGCGCTCGCGAGCACGTGCTGGAGCTGCTCGTCTCCGACGGCGAGCCCGATGGCGCCACGCGTCGCCCCACGCACCCGACGGCACCGCCGAAACGCTGGCGGCTGTCCCCGGAGGAGCACCTCGTGCTGGCGGTGCTCGGGCAGCGTTACCTCGGCTACGACCCCCACCCGCTGCCGCTGTCCCGGCAGCAGGCGGCCGCCGAGCTCGCCGAACGACGGCCTCGCGAGAACTGGACGGTCAAACGCGTCGAGCACCTCGTCTCCCGGGTCCGGCAACGGCTTTCCGACGCCGGGGTGCACGGGCTGCGACGGGAGGAGGTGGGCGAACCGGTGGGACTGACCTTGACCGTGAACCTGCTGCGGGAGCTGGTGCTTTCGACGACGCTGGTGCCGATGGACCTCGAATGGCTCGAGCTCCCCGACACCCCCCTGCTGCCCGGATGAGGGACATCGACGTGACGTGGCTGAATCGGCTCACCGAAGCGCTGTCAGAAGATTCGTATATCCAAGCTTCGCAGCAATCCCATTACCGGATGCTGGCCGAAGCGATTCTCGACAACCAGCCTGAGTGGGTGGAAGCCCAGCGTCTGGTCGCCGTGTACGAGCAAGCGCTGTCGGTGGCTGATCAGCTTCGGAGGTTCACCGGCCAGGTCGCCCTGCATTCCGTCGACGTGCAGATCATGAACCTGCCCCGGCTGGGCAGTAGCGAATTCGGCCAAGGGTACGCCGCGGGACTGCTTGCGGGACGTCGGCATCACCTGTCCGAGCGACTCGGATCTTCTCCGCTACCCCCCGCGCGCGTCCCGGACTATCTGCTGCAGCCCTACGACCACGATATCGAACTGCCCGATCCCGAAACAGCCGCAGCAGGCGTCACCGAATTGCTGTCAAGCTGGCTGCGCGGTGGTCGGCCGACGGAAAGCGCCGAAGCGGCCGTACGATTGGCATCGGTGACCACCTCGGTGGCCCAGAAGTCCCTCGGCGTCGCCCAAGCGCACATCGGCGAGGTCCAGACCGAGATCGCGGACTTGACCGGCGCACTCCGGGCGCCCGGTGATCTTGTGGTGACGAACCGGTCGGTCCGGTCGGTCCTCCGGAGCGAACTGACGACCTTGAGCGCGGCCGTGCGTCGGTCGGCGAGTCCCGGCAGCGGATTCGGCGGAGGCTTCTACACCGCCTGTGAGCACGTGAGCCGGCTGCTTGACTCCCGTGCGATCAGCCTGCGCTTTCCCCGCGCCGGGAACCGAGCGAGCATCGAGTGGTGAGCGCAGGGCCGCGCACACAGTCGGACTAGCTGATCAGATAGGCGTCGGCATGTGCACACCTTTGTGCGGTGCAACAACGCAGAGTCATCACGGCGTACTCCCCTATCCACGGCCCGGTCATTGAAGCTTGCGCATAAGTGGTCACTCTTTTTACAGAACGTGACAACCGGCGGTGAGCCTCCCCGAAAGATACCGACCGGCCCCATGCCCTGCAGTGGCAGCCTTGCCAGCGGTCAAATACGGTGGCCACAAGCCTGGAGCTTACCGTCGAACGGATGTCCACGAATGACCAAAGGTGTCACCGGTGAGAACTCAGGGTGGCCTTCGCCCCCAGCGCACTTCCCCTTGTTGCCAAGTGATCGCCGAGAGTCGTTGTGAGTGAATCTGTAGTCGTGGTGGAGCCGAACCCGGTCGTGCGCTTCGGCCTTTGCGGCATGCTGAAAACCTGTATCGGAAGTGAAGTCAGCGCGCACGTCCCGGCAGTGGACGAACTTACCGAGGGAGAAAAGGCGTCCTGCACGATCGCTGTTTTGGGTCCGGGAGTACAGCTTGCTGAAGTTCAGCAGTTTGCAGAAACGTGCCTTGTCTCACATTTGCGCTTGATAGTCCTGATCAATGCTCCGCAGCCGGAAGCCGTCCTTCGAGCAACAAGTATCGGCGTTGCTGCCGTGCTGAGTCACAACTCCGGGGTCGTCGACATGCAGGCAGCGGTAGAGGCGGCGCGCGGCTCGGGGTTCTATGCCAACTCCGACTGTTCGGCTGCTATATCTTCGATGGCCTCCAGAATAACGACCGCAATAGACTGTTACGATCAGGGCGTACTGCGCAACCTCCCGGCTCAGGAGGTTGCCGTACTCTCTTTGCTGGGTCGCGGTCGCAGCAATGCACAGATCGCCAAGGAGATGCATATATCAGAATCGAGCGCAAAAGCGCATGTTTCGCACCTGCTGAGCAAATTGGGTGCCGCGAATCGCGCGGAGGCGGCCGTACTCGCCAGCATCTGCGCCGTAGCCGAAGTCGATATGGGCGAAGGGTCCGGCGTTCCCGAGCCAGCTCTCTCGGGGATCGTGCCCGCGCGCAATCTCGCCCAAGATGACGGCTCGCGCAGGACGGCTCAACATTCCCGATCAGCCGCGCTTCCGCCTGAAAATTCAGCCAGGCGAGATGTTCCGCGATCGCGAGTTTCCACGGAGTGAATAGTGCGCCACTTCTCGGGCCGGCGCAGGGCACGGACGTCACGGATGCGTCACTCACAGCCCCGGCCGGGGCCCGACGTCTCGCCATCGCCGGGGTCAATGATCCAGCGCAGCATAGACGACAATGTTGTCGACGTAACTATGCGCTTTCCGGTCGAACTTGCCGCCGCACGTGATGACCCGCAACTCCGGACCAGCAGTATCCCCATACACTTCATCGGTGGGGAAATGATTCTTGGCCACCGCGGTCGTGCGGGTCACCCGGAAGTGCAATTCGCGTCCATCACGCCGTGCGACAACGACGTCGTCACCAGGACGAAGTTCCTTCAACCGGAAGAAAACCCCCGGCTTCCGCATGCCGTCCACATGGCCCAAGATCACCGCCGGCCCTACCTCCCCCGGGGTGGGCCCGCCACTCCACCACGCCGCCTGACCCGGATTCTCGACCGGCGGCACCTCCAGCGACCCATCGGCCTGCAGCCCCACTGCCACTAGCGACGACTGAGCGCCGATCTTGGGAATCTGCACCCGCGTCGGCTCCGAACGCGCCAGACCCGATGGCGAGGCCGGCGCGGAACCGGCATTCGACGGTGACACCGGCAGAGAGCCGGGGCCCGATGGCGAGACCAGCGAGGTGCCGGAAACCGACGCCGGGGGCCGGCCCCCCACCGGACCACCGCAAGCGGCGAGCGCGCCGACGACGACGATCGCCGCAAGCCGTGTCCACCAGCCGGTCCGCCGCGTACGTGCGAACAAGAGTGTCCGACGCGACGCACAGACCGTCGCGTCGGACACCCCGATTCGTGCACTCACCGCACCGCTGCCTCGACGGCCGTACCGCCGCCGCCCGTTTCGACGCCACCCTGCGGCTTCTTCGCGACCTCCGGCTTCGTCGACGGGTGGCTGGGCTTCGCGGAGGTGCCGCGGTTCACCGTGAAGACAGCGTTCACCCGACGGGACTCATTGCCGCTGGAGTTGTCACCCTCGCAGGTCGCGTAGTACGTGTACTTGCCGTCGGCGGCATTCGATTGGACTTTCCCGGAGAACTCGCTCTTCGCCAAGCCGGAAATGCCGAGTGGGTCTTGGCCGGTCGCACCGATCGCACGAGCCGTCCAGCCGTCGGCACAGGAAACTTTCACAGTCACCTTGTCGCCCGGCTTGCCCGCTGCCGGGGAAAAGGTCAGGGAGTCGCCGCCGGCTGCCGTCGCTGCACCGTTCAGCGTAGTCAGGCCGACGACTCCGACGGCCACGAATGCCAGAACTCGTGCACCCGTCTTCCGGAAACTGGTCATGCTGCGCACCTTTCCTGTCGATCAATGAGCTATCCTCGCGAGCGCTTCTTGCGTACTCACGGGATTACGGGAATCGAATCCGTTCGGCAAGTTCAACCGTTCGCGCTCGACCGTAGCATGGAGTTTTTGTCCAACGCGTGGACGCGTAAGGAGTTCGCACCAAAGAGTGGCGCGAAAATACTTTATGACATTTTAGAATATCGATCGTCGCCGAATCGCTGGCAGAACGGTCACCGAGCGATGGCGATCCGGCCGGGAGCCGGTCGCCCCGGAGCTGCCACAAGCAGGTGCGGCCGTCGATCGAACGGCTTCGATGCGCCGTCAGGGACACCTGTCCCACGGTGCGCGACCAGCGCTCGATCGGGTGAACTCACCCGCTGCGACGCATCAGCGGGCCGCCGCAGGGAACCTGGTGCGAGCCAGTTCGGTACCGGGCTCGGGAGCGTCCTCCGCGGAGGGCGGCGCGAGCCGATCGCGTGAACCGCAACAGCACCGCTCGTCAGAGCTCGCGGTGCGGCTGCGGGCACTCGCCCTCCGCCGGTTCGCAGACAAGGAGGTGCTGCCTTCGATTCGTTCGGAGCCAGCTATTCACCTACATGAGTGCCCATTGACGTGGTCGACTCGCGATGCAATGTCGTCGTGCCTACCGTGGCAACGAAGAATCTTGCCGACGCGAGAGAGAGGAGGATGTTCCGATGTCCGCCGGAAAAGTCATCTTGGCAATAGCCGTTGTCGCGGCACTGTTCTTCGCGGGAGCGGTCGGCTGCCGCGCTTTTCGGACTCGCCTGATCGACTCCTACGCCATCACCTACCAGGTGACCGCCAATTCCGGCAGCGTGCAGAAAATCGACTACGCACACTCGCCGGACGGCGATCGAGATGCCGAACCGGTGACCGAGACGGTCGACAAAGTCAGCACGCCGTGGAGCCAGACGACGATCGTCGGAGCGGGCCGCTCAGCTCGAGTGGTCGTGACCCCGGCTGTGGACGCGGTGGCCGGTTGCCGGATCGTGCTGGACCAAGAGCTGGGCCCGGCGAAAGAAAAAGTACTCAGTCACCAACTGGCGTCCACGGCCGGCCATCCGGTCACGTGTCAAGTGACGTTGCCGGCGGACGAGCGTTTCGGAGACGGGCGATGAGGTTGCGGCGCGTCGCCGACGAGGACCGGACTCAACTGTCCCCCACCCCTGACCGAAGCGGCCGCGGTGCCTGACCGATTGACACCGGCAGCCGCCGCAGTCGTCGCGGCATGTGCGTTGAGCGTGCTTCTGTTCCTTCCCTACATCGCGCGACAGTACCGACGACGGGGTCAGCTCGGCCTCGGCCACACTGCTCTGTCCTTCGCGGCGCTCGTCTCCGCCGTGGCGGTCATCACGTACACGTTGCTGCCCCTGCCTGAGCTGACTCCCGACTTTTGCAGCAGATACGGTTACGGGGCACAATGGCGGCCGTTCCAGTTCGTCGCCGACATGGTGCGGGAGCAGCGTCGCCTTGATCTGCACGGTGCCACGGGAGTGTTTCGGAATCCCGCCCTGCAGGTGCGGATGTTCAACGTCGCGCTGTTCGTCCCGCTGGGGATGTTCTTCCGACACCTGTTCCACCTGAGCATCCGGAACTGCGTCGCTGCCGGGTTCCTCGTGTCCGCGTTCGTGGAGCTGACCCAGCTGACCGGCGTGTGGTTTCTCTACCCGTGCGCTTACCGGCACTTCGATGTGGACGATTTGATCGCGAACAGCGCCGGCGCCGCCCTCGGAGCCATGCTTGCGCCGGTGCTCAGGCTGGTGCCGGGCCAGTACAGTCAACAGCCACCGGACCAACCGCGAGAGGTCACCACGTCTCGTCGATGGCTGGGCATGCTGTGCGACGTTTGGTCTTTCTGGTTGCTGGGCACCGTCTTCGCCGTCCTGTCGGCCACGTCGCTTTCTGCATCGCCGACGCAGCGGGTGACCACTTGGGACAACGTCGTGAACGCAACCGTGTCGAGTTGGCTGCCCGGCTTGCTGCTGTTCGTGCTCGTTCCGGTGACCTGTCGGGGGGCGACTCTCGGGCAACAGGCCGTGATGCTTCGGCCGTCCACAGTGGAGGGTGGTACGCCGTCGACATTCCGCACCGTTCTCCGGACCGGCTGTGGCTTGACCCTGTACGCCACGCTGACCGGCCTGAGCGCGCTGGGGCTCCCCACCGCGGGCCTCGCGAACTTCGTCCTGCTGATCCACGGTGTCGCCGTCCTGTTCACGCGCAACCATCGTGGCCTGTCCTGCGCCTTGGCCGGACTGCAGATGAACGACGCTCGGACAAGCCTGCGAGCGCTTCGGTCGCCACCCGCCGAGGGCGTCTTAGGGGTCAGTTCAGAATGAGTCGGCGTGCCGCCTCGCTGAGAGTGACGCCCGTGCCCGCTTTCGCCGTCAGTGCGCGAGGGTGGGACGTCGTCGTGACCACGTGTCCTCGGTGGCGGCCTGCAGGACGAACCGGGCGAGGTCGCTACGGTTGATCGTGGTGCCGCCCTCGGGGTTCTCGTTGTCGCCGATCCGGTAACCGCCGCTCACCGGTTCGTCGATGATCCGAGAGGGGCGGACGGCCGTCCAGCTCAGCTCGCTGCGTTCGAGGATGTTTTCCATGGTTTCCATGTCGCCGTAGAGCTCGCGCATGACGGTGCGCGCTAGGGCGCGGTACCACAGGGGGTGGTGCGGGTCGCCGCGTCGCACGCCGCTGGAGGAGAGCACGACGATCCGGGCGACGTTTTCCGCGGCCATGGCGGTGACGAAGTGGCGGGCGCTGCGGGAGTACAGACCGCCCGAGTGGGTGCCGGACGGTCCGATCGCGGAGATGACGGCGTCTTGACCGCGTATCGCGGCGTGTACGTCATCGTGATCGAGGACATCGCCCTTGACGATCTCCAGTGCAGGCTGCAGTTCTTCCGGTACCCGGCGGAACGTGTCCGGGTTGCGGACGACGGCGCGGACGTGGTGGCCGGCGTGGAGGGCCTGCTCGACGATGGCGTGGCCGGTGGCGCCGTTGGCGCCGAAGATGACGAGCTTGCTCATGACTTTCTCCTTTTGCGGGTGGGTTAGTGCTCGACGTCGGCGGCGACGCGAGGCAGGAGCGGCACGGCCGCCAGGCACGCGGCGATGACACCGGCGACAACCAGGAGCGTCGTCGTCATGGCGGGGATGCTGCCGCCGCTGGTGATCGCCGCGAGGAAGACGCTGGTGACGGTGGCGGAGCCGACGCCGTTGGCGACCTGCTGGACGGCGCTGAGCGAGCCGCTGGCGGCCCCGGCCTCGTGTGGTTCCACGTCTCCGAGCGCGAAGGTGAAGATGGTGCTGAAGCAGATGCCGGCGCCCAGCCCGATGACGAACGTCGCGATGGCGTTGTGCCACCATGTCGCGTCCACGCCGATCACGTTCACCACGAACAGCAGGAGTCCGGCGCCGGTCAGGGTGGTGAGCAGTCCGCCGAGGACGAGGTTGCGGCCGAGCTTGGGCGCGAGTGCGGTGCTGATCCCGGAGCCGCCCATGATGCCTGCCGTGAGGGGGATCAGGTTGAGCGACGTCCCGGTCGGTGAGTAGCCGAGGCCCAGCTGGAAGAACAACGAGATCACGTACATCAGGCCGCTGAAGGCGGCGAACACGAGCAACCCCATCACCAGCCCTGAGGTGAACCCGCGGTTGCGCAGCAGTGAGCGGGCCAGCAGCGGCTGATCGCTGCGGGCTTGACGGCGGCAGAAGACGGCGAAGAGAACCACCCCCGCCACCGCGGCGCCGATCGCGGGTGCTCCCCAACCGTGATCGGAGCCGGTGATCAGTCCGAAGAGGAAGCTGAAGAGCGAGACGGCGAGCAGGCCGCTCGCGACCAGGTCGATGCGAACGGTTCGGTCGGCTTCGACTGCGGGCAGGAAGCGGAGAGCCAGCACCAGTGCCATACCGCCGAGGACGACGTTGATCAGGAAGACGGGCCGCCACTGCAGGCCGAAGAGGTCGATGTCGATGAGGATGCCGCCGAGAAGGGGGCCGGCGACCGCGAAGATGCCCAGCATCGGGGCGAAGAGCCCGAACGCCTTGCGGACCGCGTCCTTGGGGAACGTCGCGGTGATGATCGCCATGCCCTGCGGGATGAGCAGCGCCCCGAAGGCTCCCTGGGCGACTCGCGCGCCGATGAGCATGCCCGGGCCGACGGCGAGGCCTGCCACGGCCGAGGCGAGGACGAACCCGGTGAGGCCGACCAGGAAGGTCCGGCGTTGCCCGAAGCGGTCGCCGATGCGGCCGCCGAGCACCAGCAGCGAGCCCAGGGCGAGGGCGTAAGACGCGCCCAGCCACTTGATCAGGCTCGGCCCGGCGCCGAGGTCCGCGACCAGGGAGGGCGCCGCGACGTTGGCGATGGTCGCGTCGATCAGGTCCATGGCGTCCGCGAGCAGGACGACGACGAGCGTCATCGCCATGGCTCGTCTGGATGCCAGCGGCCGGAACGGATCAGTTGAAGTAGTCATTGAGGGCGTCCTCGGTAGGGGGCGACTTGAACAAACGCGATCGTAACGAACACGTTCGTCACGGTCCAGTTCGTCGGCTGCTACGCTGATCACATGCCTCGACGGATGCCGGTCAGTCGCCGTGAGCGACCCGCGAAGCCGGCGTTGACCCGTGACCGAATCGTGGACGCCGCAATGGCGATCCTCGCGTCCGACGGCGCCCACGGGGTGACGATGCGGAAGGTCGCTGCGGCGCTGGACACAGGTCCGGCGTCGCTCTACGTGTATGTGCAGAACGCCACTGAGCTGAACTCCTTGCTGATCGATCGGCTGATCGCGTCGCTGGACCTGTCCTGGGACGGTGTCGAGCCGTGGCGCGGACGTCTGCACCGGGTGCTCGCGGACTATTCGACGATGTTGGCGAGCCATTCGGGCATCGCGCGGTCCGCCTTGTTCGTGTGGCCGGACGGACCGCACTACCTCGACCTGATCGAGCTGCTGATGCGCCTGTTGATGTCGGCCGGAGCCGAGCCCGAGACGGCGGCTCGAGCGACCGATCTGCTGCTCCAGCACTCCACTGCAGCGGCCGCGGAGTGGGATGGCCGCAGAGAAAGCGGCGAGCAGGAACTCAGCGACCTCGTCGGCACACTCGAATCAGCCGACCCCCAGCGGCACCCGACGCTGAAAGCCCTCGGGTCGGCGATCTTCGTCCGCGGCAGCCACGAAGAGCGCAGTGCATGGATCATCGACGTGATGCTGGACGGGATCCTGACACCGCGAACCGCCGGCCAGCTCGACGGATGAGCACCAGCGGCGGATTGTTGGTGCTCAGGCCGCCGCGGGAGCGCCCGAGGTATGTCGCTGGGCGCCCTCGCCTCTTCGGGCGAGGCGACATCTCGCCGCAGCCCGCGCAGACCGGTTCCTCCATGCTGCTCCCCCGCAGAGCGCCTACTAACGCTGCTCGCGGCCCATTGCGCCTGGGACTACTCCGCCCGGAGGGGAACCAGAGCCGGCCGACGGGACGGGGCTGGTACGGAACAGCCGACCCGGCCCTCGGAGCGGCCCCGCGCCACGGTCGACGGCCCGCGCTTCAGTTCCGCCGCTCGGGTGGCACGTACTCGAACGTCGGGCCCGCGGTCGTCTTCCCGTCGCCGGTGGGCATCTTCATCAGCGCCAGCCCCTGCTTGCGCAGCCCGAACATCGTGCCGACGGCATCCGCCATCCCGCCCGGGTTGCCGTTGAAGGCCTCCTCCAGCTGGTAGAGCAGCAGGCTGTAGGTCTGGTTGAACTCTTCCTGGGCGACGCGGACCGGGTTGCCTTCCGGGTAGTCGGCGGTCCGTGGGTTGTGCCGCATCGGCAGCACGCCGTCGAGGTCGACCGCGATCTCCTCGCCGGTCGGGCCGGACTGTGGGGTGTCGCCCGTGCGGTAGCGGCGGCCCAGTTTCAGCTCCTGGAACCGGAAGTAGTGCGCGACCTCTTCGCGGTCGGGGTGGAAGACGTCGCGGTCGCCGTCCCACACGTCCGTACGCGCGGCTCCTTCACCCTGCTCGACGATTTCCGCCAGGGCGGCCGACGCGGACTTCAGGTCGTGGACCGGCAGCACCTCGCCACCTCCGCCGCGGAGGTGGAACTCGCCGATCTGCCGAGCCGGGTCGCCGGTGAACACCTGCTCTTCGCCCAGCTCGTCGCACAGCGTGCGCAACCCCTGCTCGATCGCGGCGTAGAACTGGCCGATCGTCCGGTACTCGTCGCTCTGCGGCGGCGCGTCCGCCGACGCGGGCTGCTCGATGCGCAGGAACAGCTCCAGGGCCTCGGGGCCGAACGGGGCCAGGTCGACGTGCACGGACCGGTCGCCGTGGGGCAGGGGATGCGGGTACGGCGGCAACAGGTCCGGCGTGTCGAGCTCGGGCGAGCCACCGACGGCGTTGAGCAGGTTCGCGGCCAGGGCCAGGTGGATCATCTCCTCGGCGAGGACCGTGCCCACCACCTGGGTGGCTTCGGGGTTGCGCGCCGGGTCCAGCGAGTACAGCGCGCACAGGTAAGGCGGAATCGTCGCGTGCTCGAGTTCGATCGCCCACTGCAGGTGGCGGCGGAGATCGTCGATCGTGTCGATGGCGTGGGCGCCACGGGTGTCCATGCGGTACTCCGGTTCGTCGGGTCGGTGTCGGCAGCCAAGACAGGACGCCGTCGCGGTTTGTGACAACCGGGCTGTCACAAACCGGGAGCCTGTCCGGTCCTTGCTGCCGAACGACGTCCCGGAGCGGCCGGGACGCGGGAGGAAAGGCACACCATGAAGATCGTCGTGATCGGCGGCAGCGGGCTGATCGGCTCGAAGCTCGTCCGGAAGCTGGCCGCGCACGGCCACGAAGCGGTCCCCGCGTCACCCGATTCGGGCGTGAACACGCTGACCGGCGAAGGGCTGGCCGAAGTGCTGGAGGGCGCCCAGGTCCTGGTCGACGTCTCGAACTCACCGTCGTTCGCCGACGACGCCGTGCTGGACTTCTTCCGCACCTCGACCGGGAACCTCCTCGCCGCCGAGGAGAAGGCCGGGGTGGGGCACCACGTGGCGTTGTCGGTCGTCGGCACCGAGCGGCTCGCCGAAAGCGGTTACTTCCGCGCGAAGATCGCGCAGGAGAAGCTCATCAAGGAGTCCGGGCGGCCGTACTCGATCGTGCACGCCACGCAGTTCTTCGAGTTCGTGGGGAGCATCGCCCAGGCGGCGACCGAAGGGAACACCGTGCGCCTGTCGGACGCGCGCATCCAGCCCATGGCCGCCGAAGACGTGGCCACCGCGGTCGGCCGGGTCGCCGCCGGCGCGCCGCTGAACGGCACCGTCGAGGTCGCCGGTCCGGAGCGGTTCGGGCTCGACGAGCTGATCCGCACCGGGCTGGCCTTCCGCGGTGACCCCCGCGAGGTCGTCACCGACCCGGACGCGCGCTACTTCGGTGCCCTGCTGGACAAGGACATGCTCCTGCCCGGCCCCGGCGCGCAGCTGTCCGCGACCCGGTTCGCCGACTGGCTCCCGCTCAACCCGCCGCCGGCGAAGTGACCATCACCGAGCAGCAGATCGCCACGTCGGTCCTCGTCATCGGGACCGGCGGAGGCGGCCTGCGCGCCGCGATCGAGCTGGCCGAGCGCGGCGTCGACGTCCTGGCGGCCGGCAAGCGGGCGAAGTCGGACGCGCACACCACCCTCGCCGCGGGCGGCATCAACGCGGCGCTGGCGACGATGGACCCGGAAGACTCGTGGCAGCAGCACGCGGCGGACACGCTGAAGGAGAGCTACCTGCTGGCCGATCCCGAGACCGTGCGGATCGTCACCGAGAACGCCGCCCGGGGCATCGAGGACCTCGAACGCTACGGAATGCCCTTCGCGCGGGAGGCCGACGGGAAGATCTCCCAGCGCTTCTTCGGCGCGCACACCTACCGCCGGACCGCGTTCGCCGGTGACTACACCGGACTGGAGATCCAGCGGACCCTGGTCAACCGGGCGGCGCAGCTCGGTATCCCGGTCCTGGACACCGTCTACATCACGCGGATCCTGGTGCGGGACAACGTCGTCTTCGGCGCCTACGGATTCGACGTCGCGGACGGGACGAGGTACGTGATCCACGCCGACGCGGTGATCCTCGCCGCGGGCGGGCACACGCGCATCTGGCGCCGCACGTCGTCCCGCCGGGACGAGAACACCGGCGACTCCTTCCGGCTCGCCCTGCTCGCCGGCGGCCGGATCCGGGATGCCGAGCTGGTGCAGTTCCATCCCTCTGGGCTCATCGCGCCGGAGAACGCGGCGGGCACGCTCGTCTCGGAGGCAGCCCGCGGCGAAGGCGGGGTGCTGCGCAACGCGCTCGGCGAGCGGTTCATGGCCGGCTACGACCCGGACCGCATGGAACTGTCCACTCGCGACAGAGTGGCGCTGGCGGCCTACACCGAGATCAAGGAGGGACGCGGGACACCGGGTGGCGGGGTGTGGCTCGACGTCTCGCACCTGCCGAGGGAGACGATCATGCGCCGGCTCCCCCGCGTCTACCAGACCCTGCTCGAACTGCAGATGCTCGACATCACCCGGGAACCGATCGAGATCGCGCCCACCGCGCACTACTCGATGGGCGGGGTCTGGGTCCGGCCGGAGGACCACGGCACCGGCGTCGAGGGCCTGTACGCCCTCGGCGAGGCGGCGAGCGGCCTGCACGGCGCGAACCGGCTCGGCGGCAACTCCCTGATCGAGCTGTTGGTCTACGGCCGCATCGTCGGTGAAGCCGCCGCGCGCTACTCACGCGACCTGGGAGCGCAGCAGCGGTCGCCGGCGGCGACGGAGGAAGCCCGGGGCGAGGTCGACGAGCTGCTGGCCGCCGACGGCCCGGAGAACGTGCGCGCCCTGCAGCGCACGGTGCGCAACACCATGACCGAACACGCCGGAGTGGTCCGCGACGAGACCGGCCTGCGCACCGGCCTGGCCGAGCTGCACGAACTGGAAAGCCGGATGCGGGACGTCGGCGTCCACCCCGACATCGCAGGGTTCCAGGACCTGGCGCACGCGTTCGACCTCAAGGCGGCGGTGCTCGCCGCGCGGGCCACGCTCGAATCGGCGCTCGAACGCCGCGAGACGCGTGGCTGCCACAACCGCGCGGACCACCCGGACCTCGACGAGTCGCTGCGGGTGAACCTCGTCTGGTCCGGACGCGGGCGGGTCGCGCGCGAAGAGCTTCCCCCGATTCCCGGGGGCATCGCTTCGCTCATGCGCGAGGTCTCCACCGCGGGCAAGCTCGTCGAATGAGCTGCCGGGGCCTCGGCCGCGCGGCCGGGGCCCCGGGAGCCGACGTCGTAGAGTCGGGGGGTGACGGATTCCGGGATGAGTGCCGAACTCGGCGACCTGGCCGATCTCGAGGCGGCCACGGCCGCCTTCACGAGCGCGCGGCCGCGCCTGTTCGGGATCGCCTACCGCATGCTCAGCAGCGTCACCGAGGCGGAGGACCTGGTGCAGGAGGTCTGGCTGCGCTGGCAGACCTACGACCGGTCCACGGTGGCCAACCCGGAAGCGTTCTTGGCGACGATCACCACCCGGCTGGCCATCAACGTCCTCCAGTCGGCCCGGAAACGCCGGGAGACCTACATCGGGCCGTGGCTGCCCGAACCGGTCGACACCGCCGCCGACCCGTACCTGGGCGCCGAACGCGGGGAAGCGCTGGAGTTCGCGACCCTGCTGCTGCTGGAGAAGCTCACCCCCGGCGAACGCGCGGCCTACGTGCTGCGGGAAGCCTTCGACTACTCCTACGCCCAGATCGCCGACATCCTGTCGTCGACCGAAGCCGCCGTGCGCCAGCTGGTCAGCCGGGCCCGCAAGCACCTCACGAGCGAGCGGCACGCGTCGGTGCCCGCGGCCGAGCAGCGGGAACTGCTCACCACGTTCCTCGCCGCCGCCCGGTCGGGCGACCTGGCCGAACTGGAGCGGCTCTTCACCCCGGACGTGACCAGCCTGTCCGACGGCAACGGCCGCAAGGGCGTCGCCCGCCGTCCGCTCGTGGGCCGCGTCCGGGTGGCGAAGTTCCTGCAGGCGATCTCCAGCTGGTTCTGGGACGACATCGACATCGAGTGGACCCAGGCCAACGGGCAGACCGCCGCCGTGCTCCGCCAGGGCGGCACCGTGTACGGCCTGCTCACGGTCAGCGCCACCGCCGAGGGCATCGATCAGCTGCTGTGGCTGGTCAACCCCGAGAAGAACAAGGCGGTGCCGGTCCCGGCCTGACCCGCCGGCGGGAGGGATCCGTGTTCGACCCGCACGACGAGACCGTGCGCCGGTTCGCCGCGGCTTGGCGCCGGCGGGACAGCGCCGCGCTCCAAGCCGTCCTCGGCGACGACGCGGTCGCGACGTGCGACGGCGGCGGCCTGGTGCCCGCGCCGGCCGGGACCGTGCGCGGCGCGGCGGAGGTCGCCCGGCTGGTCATCGAGGTCATGGGCGGGCGCGCGGACACCGAGCTGACCGTCGAGTCCGTCAACGGCCGCGCCGGGCTCGCCCTGCGCCACGCCTCGCGCGCCGTCGCGGTCGTCGGCGCCGAAACCGCCGGGTCGCGGATCACCACGCTCTGGATCGTGCTCAACCCGGCCAAGCTGACCGCCTGGCACCGCGGTTGACCGGGCCCGCACGCCGGCGGGCCCGGTCTCCCCTCACCGTGCCAGCCACTCCCGGTAGGTGGTCTTCGCGATGACGGCGCCGTCCTTGGCGATGAGGGCGTCGCCGGACGCGGCCGCGAACAGGCCGGCCTGGTCGTCGGTCACGACGGGACGCCGGTCACCTTGGGCGGCGAGGGTGATCCGGCCCAGCTCGTCGAGGGCGAACACCTCCGGCCCGGCGACGTTCCGGGTCCCCCGCAGCGGCGCACCCGTGCTGACGTCGGCGACCGCCTGGGCGACGTCGTCCGCGGCGATGGGCTGGATCCGCGTCGCGGGCAGGCGGACGGTGTGCTCGTCGGAGGTCCAGGACATCGTCGCGCCCATGAACTCGAAGAACTGCGTGGCCCGCACGATCGAGTACGGCACCGGCCCGGCCTTGAGGATGTCCTCCTGCAGCACCTTGGCGCGGTAGTAGACCAGGTCCGGCACCAGCTCGGCGCCCACGATCGAGAGGATGACCGCGTGCCCGACGCCGGCCGCGGCCGCCGCCTCCAGCAGGTTGTCCATGGTCGTCCGGAAGAACGCGGGCGAGGCGTCGTCGAACGTCGGCGAGTTCGTCAGGTTGACGACGACGTCGGCGCCGGCCAGCGCTTCGGCCAGGCCCTTCCCGCTGAGCAGGTCCAGCCCGGTGGACGGCGAGTGCGGGACGGCTTCGTGCCCGTTCGCGGTCAGGATCTTGACGACGCGGGAGCCGATGAGCCCGGTCCCGCCGATGACGGCGATCTTCATTTCCGCGACCATCCCTTCGCGCTGAGTTCGTCCTCGGTCACGAGGTCGACCATCGGTTTGCCCGGTTCGCACAGCATGGTGACGGTGAACCGCACCGGGACGTCGTCGCGGTTGTTGCCGTCCTGGTAGTGGATGACGTCGCCGCCCGGTTCCCAGAACGCCTCGCCGGCACGGACGACCCGCGGCGGCTCGCCTTCGAGCTCGAAGACCATTTCGCCCTCCAGCACGTAGCCGAAGGCCGGTCCGGGGTGGCGGTGCGGCGGGGTGCCGGGATCGCCCGGCGGGTACTCGATGACGATGGTCATCGCATGCGCCCCCTCCGGCACGAACGGCGGTTTCGCCTCCTGTAGCACGGTCAATGACATCGCAAGGCCTCCTCTGCGAACGGGTACACCCGCAAGGACCGGACAGCCCCGCGATTTGTGACCGGTTCGTCGACACCGCTCTTCGATGCCAGGGATCTGCTACCCGGTTTCCCCTTCCTCGACCGCTTCGACAGCGCCGAGAAGACCGCGGAGACTCACCTCGTAGCGCTCGGCGTCGGTGGGGTCGAACAGCCATTCGGTGACCGGTGTGCGGGCGGCGTCTTCGGGGTGGCTCGCTTCGGCGATGACCAGCTCTGCCTCCACCTCGATTTCGAGCCCGTGCAGGAACTGTCCGTGGTCCGGCGTGCTCATGTCTCCTCCAGAGAACTGCGGTGTCGCCCGGTCACCGGCTGAGACAGGGCAACCCGCCGTGGTGTGACAGGCGCGACCGAAGTTCCGTTCCGGTCAGGAACGCCGGCGCTCCGGATCCGGATCCTGGTCCTCATCGGCGGCAAGGGCTCGCTCCATCCACTCGGTCGGTCGCGAGCCAGGACAGCGCAGCCTCACCGCTTCTGATCAGCTACGCCGTCGCGGCCTCCGTGGGCGTGTTTCTCGTGCTCCTGTGGCTGGTCCACGTGCCGATCGTGGCGCGGACCGTCCTGCGTCCCGGCGCGGTGCTGGCCTGCGCCACCGTGGTGTTCCTGCTCCCGCTCGCCGCGCCGTGGACCGGCGTGGCCGTCGTGGTCGCGGGCATCGCGGCGGCATGCGCCCTGCTGGTCGCTTTCACCATCACCTTGGAGAGAAATCCCTCCTGACCGCGTACATCCTCGAACCGGCCGCGCAGGACTTCGCGGACGCGACCTGCTCGCCACGAGTACCGAGGCGGCCGAGAATCTTCCAAAGTGGTGTCGAGTTCCGGGCGATCCGTTCGTCATCCTCTTCACCGCACCCGGTTCACTGACCTGGAGGACACGTGCAGTACATGCTGCTGATCTACAACTGCGACCGTCCCGAACCCGGCGACCCGGCCTTCCCCGATGCGCTGGCCAGGGTCAACGCCTTCGCCGAGGAATGCCGCCGCCGCGGCGCGTTCGTTTCCGGCCACCCGCTCCAGGGCGAGCACACCGCCACCACCGTCAGTGTCCGCGACGGCAGGACGCTGATCACCGACGGCCCGTTCCCCGAGACCCACGAGCACCTCGGCGGCACCTACGTCCTGGACTGCCGCGACCTCGACGAAGCCCTCGAGCTGGCCGCGCTTTGCCCGATGGCCGCCGACGGCACGATCGAGGTCCGGCCGATCGCCGGGGTCCCGGACCTGGACCACCGCCCGTCGACGGGCGCATGACGGCCGCGCCCCTCTTGTCGGCGGCCTACCGCGAGCACCGCACGAAGATGCTCGCCGCACTGGTCCGCGTGCTGGGCGACTTCGAACTCGCCGAAGACGCGCTGCAGGACGCGTGCGCGCTCGCCCTGCGCAGCTGGGACGACCGGCCACCTGACGACCCGGTGGCCTGGCTGCTGACCGCGGCCCGCAACAGCGCCATCGACCGGCTCCGGCGCGCCCGCACCGGCCGGGACAAGCTCGCCCGGCTCGGACCACAGCCGGAGGCGGCGACCATGAACTTCGACGAAGAGCGCCTGCTCAGCGTCGGCGACGAGCGGCTCAGCCTCATCTTCACCTGCTGCCATCCGGCCTTGGCCGAGCAAGCGCGGATCGCCCTCACCTTGCAGGCCGTGGCCGGCCTGACCGCCGGGCAGATCGCCCGGATCTTCCTGATCGCCGAGCCGGCCCTGGCTCAGCGGCTCGTGCGCGCCAAGCGCAAGATCCGCGACGCCGGGATCAGTCTGGACGTCCCCGCCGACCACCTGCTGCCCGAGCGGCTCTCCGGCGTCCTCGCGGTGATCTACCTGATCTTCACCCGCGGCTACACCGCCGGCGGCGACCAGCCGGAGTACCGCGAGCTGCAGTTGGAGGCGATCCGCCTCGCCAAGCTCGTGGCCACCCTGATGCCGGACGAACCGGAAGCCCTCGCCCTGGTCGCGCTGCTGCTGGTCCACCACGCGCGCTCGGCCGCCCGCTACACCCCGGCCGGGGCCGTGGTCCTGCTCGAAGACCAGGACCGGTCCCGCTGGGACCGCGCCGAGATCGCCGAAGCCGTCCGGCTGCTGGACCGGGCCCTGCGGTTCGAGACGCCCGGGCCGTATCAACTCCAGGCGACCATCGCGGTCCTGCACGCCCAGGCACCGACGGCCGAGGAAACGAACTGGTCCGGGATCGCCGCAGTGTACGAGCAGCTGCTCGCTCTGACGCCGTCGCCGGTGGTCGCGCTCAACCACGCCGTGGCGGTCGCCATGGCCACCACCCCTGAGGAGGGGCTGGCCTTGATCGACCGGATCGAGGGGCCCGAGGGCTATCACCTGCCGCACGCCGCCCGCGCCGACCTCCTGCGCCGCCTCGGCCGTACCGACGAGGCGATCGCGGCGTACCGGCGCGCTCACGAGCTCGCCACCAACCCCGCCGACCGGCGCTACCTCGCCGGCCGCATCCACGAACTGGAAACACCGGAAACTCGATGAGATGAGCTGTCGAGAAGCCGGGCGGCCGCTCGTCCTCGGGTGCGTCGACCGACGGCTCACCCGAAAGGACCCACCCCCATGAGCAGCAGTTCACACGCCGCGACCTCGGTTCAGGCCGATGTCGTCGTCGATGTCCCCCGGGAGAACGCCTTCCGCGTGTTCACCGAGCGGTTCGACGAGATCAAGCCGCGCGAGCACAACCTGCTCGCGGTGCCGATCGAGCGGACCGTGCTGGAGCCCCGGGCCGGCGGCACCGTGTACGACGTCGGCTCCGACGGCAGCCGGTGCACCTGGGCGCGGGTCCTCGGCTACGAGCCGTCGGAGCGGCTGGTCCTCAGCTGGGACATCAGCCCGCGCTGGCAACCGGAGCCCGACCCCGGCCACACCAGCGAGGTGGAAATCCGGTTCATCCCCGAAGGGACCGAGCGCACCCGCGTCGCGCTCGAACACCGGCACCTCGACCGCCACGGCGAAGGCTGGGAGAGCTTCACGAGCCTCGGCGCCGGCTCGGGCTGGCCGCGCTACCTCGACCGGTTCCGCGCCGCGACACAACGGGAGGCCACCGGGGCCTGAAGCGGATACCGTCCACACCGGACCCGATCCCGACCGCAGCGGAGAGGCCACATGAGCACGAGCATCGACGACTCGCACCGCCATCGCGCAGACACGTTGCGCACGGCGATGGCCGGCAACACCGGAATCACCGAGCCGGCGCTACGGACCGCGGTCGCGGCCCGCGCGGCGGGCGGACCGCCCATCGCCGAACCGTACGACGACCTGGCCGGGCAGATCGGTGACGCCTCCTACCGGGTCACCGACGCCGAGGTCGACGCCGTCCGGCAGGCGACCGGCAGCGACAAGGCCGCATTCGAGATCGTCATGTCCGCCTGCGTCGGCGCGGGCCTGGCCCGGTGGGACGCCGCCGACCAAGTGATCGCGGACACGACCGATGCGCCTGCCTGAAGTCGAACGCGGCGACGGTCTCCGCACCAGGATCCTGATCCGGGTCATCTCCCTCGCGCTGGGGGCGCGTCTCCCGGACGCGGCCCGGGTTGCCTTCTACCACAAGGGCTTCGTCGGCACAGCGCTCGGCGCGTGGACGCAGGCTGCGATGCGCGGACCGAGCGAATGGTCCGTCGCGGAGCGGGAACTGATGGCCGCGGCGGTCGCCAAGTGGAACTCGTGCCCCTTCTGCGTCGGAGCTCACCGCGCCATCGCCATACGAGGGATGGACAAGGCGATCGCCGACGCGGCTCTCACCGATTACCGCGCCGCGCCGATCTCGGAGCCTCTGCGCGCAACACTCGCCGTTCTGGAGACCATGACGCTGCGCCCCGACGAACTGGAAAGCGCGCAAGTCCGAGCGGCGTTGGCTGCGGGAGTGACGCGGCGGCAGCTCGACGACGCGGCCGCGGTCGCAGCCGTGTTCAACATCGTCACCCGCTACGCCAACGCGCTGGGCTTCGCCATCCCGACCGACGCCGAGTTCGACAAGGCCGCGGGCATGATGCTCAAGCGCGGGTACGCCTGACCTCCGTTCATTTTGCGTCGGGACATTCCGTCCGTGCCGTCAAGGCGCGGCTGGGTTGCGGATCGGTCGGCATCTTGATGCGGCCCCACGGGGGTCGAGCCTGCCGTGGGTGCCTCGACGGCTACGACGCGGAGGTGATGGCGAGGGTGACGACCGCGTAGATGCTGGGCACCGTCCCCAGACCCAGCGTGCACAGCGTGACGTCGGTGGACGGTCCGGTGACGGTCTGGACGACCGAGTCGCCGGCGAACAGTCCGGCGGTGACGTTGCCGGTGATGGTGACGACCAGTGCGGCGCCGGCGGTGGTGACGGCGGTGCTGCCGGAGATGGTGGAGGTCTGACCGGTGTTCCACGTGATGGTGAAGGTCAGCGGGGCCGACTTGAGCAGGTCCAGGCACGACAAGGCGGGGTAGGGGATGGTGGCGCTGCGGGAGCCGGAGGTCAGTCCCGGCACGCTGGTGGAGGTGCACGGTCCGTACTGGGTGGACGCGGTCACCGTCGTCGGCCCGGGGGTGAGGGTCAGCGGCGGGCTGAAGGACGCGGTCTGACTGCTGGTCGGCAGGCAGGTCACGTCCAGCGCGCCCGCCGTGGCCGGGGTGGTGGAGGCCATCAAGCCCAGGACGGTGGCCGCGGTGGTGAGGAGACCGGTCAGGGCCGTGCGTGAACGCATTTGTCGCTCCGAGGGTGAGGTGAGCGGAAATCCGAAGGCGACATGGGGTCACCCTCCTGTGAATCGGCCACCTCGATCGGTCCGTTACTTGTTCATGGCTTTTCGATGCACATCGGCCAGGATGGCGCAATCGACGTGGCGCCTACCCGTCGGATGATACTTTGCGTGCCACCGGAATGCATCAAGAGGTCAACCGTATGGAGCCTTGACTGTGCACAAGCGGCTCAAGGACGCACATTTCGGCAATGGCCGAGCGCCGACGATTTCCGATTTTCCTGCAACTGGGAGAACTGCAGCCAACCGCTGTCCTGCCCATTTTTCGGCTATGGGCCGGAAGAAGACCACCGCGCGGTGCGCTCGCAGAACGGCGATCGGGTAAGCATCCGGGGAGGCGGCCTAATACCGCCGCGCGTACCAGGTCGGTGGCTCGCCGAACATGGTCTTGAAGTCGCGGATGAAGTGGCCCTGGTCGACGTAGCCGAGGTCCGCCGCCAGCGCGGCCCAGTCGATCGTCCCGCCGGCGGCCATGCGTGCGGTCACCTCGTGCAAGCGGTAGCGGCGGATCACCCACTTGGGTCCGATGCCGACGTACTCCGCGAACAGCCGTTGCAGCCCGCGCACGCTCAGCCCCAGCTCGCCGGCGAGACGTTCGACCCTGGTCACGGCCTTGTCCCCGGCGATCAGCTCGACCGCGGCCACCGCCTGCCGCACCCGGGGGTCGTCGTCCGGCAGGTGTTCCAGCAGGAACGCCTCCACGGTCGGCACGTCGAGCGTCGTGGGCAGGTCCGGGCCGAACACCTCGGCCGCCGGGACGACGCGGTCGGTGATCGTCGAGACGGAGGCACCGAGGAACGGGCGGAAGCAGCCCGGCCGGAACGCGACGCCGAACACGCGATCGCGTCCTTCGAGAACTCTGAGCTGGTAGCCGCCGCGGACGCCGTTGACGTCCGCGCGGCCGCCGCCGAACACCAGGTGCACGTTCGGGTACGGCACGATCTTCTGCCGGTAGGGCTCGGCGTAGTCCCAGCGAGCCTCCCAATACCGCGCCACCCACGGCGCGAGCGCCGGCGACGGCTCGTGGAACGCGTGGCGCTGGTACTTGGTCCACGCACTCCGCAGCTCACGAACGTCCCGCCCCACAGCGCAGAGTGTACGTCGTCTTTGTCCAATACCCGCCGGCCCGCACCACCTAGCGTTGCCGTCATGTCACACCTTTCCACCACGGCCGAGGCCGTGGCCGCAGTCGCCCGCACCATCACCGACGACCAGCTCGCCAACAAGACTCCCTGCACGGAGTACGACGTGCGCGCACTGGTCAACCACCTCCTGTTCTGGGGACCGTCGCTCGCCGGCGCCGGCCGCAAGGAGCCCGTCCCCCAGCCGGCGGCCACCGAGTCCGATGTGGACCTGACGGCCGGCGACTGGCGCGGCCGCCTGCTCGCCCTGCTCGAGGACATCACGTCGTCCTGGGCACCGCCGAGCGCCTGGGAGGGCGAGACGAGCATGGGCACGCCCCACCTGCTGCCCGCGCCGGTCATGGGCGACATGATCATCGGCGAGCTGGCCGTGCACGGCTGGGACCTGGCGGTCGCCACCGGCCAGCGGCTGGACCTGCCCGCCGACCTGCTGGCGCACCTGCACGACACGGTGTTCGCCGGCGTCGAGCAGGGTCGGGCGATGGGCATGTACGGACCGGAGGTCACGGTGCCGTCCGACGCACCCACCTTGGACCGCGTCATCGGGCTGACCGGCCGCGATCCCGCCTGGTCGTAGTCTCCGACCGGTGCTTGCCGGCCATCTCCCCCGCGATGGCCGGCAAGACCCCCGGACGGTTGGCTGCGCCGCTCGGCAGATTCGGGGCCACGCCCTGCCGGGATCCCAGCACCCCGCGCTTCACCCGTCTCGGTGATCTCATGTCTGGAGCGTCATTTCGGCCTGGACCGGCCCTCTTCTCCGACGCCGTGGTGATCGGTCCGGCACGCCCCCCGACCGTCCCGATCACGGGCAGTTCGGCTCGGCGGTAGAACGCCCCCCCGTCTGCCGCCGAGCCCTCCCTTCGCCGCAGATCCGCCGTGCGGACCGAACCAGGGAGCAGGGGGCGATGGTGGTCTTGGCCGGGTTGTTCCGGGATCAGTCGATGAACACCCGGCCGGTGCGCTGGTTCTTCGCCATGACCGCGGTGACCGACTCGGGGGTCTCGCGGGCCAGCTGCTGTGCCAGCCTCTTGGCGTAGGCCGACGGCGCCGGGTCGTCGGTGTCGATACCGCAGTACAGCTGCATTTCCTTGGCATCCGACGGAGCACCGGCTGGGAAGCAACAGAAGGGCGCTGCGGATCAAAAGATGTGGCTGACGGAGTCGTGAAGATGTTGCAAATTCGTCGTGAATCCCGAGAACGCGGCCAAGATTTCGGTGAGGCGTTTGACTCCGCCGACGATACGTGCGGGCTGCGGTTGCCGGCCGGCCAGCTCGTCATCGAGGGCTTCGAGTTCCCGGCCGGCCTCGCTTCGTATGCTCATCGGCAGACTGTCCGCAGTGTCGACTTGGTGGCGCAACTGACTGAGCGCCTCACTCAACGACGCCTGACGTGCTGCACTGATGGCGATGCTTCCAGTACCGGCCGCGACCGTTCCGCTGATGTTCATTTGACCGTTTCCACTCTGCGAAATCGCCGCCTGGTGTTCGTTCGCCATGATTTCCTCTCTCAAGTAGTTGGCTTTTCCGATGTGGTACTCGCAGCATTGGCCACGCCGGCTGCAAGGGTCCCGGTGTTGTGGATCTGACCGGAGCCGGTCTGCATGATGCCGAAGTTCAGAATGGTGGCCTGGCGGGCCCGGTACTCGCTCACGTCGACGTGATACTCGTCATCCAACAGCGAGATGATCGTGTCCATCACCCGCCGCTCGATCAGCTTGGTGTATTTGTCCTGATCAGCGTCCTGGAAGAAGTGATGAGTCCGTTCGCTCGCGGCGAAATCCCGGATACTGGCCCGCGCTCCCCAGTCGGTGATCTTACCGTTTTCACCGCCGATGGTGGTTGCCTGGTGGGGCGGGTCCAGTTGTTCCCTTTCCCGCGCCGCCTTCGCCCATTTGGCCGCGATCCCGGCGAGCCCCACGGTGACGACGGACAGCGCAGCGGATGCAGGAAGCGAAAGCGGTACGTTCGCCAGCTGCAGTACCGCGGCCAGCAGACCGGTGAGTCCGCCGCCCGCCGCCAGATTGGTTCGCGCGGAGGAGTCGTCACGGTGCAAGAGCGGCTTCAGCGCCGCGGTGCCCCTGCGGCCGAGAGCGAGCACTGCGTCGAACGGGCTGCGCAGGGCGATGTCCAGGAGGTGGCTGGCGCTGAACTCGACCGGAAGCCGGTCCACCTCGTGAAACGACCCCTTGATCGGCAGTAGCTGGTAGCTGTGCAACTCCGTGTGCAGCGTGAAGCCCTTGACGTCGAAGCCGACGAAGATCGACGTGACCAGCTCGTAGTCCCACGAACCGATGGTGAGGAACAGGTACTTGCGCGGTGCGTCGTACTCACTGTTCGGGCCAGGAGCCGGACCACCGGACGCGGCGGCGGGCCTGCTGGCGCGTAACGCCGTGCTGTACCACTGCTCGGAGATCTCCAGGGTGCGGATTCGCTCTGCCAGTGGCGCCTGATCGCGTAGCGTGTTCTGCAGCCGGGTCGCTATTGCGGCAATCAGATCGTCGGCCTTGATCCGAGGAGTCGGGCCGCCATCAGTGGATCGAAGGATCGTGGAAAACGACCAGTTGCGCATCAGCGTCCCCGCTCCGACGAACGGGACGAACCCACTGTAGTAGCGCACCGGCTCGGCCTGGTCCTGGGCGATGCGCTGCGCCCGGCGCAGCACCAGCGGGTGCTCCGGGACCTGGCCGGTGAAGGGGTCTCGCTTGAGCCGGGAGATCAAGGTGTGTCGACGTACGAGTTCGTCGACGAACACGACTACCCACGCCCACCAGAGCGACAGCAGCAGCAATGCTCCCGCCAGCAGCCCGCTGGTGATCGCGGCACAGGCGAGCGGGATGACACCGGCCGACAGCGCCAGCGAGCGCAGGCGGTGTCTTCGCCTGGCAAGCACAGCGTGCCCCAGTACGGGCACTACGTCATAGCCGTAGCTGGGAGCGACGAACCGACGGGCCTCATCGACGAGTTCGGCGATGACTGCACGGCGGAAACCGGGATCGAGGTGCACACCGGCACACAGCAACCGGGTGACGTTCGACCGCCGATATCGCGCCGAGTCGAGCCGAGGCGACGAGTTCGGCGATGGTCCGACGGTGGGCGTGGATGATACAGGATTCACAGGTCGGCGGGTTTCCATGTCGGCAGGCCTTCTCGGGTGGCCAGCGGGTTCCATTCCACAAGGAGCGACTGTTTGTCTTCCTCGGCTTTTCTGCTGAGTGACGCGCTGGTGCGGTAGTGCTTGTTGTTGACGGCCTGGTTGGGACGGCACGCACCGTCGCGCAGATCCTGTGCCCAACCGGCCAGTTCGCGGTCGGCCTGCGCCGAATCGCGCAGTGCGGAGGCAAGCAGGTCGAGCAAGCGCGAGCCTGCGGGCAGCGCATCGACCGGTAGTGCGCTCGCGGTGTTGGCCAGCTGCTCGCGGTTGTCGGCCGCGTCGGCGAGAGTTCGCGCGTCGGCGTCCAGTCCACGGTTGGCGCCGCAGGTGAGTACATCGGCCACAGCGTCCTGGACCTGCTGCCGGCTGGTGTGCGTGCGCTGGAGCATGTCGCTGATCGCGGACGCTTGTTCTGTACGGTTCCGCGCACCGCCGGCGGCCGGTCCGGACGACGCGGATTCGGGCTTGCTCCCGACCACCGGCGACTCGTCGGCCGTGGTAGCCGAGGTTCCCGGTGCCAGCACGCCGGAGGTTTCTCCGGCCGAAGGCCGACTGGCCACCGGAAAACCTGACACGATGCCGACCGCGGCGAGCACGAGCACGGCCGACAGCGGAATGCCGATGATCAGAAACAACCTTCCCCGTCCTGCACTGTCGAGCACATCGGCAACCTTCGGCCGATAGGTCTCGACGTGGCCCGGACCGGACGATCCCATCCAACCCCCTTGGTTACTTGGTCGTGGCCACTGAGCCTTCCAGGGGACAGCTGTTGCCTGCCATACGGCTTTTGGCCACCCTTGGCGGCGTAACAAATCTCGGCCCAACTTCGACAGTGGAGCATGGCTTTGTCCTCCGACAGGCTGGTGAGGTGTCTCGACGTCCTCACGGAAGCGGCAACCGCGCACGAGATCGCGGACTTCGCCCAGCAGGTCGTCCCGAACCTGTTGACCGTGGTACCCGGCGACAGCGCAGCGTATTGCGAATTCCTGCCCGCCGACGGGCGTCCCGGACATGTACTGGTATCAGTTGGTGAATCAGTCACCGACGGCATGTACGAGTGCCTGATCACACACCAAGGGGACGACCCTTGGATGCGCCACGCCCGCCACACCGGGGACCTGACCGTACGCAGGTGGTCAGACCACACCACTCGACGCGCCTTGGACGACAATCCCCTCTACCACGGCCTGTATCGACCGGTACACACCCGGTACGGACTCGCCATTCCTTTGGAATGGACGACGACACACGTGCGGGCGCTGTTCATCGGCCGCACGACCAGTGACTTTTCCGACGACGACCGCGGCGCTGCGGAACTCCTCCGACCCCGGCTCGCAAAGCTCGCCGCCCGGCTTATCCACAGTCAAAGAGAGAAAACATCCGGGACAACGCCGTCGGAAGCCACTTTGACCGCACTGTGCCGCCCAAACTCGAACATCCGAGGAGAAATTCCCGAGAATGCCGACGACCAGAAACTTCTCACATCCCGGCAACACGAAGTAGCCGAATTGCTCAGCCGGGGCCTCGCCAACAAACAAATCGCCACCGAACTACGGATCAGCCCGCGGACAGTCAAAAAACACGTCGAGGCGATCTTCCGCTCTCTTGATGTATACAACCGGGTCACCGCCGCTCAGCGCTACCGGCAACTCCGATCAGATTGACTCCACCACTCCGTACGCGACCAGACGGCGCGGACGCCAGCGACTTGGGCGCTGCTACCCGGTAGGTCCCGCCTTCGCGTAGCGAGCTCGGCCACTTTTACCTCCTCCCTAAGTACGCGGCAGAGGCCGAGCTGGAGGAGCAACTCGCCGCAGTTTCCAACTGCGTTAGGTTGACACCCTCGCCGCCGACCCACCGGTTCTTCGCCAACGACCTGTAGTCTTTCCGACGGTAGTACTACGCGATGAACGCGGTCCTCGTCCTGGTTCTTCACGACGGATTCGACCCGGACGGGAAGCATCCGAATAAGCGACGCAGCAGCTGTGGGTCCTGGTCGACGGCCCCGATCTTGACCATGCGAGTGGTCAGTTTTCCGCCATGCGTGGCGCGAGGAGGTTTTCCAGGTTCGCTCGCGCGACGTGCTTGAGGAACTCCCCGCGGTGGGTTGCGTCACCGGAGTCGTGCATCGTGTCGGTCATCGAGACCGCCGCTGCCTGTCGTTCCCAGGTGTGGGTCAGGCAGGTGTCCGAGTAGCTCTGCAGCAGGTTGCCATCGTCCTTCTCGACCTGCCGGATGATCGCTTGGGCGAGTTTCTCGGCGTCGTGCAGTGCGAGGCTCATTCCCTCCGCGCTCATCGGGGAAATCAAGTGCGCTGCGTCCCCGAGGAGGTGGAGCCGGCCGTAGCTCATCGGGCTGAACACCACACCGCGCAGCGGCACGACCTGCTTGCTCACGATCGGCCCCCTCGGCACAGGTCCGCCGAACCGCGTTCCGAGCTCGCTCCAGACGCGTTCGTCCGGCCAGTCCTCGACCGCGTCGGTGAGCGGGCACTGCAGGTAGACACGGCTCGCGCTCGGGCCGCGGGTGATCTGTGCGGCGAAGCCGCGGGAATGCACCGCCATCACGGCCAGTGGATCGGCGGGCACCTCCGTCATGACGGTCAGCCAGGCGTAGCCGAACTCGTGGGTGTGGCAGGTGAGGAAGCCGTCGGGGATGGCTGTCCTGCTGACGCCCTGGTGGCCGTCGCCACCGGCGACGAAGTCGCAGCCGATCACCGTGGTCGAGCCGGCGGCGTTCCGGTAACGCACCCGGGGACGCTCGGTGTCGAGACCGTCCAGGGAGATGTCCTCGGCCTCGAAACGCAGGTCGCCACCGTCCCGCAGGAAGATCCTGATCAGGTTCCGGACAAGGATCTGCTGGGGGACGAAGGCACCCTCGGCGTCCTCGTAGCCGTCCATCTTCCATTCGCGCTCTTCGCCGTCGATGATCAGCGGCATCCGCTCGCCGGAGGAATCGTGACCGGGTCCTTCGACGGCCTCTCCCACTCCCCATTCGTGCAGCATGCGCACCCCGTGGGCGTCAAGCGCGCCGGCCCGCTGCCGGTTCTCGACGTACTCGCGGCTGTGCTTTTCCAGGACGACGCTCCGGATTCCGCCACGCAGCAGGAACGTGCCGAGCGCGAGCCCGGCGACCCCGCCGCCCACGATGACCGCGGTGGTGTTCTCTTCTGTTCGAGTCATGATCACCACTGTGGCCGGGCCGGGGATTGCCGCCCACCGATAACCCGACGTCGGATAACGGAAACCCGCCAACAACCTATGCGTCGCTATTGTGCAGGCCGGCCTGGTAGCGCCCGGGGGTTTGCCCGACGACGGCGGTGAACGCTTCGATGAAGGTCGATGGGTTCGACCACCCACAGGTGATCGCGGTGTCGGTGACGGAGTCGCCCTCGGTGAGCCGGACGAGGGCGTGGTGGATGCGCAGGATGGTGCGCCAGCGGTGGAAGCTCATGCCGAGGTCGGTGTGGAACAGGCGGCTGAGGGTGCGTTCGCTCGCCCCCGCAGCCATTCCCAGTTCGGCCAGGGTCGCGTTCCGGCCGGGATCGGCGTGCAGGAGATCGGTCACGGCACGCAGCCGATCGTCGCGCGGCTCGGGCAGGTGGAAGGACTGCTCGGCAATCTCGCCGAGTTCGTCGAGCACCACCGCGCGCAGCCGCCGGTCGGCGTCGGCGGATTTCCTCCGGTCGCCGGTCAGCGCCAGAACGCCCTCGCGCAGCAAGGCCGACACCGCGAACACGCAGGGGTGCCCGGCCAGGTCGCCGCACTCGTCGGCGGGGACGGCAAGGACGCGGGCGTCGGTCCGGCCGTAGAAGCGGTGCGAGTGCTCGAAACCCGGCGGCGTCCAGGTGATCCGGTCGGCGGGCGCGATCCAGGTCCCGTACTCGGTCGTGGTGGCGAAGGCCCCGGCTGCCGCATACACCAGCTGCCCGTCGCGGTGGGAGTGACTTCCGAGGTGGTAACCGTGCGGGAGCCAGCCTGCGCCGTGCGGCGTCCGCTCGTCCGGCGGCGCGGCTGGTCGGCGGGTTTTCTGCATCAGACGCCACCTTAAGTCAGGAGCGGCGGGCGGGGGCAGCCGAACCGGCGTGATGCAGCAGCGACATCCCGACAGCCACGCCGACCATGGTCAACACCCCACGAGGCCAGAAGATATGGCTGTCGAGAAACGACACACTCGCGACCAGGAGGAACACCGCACCGGGCCACGCTCGCCGGCCCGCTCGCGCGATCGCCGCGAGGACGATCAGCACGGACGCGGCGAGGAAGCACCCGGCGCCGAGGTGGCCGAGCAGGTCGCCGACCTCGAACAGGGAGCCGACCACCGGCGTCACGCCGTGCTGGACGTCCGTCACGGTGCCCGCGGCGATCCCGGCGACCGCGTCGAGCCCGCCGTAGAAGGCCGCGAAGCCGAACGCCGCCACCCGCCCCGGCCAGCGCAGCCACGGCGGCGACGACGCCAGCAGGAGCCACTGCGCGGCGGCCGGCAACGGAAACACCGGCAGCAGAACGACGTGCAGCACGGTCCACCACCGCGCCGTTGCCGCGTCCAGCACGCCCGGATGAGCCGCACCGGCCGCGGCCAGCAGCAGGCCGGGCATCGCGAACAGCGCGGCGTGGAACCATCGTGAACCCGGCACGCGCCGAGCGTAATGAGGCGTGGCCGGTTCCCCGCCGGATCGGGGATTAGGAATCCCTTACGTCAGTGTGGTCCAGCCAAACCCGGTCGCGCGGCTCGATGCCGCCGGCGGCACCAGTGCGACCTGGGGAGGTGCCCCGGTGTGCCCGGGCGTTCCGGATCACCGGCGGATCACTACAAGCCGTTGCGGCAGACGAGCGCCGCGACCCGGTCGGCTTCGAGCTGCCAGCGCCGCGTCCGGTGTCGCAGCGTCACGACGACGAGCGCGACGCTGCTGAGGACGCTGGCCGCCGCCACGGCGCCGATGTCGCCGTCGAGGCCGCCGTTGACCGCCCAGGCGATGCCGAGTGCCATGGCCGCGATGGTGAGCGCGAGTGCGGTCACCGGCGTGCGCCACGTCCACGCCTCGCCCGCTTCGATCTCCTCCTTGAGCGATCGGGCCGTCGCCTGGACGGCGTCGCCGCCCGCGCCGAGTTCGAGGATCCGGTCGGCCGCGGCCGCGCAGAACGCGCGCTGTCCCGGGGTGGCCATGACCGGGCGGCGATCGCGCGTCAGGCTGCGCACCCGCACCGTCGATTCCGCGAGCGCGCACGCGAGCCGATCGCGGATTCGCGCATCTCCGGGGGCTGCGGCAAGTGCGTCTTCCAGACGTTTCAAGTCAGCGAAAAGATCTTTCAAAGAACCGTTCACGGGTGGATTCTCCAATGCGGGCACCTCGGGCCGGGGGCACCATGCTACGGTCTCCGCTCTCGGCGACGCGGCCAGATCACGGTTTTGGGGAGGATCTCGGGAATGTCCGCGAGCAACACCCGGTTCGCAGCGGTTGCCGGTGCGGCCAACTTCCTTCTTTGCGCGGCGGTCGGAACGGCACTGCTGATGGTGAACGGAAGCAAAGCACAAACCGTCCAGTCGGTTTCGGCAATGGATCCGGCTCCGCCCGATTACCGATCTTCGGCTCCGGCGACCGGGATTCCCCCGAGCACGCCGGCGCCGGTCGACCAGGACTACGAAACCGTCACCGCGCCGGACGGGTTCAGCACCGTCGTCCCGCGGGGCTGGCCGAGCGAACCGAAGAACACCGGTTCCTTCCAAGCGACCGATCCGCGCGACCACTCGAACTACGTCCGCTACGGCGCGACCGAACCCCACGGTGACCTCATCGGCACGCACGCCGCCGCCGAGAAGGACACGGCCACCCGGCTCACCGGCCTGCGCCG
This sequence comes from Amycolatopsis sp. cmx-4-61, assembly GCF_046548775.1. Taxonomy (NCBI): domain Bacteria; kingdom Bacillati; phylum Actinomycetota; class Actinomycetes; order Pseudonocardiales; family Pseudonocardiaceae; genus Amycolatopsis; species Amycolatopsis sp. cmx-4-61. The sequence continues at coordinate 28,127 of NZ_JAEBEI010000030.1, read as the reverse complement.
CGTCCGGATGGACCCGGTCGACGTGCGCGGCAGCGAAGCCGTCGACTGGGAGTTCACCTGGGAGTCGTCGACGCAGGGGACGCGGCACGTGCGCGCGGTCTACTGGCGCACCGGAGGAGTGGAGTACTTCGTGTACGTTTCCGCCCTGGATTCGGACTGGCAGCCGATGTCGGAGCTGCTGAACACGATGGTCGAGCGGAGCCGCCCGTGACCGTCCACGAGCCGACGACCGACTGGACGCGCTTCGCGGCCGAGCACACCGAAGCCGAGCTGCCGCCGCTGGACGACAACACCCGCTACCTCGCGGCGGCCGCCCACCTGGACCGCCGCTACTGCGACGAAGCCGTTCGCGAGCTGCTGGTCGAAGACACCCGTCAGGTGCCGTTGACGCCCGGCCTGGACACCGCCACGGTGCTCACCGAAGTCGTCGCGGCGCGGACCCGGCGCAAGTTCCGGGACGGCGCCCTGGCCCTGCTGACCGTCGTGTTCGTGACGACCGGCCTGGGCGGTGCGGTCCTCGGCTGGTGGTCGGCCTGGGCCGCGCTGCTCTCGGTCAAACCGATCTGGAGATCGGTCCGGTGGGGCCGGCCCGGCTCCGGGTTGTTCGTCGTCGGCAAGCTGGTGGCCGTCTTCTCGCTGTTCACCGGGGCCATCCTGCTCCCGTGGATCGGGGAGGTGATCTCCTCGCTGCAGAGCAGCTCGAGCCGGTCCTCCCGCGCCAGTTCGGGGAGCAACCCGTTCGACACCTCCGATCTGCTGCCCGGCTGGCTCGGGCTGGACGCGGACGTGGTTTCCGGGGCTTCGGCCCTGCTGATGCTGATCATCCTGATCGCGGACCGCGTCGTGGTCTGGCAGACGGTCAGGCGGTACTTCGGCCGCCGTGCCCGCGTGCCGGGCGCGGTGCGACGCCCCTCCCCCGGTCGCCTCTCGCTCCTCTTCAGTCCGCCCCGGCTGCGCCGGGTCCTCGACCGCCAGGGCGCCGGCCGCGTCGCCGACTCGCCCGACGCCCGGGTCCCTCTGGTCGTCTACCGGGGGCGCAACCCGTTCGTCGGCGCCGGGACCAGCGTCACGCCGTGGTCGCTGGCGTTGCCGTTGGAGCGGGTCGACGACGCCGGATCGCCGGCCGAGCCGCTCACCACCGCGCGGTTCTACGAGGAAGTCGGGAACGCGGTCGAGGAGCTGCAGCGGCACGCCGCGCTGTCGCCGGACGAACGCCTCCGGGACCTGCACGTCGAAGGCATGGTGTTCAGCCCGGCCGAGGGCCTGGTCGACCGCGTGCACGAACCGGTCACGACGCCCTACCTGGCCGGCGTTTCCCAGCCGCCCGCGTACTACCTGCCGACGGAGGAGGCGGGGCGGATCTACCACCGCCCGCGCGAGTGGGCGCGGTACTACCTCTGCTTCCGGGTCGAGACGTGGAACCGGGAACTCGTCCTCTCGGCATTCCTGCACGCGGCCGTCGAGGAGAGCACGCTGTACATCGAGTGGACGCCGTGCGTGCTCCTGCCGATCCGGCAGGAGCTCCGCGCCGGGGACACGATGACCGCGGACTGGTGGCGGCCGGTGTGGCAAGGCTTCCTCCGGTGGCTGAAGCTCCCGGTGACCGGCCCGGGCCGGTTCTGGGCCGCGCTCACGGTGATCCGGCCGTTGCCGCACGACGGGCACACGCTCAACGCCAATCGCTACGGCTCCGCGCGCACGTTGCGGGAACTCGGCGCGGCCGAGGCCGCCCGCGACTACTTCCAGGTCGTCGACGCCGAGCGGTACACGAAGCTGCTGGAAAGCCGGCTGGTGCCGGCGATCAGCAAGGTGCTCAGCGATTCCGGGTATTCGCCGGCGTCGTTCGAGCGCCGGGTCGCCGCCGTCACGACGAACAACGTCACCATCCACGGCGGCAACACCGGTCCGATGGTCTTCGGCGGGGTGGTCGAAGGCGACGTCTCCGGCGGAACCCTCGCGCCCCGGATCTGAGGAACGCCCATGTCCCAGCACAACTCCTTCAGCAACACCGGGACGAACACCGGGCCGGTGATCTTCGGCGGCACCGTCAAGGGTTCCGTGCGCGGCGGTGACGTCCGCCGAGACACCGAAGTGGCCGCCCCGCGCATCGCGTCGCGGGCCGAGCCGGCGGCAAGGGAACAACGCGGCACGCCGGGCACGGGAAAGCCGCCGAGGGTGTTCGTCACCTATTCCCACGACGACGAACAGCACCGCACGCTCGTCCGCGACTTCGCGACGTTCCTGCGCACCCGGGCGGGACTCGACGTCCGGCTCGACCAGTGGGCCGACGACGGCCGCCGGGACTGGTCGCTGTGGGCGATCGAGCAGCTCGCCGAAGCGGATTTCGTGCTCGTGATCGCTTCGCCCGACTACAAACGGCGGGCGGAGGGGACCGAGGAGCCGCACCTGGGCCGTGGGGCGCAGTTCGAGGCCGCGATGATCCGCGACAACCTCACCCGGGACCTGCCCCGGGCCACCCGGCGGATCCTGCCCGTCGTGCTGCCGGGGCGGCGGGTGGAGGAGATCCCGTCGTTCCTCAACGCGTATTCCACCACGCATTACGAAATCAAGGAGCTCACGCTGGCCGGCGTCGAGGAACTGCTCGCCGCGATCACCGGCGTCGCACGCTTTTCGCTGCCCGAAATCGGCACCTGACCCGTCAACAGCGGAAAGTCGTTCGCCACGACAACAGTGACCAGCAGCTGGTCGTCCTTCCTCCTCGTGGTCGTGTCCGGATCTGGCTAGCGTCCGCCGGCCGGATCGCCTACACCTGAGGGCATGACGACTTTCTCCGCCGTGGTCACGACGGGCATCTACTGCCGTCCCGGGTGCGGGGCGAAGCCGCTCGCGGAGAACGTCAGGACGTTCGAGCTGGCCGCCGGGGCCGAGGCTGCGGGGTTCCGGGCCTGCCTGCGCTGCCGCCCGTACCGCGTCGCCGGCCCGGCCCGCGCCGACGCGCCGGAGCTGGTCTGCCGCGCGGTGCAGCTGATCATCGCCGGGGTGCTGGACACCGGGACCGAGGCGGCCCTCGGCGCGCGGTTGGCGGTGTCGCCCCGGCACCTGCGCCGGCTCTTCCGGGACCACCTCGGCGTGACGCCGGACGGGCTGGCTCGCTCGCGGCGGGCGCACTTCGCGCGCCGCCTGCTCGACGACTCCGACCTGACCGTCGCCGACGTCGCGTTCGCGTCCGGGTTCGGCAGCCTCCGCCAGTTCAACCGGGACATGAAGCTGGTCTTCCGCGCGTCCCCGGTCGAGCTGCGCAACCGGCGCCGCAAGGCCGACCGGCTCGCCGCGGACGGCGGGCTGATGATGCGGCTGCCGTTCCCACCGCCCCTGCACTGGGAGGCGCTGAGCGCATTCCTGGCCGAGCGCGCGGTCCCCGGTGTGGAGTCGGTGCGAGACGGCGTCTACCGCCGCACGATCAGCCTCGACGGCGAGGCGGGCGTCATCGAAGTGACGCGCGGGGACGACGACCACCTGCTGCTCACCGCGCACATGCCGTTCTGGGAAGGCCTCATCCACGTCGTCGACCGCGTCGGGCGGATGTTCGGCGTCGACGCCGACACGGCACCGGCCGAAGCCGGGCTCGCCGCCGACCCGGTGATCGGTCCCCTGCTGCGCGCGCGGCCCGGCCTGCGCGTGCCCGGCGCCTGGGGGCCCTTCGAGATCGCCGTGGCGGCCGTGCTCGGCCAGGACAGCGGCCGCACGGACGTGCGGACGCAGCTGGCCGGGCTGGTCGAGGCGGCGGGCCGGCCGGTGCCGGGCCTCGAACACGGTCTCACCCACCTGTTCCCGTCGGCCGGGACCCTGGCCCGGGGGGACCTGACCGGGGCCCGGCTCTCCGCGGCGACCGAGCGGACGCTGCGCACGTTCGCCTCTGCGGTGGCAGCCGACGAGAACCTGCTCGACCCCGGCGCGAGCCTGGCCCGCTGCACCGCGGCGCTGACGGCGTTGCCCGGCATCGAGGAGAGCACCGCCCAGGAGATCGCGCTGCGGCTGGGCCACGCCGACGCCTTCCCGGCCACCGAGCGCACCCTTGACGCGACGTTGCGAGCACACGACCCCTCCGCCGACGCCGGCCGCCTGGCCGCCGCCTGGCACCCGTGGCGCGCCTTCGCCGCCACCCACCTGATCGCCGCCGGTGTGTCCACATCGGCCGGTTGAACACCGAAAAGGAGAACGGATGTCCACGAACCGGCGGGAGCTCGCCGAGAAACTGCGTGCCCTGCACGAGGGCACGCTGGTGCTGCCGAACGCCTGGGACGCCGCCAGCGCGGCCCTCATCGCGCGGGCCGGCGCCCCGGCGATCGCCACCACCAGCGGCGGCGTCGCCTGGTCCGCGGGACGCCCCGACGGGCACGGGCTGACGCGCGCGGAGATGGCCGCACTGGTCGCGCGGATCGTGCGCGTCGTCGACGTCCCGGTGACCGCCGACATCGAGGGCGGCTACGACGACGTCGCGGCCACCGTGCGCGCGGTCGTCGAGGCCGGCGCGGTCGGGATCAACCTGGAGGACTCGACCGCCCCCGGCGGTCCGCTTTTCGACGTACCGGCGCAGGCCGGGCGGGTCCGCGCGGCCCGGGAAGCGGCGACGGCGGCCGGCCTGCCCGAGCTGTGGATCAACACCCGCACCGACGTCCACCTGTTCGGCATCGGCGCACCCGAGGGCCGTCTGGACGACGTCCTGACCCGCGCGGGCGCCTACGCCGCCGCGGGCGCGGACAGCCTCTTCGTGCCCGGCCTGGTCGACCTGGAGACGCTCGAGGTACTCGTGCAGGAAAGCCCGCTGCCGGTCAACGTCATGGTGTGGCCGGGCGCGCCGACCGTCGCGGAGCTGGCAGCGGTCGGCGTCCGCCGGATCAGCGTCGGCACGGCGATCGCCCAGGCGGCCTACGCCGTCGCCCAGCGCGCCGCGGCCGAACTGCTCGAACACGGCACCTACACCGCGTTGACGAGCGGTCTCGACTTCGGCACGGTCAACAGCGCCGTGACCGGCTGATTCCGAGCGCGGGAAGCACCCACGCCGGGGAAGTGCGCATCGCCGGCGCGGAAGTCAGTCCCGCTCGCGGGTGCCGTCGAGGAAGAAGGCGGCGTTGGCTTCTTCCGGCCCAGACCGTGCCTTGATCTCCTGAGATGTCATTCCTGTTCCTTCAAGGAAGCGATGTCGATACCGAAGAGGGCGCCGGCGTTGCCCGCGGTGAACTTGTCGCGGGCCTCGCCGGCGGGGAACTCGGTGAGGAACTTCTCGATGTCCGCTTTGACCGGCTTCTGGAAGGGGTAGTCGGTCGAGAACAACAGCCGGTCGGGCGTCGTCACCTCCAGGACATGGCGGAGCAGGACGGGGTTGAACATCCCGGAACTGGTGATGTGGATGTGGGAGCGGACGTAGTCCGACACCTTCCGGTCCAGGCCCGCGAGGCCCGAGAGGCTGTCGGTGCGGTCGGTCCAGAACAACAACAGCTCGCCCCAGTGGCCGAGCACGAGCTGCAGGCCGGGGTGGCGGTCGAAGGTGCCGCGGACGATCAGGCGCAGGGCGGCGAGCGCTGCCTCCAGGTGCCAGCCCCAGCCGAACGTCGCCAAGGCCAGGTCGGTCATCGGGTCGAAGCCGCTGTACACGGCTTCGCGGACCGTGTGGGAAGGGATCTGCGGGTGGATGAAGATCGGCTGCCGCAGCGCCGCGGCCGTGGCGAACAGCTCGTCGTAGCGCGGGTCGTCCAGCGGCGTCCCGGCCGTCCGCCCGTAGACCATCGCTCCGACGAACCCGAGCCCGGCCGCGCGTTCCAGCTCCGCGGCGGCGGCCTCCGGGTCCGCCATCGGCAGGGTGGCGAAGGCCCGCAACCGCGTGGGGTGCCTGCGGACCGCCTCGGCGGCGACGTCGTTGGCCCGCCTGCTCAGCGCCCGCGCGTCCGCCGGCTCCAGCGGGTGCGTGCCGGGGGGCGCCAGCGAGAGGATCTGCAGGTCGACGCCCTGGGTGTCCATCGCCGCGATGCGGGCGTCGCCAATGTCGTCGAGGCGCTCGAGGTTGTCGCCCAGCTCGTCGAGCACGACGCTCGCGTCACCCCGGTCGTCCGGGAGTGCCTTCACCGCCGAGGTGAGCTCGGGCAGGTTCCAGTGTTCTTCGATCGCGATCAGGGTCACGTCAGGTCTCCCGGTCCGGGCGGTCCGCTCAACCGCCGTTGAGTGAGATGCTACCCAAATCGCTCAACGTGCGTAGAGTGAAGCCATGACCGAGACGTCTCGCGACGCCAAACGCGCCCGCACCGCACAGCGGATCCTCGAGGCCGCGAGGCAGGAGTTCGCGACCCGGGGCTTCGAGGGCGCGACGATCCGGGGCATCGCCGCCGTGGCGGGCGTGGACGCCTCGCTGGTGATGCAGCACTACGGCTCGAAGGCGGCCCTGTTCACCGCCGCGGTCCAGCTGCCCGACGATGACGCCGAGAGCGCCGCCGAGCACCTGCTGGAGGTGCTCGCCAACCGGCTGCGCGAACTGCCCCCGGAGACGAGCGCCCTCGTCCGGTCCATGCTCACGGTGCCGGAAGCCGCCGACTCGATGCGGTCCTACCTCGACGAACGCGTCGACAACCTCGCCAGGTCGCTGGAGGGCGAGGACGCACACCTGCGCGCCCTGATCACCGTGAGCGGCATCCTCGGCCTGACGATCACGCAGCACTTCCTGAAGTTGCGCGCCTTCGACGATGCTTCCCACGAAGGGTTGCTGCGGGCCGCGCGCGGCTGGACCGAATACTTGTCGCGCGACTCGTAGGACCGGCCGGCAGCAGGCGATCATCGCCTGAGCCCGGTTGCCGCCGTCGCGGGTGGCCGGACCGACGGACGATCAGCTCTTCGGTTCCACCAGAGAAGCCAGAAGCGCGAGCTTCTCGGCGCTCTCACTGCCCGCGTCGGCGTAGTAGAGCACGAGCAGAACCCCGTCCACGGGCAGCTTGTCGCGGTGCAGCTGCAACCGGCCGAGGACCGGGTGGTGCACGGTCGTGGTGCCGCCGTCGAGCGCGCGGACGTCGTGTCGCGCCCACAGCTCGCGGAACCGCCCGCTGCTCAGGGACAGCTCGCCGACGAGCTCCACGAACCTCGGGTCGTCGACGTCGACGCCGATCGACTCCCGCAGCGCGGCGACGAACCCCGCCGCCGCCGCGGCCCAGTTTTCGTGGAACGCCTGCTCTTCCGGGTCCAGCAGGAGCGAGCGCAGGCGGTTCTCGCCGGGGCGCAGGCGGGGCGAGAACGCGGTCGCCAGCTCGTTGGCCGCGAGGACGTCGAAGGCCCGGCCCTCCACGAACGCCGGCACCCCCACGGCCGCGAGCAGGTGGTGCAGCCGGGCCGGCACGCGCTCGGGCGTCCGGCGGCGCCGGCTGCGCGGTGGCGGCGTGGCCAGGCTGTGCAGGTAGTCGCGCTCGGCCTCGTCGAGGCGCAGCACGCGGGCGAGCGCGTCGAGCACCTGGGGCGAGGGGTGGGTGTCGCGGCCGCGCTCGAGACGCAGGTAGTAGTCGGCGCTGATGCCGGCCAGCATCGCGAGCTCTTCGCGACGCAGGCCCGGCACCCGGCGGGTGCCGCCCGCCGCGATGCCGGCCTGCTCGGGCGTGACGAGGCCCCGACGGGCCCGCAGGTAGGCGCCGAGCCGGTTCCCTTCAGAGGTGTCGCTCATGTGAGCGCATCGGCCCGGGCGGCGCGGCCGGGCAGCGTCGAAAGTGCCTGTGAGCGCTGGGCCACGAGCTCGTCGTAGGTGCCGTCGCGTTCGGCCCACCGGTGCATGAGGACCCGCTGCACGAGCAGCTCGCGCGGCGTCGGGTTCTGCGCCAGCAGGTCCATGACTTCGGCGCCGTAGGCGTCGAGGGCGAGAGCGTGCGGGTTGCTGCCCCCGATCGTGGTCGCGACGGCCGGCGGCACGAGCTCGGCGACCTCCACCCCGGTGCCGGCCAGCTGCGCGCGCAGGGCCTCGGTGTAGGCGTGGACGGCGGCCTTGGAGGCGCCGTAGGTGGGCATGAGCGGGAAGGGCAGGAAGCCGATCCCGGAGCTGACCGTGACGACGGTGCCGCGGCCGAGCGAGAGCAGGTGCGGCGTGAACGCGTCGATGACCCGGATGGTGCCCAGGACGTTGACCTCGATGGTCGTCCGGGCCGTGTCGAAGTGGGCCGGGTCGTGGAGGTCCTCGGGGGCCCCGGTGCCTGCCATGGTGATCACGGTATCGACGCTCGGGTGGGCCCGCAGCACCTCGTCACGCGCCCGGGTCACGGACCCGGCGTCGGCCACGTCGATCTCGACGGTGGTGAACCCTTCGCCGGCGAGCCGGGCGAGGAGGTCGGTGCGCCGGCCGCCGACGATCACGGTGCTGCCGGCGGCGCGGAACCGGCGGGCCAGCTCGAGGCCGATGCCCGAGGTCGCGCCGGCGACGAAAACGGTGCGGGAAGTGATGTCCATGCCTCGACGGTAGGCCGGACGCCGGTGGCCTGGGCAGGCCCTGCGAGGACCCCGGAAGCGCAGACCCACGAAGAGCCGGCCCCGACGCCGTACGGGACGCGGACACGGCCGGCACGCTGCGGCACGGCGGCGAGTAGTTCCCGTCCCTCCGGGTAAGCGCGCAGTCGGCGATACCCGATCCGGGTCCGCGCGGATCGCAACAGGCGGGAGACGCGATGCCAGGTGACGACGGGAGCCTTCCCCTGCGGTCCGCGGCCGGGAGCCGGACCGAACCGGAGGTGGAAGAGGCGTTCGACCGGATCGTCGCCGAAGGCCGCGACCGGCTCGGGCGCCCGTTGCTGCCGCTGGTGGCCACGGGCCTGCTCGGCGGTGTGGACGTCGCCGTGGGAGTGCTGGCCTACCTGGTGGTCGAGCACCAGACCGGCCGGCCGCTGCTGGGCGCCGCGGCGTTCACCATCGGCTTCGTCGCGCTGCTGCTCGCGCGCAGCGAGCTGTTCACCGAGAACTTCCTCGTCCCCGTCACCGCGCTGGCCTCCGGCATGGGCACATGGCCGCGGCTGCTCCGGCTGTGGCTGGTCACCCTGGTCGCGAACCTGGCCGGCGGCTTCGTGATGGCCGGCATGATCGTCGTCGCGCTGCCCGATCTCCGGGACACCGCGGCCGAGAACGGCCTCCACTACGCCGAACTCGGCGTCTCCTGGCGCTCGCTGCTGCTGGCCGTGCTGGCCGGCGCGGTGATCACGCTGATGACCCGGATGCAGCACGCGACCAATGCGGTGGGCGTCAAGCTCGTCGCCGCGGTGGCCATGTCGTTCCTCCTCGTCGGGGCCCAGCTGTTCCACTCGATCCTCGACTCGATCGTCATGTTCGCCGGCCTGCTGGGCGGCGCGGCGCACTATTCGTGGGGCGATTGGGCCGTCGCGCTGGCCTGGTCTTCGCTCGGCAACATCGTCGGCGGCGTCGGCCTGGTCACCTCGATCCGGCTGCTGCGGGTGACCCACCGGGTCGAAGAGGCCAAAGACGAAAAGATCAAAGACGAACAGGCCAAGGATGAACAGGCCAAAGACGAAAAGATCAAGGACGACGCCCGCGCGGACTGACCGGTCGCCACGCGAGCGGCCTGCCGGGAGGCCGCCGGTTCCCGAAAACCTCAGTGTGATGATCGAGCCCGACCTGGGTATCCCGCCGTGTCGAACCGGGCGGGAGGCGGGGATGAACCACAGCGAACACGGGAACGAGTCCGACACCGGACTCGCCGAGGTCCTCGGCCGGATCGCCCGCTCACTACAGGCCGAGCCCGACGTCGACGCCACGCTCAGTGCGATCGTCAAGGCCGCCGTCGACCACATCGACGGTGCCGAACAGGCCGGGATCTCCCTCGCCGAGCGCGGAGGCCGCATCCGCACCGTCGCGCCCACCACGGACCAGGTCACCGAAATCGACCGGATCCAGTACCGCACCCGCGAAGGACCGTGCGTCGACGCCATCGCCGAACACGAGATCTTCCTCGTCGACGACCTCACCGCCGAACCCCGCTGGCCGCAGTTCGCGCCGGCCGCCGCGGATACCGGGGTGCGGTCGATGCTGTCCTACCGGCTCTTCCTCACCGACAGCACCCTCGGCGCCCTCAACCTCTACTCCGGCCACTCCGACGCCTTCAGCGACCGGACCGCCGAGGACGGCCGCATGTTCGCCACCCACGCCGCCATCGCCCTCTCCGCCGCCCAGCAGGAAGCCCACCTGCGCGCCGCGGTCGAGCACCGCGACACCATCGGCATGGCCAAAGGCATCCTCATGCAGCACCACGACGTCGACCCGGTCCGGGCGTTCCGGATCCTCGTCGAGGCCTCCCAGCAGAACAACATGAAGCTGCACCAGGTCGCCGCCTGGCTCGTCGAGCACCGCCAGGACCTGTGAGCGACGAACGCTTCCGCTCGCAGGGTTTCCCCCGGCTTCGCCGAGCGGAAGCGGTCCGCCTTCCTCGGAAACCCGGTCAGGTCAACGGCTGTCCACCTGTGACACCCAGGACTTCGCCGGTGACGTAACTGGACTCCTGCGAAGCGAAGAACACGAACGCCGGAGCCAGTTCGGCCGGCTGCCCGGCGCGGCCCATCGGGGTCTGCTCGCCGAAGGAGTCCACCTTCTCCGCCGGCATCGTGGCCGGGATCAGCGGTGTCCACACCGGACCGGGCGCCACCGAGTTCACCCGGATCCCCTTGTCCGCCAGGTCCTGCGCCAGCCCCTTGGTGAAGTTCGCGATCCCGGCCTTCGTCGTCGCGTAGTCCAGCAGCTCCGGCGACGGCTGGAACGCCTGGATCGACGAGGTGTTGATGATCGCCGACCCCCGCGGCATGTGCGGGACAGCCGCCTTGCACAGCCAGAACATCGCGTACAGGTTGGTCTTCAGCACCCGGTCGAACTGTTCGGTGGAGATCGCGAGCAGGCCTTCTTCCTGTGCCATCTGGTAAGCGGCGTTGTTCACCAGCACGTCGATGCCGCCGAGCTCGGACACCGCCGTGTCGATGATCTTCGTGCAGTGCTGCTCGTCGCGGATGTCCCCGGGCACCAGCACGACCCGCCGCCCCCCCGCCCGCACCAGCTCCGCCGTGCGCTCGGCGTCGTCCTGCTCCTCCTTCAGGTACGACAACACCAGGTCCGCGCCCTCCCGGGCGAACGCGATCGCCACCGCCCGGCCGATCCCGGAGTCGCCGCCGGTGATCACCGCCCGGCGGCCCTCGAGCCGTCCGCTGCCGCGGTAGGAGTCCTCACCGTGATCCGGTGCCGGGTCCATCGCCTCACCGGAACCCGGCTGCGGCTGCTCCTGCCCCTCCTGCTCGTCGGGGCCCGGATGCCGCTCCGCGGTCTCCTGGCTGTGCTGGTCCTCGGCCATACCCGCCTCCTCAAGGTCGTTTTGCTGACCTGTACCCCGTCCGGCGGCGTCCATGCGGCGGCGACCGGTCGAGCAGGGCGGGCGGGTTCTTAAGCCCTCGGTGATCACCCGCGGCCGGACTCACCCGGTCATCACCGCCCGCCGGACGGTGTCCCGCAGCAGGGCGCGGCGTTCGTCGTGCCGCTGCCGGGGCTCGTCCGCGGTCGCCGCGTAGACGTTGCTGACCGGTGACCACGCCATCGACATCGCGATGACCACGGCCATCACGTCGAACGGGTCACCGGGCCGCACGAGCCCGTCGGCCTGCGCCGCGGCGATCGCGCGCAGCTTTTCGTCGTCGAGCCGGTCGGCTTCGGCGACCAAATAGCCGGCCGGGCGCCGCTCGAGGCGCGCCCACGTGGCCAAGCGGATGAGGTCGGGGCGGCGCAGGTACTCGTCGTAGAGGCGCACGGCCCAGTCCGCGAGGTCCGTGGCGTCGATCGGGACGACGTTCACGATCCGTTCCAGCGAAGCGAAGAAGATCGCGTCGAACAGCCCGTCCTTGCTGCCGAAGTACGCGTAGAGCTGCGCCTTGTTGGTCCGGGCCGTGCTCACGATGCGGTCGATGCGGGCGCCCGCGATCCCGTACTCGGCGAACTCCCGGGTCGCCGCCTCGAGGATGCGGTCGCGAGTGGCGGTGCCGCGGGCGGTCGTGGGGTGGTCGGCCATCGGGCGAGCTTACCAAACAGACCAGTTGGTTTGCTTCGGTCTGATCCCGCGGCTACAGTGAAATAGACCGAACAGTCTGTTTGCCAGAGGAGAAGACATGCGGATGACCACGGGATGGGGAGTGGACGGCGACGCCGGCGCGCTGCGGCGGGTGCCGGTCCCCCGGCGGGATCTCCGCCCGGACGACATCGCCGTCCGGGTCGACTACTGCGGGGTCTGCCACACCGACGTCCATTCCCTCGAGGCGCATTCCGAGGGCCTGCTCGTGCCGGGGCACGAGTTCACGGGAGTGGTGACCGAGGTGGGCTCCGCGGTCACGGCGTTCGCCGTCGGCGACCCGGTCGCCGTCGGCAACATCGTCGACTCGTGCGGTGCCTGCGTCATGTGCGAAGCGGGTCAGGAGAACTTCTGCCGCGAGTTCCCCACCCTGACCTACGGCGGTACCGACCGCCGTGACGGCTCGACGACCTCAGGCGGGTACGCCCGCGAGTACGTCGTCCGCGACCGGTTCGCCTACCCCCTGTTCGCCGGGCTCGATCCGGCGGCCGCGGCGCCGCTCCTGTGCGCCGGGATCACGGTGTGGGAACCGTTGCGCAGTCTCGGAGCCGGGAAGGGCACGCGAGTCGCGGTGGCCGGGCTCGGCGGCCTCGGGCACCTCGCGGTCAAGTTCGCCGTCGCGCTCGGTGCGGAGACGACCGTCATCAGCCGGACGGCGGGCAAAGCCGCCGACGCCCGCCGGTTGGGTGCCGAGGACGTCGTCGTGTCCACGGACGCGGAGCAGCTGGCCGCCGCCCGCGACCGGTTCGACGTGGTGATCGACACCATCTCCGCACCGCACGACCTCGGTCCCTACCTCGGGCTGGTCGCCGTCGACGGGACCCTCAGCCAATTGGGTCACCTCGGCCCCGTCACCGTCCGCACGATGGACCTGCTCGTGGGCCGCAAGAAGCTGAGCTCGGCCGGCAGCGGCGGCCGTCCCGCGACCGCCGCCATGCTGGACTTCTGCGCCGAGCACGGTGTCACGGCCGACGTCGAGGTGCTCCCTTCGGCCCGGGTGAACGAAGCCCTCGACCGGTTGCGCCGCAACGATGTCCGCTACCGCTTCGTGCTGGACCTGTCCGATCTGCCGACGTCGGCACCCTGACGGCGGCAGCGGTCAGCGCCGCAGCCGCGCGAGCAGGAGGTCCGGGTTGTTCCCGGCCAGGTTGGCGCCGTTGGTGACGTACACCCGGTTCCCCCGGACGACGACGGCGGTGGTCCCCTGCATGCCGTCCTCGGCGTCGAGCAGGGTTTCCCGGGTGCCGTCCGAGCCGATTCGCACGAGCTTGCCGGTCTGGTTGATCGCGGCGAAGATTTCGGTGCCCCGGCCGGTGAAGTCGAAGTCGTCGATGCCGGCCAGTCCCCCGGCCCGGACCTGGGCACGGCCGGCGCCGCCGCCCGCGGCCACCGGGATGCGGACGATGGTGCCGTGGTCGGAATTGCTCGCCCACACGGCGCCGTCGTGGACTTTCAGGCCGTTGGCGCCGAAGAAGCCGGCGGGGGCCAGGGCCGGATCCGCCGACCACACGGAGGCCGCGCCGCCGCGCAGCGGGGCCTGCCAGATGCGCCCGCCGGTGGAGTCGGTGACCAGGAAGCGGTCGCCGTCGACGACCAAGGCGTTCGGCATCGTGTCGGCGGGCAGCGGCACGACGAGCCGGGGCGCCCCGGACGGGCGGACCTGCCAGATCCCGGTCAGGCCACCCTGTCCCGCCGAATAGAGGAAGTACACGTCGCCGCGGCCCGAGCGGGCGACCCCGGTGACCACGGGTGTCCCGATGACCGGCGTGGTACCGCCACCGCCCGGGGGCAGCGGCATGGTGACGAGCACCCGGACGGCCCCGTCCGGCGCGACCCGCACCACCTGGCGGGCCGGGATCATGCCGATGACCACGCTGCCGCCGGGCTCCGGGGCGATGCTCTCGGCGGCCTGGCCCGCGGACCGGTCGAAGCGGGCGACGACCCGCACGTCAACCAGGTGGGTACCGGCGGCCCGGTGTGCCGGGGCCGCGAGGGCGTCCGGAGCGGTGGCGCCCGCAGCGAGGAGAACGGCGAGGCCGAGCGTGGCGGTGCGCCGCCGCAGGCCGGTGGACCGGAGGAGGGACATGGCTTCCTTTCGGACGGGGAGGGACAGCGGGCCGACGTGGTCCCGCTGTCCCGCGAGTTCCGTTCGCTCCACGGTTCCAGCGTGATCTTCGATCGCTGCGACAGCCAGGAGCCCGTCGGTACCACCTTGCCCGGGTGCCCCGTCCCGGCCGGCCGGAGGAGGTCGCGCCGACGTCACGGCTCGGTCAGCCCGGCTTGGCCATCATCCGCCGCGCGACGATGAGGGCAAGGCGCGTCGGCAGCAGCCTGCCGAACAGCAGAACGATCAGCGCATTGGTTCTGCCGTCGATGACCGCCGGTCCCCGGCCCGCCAGGGCACGCACCACAGTGGCGGCGACCGCCTCGGCGCTGCGCGTGCCGCGGCTGTTCATCGGCGTCTTCGTCGGTCCGGGGCTGACCGCCACCACCCGGACCCCGGTGCCGCGGGTTTCGGCCCACAGCGCCTGGGTGAACGAGACGACGTACGCCTTCGTCGCCGCGTACACCGCCAGGTAAGGGGCGGGTAGGTATCCCCCGGTGCTGGCGATGTTGACCACGGCTCCGTGGCCACGCGCGGCCATCGCGGGCACCAGGAGCGTCGTGAGCTCGGTCAACGCGGCGACGTTGACGTCGATCAGCGAACGGAACCGGGCCGGATCGCCGTCGAGCACCGGGCCTCGCGCGCTGACACCGGCCCAACGGCTACCGTGAGTACGCCCCCGAGTCGATCGAGGTCGTCGCGTTCGTCCAGGACATGTTCCACGCCGGTCTGTCGTCCGACGTGGTCCGGGACGTCCTGCCCTGCGCCCGGGACGGGCACCCGCGTGGCGACTGCGCCGAACTCCTGACGCGCGTCCGGCAGGTTCGTGACGAACTCAAGCGGCAGGAGGAAAACCTCGCCGAGCGTCGCCGCCGGCTGGACGCCTATCTCGCCGACGGTTATGAAGGTGCTCCACAGAGGACGGTGTAGCCGCGGGCCGGTCCGGCTCATGGAGCCGGCCGGAGGTCGGGGGATTTCCGCGAGGGCGAGAGTCATCGGGGATTGCCGGGGGAAGG
This sequence comes from Amycolatopsis sp. cmx-4-61, assembly GCF_046548775.1. Lineage (NCBI taxonomy): Bacteria > Bacillati > Actinomycetota > Actinomycetes > Pseudonocardiales > Pseudonocardiaceae > Amycolatopsis > Amycolatopsis sp. cmx-4-61. Next base: position 12,922 of record NZ_JAEBEI010000030.1, on the reverse strand, counting down.
CCTGCCGCTAGTCGCCGGGGGCGCCGACGACGAGGAGTACTCGATCGAGGAGTCCAGCCTGGCCATGAACCAGTCCGGACCGGCCACGATCATCCGGGCCAGCGTGCCGCTGGGCGTCCCCCGCCACCCCGCTTGTCCTGCCCAAGGGACTCATCGACCACCAGGTCGCCGCCGATCACGGCGCGGCCGGCTCGCGCGTGCGGTCGAATCCTTCAGGACCGGCGAACGACCACGGCAGTCGACGACTTCGGCGGCTCCGGAGCCGGGTTCACCGCACAGCCGGGCCGCCGAGGCGAATGCGGGAGTCCACAGCAGACCCGAGTCATGCGATCCGGACGTTCGTTCATGCGAGGACGGACCGGCCCAGCCCGGCCAGCACGGCGTCGTCCTGCGGGGTGTGCACCCGGCTGCACAGCACGTCGCGGTAGAGCCGGGCCATGTTCGGGCGTTCGGCAGTCCTCGCCGGAGCGGCGAAGTCCAGGTGGCCGGCGAACAGCGCGTGTCCCAGCCGGTTCCAGGCCAGGACGTCACTGCGCCGGCCGAGCACGATCGCGGGAACACCCGCCAAGGCGTCCAGCAGCTGAGCGCCCGCTTCGGTCACCCGCTCCGGGGCGGGACGCCGGTTCCGGGGACGGCGCCGGTCGGCGCGGGCCAGGTCGTGCAGGTGCCGCCGTTCCGAGTCGTCCAGCCGCAGTGCCCCGGCGATCGCGTCGAGGACCTCGATTGAAGCGCTCTGCGACTGTCCCTGCTCCAGCCGGGTGTAGTACGAAGCACTGACCCCGGCGAGCAGGGCCAGCTCTTCCCGGCGCAGCCCCGGTACGCGCCGGCGCTCGCCGTAGGCGGGCATCCCGACGTCTCCGGGACGCAGCTGGGCGCGCCGCGTCTGGAGGAAGGCGCCGAGCTGCGTCTTTCCGGTCATGGCTCCAGTATCGATCGCACCGCCGCCGTCAGCCTGCCCCAGCTGGGGTAGGCAACGGCGGGGCTGGCCACCGGGCGCCCGCGCGGGTGGGCTTGACCCGTGAACATCACCAGTGACCTCGACGTGACCGGCATCGCCTTCACCAGGAACGCGTGGGTCGACACCGCCCCCGCCCGCGTCTACGAGCTGATCAGCGACGTCTCCGCGATCGGCCGGTGGAGCCCCACGGCGAGCGGCGTCGCCTACGACGACGGCGAGGGCCCGTGGCCGGGCGCGTGGTTCAGCGGCACCAACCGCAGGGAAGGCCGGGAATGGACCACGCGGTCCCAAGTGGAGCGGGCCGATCCCGGAACCGCGTTCAGCTTCGTCGTCGGCGGCACCGACGAGGGCATCGTCCGCTGGTGCTGGGACCTTCGTCCCCGGGGACGAGGCAGCCTCGTCCAGCAGTCTTGGCGGCTGCTGCGCTTCGACCCGGTGCTCGGAAGGAACCGGGCCGAGCTGGAGGCCTTGCGTGACTTCATGGCCGGCAGCGCCGAAACCACCCTGGCCGCCCTCGCGCAGTGGATCGCCGAGCACGGCGGATCCGCGCGGTAGCGCGAGCGGTCAGCGCGGTCCGGTGCCGCCGCCGGAACTGCACGCCGGCGACCGTGCACTGGCAGCTGGCCGGGCACCGCCCCTTCGCCGCTTGAGCCGATGCCGCACCGGACTCACGCCGAGCCGGTATCGGTCCGCCTGCTTCCGGCCGCCCGCTCCCGGTCGGCGAACCGCCGTGTGGTGACCAGCCGCGCCGCGGTGAGGTCGCCGATGGGCCGCAGGGCCGCGTCGACGATGTGCTGCGGCGCGGTCGCGGGCGTACCGCAGTCGAACGGCGGCTCGGGCGCGTACTGCAGCAGGAGCTGGATGGTCTGCGCCTCTTCGGTGCCGCGGAGCAGTTCCGCGACGCGGAGCGCGCCGTCGATCCCCGCGGTGACACCGCCGGCACTCACCAGGCGTCCGTCGAAGACGACCCGCTCGTCCGTAGCGTCCGCGCCGAAGTACGGCAGCAGGTGCAGGGCCGCCCAATGGGTGGTGGCCCGGACCCCGCGCAGCAGACCGGCCGCGCCGAGCAGCAGGGCACCGGTGCAGACGGAGAACACGCAGCCGGCGCCCGCGGCCTGGCTCCGGAGCCAGGCCAGTACCCGGTCGTCGTCCATGAGCTTCTGCTGCCCCGGGCCGCCGGGTACGAGCAGCACGTCGAGCTGCGGCGCTTCTTCGAGCACCGCGTCGGCCCGCAGGACCAGGCCGGTCGTGTCGGCGACGGGGCCGGCGACCGGGCCGTAGGTGGTGAACGTCGAATCCGACAGCTTGGCCAGGACCTCGTACGGACCGGTGAAGTCGATCTGGTCCAGTCCCTCGAACAGGAGCGCGCCGATCCTCAGTGGACGGTGGTCCATCGGGCCTACCGGCCGTCCCGGGACCGCGGCGCGACGACCTGCTCGAGGCGGCCGGTCTGCACGTCGTAGCGGTAGCCGGAGACCTCGATGCGTCCCGACACCGCCGGCGCGTCGAGGATCGCCTGCACGTCGACCGGGACCGTGTCGGCCGGGTCGACGACCGCGGTCCGCCGGATTTCCCCGTCGTCGAAACCGAGTTCGGCGAACCCCCGGCGCAGCCGCGGGTCCGCCATCAACGCCGAACCGCAGTCCGTGTGGTGGACGACCGCGAGCTCGAACCACTCCGCGTCCGGGGTCTTGGTTTCGTGCAGGTAGCTGATCCACGCCAGGTCGTCGAGGAAGGACCGGTTCGCCCGGCCGCCGACCGTGCGGGCGACGATGGCGTCCCCGAGTTCGAGGCCCATGGTGGCCGCCGGGTCCACCCGGGGGTCGATGCAGGTGAGGACGTAGACCTGCTTGTTCGGGACGAACGGGATGGCCGGCACCTTCTCCTTGGCGTCGGTTTCGGCGAAGCGCGCGTTGTTGTCCAGCAGTTCCTTGAAGTTGTTCATGCCTCAAGCCTGCTGGCCGGGCGCGGGTCCGACCAGGGGCAGGACAGCCAGCCGGCGAAAGACTCCGGCCACTACGACGCGCTGAGCGGCTCCCCCGCCGCGCGCAGCTTCCGGTAGGCGGTCGGCGTCGTTCCGAGCTGCCGCGCCATGTGCAGGCGCAGGTTGGCCGCGGTGCCCAGCCCGGTGCGCTCCGCGATGTCCTCGACCGGCAGTGGTGTCGACTCGAGCAGCCGCTGCGCTTCCAGCAGCCGCTGGGTGGCCAGCCAGCGCATCGGGGTCATGTCCGTCCGGGCGCGGAACTTGCGCGCGAAGCTGCGTTCCGGCATCCCCGCGTGCCGGGCCATCTGGGCGACGGTCAGCGGCCGGTGCATCTCGCCGACCATCCACCCGAACGTCGCCGACAGGCCGTCGTCTTCGCTGACCTGGCTCGCGAACTGCGCTTGCCCACCGGGCCGGTGCGCCGCGACGACCATGTGGCGGGCGACCCGGGACGCGGCCGCCGCACCGTGGTCCTGCCGGATCATGTGCAGGCACAGGTCGATTCCGGCGGACAGGCCGGCGCTGGTCAGCAGCTGGCCGTTGTCGACGTAGAGAACGCCCGGGTTGAGGCGGACCGCGGGGAACCGGCGGCGGAACTCGGCCGCCTCCCGCCAGTGGGTGGTCGCGACGTGGCCGTCGAGCAGGCCCGTGGCGGCCAGCGCGAAAGCGCCGACGCACACCGACGCGATCCGCGCGCCCCGAGCGTGCGCCGACCGCAGCGCGTCCAGCACGGGCTGCGGCGGGGCCACGAGCGGCCGGTATCCCGGCACGATGATCGTGTCGGCCTGCTCGAGCTCCGCCAGTCCACACTCGACGTCGATCGCGAACGGCGACTGGGTCGCCACCCGTCCGGGGCGCGGTGTGCAGACGGCGAACCGGTAGAGGTGCGCCTGCTCCTGGTGCCCGAAGGCCTGCGCGGCGATGGCGAGGTCGAAGGTGATCACCCCGGGAAGCACCAGCGCGACGACGCGGTGCGGGTCGGGTTGTGGCGATCGCATGGGTCCGAGTATCCACCTCCCGGACCGGCACCGGCCGCGTTACTTCAGCACGCTGACCGCGCGGGCGATGACCAGCAACGACGTCAGCAGCGCCGCGACGCTCTGCACCGCCATCAGCACCTTCGCCCGCGACGACAGCGGCATGGTGTCGGTGGGGCTGAACGCCGTCGAGTTGGTGACCGAAACGTACAGGTAGTCCAGCAGGGTCGGCACCCAGTCGGACTTGATGCTCGAACCTTCGGCCACTTCCACGACGTTGTCGGCGGTTTCGTCCTGGGAGAACCGGAAGTCGGCCGGCGGCAGGTCGGCGCGGCCGGCTTGGGTGCGTTTGACCGGGCCGCCGCGGTCGAGCTCCCAGTAGGCCAGCCCGAACGCGATCACGTTGGTCAGCCACACCTGCAGCGCACCCAGCAGCAGGGCCCGGCCGCTGTCGGCCGCGCCGCCGACGAGGTCGTGGATGAGCAGCACCAGGGCGCCCAGGTTGGTGACGCCGATGACCGCGACCAGCGACAGCGACAGGACGCGGGAGAGCCGGGTCTGCCGGGTGACGCGCCGCGGGTTGATCGCGACGAGCGGCACCAGCAGCAGGACCTCCAGCGCGGGCACCACGAACCGGGGAGCGAGCAGCAGCTGTTCCGGCAGGGCCAGGTAGAGCGCAATGGCCACGAGCGTCGCGACGACGGCCGGCAGCCGGGCCTCACCGCGGCGCTGGTGGCGGGGATGGCGGGTCCGTGCCCCGGCCCGATCGGCTGACATGGTGGTGCTCCTCGCGGACGGCCGTTGACCGGCCTCTGTTCGTCGGGGCGACAGCCTACCGTCCGGTACGGCCGTCAGCTGGGCGAACACCATTGATCGCCGATCGGGACGAGAGCCGGCTGCTGCCGCGAGTGGTGGGAAGCTCACCGGATACCATGCTGCCGGCCCGCTGTCGGCGGGCCTCATGTCGCCCCTGGCCAGGAGACTCATGCCGCCGTCCGCACTCGACGCCCCGGACGTCACCGCACCCATCCCGCGCACGACCGCGAAGGTCCGCCGCACCGCCGCGCCTCGGCTCGGCGTCGTGGCGCTGTGGATTTTCGCCGCCGTCCCGGTCGCGCTGGCGCTCCTGGCCGCGGTGCGGGCGCCCAGGATGCACGTGCTGCTCGACTACTGGCACGTCTTCGCGAAGATCACCGACGACAACGGCAACCTCCTGCTCGGCCAGGTCTTCACCTACCACCTCGACCAGCCGTTCGTCGTGCCCTCGCTGCTGTTCTACGCCGACGCCGCGTGGTTCGGCGGGGACAACCGCGTCCTGACCGTCCTGACGGTCGCCCTGCTCGCCGTCGCGGTGTTCGCGCTGCGCACGATGCTGCCGCGAACCCTCAACCCGGTCACGCGCGTGACCTTGACCGCGGCGGTGTCCTGGCTGCTGTTCAGCTCCCACGCCACCGAACTGTGGCTGCAGGGCACGAACGGCGTCAGCTGGGTTCCCGCGGTCACGTTCTGCACGATCGCGATCGCCTGCGCCCACCGCGGCCGCCCGGCCGGCGCGTACGTGGCCGCCGTGCTGGGCTGCCTGAGCTTCGGGGCGGCACTGCCGATCTGGTTCGTCCTGGCCTTCATCGCTTGGCTGCGCAGGGATTCCCGGGTTCGCGTCGTGCTCCCCGCCGCGGCGGGGCTGGTCGTCCTCGCCGCCTGGTGGCTCACCAAACCCGCCGGAACGCAGTCCGGGGCGACGGACGCCTTCGACCCGGACGGACGGCTCTCCGTCGCCGCCGCCGCGATCGGCGGGCTGTGGTCGGTCGACATCGCCGTCCTCGCGGTGATCGCCGGCGGCCTCACGATTGCCCTGCTCGCCCTCCTGCTGCGCCACGCCGTCAGCCACCGGCCGGCGGCGACCGACGCCGGATGGGCCGGGCTGGCCTGCTACGCGTTCGCGTTGGCGGCGATGCTCGCCCTCGGCCGGACGACGACGAACGTTCCCGGCGGCAACGTCGGGCTGATCAGCCGGTACGTCCTGGTCGCCGCGCTGGCCACCACTTCCCTGCTCGTGCTGACCACTTTGCACCGTCCACAGTGGCCGACGAGGTACCTCGTCGTCGCGATCGCCGCACTCTCCCTGGTCACCCACGCCGTCGGCGGCGGGAAAGCCGACGAAGTCCGCCGCAGTTACGCACCGCTCGAGCTGGCCGCGATCGCGCTGCGGGTCGACGCCCCCGCCGCCCTCGATGCCCTGCACATCCAGCGGGCCGCCGGCCCGGCGGCGCGGGCGCTGGGAGCGTACCCGTTCGACGACAGCTTCACGCTCGGTTGCCACGGCCCCGAACTCGGCAGCCACCTCGACCTGACCACCGCCCGACCGGCATCGGCCGACGCCACCGGAGCACTCGACGCCCCGGCCCCCGCCGCCGGCGGCATCATCACCGGCTGGGCCGTGGTGAACGGCGCCCGGCCCGACTGCATCCTGATCACCGACCAGACCGGCACGGTCACCGGCGGCGGCATCACGGGCCTGCCCCTCACGACGGGACAGGCCCCGAAAGCCCCACCCGGCGCGACAGCCTGGGCGGCCACAGCCGGCCCGACCAGCGGACCGCTCACCGTGCTCGCCTTCCAGGCCGGGCACCTCCATCGGCTCAGCTGAATCGCCGACGGCGACTTGCTCGCGCTGGCGGTCGACGAGCCTCCGGCCCGACCGCTCGCGCGTCACGTCTCAGGCAGAGCCGGCCAGCCGGCCGGTGAGCACCACCGCGACGATGAGCAGCGCGCAAAGCAGCGCGACCCGGAAATCGCCGTGGCGCGGTACGGACCGCACTCGGCTCCAGGCGAGCCGTGCCCCGTAGACCGACGCCAGCGTTCCGGCGAAGCCCAGCGCGCCCGCGGCCAGCGCGGCGAGCACCGACAGCGGGACGTGGGCGAGCCGCCGCGAGGCCCAGATCGCGATCGCGCACACCAGCCCGGCCACGAGGGTCAGACCGGTGAGGCCCTGCGTGCCCTCGACCAGCGAGTCGTGCAGGTCCTCAGCCGGTTCCTCGTCACCACGCGCCGCCCGGGTGAGCACGGTGCGGTGCCGGGCGAGCTCCTTGGCCGTGTAGGGGGAAAACACCGCTACGGCGCAGGGAAGAACTCGGGCCGTCACCAGAAGGCCGAGATCCGCTCGACGCCCCATGCCCTCCCCCGCTCGACTGCCACTCAGCGGCAACCCCAATTGTTGCCGCGGCACATGCCATAACCGTAGGTGGCGATGCCGATCTTGGTCAGCCTGCGGTCCCGCCGGTCCCACTTGTGGTAGGTCCGGGTGGCCCGGGTGATCGCCCTGCCGAGGCGGTGGACCACCCGTTTCGAGACCGCCCGGGTGGGACGGCATCCTGCCCGGCGGCACGAACATCGCCCTCGGGGAGCCCTGCTGTCCAACTCCTACCTCGACCAAGACGGCTTCGCGCCCTACAAGGTGTACCTCGTCGGCCGCAGCAGGCGCTGGATCCCGACCCCGGAGATCTTCAACCAGTACGCCTTCGACGCGAGCAAGATCCAGCACCCCGCGAACATGCCGGGGCCGGGTCCGGACATCCCGGGACGGTGAACCACCCCCTCCGCACCGCGTAGTCCGGTTGCGCGGCAGCGGCGGTGAGGGGGTCTCCGACGTGATCGAGGCACGGCGAGTGCTGGTGGTCGCCTACGACAACGCACAGATACTGGACGTCGCCAATCCGTGCGCGGTTTCGAGACCGCGAACCGGCACGGCGCGGGCCCGCCGTACCGGCTCGAACTCGCCACCCCGGCGGGCGACCAGGTGCGCAGCTCGGCCGGGATCGCGCTGCCGGGCGCCCGCCGGCTCGCCTCGCTCACCGGCCGCATCGACACCATGGTGGTCGTGGGCGGCTACGGGACCCGCGCCGCCATGGCCGACGAGGGACTGCTGACGCAGCTGCAGCGGCTGGCTCCGCGCAGCAGGCGGATCGCCTCGGTGTGCACGGGCGCGTTCGTGCTCGCCGCGGCGGGGCTGCTCGATGGCGCTGGCCGCCCGCGCCGGGATCACCACCCGGCACCTCACCCGGCTGTTCACCGGCCAGCTGGGCGTCACCCCGGCTCGCGCCGTGCGGGCGGCGCGAGCGGAGGCCGCCGCCCACCTGGTGCGCGGGAGCGAGCTGTCGCTCGCGGCGGTGGCGCGGCGCTGCGGATTCCGGTCGGCCGAAACACTGCGCCAGGCGTTCCTCGGCCACTACGGCATGACCGGCGACCGGATTCGCCGGAGCACGGAGCTGCCCCGGCCGCTGGACCGGTGACGACCGTCCACACGCGCCGGCTCGAACGTCCTCTTGCCGACGATGGGCGGACGCCGCCGGAGTCGGTGCCAGGCAGGAAACTGATCACCGCCGGGACACGACCGGGCCGACCGCGACGAGGAGCCTCCGGAGTTCGCGGCGATCCCGTTCCGTGAGCTTGGCCAGGACCCGATTCTCCGCCTCGGCCACCTCGGGGTCGAGGCGCGCGAGCAAGGTCTTGCCTTCCCGCGTCAACGTGGCGGGCAACGACCTCCCGGACGGCACCGTGGCCGGTCGCGTCACCAGGCCGCGGTCCTGCAGCTCCCGAACCACCTTGTTCATCGCCTGCGGCGACACCTGGGCCTCGCGGGCCAGCTGGGCGTTGGACTTCGGCGACTGGGACAGCATCCGCAGGCAGAGGTACTCGGGCGCCGCCAGCTCCGACGGCTCGAGCACGGTGGCGGCCACCTCGGCCCGCAAGGCCGCGGTGACCCGGTGCAGCAGGTAGCCGAGCGGCTCGTCCCGAAGACCTTCCATGTCAACCATGTTGACATATATCAATCTGGTTGACATTCTCGGGGGCATGACGAGCTCATCCGGCGACGCGTTGTACGAATCCGCTTATCGTGGTCAGGCTCCCGAGCTGGGGCAGGGCTCCCGGCCGCCGTGGAGCATCGGCGAACCGCAACCCGAGATCGCCGCGCTCATCGACGCGGGCGCATTCCACGGTGAAGTCCTCGACGCCGGCTGCGGTGAGGGCGCGACGTCGCTCTACCTCGCCGAGCGGGGTTTCACGACCGTCGGCCTGGACCTGTCGCCGACCGCGATCACGCTGGCCCGCGCGGAAGCCGCCCAGCGCGGCTTGACCAACGCCGCCTTCGCGGTCGCCGACATCAGCACGTTCACCGGCTACGACGGGCGTTTCGGCACCATCGTCGACAGCACCCTGTTCCACTCGATGCCGGTCGAACTGCGCCGGGCCTACCAGGAGTCGATCGTGCGCGCCGCGGCGCCCGGCGCGTCCTACTTCGTGCTGGTGTTCGACAACGCGACCGTGCCCCCGGGCCGGGTCAATTCGGTTTCCGCCGAGGAATTGCGCGAAGTCGTGGGCGCGTACTGGACGATCGACGAGATCCGGCCGGCCCGCATCCACGCCAACGTCCCCGAGAACTTCCCGGACTTCGCGGACTTCGCCGGCAGCGACGTCCGAAACGAGGGCAACGGCCGCAAGTCGACACCCGCCTGGCTCCTGTCGGCGCACTTGTCCTGATCGGACGGCGGAAGGTTCCGGCGTTCACCAGTGTCCGCACCGGAAACGGTCTCCCGCTAGCTTCCCTTGCCTGACGCGCCGCCGGGTGAGGCGACCGGCAGCTCCGCAGCGACGGCAAGGAGGTCCGTGGCGCTGCCGGCCAGCAGGGTGGCGAAGTCGGCCTCTTCGCCGAGCACCCATCGCCTGGTGGCCGACGCCAGGATCGCCATGCCGAGTGCGGTGGCCAGCCGCGCGGTCTGCTCGTCGTGGCCGCGGCCGCGCAGAGCCGCGGCGGTCACCTCGGACAGCATCGCTTCCTTGATCAGGCTGCGTTCCCGCAGCGGCGGGTTGGCCGCGATGACGGCACGCAGCTCGATCAGCAGCTCGCGCGGCCGCAGCACCTCGGGCACGGCGGTGAACGCGCTCATCAGCGTCGCGAGCGCGCCGGTTCCGGCGGGCACCTCGGCGATGCCCGCTTCCAGGCACGCCTGCAGCTCGTCCCCGGCGAACAGCACCTCCCGCTTGTCGGTGAACCAGCGGTAGAACGATCGCTCGGTCAAGCCGGCGTGCTTGGCGATCTGCGCCACCGTCGTGCCGTCGTAGCCCTGAGCACGGAACAGCTCCAACGCAGCGCGCTCGAGCCGCTCACGGGTGTTGCCCTCCCAACGAGCCATGCGCCCAGCATAGCGACAGCAGATGCTGTCATCACCGTGCTACGGTCGAGTGATGACAGCATCTGCTGTCACTACGGGAACACACCAGGAGACAGCCATGCGCACCCTGCGTTTTCACCGGACCGGGGAACCCCTCGACGTCCTGCGGCTCGAGGACGCCGAGCCGCCCCGACCGGCCCCGGGGCAGATCCGGGTCGCCGTGGAGGTCTGCACGGTCAACCCCGCGGATCTGGCTCTGTGCCGGGGCCTCTACCCCGGCGACCTGCCCCGCGGGATCGGGCTCGAGGTGGCCGGCGCAGTCGACGCCATCGGCGACGGCGTGCCCGGTGTCCGGCTCGGGGACGCCGTCTTCGGCCCCGCTCCGTTCACCGGACCGACCGCGGGCGCCTCCGGTCACGCACTGCTCGACAGCTGGTTCCCGCGGCCACCCGCCCTCGAACCGGCGGCCGCCGCCGCACTGCCCATGGCCGTGGACACCGCCCAGCTCGGCCTGGACCTGCTCGAGGTCACCGCCGCCACGACCCTGCTCGTCAGCGGAGGCGGCACCACCACCGGCTTCGCCGCCGTACAACTCGCCCGCCGGACCGGCGCGCGCGTGCTCACCACCGCGGGCCCCACCCACACCGGGGCCCTCCGGGCCACCGGAGCCGAGGTCACCCCCTATGGCGAGGGCATGGCCGGACGGATCCGCGAGCTGGCGGGCGGGCCCGTCGACGTCGTCCTCGACGTCTCACCGCCCGACGACGCCACCATCCCGGAACTCCTGCGCACGGTCACCGACCCCCGGCACGTCCTGACCATCAGCAACCTCGCCGCCGCCCGCGAGCTCGGCGCCCGCGACGCGTTCACCGAAGGACCGCTCGGGCACCGCTACGACGTCGTCGGGGAATGCGCCCGGCTCGCCGCCGAGGGCCGGTTCGGCATCCCCCTGGCCCGCGTCATCCCGCTCGCCGACTGGCGCGAAGCCATCGAACTGAGCCAGTCACCACACCCCGGCGGCAAGATCGTCCTCCGGATCGCCGACCCGCGGTGAAACGACCGGCTTGACGCCGCACGCTTCGTCCGGCTGGACATCGCGACCGAATCACCCGGAGCCGGGCAGGGCGGGGGCCGGGCCGGTTCCGGGCCAGGTCCGCGGGGCGGGGCCGAACGCGCGTCGGGCGGCTCGGACGGCCAGGGCGGCGACGGCCGCGTTGGCGCCGCCGCCGATCACCGCGCCGATGCCGAACGGGGCCACCCGGCCGAGCACGATGATGCCCTGCTTCGTGCCGTACTTGGTGACGAAGTCCTTGCCCAGGACGCTGTTGATCTGGTTCAACGTCGTCATGGGCACCTTGCTCACGAGCTGGCGGGCCCAGTGCTGACCGGTCCGTTCGGCGGCCTTGCCCACGATGGTCGAGGAACCCGACTGACCGAGCAGGATTCCCATGACCAGCGTCCGCCGGCGCTCGATCTCGTCCAGCCGGACCCCGTGGACCTCGGCGACCGAGAGCACGAACAGGACGCTCAGTTCGAGGGAGGAGAAAGCCTCGCCCGCCGACAGCGCCAGTGCGACCCCGGTGCCGACGGCGGGCGCGGCCGCGGTGGCCCCGACCGCGGCACCGGTGCCGGCCAGTGCGCTGACGAACATCCGCTCCAGGGTGCGCACGACCTCCGCCGGTGTCGCCTCCGGGTTGCGCTGACGGGCGCGAGCGATGTTCTTGCGCACCAGCGGCGCCTGGAGGCCGATCGCCTTGTCCAGCAGCGTGAGGACCGGCCGCGCGGGCCCGCTCGACCCCGGCAGCGGTCCTTCGAGGGCGGCAGAGGCCACAGCGAGCTCCTTCACGTCGAGTCGCCGCCCAGTCTCGCAGCCACACAACGCCACGCGCGTAGCACTCCCGGCGCCGGCGTGGCCCGGGGAGGAAGCAGATGACCCGTGACCCGGGTGAACCGCGCCGGGGCCGCCCGGAAGTCCTGCCGACCGCTGGAGCCGGGTGAGTGGAGCACCCCGGTCGGCCGAGGAGAGGCGACCCTGCCGGCCCCTCGGTTTGGACCGGCAGGGTCTGGACCCGAAGGAACCCGTACGGGAGATCCGGATCTGCGATCCCGTTACCCCGTCGACGCGGGCCGAAACACGAATCGTTCTCGCCCGCTTCGTCACCCGCCGGGTGTGGGGTGACGGGGCTCGTAGCGGCCGGGTGGTCCGGCGGGCTACGTTGGTCGACGCGATGGTTGAGAACGCAGCCGTCTTCCACAGCAACTCAGGGAGACCGGCATGGGCAATGATCAGGACTGGCAGCGCGACAAGGAAACCTTCGTCGCCGACGGCGAGCTCGCTCCCGGGCCGCTGGCCGAACAGTTCGCCCGGCTGACGCGCACCCTGGTCACCGCCCCGACCGTCGAAGACGTCCTCCAACGCGTCCTCGAAGCCACGACCGCAATGGTCCCCGCCGCCGACCTCGCCAGCTTCACCCTGCTCGACGCCGACGGCCACTTCCACACCCCCGCCGAAACCGACGAGGTCGCCACCGAGCTCGACCGGCTCCAATACCGCTTCCGGGAAGGCCCCTGCGTCGAAGCCGCCGACCCCGGCGGCCCGGCGGTGGCGATCGCCCCGGACCTCGCGGCCGAGCCACGCTGGCCCCGCTGGGCCCCGGCCGCCACCCAACTCGGAATGGGATCCGTCCTGTCCACCGCACTCATCAGCGGACCCCCCACCGGCGAATCCAGCGGCGCCCTCAACGTCTACTCACGATCCCGGCACGGACTGGACACCGCCGACCGCGACGTCCTGCTGCTCCTGGCCACCCACGCCTCCCTCGCCCTGGCCACC
>NZ_JAEBEI010000029.1:0-100276 GCF_046548775.1 Amycolatopsis sp. cmx-4-61 | reverse complement strand
CGAACGCTGCTTCAACCGCCTCAAACAGTTCCGTGCCATCGCCACCCGTTTCGACAAGACCGCTACCTCCTACCGAGGGTTGATCGACCTGGCCACCCTGCTCCTCTGGCTTTGAGGACACGCCCTAAGGACGTCACGGCGAGCAGGGCGACCCCGCGAGGTACCGCGCCGCGGGACAGAACGGCCAGCGCGGCCGTTCACCGAGGCCGAACTCGACGTGCTCAGGGACCCTGCCGACCCGGTTCGCCGACGCCGGACGCCACCAGGCGTGCGTCAGGACCAGCTCCAGCGCAGACCGCGGATGCCCGGCCCGACGCCGGTGGCGAAGTGGTGGGCGGGCGCGGCCGGGGACACCGGGACAGCGGTCACGTCCCGTTCCGGACCGCCGGGTGCGTCCAGCCGGTAAGCGGCGCAGGCCGCCGGCAGCGCGCCGGGGGCGAAGTGGACCTCCAGCAGGTGTTCGGCCACCGGGTGCCGGAACCGGCGGTCGTAACTGGTGTCCGGGACGCCGTCGGTGTATTCGAACTCGTACTCGAGGATCGCGGTCTCCCCGACCGCCATCGACCGGTCCGGCACCAGCTCGCTGACCACGAACCCCTGTTCCGGGCGGACTTCGGTCCGCACGGGCCGGCAGTACCGCACCGACACCAGGCGCGGCGGACGGCCCGGGACGCAACCGCGCAGCGCCACCACCTTGGCCTGGACCGGTTCTTCCACCGCGCGCACGACTTCGCGCACCCGCAGCCGGGTGAGGCACCGGGCGGCGTCGACCTGCAGTGCCTCGTGCAGGCTGAGCACCAGCAACGACGTCTCGTCGGCCGCGTCGAACGAATGCAGCACCGGCAGCACGTCGTTGCGCGGGCCCCACAACCGTTCCCAGCGCACCGGGTCCGGGGCGCCCGGGTGCCCGGGCCGGGACAGCAGCTCGACCAGCGACCGCGCCGGCACGCCGAGGACGTCCTCCAGCACCGCCACCGCGCGCAGGGAGTCCGGTCGTTCCGGGCGGGTCCGGCCGGTCCGCCAGTAGCTGAGCGTCGTGGTGCTGACGGGCACCCCCGCGGCCGCCAGGCGGCCCCGGAGGCGGGCGAGCCCCAGGCCGCTGCGGTCGATGGCCAGGGAGAGCGCCCGGCTGAACGGGCCCGTGGCGAGTGCCTCCCGCAGCTCCCGGCCGGCGGGGTCCGGGGGCGGCACCGCGAACAACGGCATCGGCGGTCCTCGGCGTCGGTGCGGGGAAACGGGTGCGCCTCCGGCGGATCGCGCCGTGGTGGCGGAGACGTCCGGTGGTGCCGGACGGTCCTCGGTTTAACAGCGCGGACGGCGGCTGTCACCCGACGAACGTCGGCCGGCTGCCGCGCAACCCGCCGAAAGATCCGTTCTGTTCCGTTGATCGACTCGGATCTTCGGGCGCTTACCGGGGAGCCACCGTCCGCTTACGTTCGGTGAGTCCCCACCGGTTCCTCCTCCAAGGAGTCCCCATGCGCCACCCCTCCGGCCGGTTCGCCCGCGCCGCCGCGCTGCTCGCCGGTTCGTGCGCCGCGGTCACCACGCTCGCCGCGGCCCCGGCGTCCGCGAGCACCCCGGTCACGCCGCTTTCGCCGGCCGCCCAGCCGTCGATCATCGGCGGCAGCACGGCCCAGAACCCCGGTTACGTCACCCGGTTCAACGGGCACGCCAACGGCTACACCTTTTTCTGCACCAGCACGCTCATCGGTACGCGGTGGGTGCTGACGGCCAAGCACTGCATGTACGACGACAACGGGCGGCGCCTCACCGACATCGACCTCTACATCGGTTCGAACAGCGCGTCCGGCGGCGTGCACGCGAAGGCGTCGACGACGTACGTGTACTCCGGGGGCGACCTCGCCTTGATCAAGCTGAACACCGACGGCGGCCGCACGTTCGCCCGGCTCGCGGGCAGTTCCTCCGACGCGCAGGAAGGCGACGCGGCCCGCGTCTACGGCTGGGGCGCGACCCAGTCCACCGACGAAGGCAGCCACCAGTCGTCCGTGCTGAAGCAGGCGGCGGTGCAGATCGCCGACACCGGCGCCACCGACTACTTCGGCGGCCCGGCGATCGCGGCCGACACCCCGAACGGCGCCGTGGCCGGCGGCGACTCCGGCGGCCCGATGATCGACGACGGCGTGCAGGTCGGGGTGTGCTCGACCAGCGACCGGTCCAGCACCACCACCTACGGCAGTGTCGCGGCGGGCCGCAGCTGGATCCGCCAGGTCAGCGGCATCTGACCGGCCCGGGGTCGCCGGCCGGGATCCCCGGCCCGGCCGGCGGCCCCTGCGTCACCGGTCGGCACGGCCGCAAACCGCACCGGGCCCGGCAGCTGGTCACGGGTGAACTCTACCGCCGGGCTTGGCCGGGCTCCGGTGCCCGGAAGCCGCCGAGCCGCGGTTCGAGCAGTTCGGCGAGCCGCAGCGGGGTGCGGTCCTCGAACATCGGGCCGATGAGCTGCACCCCGACCGGCAGGCCCTCGGGAGACCGGCCCGCGGGGACGGCGGTGGCGGGCAGGCCGGACATGGTGGCCAGGCCGGCCCAGACGAGCTGGTCGAAGTACGGGTGTTCGACGCCGTCGATGTCGATGCGCCGGTGCATCGGGTCGGGGGTGTGGTCGTGCGGGAAGGCGGGCGTCGGCGTGATCGGGCACACCACGGCGTCGAACGCGGCGAACAGCTGCCGCCAGCCGTGGCGGTGCAGTTCGCGGCGGTGGTTCGCCGCCAGCCAGTCGCGGTGGCTGAACGTCATGGCGCGCAGCCGCACGGCGTCGAGACTGCAGTCGTCCGCGCCCAGTCGGGCGACGCGGGTCCGCAGCTGCTCGTCGGTTTCGATCGGGAACCGCGCCTGCGAACCCGAAATCAGGAGCTGCATGTAGAGCGTCGCGGCTTCGGCCAGGTCGGGCAGCAGCGGACTGTGCCGTTCGACGCGGGCGCCGCCGTCGGCGAGGGCGGCGGCCACCCGGTGCACGCCCGCCCGCACGGCGGCGCCGGTCGGGAGGAGCGGGTGCTCGTCGAGCACGAGGACCCGGAAGCCGCCGAGCCGCTCGTGGCGGGCGGGCGGCAGGGCGAGGCGGTGCGCGACACCGAGCGTCAGCGGGTCCGGCCCGGCCATGACGCCGAGCAGCAGCGCGAGGTCGCGGGCGGAGCGCGCCATCGGACCGACGACGGCGAGGTCGGGCTCGACCGGCAAGGCGGGCTCGGCCGGCGGGGTCATCCCGCGGCCGGCCGCCAGCCCGAGCGTCGGCTTGTGCGCGTACACGCCGCAGAAGTGCGCGGGCGTGCGCAGCGAACCGGCGAGGTCGGAGCCGAGGGACAGCGCACCGAACCCGGCCGCCAAAGCCGCCGCCGACCCGCCGGAGGACCCACCCGCGGTACGGCCGCGGTCCCACGGGTTGGTGGTGGTGCCGTGGATGTCGTTGAAGGTCTGGATGTCCTGCAGTCCCAAGGGGACGTTGGTCTTGCCGAGCACCACCGCGCCCGCGGCCTTGATCCGCGACACCTGGACGGCGTCCTCGGCGGGAAAGTGGTCCCGGTGCGCCGGCATACCCCAGGTCGTGGGCAGCCCGGCGACGTTGTAGGACTCCTTGACGGTCACCGGAACGCCGAGCAGCGGCCGGTCTTCACCCCGCGCGCGTGCCTGATCGGCCCGCCGTGCGGCGGCCCGCGCGCGGTCGAAGTCCGGGGTGCAGATCGCGTTAATCACTTTGTCGTCCCGCTCGATCCGGGCGATGGCGTCGTCGGTCAGTTCCACGGACGTCACGGAACCGTCCCGCATCGCGGCGACGAGGTGTTCGGCTGTCTGGGCGTTCCAATCCATGGTTTCGACGCTAGCGGGGTTGCTTCGGGGGCACGAAATCCTGTTCGGCGCAACGGAAAGTCGGTCTCGGGCGCGTGATGTGCGGAAGGTGGCGAGCCGGCGACGGCTCGACGTCCGAGGCCTCGGCGAGCGGTGACCCCGAACGAATCACCGCGATCCGGCCCGCCGCCCGGCGTGGCGCCACTAGGATCGCTCGGCGTGCCGGTCACGCGAAGTCCCCGGGTGTTCGTCTCGTACGCCGGTGACTCCGGCGCACACACCGACACCGTCCACGAGTTCGCCAGGGAACTGCGCGGCCAGCTGGGCATCGACGTCCGCCTGGACCTGTGGGAGCGCGATCGGCGGCGGGACTGGCTCGAATGGGTGGTGGACCAGATCGAGCAGGGTGACTTCGTGCTCGCGATCGGCTCGCCCGAGTACAAGCGGCTGGCCGCCTCGGACGGCGAGTCGCAGAACCACGCCCGCTTCCAGCTCGCCATGCTGCGCGAGCACCTGGCGGCGGACCGGGCCCGGTGGCTGCCCAAGATCCTTCCGGTCGTCCTCCCCGGGTGCTCCGCCGACGACCTGCCGGCGTTCCTCCAGCCCTACTCCGCGACCCGGTACGTCGTCCCCGCGCAACTCGACGAGCTGCTGCGCGTGCTGACCGGCCGGCCCCCGCTGCGTCCAGCCCCCGCTGGGACCGCTCGCCGACCCCGCGGTCGCCGAACGAGACGGGTTGTTCCGCGCCCCCGTGCTGAGCGCGGACCTGAGCCGGGTACTGCTCGAGGCCGCGGAGGGTCTGGCGGCCGCCGTCGCCGACTTCTGGCGGGGTGAGTCGACGCGGCTCGGCCTGGACGACCCGCGCCCCCTCGCCACCCGCTGGCGCGCCGACGGCGGTGAATTCGACCGGATCGGGCCGTTCTTCCGGCGGAACGTGCCGTCCCGGCGGCTGCTCGTGCTCGGCCGTCCCGGCTCCGGCTCCGGCAAGAGCGTGTCCGCGATCCGGCTGGTGTCCGACCTGCTGGCCGGGTGGACCAGGGGCGACCCGGTGCCGGTGCTCGTCCCGGTCACCGGCTGGCACCCGGGCAGGCTGCACCCGTTCGACTGGCTCGCGCGCCGGCTGGCCCGCGACCACCGGCTGGGCCGGACCGTGCGCTGGGTCGACGGGACGCGGATCACGCTGGCGTCCGCGCTCCTGGAGGTGGGCCTGGTGCTGCCCGTCCTCGACGGCTTGGAGACGATCGCGGCGGACCTGCGGCCCGAGGCGATCGCCGCGCTCAACCGCCTCGGGTCGTCGGTTCCGCTGATCGTCACCTGCGGCTGGGCCGAGTACCGCGAACTGGACGCGGCCGGTACCGGGCTGGCGCGCGCCACCCACGCCGAACTGCTGCCGCTCGACCGCGACGACGTCGAGGACTACCTGGCCGAGACGGTTCCCCGTGGCGGGTCCCGGCTGGCCCCGCTGTTCGCCCGGCTGCGCGCGGAACCCGCGCCGACACCGCTGCTCGTGTGGCTGCTCCGGGTGGTCCACCAGGACGTCGGCCGCGATCCCGGTGAGCTGTGCGACCGAGTCCGGTTCCCGGATCCGGACTCGGTCGAAGCCCACTTGGTGCAGCACCTCGTCCGGGCGGTCTACCCGGAGCACCCCGGCCGCCGTCCCCGCGGGGCCTTCGCCGGGGTGCACCACAGCACCGTGCAGCGCTGGCTGGCGCACCTGGCCTCGACCGGGGCGGCGGACATCGCGTGGTGGCAGCTCGATCGTCCCGTCCGGTGGGTCGCGCCCGCCTGCCGGGTCGCGGCGGGGGCCGTGCTGGGGTTCGGGCTGGTCAGCACGATCGGCGTCGTGCCCGGGCTGGTGGGCGCCGCCGTGGTCGGGCTGGCCGCGGGCAACTCCCGGTACCTGGCTTACTTCACCGTGACCGACGTCGAGACGCCGTACGCGTTCGACCGTTCGGCGTCCAAGGTGCGCGCCGAGGTGCGCGACTTCGTGAAACTGCTGGGAAGCGCCTTGCTGTTCTCGGTCGGCGCGCTCGCGCTGCTCGTCGCCGGCCGGAGCGTCGCGGCCGGGTTGGTGCACAACGTCCGCGCGGCCCTGGTGCTGGCGGCCCTGGCCCTCGGCGGCGGCTTCCTCGCGTGGCGGTTCGGGCGCCGGCTGTGGCACCGGATGCGCCACGGCCGCGGCGACGGCCTGGTGGTACTCGCCGACCTCAACCGCCCGACGAGTCCCGGTGAAACCCTTCGCGCGGACCGGAACGTGGCCTTGGCCGGCACGGCGACCATGCTCGCGATCGCGGCCGTTTTCGCGGTGCTGGGCGTCGGGTTCGCCGTCCAGATCGCCGCCGGCTACGCCGCCGCGTGGATGTTGTACAGCGCGTACGCCAGGTTCACCGTTGCCCGGGTCGTGCTCGCCGGGCGCGGGAAGCTGCCGTGGCGGCTGTTCGGGTTCCTGGACGACGCACGGAACCGCGGTGTGCTGCGCCAGTACGGAGCGGTGCACCAGTTCCGGCACCAGCACCTGCAGCGGCACCTGGGCGGCCCGGCGTAGCCCCGGGGTTTCAGCCGATCGCGCGGGCTTCGAGCACCGCGAGGTCGCGCACCGCGTACCGGTGGTGCTCGGCTTCTTCCTTCAGCACCACCTTGAGGCAGCGGCGCACGACGTATTCCTGATCGGGGTACGGGTCAGCCGGCTTGCGACGGCACACGCGGTCGAGTTCGGCCGCGGTGAGTCCGTCGACGACCCGCCGCATCGCGGCCATGCGAGCGAGCCGCGGCTCGAGCACCTCGTCGAGCGCCGGGGTCGCTTCGAGGGTCAGGCCGAGTTTCGCCGCCTCCTCCGGCGGCATCCCCCCGGCGGGGAAGCCCAACGGGTGGTAGGGCGTTTCCTCCTCGAGCACGGCGTTGCCGAGCCAGGCGTCGGCGGCGAACAGCAGATGCCGTTGCGTCTCGACGAACGACCATTCGCCGTCGACCCGCTCGTGCAGTGGGGTTTCGGGCCGCAGTCTCGCCCGGTCGAGCGTCGCGTTCCACAGGGTTTCGATGGCGTCCCAGGCAGCCCGGTAGTCCTCGGGTGAAGCCGCCTCCCGCGCCAGCACCCGCGCGGGGTGGCAGCGGTCGAGCTCGGCCTCGACATAGGCGGTCACGTCGACGTCGTTGACGACGAGGCGCGCGAAGTCACCACCGAGGTAGACATCGCCGCCGTAGCAGTCGACGATCTTGAGCCCGGTCACCTCGCAATCACGGATCTCGAGGCCGGTCAGGTCGCACAGGTGGATACGAGCGCCGCGGAACCGGTCGGTGTCGGCGTGTTCGGGAACCATCGGAGCAGTCTCGCGCACTCGTTCGCGCAGCGTCCACCGCATGAGCAGGGTTCGCGGCCGCCGGGCAACCGCGGGTTCTTCCCGGTGTGCTGGAGACATGCCATCGTCGAGGTCCTGGCTGCCCGAGGCGGCCTTGTCGGGGCTTCCGGCCGACCCCGGGGGCCGCGCGCCCCCGGGGTCGGCCGGGTCGTCAGGCTGCGCGCAGCAGGTACCCGAGCTCCAAGCCGGTCGAGTCGATGTTGCGGTCCGTGCTCACGAACGCGTCCACCCGCCAGCCCGTCCGGGCGAACAGGCGCTCCCAGTAGTCGGGGCTTTCCAGGCGCTGGGCGGTGAACACGTGCATGAGGAAATACGCGTTCCAGAAGTTCGTGGCCAGCCCGTGGCGCATGATCGTCGGGTTGGCGATCTCGTTGGCCACCTCGATCACCGCGATGCTGATGCCCGGGAACGCCCTCGCCACGTTGCGCAGCAGGCCCTCGACCGCCTCCTCGCCTTCCTGCTGGAGGACCTCCTGCAGCACGTAGCCCAGCACGAGCAGGTCCGGACGGCACTCCTCCGGCGGATCGTCGAGGAACGCCGTCGCCGAGCGGTTCGCCAGTTTGATGCGGCCGCTCATCCCCTCCCCCGCCACGTGGGACACCGCTTCGGCGTAACCGCCGGGGTCCGGCTCCACCCCCCACGCGGTGATGCCGGGGACCTCCTTGCAGAAGTCGGTCAGGTACAGCGCGCTGCCGCAGCCGAGGTCGAGCACCTCGTGGTACTCGACCGCGCCCCGGGCCATCAGCTCGCGGGTGATGGGAATGCCGTCGTAGCGGCTCATTTCGCAGCTGCCGCGGCTGACGTGGCGCCCGTTGCGGCCACACGCCGGGCTGCCCTTGTGCAGGGCGTCGCCCAGCTGGCCGAGCGTGGACGAGTACCCGCCGACCATCATCGTGTACCACGCCCGGAATTCGCCGTAGCCGAGCCCTTTCGCGGTGAGCCGCACCGCGTCCGCCTCGATTTCGACCACGCCTTCGTTGGCCAGGAACTGCAGGAGACCGAGCAGGCGGTACTCCTCGGACACCAGCTGGTCGGCCAGGCCGGCGATGGGCCGGTAGCCCTGTTCGGCCTGCAGCGTGTCGAAGATCCCGCTGTCGAACAGGTGGTGCAGGGCCGACGCGAGGAAGTGCTCGGCGATCGGGCGGATGCCCTCGATCAGGCGCTGCTCGAACCCGGAATCGACCACGCCGGCGTACAACTCGGGCTGGCCGTACGGAAGCCGGGACGGCGGAACGGGTGGCGTGGTCATCGGTGTCTCCTTAGGACAGATGCGGAACTTGGCACTACCTCGTTCGTATAGCCAGGACTACTGACCGGGGCGCCGCGGGCGTGGTTACCTGGAGCTCGTCCCCTCCAGGACCCGGGGACGACCCGGCCGGCCCACGTGGTGTCTCCCCCAGCCCAGGTGGGCCGGTCCCGGCCGGTCATCGCAGGAGCCGCCCGGCGCACAGCGTTTCCGCGTACGAGAAGACGTGCCCGTCGCCGACCTCGAGCGGGGCCAGCAGGGGGAAGTCGGCGTCGGCCGCGTCGGACAGCCGGAGCGTGGCCGCGCCGGTCCAGACCTCGGAGAATTCCACGTCGGTGACCTCCGAGCAGACCAGCTGCCGGGGCTCGGGGTGGTCCCGGATCCAGCCGGGGAAGGTCCTGGTGTGCACCAGCGGCACCGTGTGCAGGGCGGGTGGGCCGGCCGCGCGGCCGGCCAGCGTCACCGTCGCTTCCGCGACCCGGCGGCCCCGCACCGACAATGCGCCGTGGAACCGGCCCCGCTCGGCCACACGGGGTCCCGCCCGGCCCACCGCCACCGGCCGGCTCTGGGCGATTTCCCCGAACTGCTTGGGCATGCCCTGCACCCAGCCGCGCAGCATCGGCACCGCGCTGTCCACCCAGGCGTAGGCGCAGCGCGCCATCGGCCGCCCGCGGTACGCGCAGCCGAGCAGGATCAGGAACTCCCCGAACCGGCAGCTACCCGGGTCGGCCTGCTCGGCGCCGGAGTCCGAGCACCACTGCCAGTCCGCGAACACCGCCGCGGCCGCGCCGGGATCGGGTCCCGGGTCCAGCTCCGACGGCAGGAACCGCCGGACGGCCCGCGGGTCGGCCCGGTAGTCCACCATGACGATCTCGCCCGAGAAGTGCCACGGCGGCGGGGTGAGCATCGCCGCCGCGCCGGTCGGGGACAACGGCAGGCTGTAGCCGCGGGGGCCGGTTTCTCCAGGCGCGGGCATGGTCACGTCCGTTCCATGGTCAGGGCGCCGGCCAGCCGGTCCACGGCGGCGGCCAGCCGGTCCGGTGCGTTGAAGCTGTACGACAGGCGCAGGCTCGGCGGGCCGCTCCCGTACCGGCTGCCGGCGGCGACGACGAGACCCGCGCGCGCCGCGGCGGCCGTGAGCTCCGCTTCGCCGACCTCGCCGCGGGAGCACAGCCACAGGAAGTAGCCCCCGGCCGGCAGGGTGAAGTCGGCCACGCCGGCCAGCCGGGCTTCCAGGGCCGCGGCCAGCGCGTTGCGCCGGGTGCGCAGCCGGTTCCGCAGCCAGTTCAGGTGCCGGTCGTACGCGCCGGACTCCACCAGCGTGGTCACGGCCAGGGACGCGAGGTGGTTCGGCGAGCCCCCGCTGCGGAAGACGCCGTGCCCGCCCAGCCGGGAGACGACCGCCGGGTCGGTCAGCAGCCACCCCAGGCGCAGTCCCGGGGCGAGGGTCTTGGAGAACGTGCCGAGCCGGATCACCCCGTGGTAGCCGGCCAGCTCGCCCATGCTGGGTTCGGCGGCCCCGGTCAGGGGCAGCTCCGCGTACGCGTCGTCTTCGACGACCAGCAGGCCGTGCCGGGCCGCCACGGCCAGCAGTTCCCGCCTCCGCCGGGCCGGCACCACCAGGCCCGTCGGGTTGTGGAAGGTGGGGATGAGGTACGCGAAGGCCGGGGGCAGGCCGAGCGCGCGCACTTCGCCGAGGGCATCGTGCAGCGCCTGGGGATCCATGCCCGCGGAGTCCATCGCCACCGGCCACGTGCGCAGGCCGCAGTCGGCCAGCAGCCGGCACCCCAGGTCGTAGCTGCGCTGCTCGGCGAACACCACGGCCCCCGGCTGCGCCAGCCGGGTGGCCAGCAGGTACAGCGCCGCCGACGTCCCCGCGGTGAGCAGCACGTGCCCGGGTCCGCACGGCGGGCCCGCCCTGGCGGCCAGCGCGGCCCGCAGAGCGAGGACGCCCCGATCGTCCCCATAGGACAGTGCAGCGGAGCCGAACTCGGCGAGGGCGCGGGTGTACGCGTCGCGCACCAGGTCGACCGGGAACAGGGCGGGGTCGAGGTAGCCGGTGGCCAGGTCGACGACGCCGGGCGGCGACACCGCCTGCACGACACCGGCCTGCCACCGCCGTGCGTGCGACAGCGGGCCCGCCCGGTCACCGGACCCGGCCATCAGTCCCCCAGCAGGACGTGGCGCAGCGCCTTCGTGCCGGCGGCGATGGCGGCGGGCGGCCGGGCCAGTGCCAGCCGCAGGCGGTGCTCGCCCTCGACCGGCGTGGCCCAGTGGAACTGCTGGCACGGCAGGGTGAACACGTTGCGCTGCCGCAGCGCCGACCACACCTCGAGCGCCGGCCGGTCCCCGACGTCGACCAGCTCGACGCTGGTCCGCGAGCCCGGGTACGGGAACGCCACCCCCGGCACCCCGGCCAGGCCCTCCTGCAGGGTCCGGCGGTTGGCCGCGATGAACCGGTGCAGCTCGGCCAGCCCGCCACCCGCGGCGTCTTCGGCGAACCGCCGGATCATCGACAGCACCAGCGGCGAAACGCCGAGCAGGATGTCGGAGTGGATGTCGGCCAGCGGCAGGCCCACGTTCGGCGCCGAGATCAGCCAGCCGACCTTGAGTTCCAAGGTGGGCCACAGCTTGCCGGTGTCCTCGATCACCACCCATCGGCAGCCGCTCTCGTCGAGGATCGCGTAGTGGTCGTAGTGGGAGGCGGGCTCGAACCCGCGGAAGGAGGTGTCCAGCGCGAGCACCGTGTCGGTCTCCGCGCACTGGGCGGCGAGCGCGCGCAGCCGGTCCGGGGGCAGCACCCGGCCGGTCGGGTTGTTCGGTGTGGTGACGAAAACGCAGCCGACCGACCGCAGCACGGCGGGATCGAGGTCGGCCTCGTGCAGCCGCGTCTCCTCCAGGGGCACGAGCCGCAGGCCCACCCCGGACAGGATGTCGGGGATGTTGTCGAAGGTGGGGTGCAGCAGCAGGATCGAGTCCGACACGGTGACCAGGGACCGGGCGAGGATCTCCATGGCGACCGAGGAGGAGTAGCAGCTGAGCACCTGCCCGGCCAGGGTGCGGTAGCCGTGCTGGCCGAGCAGCTCCAGGAAGGCCCGGTGGGCGGCGTCTTCGACCTCCTCGACCGGGCTCTTGACCGACTCGGCCCACAACGCCGGCAGTTCGTCGACGATGCGGACCTGCCCGGGGGTCAGGTGCTGGCGGGCGTGGCCGTCCGCCAGGTTGAGCGCGCTGTTGAGCGCGAGGAATTCGAACTGGGTGAGGTTCGCGGGCCGTTCCGCGACTGGTTCCGTTTTCGTCTGCGCCATCGAAATCACAAGCACCTAACTTGGGAGTTGGTGTACGTGCTTGGAATGCACCGGATGTCCGACGCATTCACCGGCAGGCAAATCGCCCGACGGGACACGAGAACACTAGCAGTAAAAAGTCGGTGAATCACGCCCTTCGCCCGTGATCGAATCGCGGACGGCTATTCGTCCGGCCACCACCAGCGCTGTTTCCGCACAATTCAAGCTCCGGC
This sequence comes from Amycolatopsis sp. cmx-4-61, assembly GCF_046548775.1. Lineage (NCBI taxonomy): Bacteria > Bacillati > Actinomycetota > Actinomycetes > Pseudonocardiales > Pseudonocardiaceae > Amycolatopsis > Amycolatopsis sp. cmx-4-61. The sequence continues at coordinate 88,353 of NZ_JAEBEI010000029.1, read as the reverse complement.
CGCACGCGGCCGCAGGGCGACCGGGAGCGAGCGGTAGCCGGTCAGGATGGTCGACGAGATCCGCACCGGCTCGCCCCGCAGTTCGATCCCGCCCACCGCGGCGCGCAGGCCGTCGAGCAACGCCGTCAGCTCGACGCGGGTGAGGTACGCGCCGAGGCAGAAGTGCGGGCCGTGCCCGAAGGTCAGGTGGGGGTTGGGCGCGCGGGCGAGGTCGAACACCCCGGGCCGGGCGAAGACCTCTTCGTCGTGGTTGGCCGAGACGTTCCACAGGGTGACCACGTCACCGGGAGCGAGCCGGGTGCCGTTGACCACCACCTCGGCCACCACCGTGCGGCCCATGTACATCGTCGGTGAGGTCCACCGCAGGATCTCCTCGACGGCACCGGCCACCGCCACATCGCCGTCCCGCAGCGCTGCCCACTGCGCGGGAGCCTCGGCGAAGGCCAGCACCGCACCGATCATCGACAGCCGGGTGGTCTCGTTGCCGCCGAGGATCAGGCTGTAGCAGTTCAGGATGATCTCGTCCTCGGTCAGCGGCGCCCCGCCGACCTCGCCGCCGGCCAGCAGGCTGACGACGTCGGCGTGCGGGGTGTCGCGGCGCTGCCGGGCCAGGCCGGCGAAGTACAGCAGGATGTCCTGGATCGCCAGCGCCGCCTGCGGACCGTGGGCGGCGGTCGTCAGCTCCAGCACCCGCGCCCGGTCGGCGTCGGGCACGGCGAGCAGGTCGCAGATCGTGGCGAGCGGGATGCGGGCGGCCACGTCCGTGGCGAAGTCGCAGGTCCCCGCGTCGATCGCCTCGCGCAGCAGCCGGCGCACCGCCCCGTGCAGGTGCTCGACGATGACCCGCAACGCGCGGGGGGCGAACGCCGGGGAAAGCAGGCGGCGCAGCTGCCGGTGCCGTTCGCCGTCGGTCACCACCAGCATCCGGCCGCCCGCCGAGTCCCCGCCCGAAAGCAGGGTGTCCAGCAGGTTCCCGCGTTCGGAGGTGAAGTGCTCGGTGTCGCGGTAGACGGTGAGCAGGTCGGCGTGCCTGCTGAGCACCCAGAAGCCCTTGCCGGGAGCGATTTCCGGGTGCCGGTAGACCGGCCGGTCCGTCCGCAGATACCGCCAGAATCCGGTGAGATCCTGTTCGAGGAACGTATCGGGATCGGCCAGGTTGACCGTGTCCGGCAGGCACGGCTCGACCGACGGCTCGCTCGTCATCTCACCAGTTATAACGGCCGCACCCGGCACCGGCAATGTCGGCTGACGGCGGTAAAAGAAACGACCAGCGTTCTTTCCACACGATTCAAGGTCATTGTCGCCCGGCCCGCGCGCGGGCAGCCTTTGGTGCCCATGGATCGGCCGACCGAGGACGCGATGACAGTTCTGGACACCGATGCCCCCCGTTTCACCGGACGCCCGATCGCCGCGGAGAAGCGGCTCGGCGGCGCGGAGCGGGCGCGGCGGATGCGCGATCCCGGTTTCGGCCGGGTGTTCACCGAGCACCTGGCTTCCGTGCGCTGGTCGGCCGGCCGCGGCTGGCACGACGCCCGGCTGGAACCGGCCGAAGCGCTCACACTGAGCCCGGCGGCGATCGGCCTGCACTACGGGCAGATCGTGTTCGAGGGCTTCAAGGCCTATGCCCTGCCCGGCGAGCGCGCCGGGCTGTTCCGCCCGGACCTCGTCGCCCGCCGCCTGCAGCGCTCGGCGCGGCGGATGGCCATGCCCGAGCCGCCCGCGGCCCTGTTCACCGAGGCCGTCACGGAACTGGTGCGGGCCGACCGGGACTGGGTGCCGCCCGAGCGCGGGAAGAGCCTGTACCTGCGTCCGATCCTGCTGGCCACCGAAGCCCACCTCGGGCTGCGGCCCTCGGCGGAATACCTGTTCCTGGTGCTCGCCTTCGTCACCGACACGTTCTTCCCGGGCGGGGTCCGGCCGCTGACGGTCGGCATCTGCGAGGACTACGTCCGCGCGGCACCCGGGGGAACGGGCGAGGCCAAGTACCCCGGCAACTACGCCGGCACGCTGCTCGCCGCGGAGCAGGCCCACGCGCGCGGCTGCGACCAGGTGGTCTGGCTGGACGCGCGGGAACGCCGGTGGGTGGAGGAAATGGGCGGGATGAACGTGTTCTTCGCCCACGGACCGGCGGGCGCGCCCCGGCTGTCCACGCCGCCGCTCACCGGCACGATCCTGCCCGGCGTGACCAGGGACAGCCTCCTCACCCTCGCCCCCTCGCTCGGGCTGCCCGTCACCGAAGCCCCGATGAGCGTGGCGGACTGGCGCGGCGGCGCGGCCGACGGCTCGATCACCGAGGCCTTCGCCTGCGGCACGGGAGCGGGGGTGGCGCCGATCGGCACCGTCCGGTCGGCCACGGCGCAGTGGCGGATGGGCGACGGCGAACCCGGCGCACTGACGCTGCGGCTGCGCGAGACCTTGCTCGACATCCAGCACGGGCTGGCCCCCGATCCGTGGGGCTGGGTGCACCCGGTTTCCCCCAGATGACCCGCGATTCGAGGAGTGGGACGAGATGACCATTCAGGACAGGGAGATCGCCGTCGAACCCGGTGTCCGGGAGGTGGTCGCCGACGCGGCGGGCGCCGCGGCCCTGCTCGAGATCGGCGACCGGCTCGGCCTGGTCCCGCATTTCGAGAACGGCGAGCCGGTGACCGCCGACCAGCTCGCGCGGGACACCCTGGTGCCACACGAAGGCGTGGCCCGGTACCTGGAGGCCATGGCGCGCGCGGGGCTGATGGTGGAGGCCGGCGAAACGGCGGGCACGTTCCGGGTGATCGAGGAGTTCCCGCAGATCCAGTACGAGTCGGGCTACCTGTCGTGGGCGCTCGGCGCCAACCGGCCCTTCATCACCCACAGCCCGGAGTTCCTCCGCGCCGCACCGGACGCCGGAAAACGCCATCAGCGCGACGGCAGGCACGTGGCGGTGAGCTCGCAGTGGATGGGCTCCAAGGGGTTCTACCCGGTGGCGCTGAGGACGATCCTCGACGCGCGGCCCGGCCACGTCGTCGACCTCGGGGCCGGCACGGCCCGGCTGCTCATCACGATCCTGCTGGAGCTCAAGGAGTCCACCGCGGTCGCGCTGGACCTCGACGGCGAAGCCTGCAAGGAGGCCGGACTCGCGGCCGAACGCGCGGGGGCGGGTGACCGGCTGTCGGTGGTCGAGCGGTCGATCCAGTCCGTCGCCGACGACCCCGCGCCCGTGCAGGGCGCCGACGTCGTGCACGCCGGGTTCGTGTTCCACGACATGATGCCGGAAGAGGAGGACGTCGCCGACCAGGTGCTCGCCCGCTGCCGCGAGGGGCTGCGCCCCGGCGGCATGATGGCGCTCACCGAGGCGGTGCCGTACGCACCGGCCGAGCGGGAGCGGCGGTTCAGCGCGATCGTGACCTACTACCACCAGCAGTTCATGCGCCGGCGGCTGCTCGACGAGACGGAGTGGATGGACAAGCTGCGCGCGGCCGGGTTCTCCGACGTCCGCTGCGTGCCGCACCGCTTCCCCACCGGACGCCTGTTCATCGCGACGAAGTAGCGTTTCCCTCGAGGGGCACGGGTTCGGCGAACCCGTGCCCCTCAAGCCTGTTCGGGTGCCTGCTCCGGTTCGCGCACCGAAGGGAAGCGGCGCAGCGCCGGGCTGGCCAGGCTGCCCAGTGCCACCACGGCCAGGCTCGCCGCGCACACGAGCAGCTCCGTCCGGCCGCCGCCGCCCAGCAGGACGAGCAGCAGACCGCCGGCCAGGGGCCCCAGCGCGCCGGCGCCCTCGGCGCACAGGCCGACGATCCCGCTCAGCCGGCCGCGCAGCTCGTCGGGGGTGACCACCATCTGGTAGGTCATCACGGTCGTCACCGCCGGTGGGGCGAAGAACGCGGTCGCGGCCAGGACCAGGCCGAGCGGCCACCCGGCCGGCACGAACGCCATCAGCGCCGTGAACCCGGCGACCGCGAAGGAGAACCCGAGGACGATCGCCGCGGCCGGCACCCGCTCGACCAGCCGCGACGCGCACACCGCGCCCAGGATGCCGCCCGCGCCGAAGAACGCCATCATCACCCCGGTCTCCCCCGGCGCCACGTCCTGCTCCCCGGACACGAACAGCACGATGATCACCAGTGCGCTGAAGAAGAGCTGGTTGAACACCAGCCACACCAGGGTGGTCCGGATGACGCGGTGCCCGAAGACCCACCGGAACCCGCGGCCGACGTCGCCGCCGAACCCGGTCCCGGCCTCCTCCGCCGGCGCGGTCCGCGACGGCAGCACCAGGAACAGCAGGGTGAGGCACGAACCCGCGAGCAGCACGGCGGTGAGCGCGAACGGCAGCGCCGGGTCGACCCCGAAGGCGAGGCCGGCCAGGGCCGGGCCGGCGAGGTTGGCCAGGTAGGGCCGCGAGGTGTTGCGCGCGATGGCCTGCGAAAGCTGCGCGGCGGGCACCACCTGCGGCAGGGCCGCGTCTTCGGCGGGGGCGAACACGGCACCGGCCAGCCCCTCCACGGCGGCCACCGCGAGCAGCTGCGCGAACGACGCCACGCCGAGCAGCAGCGTGACCGCCAGGCTCGCCGCGGCCAGCACGCGCACGCTCTGGCAGACGAGCATCACCAGCTTGCGGTTCCACCGGTCCGCGGCCACCCCGGCCGGCACGGTGGCCACCATGGCCGCCACCGCCAGCACCGTCGCCACCAGGCTCAGCTGCAGCGCGGACCCGGTGGTGGCCAGCACCAGCAGCGGGAACGCGACCGCCACCAGCGCGGTGTTCAGCTCCGAGAGCAGCAGGCTCGACCACAGGATGTTGTAGTTGCGGTTGCGGGACAGCCGAACCGGCCCGGCCTCGATCGCTTCCACGGCGCTTCCCCGTTCCTTTCGCTCAGCCGGAGCACCGGGCCGCCCGCCCGGCCGCGCGACACTGGTGTCGCGCGTCTGAAGTTCGTTGACCGCGGCCCGGCTCGGTGGGCGCCGACGAACCTGCGGCGCGCGGCACTAGCCACACCGCCGGGCCACCCGGCCGATCGCCTGGACGCACTGCACGTCACCGGGCCCGCCGAGAAACCGTCCGATGTAGACGGATCCGCCGGCCAGCTCGCGCAGCGTGAAACACAGGTCGTCGAAACACGTCAGGTCCGCGTACGGTGCATCGCCGATCATCATCCGCAGACCTCCGGGGCCGTCCACGACGGAGAAGGCGTTGTCCCCGTTGGCGAAGCGGCCTCGGCAGCCGGGCGGGACGCAGGCCCGGCGGGCGGCCGGGGGCAGGGTGGACAGCGAGTAGCTCCCGACCCCGATGCCCGCCGCGCGCAGAGCCGTCACCACGTCCGCCCACATCGCCAGCCCGGTGCTCGCGGTGGCCGTGCACCCGACGGCGACCCCCGACACCGGGTCGAACCGCAGGTGGCAGGAGGTGCCCACGCCCGTGCCGTCGTGGCCGTACCAGGTGCGGCCGTCGTGGTGGTAGCGCGCCCAGCCGCAGCTCCAGCCGTCGGCCAGCCCGAACGGGCCCGCCTCGGCCGACGCCGTCTCCTCGGCCCGCATCCACCGGGCCGCGTCCGGGGCGAGCAGGCGGGGCAGTCCCGGATCGGCCGCGTGCAGCCGGGCGAAGGTGACCAGGTCGGTCGCGCTCATGGCCAGTGCTCCCGTCGGCGCCTCCACCGGCGGCAGGCTCTGGTCGAAGACCGGCTGCACGCCGGCGGCGGTGACGGTGTGCCCGGCGGCGGCCGGGCGGGGACCGGGCGGACCGGCGACGAAGGAGGGGGTGATGCCCAGCGGTGCCAGCAGGACGTCCGAGACCGCTTCGTGCCAGCTCATGCCGGTGATCACCTCGACGAGGTGGGCGGCGAGCAGGTAGCCGACGTTGGAGTAGGAGAACACCGTGCCCGGCGGGTGGACGAGCGTGTCCGGCCCGCAGTACCGGGCCACCCACCGGCTCCGCTCGGCGGTCCCGGTCGTGTGCTCGGGGACCTCGGACGGCAGGCCGGCGACGTGCGCGAGCACCTGCCGCAGGCTGACCGGCGGGACCGGTTCGCGCAGGTACTCCGCCAGCGGCGCGTCCGGGTCCACTTCGCCGTCCGCGACGAGCTGCACCGCCAGCGTCGCGGTGAACGGCTTGGTGAGCGAGCCCAGCGGGACGGCGGCCGCGGGCTCGGTGCCCACGGCGGCCGCGGCCGTCCCGCCCGGGGTGTGCACGACCAGCTGGGCTCCGGGCACCCGGTGTTCCGCGGCCGCCCGGGTGAGCAGCGCGCGCACGGCCTCGTCGTCCACGCCGCCCCTACCCCGTCGTCCCGCCGGCCGCCACGTGCTCGGCGATCGCTTCGAGCGCCGCGCGGAAGTCGCCGGCCACTCGGTCCACAGTGGACTTATGGTGCACGGTGTCCAGGTAGTCCCAGTCCAGCCGCAGCCGGGCGTCGCGCACCGCGCCGGTGACCACCAGCAGGTGCGGTGCCGGTTCCCGCGGGCTCTGCGGCCGGACCGCGGAATCCCGGAAGCCCCGGTACAGCCCGCCGTCACCGGAGCCGCCGACCTGGTCGATCTGCCCGAGGTAGTTGAACAGGACCGGCGGCCGGGAGCGGCCGGCGAGCACGGCACCCGGCGAGCCGGGCGGGCTCAGGAACCGCAGCACGCCGTAGCCGAGGCCGCTCCCGGGTACCGCCCGCAGCTGCCGCCGGACGGCGCGCACCAGGTCGGGCCAGGCGGGCTCGCCGGGCGGCAGCCGCAGGGCGACCGGGTAGCCGGTGGCGAACCAGCCGACGGTGCGGGAGACGTCCAGCTCGTCGAAGCGCTGCTCCCGGCCGTGGCCCTCCAGCTCGACCACCACGTCCGGGCGGCCGGTCCAGCGGCTCACCGCCCAGGCCAGCGCCGCCAGCAGCACCTCGTTGACGCGCGTCCGCAGCACCGCGGGAGCGCCGCGCACCAGGGCCGTGGTGGCCGGTTCGCTCAGCGAGACCGACACCGTGCGCGTGGCCGACAGCCGGCGCGGGCCGGTGCCGTCGACCGGGAGCGGCGCGTCCACGGGCACCGCCGTCCAGTGCGCCAGTTCGGCGTCGAACGAGCCCGCCTCGGCGTGCCGGGTCAGGGTTTCGGCCCACTGCCGGAAGGAGGACGTCTTGGGGCCCGGGTCCACCGGCTCGCCGCGGGCGACCTGCCGGTAGGCCCGGTCGAGGTCGTCGAGCAGGATCCGCCACGACACGCCGTCCACGACGAGGTGGTGGACGGCCAGGAACAGCGCCGGGGCGCGCCCGGCCCCGAACTCGAACACCAGCGCCCGCAGCAGCGGCCCGCGGGCCAGGTCGAGGCCGCGGCCGGCGGCTTCGGCCAGCTGCCGCAGTTCGGCGTCCTGGTCCGCCACGCCGGAAAGGTCGTGGCGCTCCAGCAGCCGCGCCGGTTCCCGGGGCGCGTTGTGCTGCCGCCACCCGCCGTCCTCCCGGCGGAACCGCATGCGCAGGGCGTCGTGGTGGCGCACCAGTTCGCCGAGCGCCGTCTCCAGCGCGGCGAGGTCGGTGCCGGCGTCGAGGTCCACGAGCACGGACTGGGTGAACCAGCCGGGGTCCACGGGAGCGCCGTCGAGGAACTCGCGCTGCGCGGGTGTCAGCGGCACCGCACCGGACACCGGGCCCTGCTCCGCCACCACCGTTTCCGCCCGGCCGGTCACCTCGGCCAGCCGCTCGATGGTCGGGTGCAGGAACAGGTCGCGGGAGGAGAACCCCAGCCCGGCCCGCCGGGCCTGGAAGACCAGCTGGATGCTGAGGATCGAATCGCCGCCGAGGTCGAAGAAGTCGTCGCGGACCCCGATCCGGCTCACCTCGAGTCCCAGGACCCGCGCCCAGACCTCGGCGAGCGCCGTCTCGGTCGCGGTGCGCGGGGCCACCCGGCCCGCCGCCGCGCGGTCCTCGGGTGCCGGGCGCGGCAGCCGGCGCCGGTCCAGCGTCCCGGCCGGGGTCTTCGGCAGCTCGGGCACCGGCACGAGCACCGGCGGCACCGCGTACCCGGGCAGGCGGCCGGCCAGGAACGCCCGCAGGGCGGCGGGTTCGGGAGCGGCACCGGCGGCGGGCTCCACGTACCCGGTCAGCCTGCCGTCCTCCCACTGGACCACGGCCGCCGCGGCCACCTCGGGGTGGCGCACCAGCGCGGACTCCACTTCGGCCGGTTCGACGCGGAAGCCGCGGACCTTGACCTGGTCGTCGACCCGGCCCAGGAACTCCAGGACGCCGTCGGCGCGGTGGCGCGCCCGGTCGCCCGTGCGGTAGAGCCGCCCGCCGCCGAAGGGGTCGGCGGGGAAACGGTCCGCGGTGAGCCCGGGGCGGCGCCAGTAGCCCGCCGCGACACCGGGGCCCCCGACGTACAGCTCGCCCGGCACCCCGGCGGGCACGAGCCGCCCGGCCGGGTCGAGCACGTAGCAGCGGGCGCCGGGCAGCGGCCGGCCGATCGGCGCCAGCGCCGAGCTGCCGAGCGGCTCGCGCCGGGCGAGGAACACCGAGGCGTCGACGGTGGTTTCGGTGGCGCCGTAGGCGTTGGCGACCACGGTGTGCGGCTCGAGCCGGTCGAGCAGCTCCGCGCAGTCGCCGAGCGGCCAGCCCTCGGACCCGACCGCGAGCACGCGCAGGGCCTCCAGCCGCTTCCCGGTCCAGGCCAGCTCCTCGCCGATCGCCGCGGCGAGCGCGGGCACCGTCACCATCAGCTGCGCGCCGGAGGCGCGGGCCAGGTCGACCAGTGCGGGCACGTCGGTCAGGACCTCCTGCGGGCAGATCACCATCGTCCCGCCGAACAGCGTGGACATCAGGAAGTCGGCGAAGAACAGGTCCACCCCGAAGCCGGACACCGACAGGCACCGCGGCCGCAGGGCCGCCAGGTCGTAGCGGGCGTCCCACGCCTGCGTGATGTAGGCGAGGTTGGCGTGGGTGATCAGCACGCCCTTGGGCCGCCCGGTCGTCCCCGAGGTGTAGACCACGTAGGCCGGCTCGGCCGGCCCGGTCCGGACGCCGGGCGGGTCCGGCGGCAGCGCGTCCAGCTCCGGCCGCTCCCGGTCGAGGAGCACCACCGCACCGGTGTGCCCCGGCACCCGCGCCGCCTGCGCGGCCGAGGTCACCAGGACCGGGGCGGCCGCGTCGGCGACCAGCTCGGCCAGCAGGGCGGGCGGGTACGCCGGGTCCAGCGGCACGAAGGCGGCCCCGGCCTTGAGCACCCCGAGCAGGCCCACCACGGCGTCCACGCCGCGGTCGAGGCACACCCCGACCAGCGTGCCCGGGCCCGCCCCGAGCGCGGCGAGCCGGTGGGCCAGCTGGTTGGCGCGCCGGTCCAGCCCGGCGAACGTCTCTTCGGTGCCGGCGCAGCCGACCGCGACGGCGTCCGGGGTGGACCGGACCTGCTCGGCGAACACCTCGGGCACGCACCGCGGGGCACCGGCGGGCAGCTCGGGCCCGTTCCACTCCACCAGCAGCCGGTGCCGTTCCGGCTCGGTGAGCAGCGGCAGGGCGGACAGCGGCCCGGCCGGATCGGCGGCGACCGCGGCCAGCAGCGTCCGCAGGTGCCCCGCCATGCGCTCCACAGTGGACCGTTCGAAGAGGGCGGTGGCGTAGCTGATCGCCCCGGTCAGCGCGCCCGCACGAAGCCCGAAGTCGAAGGCGAGGTCGTGGCCGACGTCCGTGCTGCCGAAGGACAGCTCCTCGGTGTCGAGCCCGGGCAGGGACACCTCGGCGGCGGGGGTGTTCAGCGCGACCATGACCTCGGCGACCGCGTTGCGGCTGGGGTCGCGGTCGGCCTCGACGACCTCCACCACGCGTTCGAAGGGGACGTCGTCGTGCTCGAACGCGCCCAGCACGGTGGCCCGCACGGCCGTCAGGAAGTCCGCAAAGGACAGTGACTCGTCCACTGTGGAACGGAGGACGACGGTGTTGGCGAAGAGCCCGACGAGCCCTTCCAGCTCCACCCGGCCGCGGCCGGAGGTGACCGTGCCGACCGCGATGTCCCGCTGACCGGTGTACCGCGCCAGCAGCGCCTGCACGGCCGCCACCAGCAGCATGAACACCGTGGCGCCCCGCTGGGCCGCGACCGCCTGCAGCCGGCTCACCAGCTCGGGTGGCACCGCGAAGAAGACCGCGTCACCCGCGGGCCGGCGGACCGCCGGGCGGGGCCGGTCGGTGGGCAGCGGCAGCGGAGCCAGGCCGGCCAGCTCACGCCGCCAGTAGCCGAGGTGCTCGTCCAGCGCGGAGCCGGACAGCGTTTCCCGCTGCCACACCGCGAAGTCCGCGTACTGCAGCGGCAGGGTCGGCAACGCGGGCGGCTCCCCGCGCACGGCCGCGCCGTAGCAGACGGCCAGTTCCCCGGCGAGCACGCCGGTGGACCAGCCGTCGGTGACGATGTGGTGCGCGACCAGCACGAGTGCGTGGTCGGCGGCACCGAGCCGGACCAGCGCGGGCCGCACCGGCGGGCCGGCCTCGAGGTCGAACGGCCGGGCCGTCTCCGCCCGCACGAACTCCCGCAGCGCCGCCTCCGGATCGGGTTCGCCCGAGACGTCCACCCCGGCCGGGGTGAGCGACGGCGGCACCACCACCTGGACCCCGCGCCCGTCCACGGTGCCGAACTTCGTGCGCAGCGACTCGTGCCGCCCGGCCAGCTCGCGCAGGGCCGTCTCCAGCGCGGCGGTGTCCAGCGGTCCGCGCAGCCGGAGCCCGAACACCGTGGTGTACTCGGTGCTGTCCGGGTCGAACTCGGTGAGGAACCACAGCCGCTGCTGGGCGAACGACAGCGGCAGCGGACCCTCGCGGCGGGCCCGGGGGATCGCCGCGTCCGCCCGGCCGTGCAGCGCGCGGGCGAGTTCGGCGATCGTCGGCGTGTCGAACAGCTGCCGCGGCGAAGGCGCGTAACCGAGTGCGGCCCGGATGCGCGAGATCACGCGGATGGCCAGGATCGAGTCGCCACCGAGTTCGAAGAAGTCGTCCGCCACCCCGAGGCCGTCCGCCGCCACGCCGAGCACGTCCGCCCAGATGGCCACCAGCCGGTGTTCCAGCTCCGTGCCCGGCGGCTGCGGGGTCCCGGACGACGGCGGCGCGAACTCCGACGGCGCCGGCAGGGCCTGCCGGTCGATCTTGCCGCTCGCGGTGTGCGGCAGCCGGTCGAGGACCACGAACCCCGACGGCACCAGGTGCGCCGGCACCCGCTCGGCGAGGAACCGCCGGGCCTGCGCCGCGGTCAGCTCCCCGCTCCGGGCCAGGTAGGCCACCAGCCGCCGGTCTCCGTGCGCGTCGTCGCGCACCAGGACGCAGGCCTGCGTCACCGCCGGGTGCGTGCGCAGCACGGTCTCGATCTCGCCGGGCTCGATCCGGACGCCCCGGACCTTGACCTGGTCGTCGGTGCGGCCCAGGAACTCCAGGGTGCCGTCGGGGGCCCACCGCCCGAGGTCGCCGGTGCGGTACATGACCGTGCCGGGCGCGCCGAACGGGTCGGCCACGAACCGCTCCGCGGTCAGCGCCGTCCGTCCGTGGTAGCCGCGGCCCAGCGGGACACCCGCCACGTACAGCTCGCCCGGCGCGCCCACCGGGGCGAGGCGCAGGAACCGGTCGAGCACGTGGATCCGGGCGTTCCACACCGGCCTGCCCAGCCGCGGCCGCGATCCGGGCCCGCACCGCCAGTGCGTGACGTCCACCGCCGCCTCGGTCGGGCCGTAGGTGTTGTGCAGCGTGGCGCCGAGCACCTCGGCCGCCCGGGCCGCCAGGTCCGGATCGAGGACTTCGCCGCCGCAGACGACGTGCCGCAGGCCGCGGCAGGTCGCCGCCGCCGGTTCGTCGAGGAACACCCGCAGCATCGACGGGACGAACTCGGCCATCGTGACGCGCTCTTCGGCGATCAGCCGGGCCAGGTACGCCGGGTCGCGTTGCCCGCCGGGCCGGGCCGGCACCAGCGTCGCCCCCGCGATCAGCGGGCCGAAGCACTCCACCACGGCGGAGTCGAAGCCCACCGATGCCTTGTGCAGCATCGCGTCCCCGGGCTGCAGCGGGCACTCGTGCTGCATCCAGCGCAGCCGGTTGACGATGCCGGCGTGGGTGTTCAGCGCGCCCTTCGGGCGGCCGGTGGAGCCGGAGGTGTAGATCAGCAGGGCCGCCTGCGCCGGATCGACCGGCACGCCGGGGCGCGTGGCGGGCCGGGCGGCGATGGCGGCCGCCTCGGCGTCGGTGCACAAAACCGGGTCCGGCAGCCGCTCCCGCAGGCTCCCGGCGGTGAGCACCAGCGGGTCGCCCGCGTCCCGCAGCAGTTCGCGCAGCCGGCCGTCGGGGTGTTCGGGATCGAGCGCGAGGTAGGTGGCCCCCGTCTTCAGGATGGCCAGCAAACCGGCGACGAGGCCGGGGCCGCGGTCGAGGCAGATGCCGACCAGCGTGCCCGGCCCGGCGCCGCGGGCGATCAGGTGGTGGGCCAGCCGGTTGGCCCGTTCGTCCAGCTCGGCGTAGCTGAGCGGCTCGCCGCCGGCGCGGATCGCGATCGCGGACGGCAGGCGGTCCACCTGCCGCTCCACCAGTTCGTGCACCCCGCAGCGGGGCTGCGGCACCGGCTCGCCCTGCCAGCCGGCCAGCAGCCGCTGCCGCTCCCGCGCCGCGAGCAAGGGCAGGTCGGCCAGCCGGGTTTCCGGGGCCGCGGGCATCGCCGTCAGCAGCGTCTCCAGCTGCCCGGCCAGGTCGCCGATCGCGTCGGCGTCGAACAGGTCCGGGTCGTAGCCCAGCGACAGGTGCAGTTCGCCTTCGGTGTAGGCGGTCAGCGTCAGGGGGTAGTGGGTGTGCTCCTCGCCCCGGAAACCGAGCACGCGCAGCCCGTGCCGCCCGGCCGAGGCCCGGTCGTACGGGTAGTTCTCGAACACGACGATGCTGTCGAACAGGGAAGTTCCCGCCGGCACGTCGCTGCACCGGGCGACCTGGGCCGGCGCGGCGTATTCGTACGGCCGGGAACTCGCTTGCGCGGCCTGGAGCTCCCCCAGCCACGCCGCCAGGGGCCCGGTTTCGCCGACCCGCACCCGGACCGGCAGCGTGTTGATGAACAGCCCGGCGATCGCGTCCGCGCCGGGCAGGTCGCCCGGCCGTCCCGAGACCGTCGCCCCGAAGCAGACGTCGTCCTCCCCGGCGTGCCGGGCGAGCAGGATCGCCCACACGCCCTGCACGACCGTGTTCACCGTGACCCGCGCGGCGCGGGCGAAGGCCGCCAGCTCCGCCGAATCCCCGGGCGAGAGCCCGAAGTCGAGGCTCCGCGACGAGCGCGAGCCGGCCGGTGACACCGGGCCGCGAGCCCGCGGCAGCGGCGTCGGTGCGGAGAACCCGGCGAGCACGTCCCGCCAGTGCGTGTCCGCGGCCGCCTGGTCCTGCCCGGCCAGCCACCGCACGTAGTCGCGGTAGGGACGGCGCGGCGGGAGCGTGACCGTGTCGTCCCCGCACAGGATCGCGTGCTGGGCGAACACCTCGGTCAGCACGTCGGAGAAGCTCCACCCGTCCACCACCAGGTGGTGCGAGGACAGCAGCACCGTGACGCGGGAACCGGTCCGGCGCACCAGCGTCAGCCGCAGCAGCGGGGCGCGGGCGACGTCGAAGCCCGCGCCCCGGCACTGCGCCCACAGCCGCTCGACCTCCGCCTCCTGCGCCGGCTCGGGCAGCGACCGCAGGTCGTGGTGGACGACCGGCAGCCGGACGTCGCGGTGCACCACCTGCAGCGGCTCGGGCAGTCCCTCCCAGACCAGTGCCGTGCGCAGCACCGGGGTGCGGTCCACCACCAGCTGCCAGGCGCGGGCCAGCGTCTCGGGGTCGCCGACCCCGTCGAGGTCCAGCGCGGCGTGGCTGACGTAGGTGCCCGGTTCGGCGAGCGAGTGGAAGAGCATGCCGCTCTGCGTCGGGGTCGGCGGGTAGATGTCCTCGACCGTGCGGCCGTCCCCGGCGATCCGGTCCACAGTGGACTGGTCGAGCGCGGCCAGCGGGAAGTCCGACGGCGTGCAGCCGCCGGCCCCGGGTTCGGCGCAGTGCTCGACGATCCGCTCCAGCGCGGCCCGGAACCGCTCGGCCAGCCGGGTCACCGTCTCCGCGTGGTGCACCTCCGGCGCGTAGTCCCAGCGTAACTCCAGCTCGGTGTCCTGCACGTACCCGCTGATCTCCAGCAGCGGGCCGCGGCGGCCCGCCCGGCCGTCGGTGCCCGGGTTGGGGCACCAGCCGGCGTACAGCCCGCCGGGCTCGGCCGAGGCGGTGTCGAACCGGCCGAGGTAGTTGAACACGACCTCGGGGCGGCGACCGGCGCCGAGCGCACTGCCGTCGCGGTACCGCAGGGCGCCGTAGCCGAGCCCCTGCGAGGGGATGGCCCGCAGCTGCTCCTTGACCGACTTCAGCACCTCCGCCCAGCCCGCGCGCGGAACGGCCAGCACCACCGGGTAGTGCGTGGTGAACCAGCCGACCGTGCGGGTGAGGTCGACCCCGCCGAAGAGTTCTTCCCGGCCGTGGCCCTCGAGTTCGAGCGCGACCTCGTCGCCGCCGGTCCACTCGGCCAGCACCCGGCCGAGCGCGCCGAGCAGCACGTCGTTGATCTGCGTCCGGTACAGCTCCGGCACGCGGCGCAGCAGCGCGTCCGTGTGCGCGGCGGCCAGCCGCACCGTCACGGTCCGCACCGACTCGGCGGTGTTCTCGCCGGTGCCGTCCACCGGCAGCCCGCGCACCCGGGTGGTGGCCGCTTCGACCGCCCGCCAGTGCGCCAGGTCGGCGTCCAAGTCCCCCGCCCGGACGTGCTCCCACAGGTGGTGCGCCCAGTCCGCGAACGACGTCGACGGCGGGACCGGCGTCACCGGCTCGCCGCGCACGGCCTGCCCGTAGGCGGCGTCGAGGTCGGCGAGCAGGATCCGCCAGGAGACCCCGTCGACGACGAGGTGGTGCGCGGTGAGGAACAGCCGGCCGGCCTGCCCGTCGGCCGGGACCGACAGCAGGGCCTTGACCAACGGCCCGGTGGCGAGGGCGAACCCGGACTGGACGCGGGCGATCGCGGCCCGCTCGGCGTCCTCGCGCGCGGCGGGCGGCCGCGCGGGCACGGTCACCCGCTCCAGCACGTCACCGGGCGCTTCACCGGACGGCCACTGCCGCCACCCGCCCGGTTCGCGGTGCTCGAACCGCAGGGCGAACGCGTCGTGGTGGGTCAGGACCGCGGCGAGCGCGCGCCGCAGCGCGGCTTCGTCGACGTCGGCCCGCAGCTGGAGGAACACCGACTGGTTGAACCGGGCCGGGTCGCCGCCGGCTTCGGCGAAGAACCAGCGCTGGATCGGGGTGAGCGGCACGTCCCCGGTGCTCGCCCGGCGGGCCGGCCGCGGCGGCGCGGCCGGTGCGGGTGCCGCGGCGAGTTCGGGCGCCAGCTCGGCCACCGTCTGGTGCAGGAACAACTGCTTGGACGTCAGCTCGATGCCCCGCTGCCGGGCCCGCCACACCACCAGGATCGCCTGGATGGAGTCGCCGCCGCGGTCGAAGAAGTTGTCGTCGACGCCGAACTCGCCCGCCTCGATCCCGAGCACGTCGGCCCAGATCTCCACCAGCGTCGCTTCGAGCCCGGTCGCCGGGGCCACCCGGCCGGCGGGCCGCGCGGGTTCCTCGGGCGCGGGCACCTTGCGGCGGTCCAGCTTGCCGCCCGCCGTTAACGGCAACGCCTCCAGCGCCACGAAGTGCGCGGGCACGAGGTACCCGGGCAACCGCTCGGCGGCGTGGTCGCGCAGCCGGGCCGGGGGCACGCCCGGCGCCACCACGTAGGCCACCAGCCGCTTGTCGCCCGGCTGGTCCTCCCGGGCGATCACGGCGACCTGGCGGACGCCGGGGCAGCCGGCGAGCACGGATTCGATCTCGCCCGGCTCGACCCGGTACCCGTGGATCTTGACCTGGTCGTCGGTGCGGCCCAGGTACTCCAGCGCCCCGTCGGCCCGCCACCGGGCCAGGTCGCCGGTGCGGTAGGCCCGCTCCCCGGGACCGCCGAACGGATCGGCGACGAACCGCTCCGCGGTGAGACCGGGCCGCCGGTGGTAGCCGCGGGCCACCTGCACGCCGCCGAGGTAGATCTCCCCCGCCACGCCGGCCGGCACCGGCCGCAGGAACCGGTCGAGCACGTAGGCGCGGGCACCGCGCAGCGGGCGGCCGATCGGCACCGCGCCGGGCGCGAGCCGCTCCCCCGGCTCGACGCGCCGGGCCACGCAGCCGACGGTGACTTCGGTCGGCCCGTACTCGTTGATCACGGTGACCCCGGGGTGGCGGGCCCGCCACCGGTCGAGTCCTTCGGCGAGCAGCGCCTCGCCGCCGACGACCAGCTCGGCGGTGGGCGACCGGTCCTCGGGGGCATCGAGCAGGATCGGCAGGTGCGTGGGCGTCACCTTGAGGAACGAGGGACGCGGGCCGCCGGAGCCGGGCCCGTCGAGCCCGCCGACGACCAGGCGGCCGCCGCGGGCGAGCGTGCCCCACAGCGATGTCACGGCGAGGTCGAAGGAAACCGAGGAGTGCAGCAGCGTGGTGCCGGCCAGTCCCGGGTAGTCGCGGGTGGCCGACCACAGGTACTCGGCCAGCTGCCCGCGCTCGACGAGCACGCCCTTGGGCCGTCCCGTCGAGCCCGACGTGTAGATCGCGTACGCCAGGTTTCCCGGCCCGGCCGCCGGTTCCGGCGCCTGTGCCGGGTGGGCGGCGACGGCGGGCCAGTCCGTGTCCAGGCACACGACCGGCGGAGCCGTTGCCTCGTCGAGGTCGCCGCGCAGCCGTTCCTGCGTGAGCACGACGGCGGCGCCCGCGTCCGCCAGCACCACGGCCAGCCGGTCCGGGGGGTCGGCCGGATCGAGCGGCAGGTAGGCGCCGCCCGCCTTGAGCACGCCCAGCATGCCGGTCACCAAGTCGGCCCCGCGTTCCACGCGCAGGGCGACGAGGACGTCCGGGCCGACGCCGCGCCCGGCCAGGAAGTTCGCCAGCCGCCCGGCCCGCGCGTCCAGTTCGCGGTAGGTCAGCTCGTCCCCGACCGCGATCGCGTCCGGCGCCCGCCGCACCTGCGCGGCGAACAGCGCCAGCACGTCGTCGGCGGGCTCCGGCGGAGCCCACGGGGGCAGCAGTTCCGCGCGCTCGGCCGCGGTGGTCAGCGGCAGCGCGCGCAGCGGCTCGGCGGGCCGCTCCACCACGCTTTCCAGCAGCACCAGCAGGGCACGGCCCAGCCGCCGCGCCGTCGGCTCGTCGAACAGCTCGGTGCTGTACTCCAGGTAGCCGGTGAGCCCGCCGTCGTGCTCGGCGAAGTCGAGGGTGACGTCGAGCTTCGCGATCACTGCGGGCGGCCGGACGTCGGTGACGTCGAGCCCCGGCAGCCGGAAGACGCCCTCGTCGGCGTTGTGCAGGTTGACCATGGCCTGCACCAGCGGGGCGCGGCCGGCCGCCCGCTCGGGTCGCAGGGCTTCCACGAGCCGCTGGAACGGGACTTCGTCGTGGTCGAAGGCATCGAGCACGGTGGCGCGGACGAGCGCGAGCAGGTCGGCGAACGAGCGGTGTTCGTCGATCCGGCAGCGGATGACCAGTGTGTTGACGAAGAACCCGATGAGCCCTTCCAGCTCGGGCCGGTTGCGGCCCGAACTCGAAGTGCCGACGGCGACGTCGGTCTGGCCCGACCACCGGGCGAACAACAGCTGCGCGGCCGCCACCAGCGCCATGTACAGGGTGGCTCCCCGCGCCGCGGCGAGGTCCTTCAGCTGTCCGGTCAGCGCGGCCGGCACCTCGAAGACGTGCAGTGCCCCGGCCGGCCCGCGCACCGCCGGGCGCGGCCGGTCGGTGGGCAGTTCCAGCGGGCCGAGCCCGTCGAGCCGGTCGCGCCAGTGGGCCAGCTGCCCGGCCAGGTCGCGATCCCGTTGCCAGGCCGCGAAATCGACGTACTGCAGCGGCAGCTCCGGCAAGCCGTCCGGCTCGCCGCGCAGCGCCGCCGAGTACAGCGCGTCCAGTTCGCGCGCGAGCACCCCCATCGACCAGCCGTCGCTGACGATGTGGTGCATGCTCAGCACCAGCAGGTGCTCGGCGGCGCCGAGCCGGACCACGCCCGCCCGGAACAGCGGGCCACGCCGCAGCGAAAAGGGCGTTGTGACCTCGGTCAGCAGCAGCCGGTCCACGGCCACCTCGCGGTCCTGGACCGGCAGCCCGGAGAAGTCGGTGAGCGGCACCGGCAACCCCGCCGCCGGGTGCACCACCGCCACGCCTTCGCCCTCGACGGAGTCGAAGGTGGTGCGCAGCACCTCGTGCCGCGCCACCAGCCGGTCCAGCGCCTGCCGCAACGGCTCCAGGGCCAGCTCGCCGGCCAGCCGCAGCACGCGGACGACGTTGTACTCGACGCTGTCCGGCTCGAAGTCGTGCAGGAACCACAGCCGTTGCTGGGCGGGCGAGAGCGGCAGCGGGCCGGTGCGCGCGACCCGGGGGATGCCGCCGTCCTCCTCGCCGTCCGGTGCCTGGCCCGCCAGCTGCCGCAGGACGGTCTGGCGCAGGTCGGCGGGCAGCGCGGACAGCCGGTCGTCCAGCGTCATGAGTCGGGGGTCCTATTCCAGCTCGAAGACGACGGACCGGGTCAGGGTGGTGATCAGGTGCCGCCGCACGCAGCGCCAGCCGGCCTCGGCGAAGACGCCGTCCCATTCCTCCAGCGTGGGCAGGTAGACGTCCATCAGGTCGTGCCCGACCTCGAAACCGAGGGTGAAGATGGGCAGCTCGGTCTCGGCGACCCCGGGCAGCCGGGTCGCGTCGCCGAGGAGGAACCGGCGTACGCGGGGGAAGGTCCGCCGGAGCCGGCGCAGCACCGCGACGCAATCCTCGCGCGGCCAGAAGTCGTGGCCCATCATGAAACACGTCAGCAGGTCGACCTCGGCGAACTCGGGCCGGTCGGCGAGCGCCCGGACATCGCCTTCGAAGAAGGAAATCCGGTCGGCGAACCCCTTTTCGGCCACGTCGGCACGCGACAGCTCGAGGGCCGCGGGCGCGATTTCCACGCCGATCCCCCGCGTGCCGGGATAGCGCTCCACGAGCTGCATGAGCCGTTCCCCGCTGCCCGAGCCGAGGTCGGCGACCACGCCGAACGCGTAGTCGAGGCCGTCCATCGCGGCCCAGAAGGCGGGGTCGAAGTACCGGGTGTTGATTTCCCGGCAGGCGTAGCTGATGGCCGCGGCATCACGCCGGTAGTAGTCGCCGACGCGGTTTTCGTTGCGCAGCACGTAAGGCATCTTCGCGAACAGCTCGCCGCAGCCGAGGCTCAGCCAGTGGAACAGCGAGCGGTGGCGGAAGACCTCGCCGAAGTTCGGCCCCATGACGTAGGTGTGCTGCCGCCGCTCGACCACGCGGACGCTGGCCAGCGCGGTGAACATCCCCCGCGTGGACGGTTCGTGCAGGTCGTGGCGGGCCGCGAAATCGGCGGGATCGACCTTGCCGTCGCGATCGAGCTCGTCGAGCGCGCCGAGTTCCCAGGCCGCGCCGATCGCCGCGGAAGCCACCACCGAGTTGAAGATGTCGGCGGCGGCCCGCTCGGCGTCGTTGTTCTCAACCGTCGCTTTCATGCGCCCTCTCCACTTTCCGGTCACTGCGACCGCAGGTTCGATCAGCTTCGGCGAAAACGGGCGGCGCGGACAGGTGTTTGACTCGGCGGCGAAACAGCCAGGTGGCGAATCCGGCCCCGCACTCCCCCTTTCGGGGGTAGAGTTTTCTCGACTCCACCGGTATCCGTGGTGCTACTTCTCGCCGAACCCCCGCTCGCCGCCCGCGGCGCACCGCGGCTTCGTGGTGCAATGGCGGGCATGGTGCTGGGAAACAGGGGCCGCAACGTGCTCGATGTCGCGGCGACGGCCGTGGAATTGCGCGGTGTCGTCCGCGAGTACGGGGCGAAACAAGCGCGGGTGCGCGCGCTCGACGGCGTGAGCCTGCGCTTTCCCGCCGGGTCGTGGACGGCGGTGATGGGCCCGTCCGGCTCCGGCAAGTCCACGCTGCTGCACTGCGCGGCCGGGCTGGAACGGGTGGACGCCGGCCAGGTCTTCCTGGCGGGCCGGGAGATCACCGCCGGCACCGACGCCGAGCTGACCGCGTTGCGGCGCCGGCACATCGGGTTCGTGTTCCAGACCTTCAACCTCGTCGGCTCCCTCACCGCCGAGCAGAACGTCGCGCTGCCGCTGCGGCTCGCCCGCATGCGGGTGTCCAAATCGGACGTCCGCGCGGCGCTGGGCTCGGTGGGGCTCGCCGACCGCGTGCGACACCGCCCGCACGAGCTTTCCGGCGGCCAGCAGCAGCGGGTGGCCCTCGCCCGCGCCATGGTGACCCGGCCGGCGGTGCTCTTCGCCGACGAGCCGACCGGGGCGCTGGATTCGGCGTCGGCGCGGCTGGTGCTGGACCTGCTCGGCGAACTGGTGGCCACGAGGGGCCAGACGGTCGCGATGGTGACCCACGACCCGCTGGCGGCGGCGCGGGCCGGCACCGTGCTGTTCCTGTCCGACGGCCGGGTGGTGGACACCGCGGACCGGCCGACCCCGCTCGCGGTCGCCGACCGGCTCGCCCGGTTGGAGGGCTGATGTTCCGCTTGTCGCTGAGCACCTTCCGCGACCGCTGGCCGCTGTTCATCGGGGCCGTGCTGAGCGTCGCCGTCGGGGTGGCGCTGGTCGAATCCTCGCTGCGGATCCTGGCCGCGGCCGCCACCCCGCCGATCCCGCCCGGGCTGTCCTCGCCGGAGGCGGAGCAGCTGCGCGACACCTACGACGGCGCGACGACCCTGATGGGCATGACCGCGATGCTGTCGACGTTCCTCGCGGTCTTCATCGTCAGCTCCACGTTCGCCTTCACCGTGGCCCAGCGCCGCCGGGACCTCGCCCTGCTGCGGCTGCTCGGCGGCGGCCGCGGGCAGCTGCGCGGCCTGCTGCTGTCGGAGGCGGTCCTGCTGGGGCTGTGCGGGGTGGCCGCCGGCCTCCCGCTCGCGGCACCGGCCGCCGCCGCCCAGACCGCGATGCTGACCGGTTTCGGCTTCCTGCCCGCGGACTTCACGTCCGCCTCGGCGGGCTGGACGGTCGTGACGGCGGCGGGCACCGGCGTCGCCGTGGCCCTGCTGGGCGTGCTGACCGCGTCGCGGCGGGCCTCGCGGATCCGGCCGCTGGAAGCCCTGCGCGACAGCGGCACCGCGGCCACGGTGATGACCGCTTCGCGCTGGGTGCTCGGCCTGCTGCTGCTGGGCTGCTCGGTCGTGCTGGTGCTGCTGTCGCAGTCGGCGGGCCTGCTCATCGCCCTCGCGCTGTCGATGTCGCTGACGATGACCGGCGGGATCGCGCTGAGCCTGCTCAGCCCGCTGGTGGTGCCGTTGACCGGCCGGGTGTTCGGCCTGGTGCTGCGGGGCAGCACGCTGGGCGGGCTGGCCGAGGCGAACCTGCGGGCCGGCGTCCGCCGCAGCGCCGCCACCGCGGCTCCGCTGATCGTGCTCGTCGCGCTGGTGCTCGGGCTGTCCGGCACGCTCTCCTCGCTGGCCCGGGCCGCCGGCGAGGAGCTGACCCGGACGGTGGACGCCGATCTCGTGGTGGAGTCGACCGGAGCGGACGCCCAGCGGGTGGCGGCGGTGCCCGGCGTCGCGGTGGCCTCCCCGGAGATCACCGCGCCGATGACGCTGACCATGCCGGTCATCGACCGCGACACCGACGAACCCGAGGAGGAGAGCGTCCACTCCGGAATCGTCGCGGTGGACCCGGCGGCCTACGCACGGACCCACCACGCCGCCCTGCTGGGCGGGTCCCTGGCGGACCTGCGCGGCCCGGCGATCGCGGCGACCGAGCGCAGCGAACAGCAGCTGACCCTCGGCAGCACGTTCTCGGCCCGGGTCGAGGGCACGGCCCTTTCGCTGCGGCTGGCGGCGATCCTGCCCGAGCGGCTGTCCACCAGCGACGACTTCCTCGTCCCGCGCGAGCTGCTGCCCCCCGCCGTGCTGGCGGGGGCCCCGGCCCAGACCCTCGTGCGGCTGGCGGACGGCGCCGCACCCGCCGCGGTCGCCGACCGCATCCGCGCCGCCCACCTCGGCACGGTGTCCACCGTGGAGGAATGGGCGGCGGACCGCTCGGCCCGGCAGCAGGACACCAACGTCCGGACGATGATCGTGCTGATGGCCCTGTCCGGCCTCTACGCGCTGATGGCGGTGATCAACGCGGTGGTGATCGCCGGCACCGAGCGCAAGCGGGACTTCGCGGTGACCAGGGTGATCGGCCTCAGCCGGCCCCAGGTGATCGGGATGGCGCTGATCGAGTCCTGGGCCGTGACGGTGATCGGGCTGTTCCTCGGCGGCCTGGTGGTGGCCGGGACACTGGCCGGCGTCGCGGCGGGCACGGCCCGGGCGATCGGCGTCGCGGTGGTGGACTTCCCCTGGCCGCTGCTGGGCCTGGTGGTGCTGGTGGCGTTCGCCGCCATCGGCGCGACCAGCGTGCTGACGACCCTGGCCGCCACCCGCCCCCGCCCGATCAGCCTGGTGGCCGCCCGGGAGTGAGCCCCTGGCCGGCTCGTTCCCGTTCGTCGGGGGACGGGAACGAGCCGCCCAGGACCGGCGAAGTCACCCTTCCGGCTGCCGCAGCTCCAATCCCGACAGGATGCGCTCCCGCACCAGCTCCGCCAGTTCCGCCACCGTCGAAGCTTCGAACAAATCCCGCGGCGAAGCCGGCACCCCGAACGCCCGCCGCACCCGCGAAGCCAACCGCAGGCTCACGATCGAATCTCCGCCCAGGCGGAAGAAGTCGTCGTGCACGCCCACCCGGGGGATGCCCAGCACCTCCGACCACAGCCGGGCCAGCGCCGCCTCGGTCGGGTCGCGGGGTTCGACGTAACCTTCGCTCACCCGGTCCTCGCGCGCCGGGGCCGGCAGGGCCCGGCGGTCGACCTTCCCGTTGGCGGTCAGCGGCAGCTCGTCGAGCCGGACGAACGCCGAGGGCACCAGGTACGGCGGCAACGACTCCGCCAGCGCCGCACGCAGGTCCGCTGGCGGGGTGCCGACGACGTAGCCGGTCAGCCACGCGCGGCCGTCGGGTTCGCGCCGGGCCACCACGACCGCCGCGGTGACGCCGGGTACCCGCAGCAGCGCCTGCTCGACTTCGCCGAGCTCGACCCGGAAGCCGCGGATCTTGACCTGGTCGTCGGTCCGCTCGAGGAACTCCAGCTGCCCGTCCGGGGTCCACCGCCCCAGGTCGCCGGTGCGGTAAAGGCGCGCCCCGGGCGGGCCGAAGGGGTGGGCGACGAACCGCTCGGCCGTCAGGTCCGGGCGGCCGGCGTAACCGCGGGACAGCCCCGCACCGCCCAGGTAGATTTCGCCCGGGGTACCCACCGGCACCGGGCCGAGCCGGGCGTCGAGCACGTAGGCGGTGGCGTTGGCCAGCGGGCCGCCGACCGCGGGCAGCCGGTCGCCGTCGGGCCGCACCTCGCCGCCGGTGGACACGACCGTCATCTCGGTGGCGCCGTAGTGGTTGAACAGCCGGAACGGCGTGCCGCGCGGCGGACGGCGGCGCACCGTGTCGCCGCCGGTGAGGACCAGCCGCAGGCTGGTGCGGGCGAGCCCGGGTTCGTCCAGGAGCGCCTCGACCCGTGCGGGCAGCAGGTAGCAGATCGTCACCCCGGCCGCGGCGAACCAGGCCACCATCGCGGCCGAGTCGTCGAGCACCTCGGGCCCGGGCACGGCCACCGTCGCCCCCGCCACCAGGTAGGGCCACAGCTCCCACACCGACGCGTCGAAGCCCAGTGCGGCCAGGTGCGCCGAGGTGTCCCCCGGCGCGATGCCGTACTCCCGCGCCTGCCAGGTGCACAGCTGCACGAGGTTGCGGTGCTCGACCATGACCCCCTTGGGCTGCCCGGTGGAGCCGGAGGTGTAGACGACGTAGGCCAGGTTCTCCGGCCGGGTCGCCGTGGCCGGCGCGCGGTCGGGGCGGACCCCGATCTCCGCGGCGTCCTCGTCCAGCCGGACCACCTCGACGCCGCCGGGCCACGGCAGCCGGATCGACCGGCGGGTCACCACGAGCGCCGCCTCCGCGTCGGCCGCGACGAACGCGGCCCGCGCCGGCGGGACGCCGGGATCGAGCGGCACGTAGGCGGCACCCGCCTTGAGCACGGCGAGCTGGGCGACCACGAGGTCGGCGCCGCGCTCCAGGCACGTCACCACCCGCACGTCCGGACCGGCCCCGTGGGCGATCAGGTGGTGGGCGAGCCGGTCGGCCCGGGCCGTCAGCCCGGCGTAGGTCAGGTCCGGCCCGGTCGCCGTCGTGACCGCCACCGCGTGCGGCGACCGGCGTGCCTGCTCGTCGATCAGCTCGGGCAGGCACCGGTCCGCGGGGAACTCCGCCGCGGTGCGGTTCCACTCCACGAGCACCTGCCGGCGCTCGTCCCCGGTCAGCCCGCACAGGTTCCGCACCGAGCGGTTCGGGTCGGCCGCGATCGCGGCGAGCACGGCCTGCAGCCGGCCGGCCACCCGCTCGGCGGTGTCCCGCTCGAACAGCGCGGCGTCGTAGTTCAGCAGCAGCGACAGCCGCGGTCCCGGGTAGGCGATGAGGTTCAGCGGGTAGTTCGTCCCGCTGTCCGACCGGACGCCGGCCAGCCCGATGCCGTGCTCGGCCGCGGTGCCCGGGTCGAACGGGTAGTTCTCGAAGATCACGATGCTGTCGAACAGCGGCACGCCGGGCGGCACCTCGCTGCAGCCCTGCACCTGGGCCAGCGACACGTGCTCGTGCCCGCCGGCCTCCGCCTGGGCCGCCTGCAGCTCGCGCAGCCAGGCCATCAGGTCGGCTGCTCCGGCCACCCGCACGCGCACCGGCAGGGTGTTGATGAACAGCCCGACGATCGACTCCACCCCCGGCAGCTCGGCCGGGCGGCCCGCGACGGTGGCCCCGAAGCAGACGTCCTCGGTGCCGCCGTAGCGCGCGAGCACCATCGCCCACGCGCCCTGGATCACCGTGTTCACCGTGACCCAGGCCTGCTTCGCCACGTCGTACAGCGCTTCGGAGATCTCCGGGGAGACCTCGACGGCCAGCTCGGCGGGCTCCGGCGGCCGGTGCCCGCTCCCGCGGGGACGGTCGAACGGCAGCCGCGTCGGCGTGGTGAACCCGGCCAGCGCCGCGCGCCAGTGCGCCTCGGCCGCCGTGAGGTCCTTTTCGGACAGCCACTCGACGAAGTCGCGGTACGGACGGCGGGACGGGGCCGTGAACGGCCGGCCGCCGCTCAGCGCCGCGTATTCGCCGAACACCTCGGCCAGCACCTGTCCCACGCTCCACCCGTCGAGCAGCACGTGGTGGAAGGTCCAGAGCAGTTCGACGCGGGTGTCGCCGAGCCGGGCGACCGCCAGCCGCAGCAGCGGGGGCGCACCCAGCTCCGGCGGCCGCTCGCGGTCCCGCCGCAGGTGCTGCGCGGCGGCCTCCCGGCGCGCGGCTTCGCCGAGCGCCCGCCAGTCGTGGTACTCGACGGGCAGTTCGGCGTGCTCGTGCACGACCTGCACCGGCTGCGGGACGTCCTCCCACACCAGCGAAGTGCGCAGCACCGGTATGCGGTCGGCCACCCGCTGCCAGGCGGCGCCGAGCAGCCGCGGGTCCGCCACGCCGTCCAGCACCAGCGACGTCTGCTCGAGGTAGAGGCCGCGCTGGTCGCCGATCAGGCTGTGGAAGAGCATCCCGCTCTGCATCGGGGTCAGCGGGTAGATGTCGGCGACGCCGCGGCCGTCGCCGGCGATGCGGTCCACCGCCGCCTGGTCGAGCCCGGCGAGCGGGAAGTCCGACGGCGTCCGGCCGCCGGCCCCCGGCGCGGTGCAGTGCGCGGCCAGCTCGGCGAGCCCGGCGGCGAACTCCCCGGCCAGCCGCCGCACGGTCTCCTCCCGGTGGACGGCGCCGGAGTGGAACCAGTGGAACTCCAGCCGGTCCCCGGCCACCAGGCCGACCACGTCGAGCAGGTGCGGCCGGGTGCCCTCCGGGCACTCGGCGAGGCCGAGCCCGGGACCGGCGGGGTCGTACAGCGAGCCGCCGAGGTCGAACCGGCCCAGGTAGTTGAAGCTGATCTCCGGCCGCGGCCCGTCGAGCGTCCCGCGCAGGTGCTGCAGCACGCCGTGGCCGAGCCCGTGCCGGGGCACCGCCCGCAGCCGCTCCTTGACCGCCTTGAGCAGCGGGCCGGGACCGGCGCCGGGCGGAACGTCCAGGACCACCGGGTACAGGCTGGTGAACCAGCCGACGGTGCGGGAGAGGTCCAAGTCGGGGAAGAGCTCCTCGCGGCCGTGGCCCTCCAGCCCGATCAGCACCCGTTCGCCGCCGGTCCAGTCCGCCAGCACCCGGGCGAGCGCGGTGAGCAGCAGGTCGTCCACCCGCGCGCGGTAGGCGTGCGGGGCGTCCCGCAGCAGCGCCCGGGTGTCGGCGGCGGACAGGCGGACGGTGACCGCGCGCGCGGAGCCGGGGGTGTTCGCACCCGGCGCGTCCACGGGCAGCCGCGGGCAGTCCTGTTCGGACAGTGCCGTCCAGTGCGGCAGCTCGTCGTCGAACCCGCCGTCGCCGGCCAGCGCGGCCAGCCGCACCGCCCAGTCGCGGAACGCCGTCGTCTTGCGGCCCAGGTCGACGGGTTCGCCCCGCACGGCCTGCCGGTAGGCCCGCTCGAGATCGGCCAGCAGCACCCGCCACGAAACGCCGTCGGTGACCAGGTGGTGCGCCGCCATCCGCAGCACCGGCCGCCGCCCCGGCACGCGGTCCAGCGCCACGCGCAGCAGCGGCCCGTTCGTCAGGTCCGGGTCGCCGGCGCGCCACACGTCCGCGGTCTCGGCGGGCAGGCCGTACTGCCGCCAGGTGTCCCCGGCGGGTTCGAACCGCATCCGCAGGGCGTCGTGGTGGGCGAGCAGGGCTTCGACCGCGACGCGCAACGCGGCTTCGTCCGGCTCGGGGTCGGTCAGCTCGACCCGGACGGTCTGCGCGAAGTCGTGCGGGTCGGCGGTGTGCGTGGCGAAGAACCAGTGCTGGATCGGGGTCAGCGGCACCGCGCCGCTGACCGGTCCCTGCTCGGCCTCCGGCGCGGCCGCGTGCTCGGCGTGGCTGGCCAGCGCCGCGACGGTCTGCCAGCGGAAGACGTCGCGGGCCCCGAAGGTCAGCCCCCGCTCCCGGGCCCGGTGCACCAGCTGCAGACCCAGGATGGAGTCCCCGCCGAGCTTGAAGAAGTTGTCCTCGATGCCCACCGACGGCAGGCCCAGCAGCTCCGCCCAGATTTCGGTGAGCACGCGTTCGGTCCCGGTGCGCGGGGCCTGCCCGCCCGCTTCGCGCCGCGGAGCGGGCAGCCTGGCCCGGTCGACCTTGCCGTTGCGGGTCAGCGGCAGCGCGGCCAAGACGACGAGATCGGCCGGGACCATGTACTCGGGCAGGTCCCGGCTCAGCTCCTCGCGCAGCCGCTCGGGGTCGAGCCCGTCGCCCACCACGTAACCGACCAGCCGGCGGCCGGTCCGTTCGGTCCGCACCGCCACCACGGCCTCCTCGACCCCGGAGCAGCGGCCCAGCACGCCTTCGATCTCGCCGGGCTCGATCCGGAACCCGCGGATCTTGACCTGGTCGTCGGTGCGGCCGGCGTACTCCAGCGCACCGCGGCGCCAGCGCACCAGGTCGCCGGTGCGGTAGAGCCGGCCGCCCGGCGCAGCGCCGGCGAAGGGATCGGCCACGAACCGCTCGGCGGTTAGCTCCGGCCGGCCCAGGTAGCCGCGGGCGAGCCCGGCTCCGGCCAGGTACAGCTCGCCGACCACGCCGTCGGGCACCGGCTGCAGGCGCTGGTCCAGCACGTACGCGCGCAGGTTGTCCAGCGGCGTGCCGATCGGCAGCGGCTCGCGCGGTTCGGTGCCGGGCGGCATCGGGTACGCGGTCGCGAACGTCGTCGTCTCGGTCGGCCCGTACACGTCCACCACGGTGACGCCGGGCGAGCCGGCCAGCACCCGGCGGACTGCGTGCGGCGAGACGACCTCGCCCCCGGTCCAGACTTCCCGCACCCCGGCGAAGCAGTCCGGTGCCTCGTCCGCGAACTGGCGGAACAGGGCGGAGGTCAGGAAGACGGCGGTCACCCCGGCCCCGGTGACCAGCCGCCGCAGCCCGGCGGCGTCGAGCGCGCCCGGCGGGGCCACGACGACCCGGCCGCCGTTGAGCAGGGGCACCCACGTCTCGTAGGTGGTCGCGTCGAAGGCCGGTGCCGAGTGCAGCAGCACCCGGTCGTGCCCGCCGCCGCGGAACCGGCTTTCGACGGCCAGGGCGGCGACGTCCCGGTGCCGCACCGCCACGCCCTTCGGCGTCCCGGTCGACCCGGAGGTGTACATCACGTAGGCGAGGTTGTCCGGCAGGACACCGGACGCGGGCGCCTCCGCGGCGGACTCGCCGGACACCGCCAAAATTTGTCCACTGTGGAGAGTCCGGGCGGTGTCGAGCCGGTGCCGGTCGGCGATCAGCACGTCCGGCGCCGCTTCGGCCAGCACGGCCCGCAACCGCGCGACCGGCGAGCGCACGTCGAGCGGGAGGTACACCCCGCCGGCCTTGGCGATCGCCAGCTCGGCCACGACCATCTCCGCCGAGCAGTGTTCGAAGAACAGGGCGACCGGCCGCTCGGGGCGCACCCCGGCCGCGGCCAGCCGGTGCGCGAGAGCGTTGGCCCGCCCGGCCAGTTCGCGGTAGGTCAGTGCCACCTCGCCGTCGACGAGCGCGGTGGCGTGCGGCGTCCGCGCGACCTGCGCCTCGAACAGTCCGGGCAGCGTGGCCTCCGGTACCGGCCGGGCGGTGTCGTTGCGCTCGACGAGCAGCTGCCGCCGTTCTCGCGCGCCGAGCAGCGGCAGCAGCGACACCGGCTGCTCCGGGTCGTCCGCGATCGCCGTGAGCAGCACGCGCAGGTGGCCGGCCAGCCGTTCGATCGTCGCGGCGTCGAAGAGGTCGGTGCTGTAGGTGAACACCGTCCGCAACGAGCCGCCCGTGGGCCAGAACTCGACGAACAGGTCGAAGGGCGCCGAAACCCGGGGCATGTCGAGCTCTTCGACGTGCAGGCCCGCCACCTCGCCCGCGTGCACGAACGGCTTCTGCAGGGCCACCATCACCTGGATGAACGGGGTCCGGGCCGGATCGCGGTCCGGCCGCAGCTCCTCCACCAGCCGGTCGAAGGGCAGTTCCTGGTTGGCGAACGCGGCCAGCACCATTTCCCTGGTGTCGTCGAGGAATTCGGCGAACGGCAGCGCCGGGTGGACCCGGGAGCGCAGGACCAGCGTGCGGACGAAGAAGCCGAGCAGGGACTCCAGCTCGGCCCGGTCGCGGCCCGCCGTGACGGTGCCGACGCTGACGTCCTCCTGGCCGCAGTAGCGGGACAGCAGCACCTGCATCGCGGCGGTCAGCGTGACGAACAGGGTCGCGTCCCGCCGTCCGCCCAGCTCGGTCAGCCGGGTCACCAGCCCGGCGGGCAGCTCGAACCGGTGCACCGCCCCGGCCGAGGTGCGGGCCGGGCCGGGCGTGCGATCGGCCGGCAGAGCCAGCGGGGGCACGCCGTCCAGCTGGGTGCGCCAGTAGGCCAGCTGCGGCTCGAGGGCCGGGCCGGACAGCCGCTGTTGCTCCCACACGGCGAAGTCGGCGTACTGCACCGGCAGCGGCGGCAGCCCGGCCGGTTCGTCCCGCCGGATCGCCTCGTACAACCGCAGCAGCTTGCCGATCACCACCCCCACCGACCAGCCGTCGGTGATGATGTGGCGCTGGTCGAGCACCAGGATGTGCTCGTCCCCCGCCCGCTTCAGCAGCGACGCGCGCAGCAGCGGCCCGTGCCGCAGGTCGAAGGGCCGGGCCGCGTTCTCGCGCAGCAGCTCGTCCAGCGCCGCGCCGTCGAGACCGGCGGCGTCGATCACCTCCAGCGGGGCGCTGCCGTGCGGGTGCACGATCTGCCCGCCCTCGCCGCCGGCGACGTCGAACGTCGTCCGCAGCGGCTCGTGCCGCCGCACCAGCGCCTCGAGCGCGGCGCGCAGCGCGTCGACGTCCAGCGGGCCGGACAGCCGCAGCCCGGCGGTGGTGTTGTAGTCGACGCTGTCCGGCTCCAGCCGCTCCAGGATCCACAGCCGCCGCTGGGCGGTGGACAGCGGCAGCGGCCGGTCCCGCGGCACCACGGGAATGACCTCGCCCCGGCCTTCGGGCACCGTCACCGGCAGCAGTTTCGCCAGGTCCGCGACGGTCGGCGAGTCGAACAGCGCCCGCGCGGGCAGGTCCTCGCCGAACACCGCCCGCGCCCGCGACAGCATCTGCATCGCGCGGATGGAGTCGCCGCCGAGGTCGGCGAAGAAGTTGTCGTGGATGCCGACCCGGGCCGCACCGGTGACCTCGGCCCACAGAGCGGCCAGCCGCCGCTCCGCCTCCGTGCGCGGGGCGCCGCTTCCGGTCGGCGAGCGGGGATCGGGCTCCGGCAGCGCCGCCCGGTCGACCTTTCCGTTGGGGGTCAGGGGAAATCCGGCCAGCACGACGATCGCCGACGGCACCATGTACTCCGGCAGCACGCCGGCGGCGAAGTCGCGGATCCGGGCGGCGTCGGTCGCCGTCCCGGTCACGTAACCCACCAGGCGCTTACCGCCGTTGCCGTCGGAGCGGACCACGGTGACCGCCCGCACGACGTCGGGGTGGCGGGTGAGCACCGCGTCGATCTCGCCGAGCTCGATGCGGAACCCGCGCACCTTGACCTGGTCGTCCACCCGGCCGACGAAGTCCAGGTTGCCGTCCGGGCGCCAGCGCAGCAGATCCCCGGTGCGGTACACGCGCGAACCGGGCACGCCGGCCGGGGCGGCCACGAACCGCTCCGCGGTCAGGCCCGGGCGGGCCAGGAAACCGCGGCCCAGCCCGTCCCCGGCGATGTAGGCCTCGCCGGGCACGCCGACGGGCACCGGCTCGAGCCGGTCGTCGAGCAGGTAGATCCGGGTGTTCGGGATCAGCTTGCCGATCGGCAGCACCGTGTCGGTGCCCGCGGGGTCGAAGGTGCTGCAGCAGGTGACCGAGGCACACTCGGTCGGCCCGTAGACGTTGACGATCCGCAGCCCGGGCACCCGGTCGGTGGCCCGGCGGCAGTGCGCGGGCGACAGGACCTCGCCGCCGACGACGATCTGCCGCAGCCCGTCCAGCACGTCCACGGCGGAATCCACCAGGGTGTGGAAGAAGCCGGTGGTGAACACCATCGTGGTGACGCCGTGCCCCCGGACGAACTCCCGCAGCTGCTCGGCCGAGGGCATCCCCGCCGGGTACACCGCGAGGCGCGCGCCGCCGAGCAGGGCGTTCCACATTTCGAAGGCGGAGGCGTCGAACGACGGCGACGCGAGCATCCCGGAGGTCTCGGTGCCGTCGAACACCGCCACGCCGCCGGGCCGCACCAGCCGCACCAGCCCCCGGTGGGTGAGCACGGCGCCCTTGGGCACACCGGTGGACCCGGAGGTGTAGAGGGTCACCGCGGTGTTCTCCGGGCCGACGGCCACCTCGGGTGCCTGCGCGGGCCACTGCTCGTCGTTCCCGGCGTCCCCGGCGTCCCCGGCGTCCCCGGCGTCGTCCAGGAAGAGCACGGTCGCTCCGGAACCGGGGATCCGGTCGGCCAGCCGCCGGTGGGTGAGCACGACCGGTGCCGCCGTGTCGGCGAGCATGACGCGCAGCCGCGCCGCCGGGTAGTGCGGGTCCAGCGGCACGTAACCGCCGCCGGCCTTCAGCACGGCCAGCGCGGCGACCACCAGGTCGAGCCCCCGTTCGAGGCAGATGCCGACCAGGACCTCCGGGCCCGCCCCGCAGGCCAGCAGCCGGTGGGCGAGCCGGTTCGCCCGCGTGTCCAGCTCGGCCGCCGTGAGCGTCCGGTCGCCGCACACCACGGCCGGGCCGTCCGGCGCCCGCCGGGCCCGGTCCTCGAACAGCTCGTGCAGGCAGCTGTCCCTCGGGTAGGGCGTGTCGGTCTCGTTCCACTCCACCAGGACCCGGTGCCGCTCGGCGGCGTCAGCGATCGTCATCGCCGCTGCCGATCTCGACGGCGCCGGCCATGGTGACCAGCACGCGCCGCTGCCCGGTGTACGGCCGCCGCCCGTGGGAGACCAGCAGGTTGTCCACGACCATCAGATCGCCGCTGTGCCAAGGGGTTTCGAAGAGGGAGTCGGCGTACGCCCGCCGGATCAGCGCCAGCTCGTCCGCCGTGATCGGCGTGCCGTCGCCGTGGTAGGCGTGCCGCGGGTAGTCCCGTTCCTCGTACATCGCCACGAGGGCGGCCCCGACGTCGTCCGGCAGGTTGGAGATGTGGAACAGGTGCGCCTGGTTGAACCAGACCTCGCGGCCCGAGACCGGATCGGTCACCACGGCCGGGCGGTGGCTGCGGGTCCGCAGCTCGTCGTCCCCGCCCCACTCCCACTCCAGTCCGTTGCGGCTGCAGTAGTCCTCGACTTCGCCGCGGTCCCGGGTCTGGAAGGCCTCCTGCCAGGTCAGCCCCATGCCCACCCGGTAGGCCCGCGTGTAGCGCACGCCCTGCTCCCGGAACCGGGCCACCAGATCGCGCGGCAGCCTGCTCAGCACCGCCGCCCCGTCGGCCAGCGGGGTGGCACCGCCGGAGGCCGCGGGCACGGCGCAGGCGAAGAACAGCCACCGCGGCACGACGCGGGCGTAGGACAGCTCGTTGTGCTGCGGAATGGTCTGGGCGGCCGGGTATTCGGTGGAGGTGTAGACGTTCCCGTGCACCGACGTGCGCGGTGTGGTCCGCTCGGTGTAGGCCAGCAGTTCCCCGCCCAGCGCCCGGGTGACCTCCTCGAGCAGCTCCGGGGTGTCGACGGCGCCCCGCACGCGCACGGCGCCGTACTCGCCGAGTGCGGTCCGCAGGGCGTCCCGGTGCTCGTGGGCCCACGGCACGACGGAAAGCGCTTCCCGCGGTCCGTCGTACTCCACCAGCCGGGTCCCGTTGCCGCCGATCAGCTCGCCGCCGAGCGGGCCGAGAACGGCGAGATCGTCCGAAAGAGTGCCGCGCATGGTTCGCCAACTCCCGGGGAAGTTCGAGCACAACCGGTCGGTCTGAGTCTCGCCGCCGGGCGGCCGGGGAGGCAATCTGCTTGACGTGGCGCCGAAACTCTCAGGTCAGGCGGCGGCCCTCAGGTGGGCCGGCGACCACCGGGCAACGGACCGGCCGCCACCCTCAGGCCGCGCCGCCCCGCAGGTAAGCCAAAACCGCCAGCACCCGCCGGTTCCCCTCCGGAGCGTACAACCCGAGTTTCGTGAAGATGGAACCGATGTTCTTCGCCACCGCGGCCTCGCTGACGAACAGCTCCCGCGCGATCGCCGCGTTGGTCCGGCCCTCCGCCATCAGCGCCAGCACTTCCCGCTCGCGGGCGGTGAGCCTGTGCAGCGGTTCGGCGGCCCGCTCGCGGCGCAGCAGGTGGCGCACCACCTCCGGGTCGATGACCGTGTCGCCGGCGGCGATGCGTTCCATCGCGGCCACGAAGTCGGCCACCGCACCCACCCGGTCCTTGAGGAGGTAGCCGAGCCCGCCGGCGGCCTCGTGCCGGTCCGAGTCCAGCAGCTCGATCGCGTACGCCGTGGCGACGTACTGCGAGAGCACCAGCACGTTCAGGCCCGGATGGCGCTCCAGCAGGGTCGTCGTCGCGCGCAGGCCCTCGTCGCTGTAGCCGGGCGGCATCCGCACGTCGGTCACCACGACGTCGGGCCGGTGCTCGTCCACGGCTTCGATCAGCGCCTGCGCGTCGGCCACCGCGGCGACGACCCGGTGGCCGAAGTGCCCGAGCAGCTCGGCCAGCCCCGCCCGCAGCAGGACGGCGTCCTCGGCCAGGACCACGGTCAGTCCGGTGTCTGCCACGGCAGCTCCAGTCGCAGTACGGTCGGCCCGCCGGGCGGGCTGCTCAGCCCCAGGGTGCCGGACACCGCGGCCACCCGGTCGGCCAGCCCCTGCAGGCCGGTGCCGGTCTCGGGGGCCGCCCCGCCCACTCCGTCGTCGGCGATCGTCAGCACGAGCCCGGCGCCGGACGCGCGCCCGGTCACCTCGGCGCGGGTGGCTCCGGCGTGCTTGACCACGTTGGCCAGCGCCTCGCTCACCGCGAAGTAGGTCACCGCTTCGATGGCACGGGACGGCCGCCGCGGCAGCTCGATCCCGACGCGCACCGGGATCGGGCACCGGTCGGTCAGCTCCAGCACGGCGGCCTCGATCCCGCGGTCGGTGAGGACGCGGGGGTGGATGCCGCGGATCAGCTCGCGCAGCTCGCCGAGCACCGCCTCGGCCTCGGTCCGGGCGCGCGCCACCAGGTCCGGCACGTCGCCCTCGGCGCCGGCCAGCTTCAGTTCGGCCAGCCCGAGCGTCATGGTCAGCGCCACCAGCCGCTGCTGCGCGCCGTCGTGCAGGTCGCGCTCGATGCGCGACCGCTCGATCTCGAAGGCGTCGACCAGCCGGGCGCGAGAGCGGGTCAGCTCCCGCATCCGGGTGGCCAGTTCCGCGTCGGCCGGGGTGAGCAGCAGCCGGGCGAGCGCGGCCTGCGCCGCGGCGAACCCGGCGACCAGGTACGCGGTCAGCGGCAGCAGGACCAGCCAGCAGCAGATCGCCAGCACCACGCCCAGCGGGTCGCCGTCCGGGCCGCCGCCGTCGCCGAGCAGGTCACCCGTGTCGAGCACCAGGATCAGCACCGGGCCCGCCGGGGCCAGCAGCAGGCCGGACGCGAAGAGCACGATCGCGGCGCCGGCGGGGGCCAGCACCGTGACGAACAGGACCGCGTAGCCGAATTCGCGCCAGGTCGCCCGCTCGGCCAGCCGCACCCACAGCCGCCGCGGTCCCTTCGGCGCGGCCGCGTGGCCGTGCGTCACCGCGGCCGCCGTGTGGTCGACGAGCCGGAGCCGCCACCGCTCCAGTGCCGCCAGCGGCAGGGCGGCGACCAGGCAGAACACCAGCACCGCGGCGGCGCCGGCGAGGTAGGCGCCCCCACCGCCCGCCACCGCGACCGCCCGGACCAGCGCGAGCAGCGGCACGACGGCGAGCATCCCGCAGGCGAGGTAGGCCAGGCTGCGCCACGGCCAGCCGGACGCGAGGAACCGCCAGGGCCGGGTGGTCATCGCCTGCCACGGCGTCGCGGGCGGGGCGGCTGCCACGGCGGTCGCCCCTCTCCCTCGGTGACGCGGCGGTTACCGTTCTCTCAGAAGATTACCCGCGATTCCGCCGTCAGCCGCAGCTCCCGCGACTTGCGCAGGTCCCTGGCCACGTTCAACCGCCGCAGCCAGCGGTCGGTGCCGTCGAACCGCGCCCGGAACGGCTTGCGGCCGTGCACCATCCGGTAGTTGTCGAGGAAGCACATGTCCCCGGGCCGCAGCACGGCCCCGGTCAGCACGGCGTCGAGCGCCGCCTCGACCCGCTCCAGCGCCTGCCGCTCCGGCACGCCGTGGGGGTACTGCATGTAGTACGGATCGATGCGCAGGTAGGGCGCTTCCCGGCTGCCGAACAGCACCGCGACCGGCGTCGGATCGGCCAGGGCCCGGTCCACCCGCTCCCGGCTGCGCCGCCGCAGCCGGGCGGCCCCGTCGTCCGCTTCGTCCCCGCCGAGCTGGTTCTCCGGCCGGTGCGAGTTGTCCGGCAGGATGTAGAACCGCTCTTCGAACAGCAGCTCCCGGGTCCCCTCGTCGAGTTCGGCGTCGGCGATGTCGGCGAACGTCGTCTCCACGTCGTCGGGGTTGCGCAGGCACAGCAGGCCCAGGTAGTCGGTGCGCATCGGGTGGAAGGCGTCTTCGGTGTGCCAGGCGAGCAGTTCCTCGCTGCCCCAGCCGATCTGCTCGTGCGTGTGCTCCTCGATCGGGAAGACGTCGTGCATGATGCGGCCGTCCTGCTGGGTCGCCCAGCCGATCGGCTCGCCCAGCAGGCACGCCACGAGGTAGAACACCAGGTCGTGGGCCAGGGTCGGCGAGGTGCGGGGCCGATCCCGCCAGTGCGCCGGGGTGGGGCCGATCCGCTCGTCGTCGACGGCCGGCCCGGACAGCAGGAAGACCCCCGAGCTCTCGGTGAGCCGGAATTCGTGGGCCGCCTGCCGCAGCCGCCGGG
Organism: Amycolatopsis sp. cmx-4-61; assembly: GCF_046548775.1. Taxonomy (NCBI): domain Bacteria; kingdom Bacillati; phylum Actinomycetota; class Actinomycetes; order Pseudonocardiales; family Pseudonocardiaceae; genus Amycolatopsis; species Amycolatopsis sp. cmx-4-61. The sequence goes on along the minus strand of NZ_JAEBEI010000029.1, from coordinate 52,363 downwards.
GCAGCTCCTCGGCGTAGGTGCGGGCTTCCCGCTGGAACTCGGCGGATTCGACCGTACCGAAGCGGGCCGCGAGTTCGCCCGCCAGTGCCGTGACCGCCTCGCGGTCCTCGGCCGTCAGTGACATCTTCAGCACAGCAGGAGCTCCTCTCCGGTTCACCCCGGCTGCGGCTCGCCGTCCATGGCCCGGATCAGGCTCTTCGGCCGCAGGTCGGTCCAGTGGGTGCTGACGTGCTCCAGCGCCGTCCGGCGGTCGGTTCGGGCCAGCGAGACGGTCCAGCCGGGCGGCACCTCGGCGAAGGCGGGCCACAGCGAGTACTGGCCCTCGTCGTTGACCAGCACCACGTAGTGGCCGTCGGGGTCGTCAAACGGATTGGTACTCATGGATCTCCTTCGGTCCCGGTGGTACGGGGAGCGGCTCGTAGCCGCGGTTGCGCAGCAGGGCGACGCCCAGTGGGGTCAGGGTGTGCAGGGCCGTGTTGCGGTGGCGGGCGGTGGTGACCAGGCCGGCCTTGCGGAGCACGGTGGCGTGCTTGCTCGCCCCGGCCAGCGAGATGCCGAGCCGGACCGACAGCTCGCCGGTGGTGCAGCTGTCGGTCAGTGCCTCCAGCGCGGCCGCCCGGGTGTGCCCCACCAGCGCGCTCAGGGCCTGGCCGTGCGCGTCCCGGCGGGCTTCGACGGCGGGGCCGGGGTCGACCGGGGCCGCCACCACCAGCGCCGGCAGCCCCGTGTCGCGTTCGGCGTCGAGGACCACGCAGGTTCGGCCGTGCAGGAACGCGGAAAGGCCGATCACCAGGCCCCGGCCGTCCAGGTGGACGTCGCGGTCGGGCTCACCGGGCGCTTCGAGCACCGGCGAATTCCAGTGCAGGCGGCAATGCAGGTTGCCGAGCAGGCCCCGCACCCCGTTGGCGATTTCGATCCGGCCGTAGGCGTCGCGCAACGCGGACAGGTGGCCGTACACCCGTTCCCAGTAGGGCAACACCCCCACCTGGCAGAACTCGAACACCGCCGCGGCGCCCTTCCACCGGTCGTGCTCGCCGGCGCCGGGCTGTCCGCCCATTTCCAGCAACCAGAGCAACTGCGGAGAAGCGTGGTACTCCGGCCATTGCTGGAACTCCGGCAAGCGCTGCCCGAGCCGGGCGCGGACCTCCTTGCGCCAACCCGGAAAAGGGACACTGCCCCGCCGGGCGAACAGATCCAGCGCAAAAACGCTTTCGGCCACCGGCCCCAGCTGGGCCCGCATCCGCAGTCTGGCCATGTCTTCGACCGTGAAATGAATCCTCAGCAACAGTCCCCCAAACACACGCCGGCGATCGCCGATGGCGGGAAAAGCGCGCTCCACGAGAGCCGTCCGGTGTTCTCCGACACTCCCACGGATCGGCGATCTCCTGTCTAGCAAGCCCTCCGCGTTGTCCGCGAGGTCACGAGGGCCGGACAATCAAACCCGATGATCGGCGCACCACGGATGGCCGCAGCCCGGCTGACCGAACGGCAGCAGGCGGGGTGCGCCGTCCGGCTGCATTGGCCGAAAAGGTCCGTCAGCGGGCATCATGAAGTCAGGCACTTACGACGGCAAGTGACTACTGGGGGCTTCATGGGACGTCGTGAAAGATCCATCGACCCGACCGGCGGCCCGGTGCCCCGCTTCGCTCTCGAGCTGCGGAAACTACGAGACGAAGCGGGGAGTCCGACCTACCGGGAACTCGCGAAACGATCCAACTATTCGATGACCGTGCTCGCCGAAGCCGCCGGCGGGAATCGTTTTCCCACGCTGGCGGTGACGCTCGCTTTCGTCGAAGCCTGCGGCGGAGACCTCCCGGACTGGGAGGCGAGGTGGCACTCGGTCGCTGCCGAACTCGGCACCACGGAGTCCGGACCGGAGCGGACACCGTACCCGGGGCTGCGTCCATTCACGGCGGCGGACGAGGAATACTTCTTCGGCCGGGAGCGGCTGGTGGACGAATTGCGCGGGCGGCTGCTGGCGAACGGCCTGGTCGCCCTTTCCGGGGCGTCCGGCTGCGGCAAGACGTCGTTGGTCCAGGCGGGGCTGCTGCCCAGCCTGCGCCGGGCGACGCCGCCGGTGCACCCGATCCTGCTCTCCCCCGGCGCCGACCCGTGCGCCGCGCTGCGGGCCGCGCTGCGCCTGCCCGCCGGCCGCCCGGAATCCCCGGCCGCGGCGCTGCGGCACCTGCTGGCCGGCCGGCCGCCGGGCACCCGGCTGGTGCTCGTGGTGGACCAGTTCGAGGAGCTGTACACCCTCTGCGGGGATCAGCGGGAACGCGCCGAGTTCGTCTCCCGGCTGCTGGCCTTCGCCACCGAAGGGCAGCACCGCGTGCACGTCCTGCTGGTGTCCCGTGCCGGACAGCCCCCGCGGCTCGCCGGCCATCCGGCGCTGACGACGGCGCTGGCCGGGCGGGTGGTCGCGGTCGGTCCCCCCGACCCGCGGACGGTCGTCGTCGAGCCGGCCGCGGTGGCCGGGGCGGAGATCGAACCGGACCTGGTCGACCGGCTCGTCACCGAAGCGGCGGACGAGCCGGGGAACCTGCCGGTGCTCGCCTGCACGCTGCACGAGCTCTGGGAACACCGCGCCGGCCCGCAGCTGACCTTGTCCGGCTACCTGGCGGCCGGGGACATCGCCGGCGTCATCACCCGGCTGGGCGATGAGACGTTCAGCCTGCTCGACGTCCACCAGTGGCGGCTGGCCCGCAAGGTCTTCCTCCGGCTGGTGACGTGCGGCGATCGCGCGGTGGTCCCCCTCGGCGAACTCCTGCCCGACGAGGACCCGCAGGCGGCGAGCACCCTGGTGGAACTGCTGGTCAAGGGCCGCCTGCTGACGATCGGGGAGCGCGGCGTCACGGTGGCCCACCAGGCGATCGTCCGCGACTGGCCGCGGTTGCAGACCTGGCTGACCGAAAACCGGCTCAGCGACCTCGAGCGAGCCGTGGCCGGGCAAAGCGCGGCCTGGCGACACCGCGTGGTGCTCGTCCTGACGTCGGTGGCCGTGCTCCTGACCATCGCGTTCGTCCTGCTGGTCGTCCGCTCCTGACCGCACCGAGAAGACTGGTTGGCCGACACGCAAGTTTCCTTGCTAAGCTCCGCCCGATGCCACCCCCACGCCGCACCCAGCGGGAACGTCGCGAACAGGCCGAGGCCGCGCTGCTGGACGCCGCCGGGGAACTGATCGTCGAGCAGGGCGTCCGGGCGCTCACCCTGGCCAACGTCGGGGAACGCGCCGGGTACAGCCGGGGAATCGTCACGCACTACTTCGGGGGCAAGCAGGCGCTCGTCGAACGGCTGGCGCGGGCCAGCCAGGTGGGGTTCGTACCCGGCCTGGCCGACCTGCCGCCGGGGCTCGACCGGCTGCTGCGGCTCATCGACGGCTACCTCGGCGAGCTCGGCCGGATCGGCGCGAACAACCAGGCGTTCCTGCTGCTGTGGACCGAAGCGATCACCCAGCCGGACCTGGCGCCGATCTTCCGCGAGCGCGACGAAGCCTTCCGTGCCGACCTGCGCGAAGACGTCGAGGCCAGCATCGCCGACGGCACCATCGACCCCGGGGCCGAGCCCGCCGGGGTCGCGGTCGCCGTCGTCGGGCAGCTGCGCGGGATCGCGTTGCAACGGCTCCTGGACCCCGGCAGCGTCGACCCCGAATCGCTGCGCCGCAGCGTCAGCGAGCACTGGCGCCGGGCCCTCGGCGTCCCGTCGTCGAAGTGAGCTCAGGCGACCGTCGTGACCACCGCGACGGCCGCGGCGGCCACTCGCCTTCTCGAACTCCTCGGCACGGCGGCCGACCGGTCCGCGCTCGGGATCGACAGCACCGCCCCGCCTCAAACCAGGCGGAAACTCCCCGTGCAGGGGTAGCCCGGGACGCCCGCCTTCGCCGGTTTGCCCGGCCGCGGGTAGCCGAGCAGCCACAGCTGCCCGGTCGTCGCCACGTTCGCCGCCAGGGAGACGTCGGCCACGAGCCGGAAGCGGGTCTGCCGTCCGTCGGGGTGCAGGGCCCAGCCGGTCAGCCGGGTCAGCCCGCGCGTCCGCGGCACGAACGCCCGGTCGAGCGCCACCCGCAGCTCCACCCACACGTCCTCGGTGATCCGACGGCGTATCCGCAGGACACCGACGAGCACCAGCAGCCCCAGCAACGCCAGCACCGCGCTGCCGCCGGCGATGCCGCCCACCGCGGCCGGGGCCGCGACGGAGTCCTCGTCGAACCGCAGGTTCGGCACGACGGCCAGTCCCGCCCCGCCCAGCACCAGGTACGTCACCCCGGCGACGACCATCCGCCGGATCCGGTACGCCCGGTGGGCGGCGAGCACGGGATCGAGCCGCGGCGGCGTCGGATGACGCGAGACGGGTTCCGCGGGTGTCGCTCCCCGCACCGGCGCGTCCTCGATCCGCCCGGCCCGCAACCACATCGCGCTGGGCAGGCGGACGAACACCCGCCGGCCGGTGCCGAGCACCCACAGGCGCCGCTCACCGGCCAGCTGCACCCGCGGTCCGTCGGCCAGCCGCGTCCGCAGCCACCGCCCGTCCGGCAGCCGCACGCTGACCCGCGAACCCTTGACCAGCAACCCGTCCGGGGCGACGTCGAGCCGGTGGTACGGCTCCCCGAACAGCCGCCGGACCCGCAGGTAGACGCTCAGCACGTAGCTCCACAGCACCAGCGAAGAGCCGAAGCCCCCGAAGTAGAAGTAGGGCACCGCACTCCCCCGCCGGTCGACCGCCACGAGCAGCACGCCCAACGCGACGAGCGCACCACTGAGCCCGATGCGGACCACGGTCGCCGTGGTCAGCTGCCGGACGAACCCGGCGAACAGCACCTCCGCCCCCGACGGCACGTTCGGCACGGGTTCGTGGACCCGGACCCGGTCCACCCCGGAAGCGATTTCCACGGCTCACTGCCCCCCTCGATCCGCACTCCGGACGCGGCAGCCTAACCCCGGCGTACCGAGGGAACCGCGGCGCGGTACCACCGTGACGGCCCGCCTGGCGCCGCTCGCTTGACCTTGACACTGTGACAAGGTCTTCACTGCGGAGAGGAGGTGGTCACCATGAACCACGCAACGGACACCCGCCTGCTCGCCGCACTGGGCGCCGGGAACTCGTCCACCCGGCTGCAGGCCGCACTGGCCGCCGGCACGCAGGCCGACCCGGGGCTCGCCGACGCGCTCGTGGCGCGGTGCGCGGTCGAGCCCGACTTCTTCGTGCGCGACATGCTCACCTGGGCGCTGACCCGGCTCCCGGCGGAGCTCACCGTGCCCAAGCTGGTCGCCGAGCTGGCGTCCGGGCGGGCGCAGGCACGCAGCCAGGCGCTGCACACGCTGTCCAAGATCGGCGACCGGGCGGCGTGGCCCGCGCTCACCCGGTCGCTGCTGCACGACGCCGACGAGGAAGTCGCGCGCAGTGCGTGGCGGGCCGCCGTCGTCCTCGCGCCGCCCGGCGAGCACGCGGAACTGGCCGTGGAACTGGCGCGTCAGCTCGGCCGGGGCGACCGGGCCGTGCAGCTGAGCCTCAGCCGGGCCCTCGTCGCGCTCGGCGACGCGGCCGAGGCGGCCCTGCAGCCGGGACTCGCCGGCGCCGACCCGGGCGTGCGCGCCCACGCCCGCGCCACGCAACGGCTGCTGGCCGACCCGGACGCCGGGTTCGACCTGGCCGTCGACGAGGCGAAGCGGATCGTCGCGCTCGGGCCCGAGCGGGCCGGGAGCACCGCGTGCTGATCGGCGAGGTGGCCCGCCGGTCCGGGGTGAGCACGCGGATGCTGCGGCACTACGACTCCCTCGGGCTGGTGCGGCCGACCGGCCGCACGGTGGGCGGCTACCGCGAGTACTCCGAGGCGGACATCCGCCGGATCTTCCACGTCGAAGGCCTGCGGTCGCTGGGGATGTCGCTGCGGCAGATCGGCCAGGCGCTGGCCGATCCCGCCTTCACCCCGGCCACGCTGGTCAGCGACCTCATCCGGCGGACCGAAGACCGGCTGCAGCGGGAACAGGAACTGCTCGACCGGCTGCGGGCGATCGACGCGTCGGAGCCCGCGGGCTGGGACGGCGTCCTGCACGTCGTCGAGCTGCTGCACGGGCTCGATTCCCCCAGCCCGTCACGCCGGCAGCAGGCCGCCCTCGCGCCGATCGAGGACGTGTCCCTGCTGGCCAAGGCGGTCCTGACCGAGGCGCACCCGAACGTCGCCGGCGCGCTCCGCTGGGCCCTCGCCCGGGCGGGCGACGAGGGCCTGGCCGCGGTGGCCGCCGGACTGCGCTCGCCCGACGTCGCCGTCCGGCGGCGCGCGGTCCAGGCGATCGCCGAACTCCCCGGCGACGAGGCGACCGCGGTGCTGGCCGGCGCCCTCGACGACCCCGACCCGGACGTGCGCCGCCACGCGGCACTGGCCGCCGGCCGCCGCGGCACGCCCGCCGCGGTGCCGCTCCTGGTCGCGATGGTGGTCGAGGGCACGAACGACGTCGAAGCCGCGGAGGTACTGGGCGTGCTGGCCTCGGATTCCGGCCGCGGCGAGCGGATCCTCGACGCACTGGCGGGCGAATTGGCCGCGCCCGCGGCGGTCCGGATCCGCATCACCCAGGCCTTCGCCGAGCTGCCGGGCACGCTCGCCCACGACGTGCTGCGCCACCTGGTGGACGACGAGGAGCGAGCGGTCGCCCTCCTCGCCGCGGCCCTGCTCGACGGGCAGTCCACCGGCCGGTGACGACCGCCGGTGCACGCCGCCGCGCGGGAATCGGCGGACGCCGCGGCCGCCGGCCTGAAACGTGCCCGTCCCGGGTTGTCCGAACAGCTTCCGGCCAGCCGTCGATCCCGCTGTCCTGGCGGACGCCGCCGGGCTGCGGACGGACCCGCTGTTCCGGCCGGTGTCCGGCCTCTGCTCACCGAAGCGTTCGCCCCGGGCCGGCCGTACCGGCCTTCGCTCGATAAGTCGACTTCTTCGCCTGGTTGCCGCACACCCCCATCGAGCACCACCGCCGCGTGCCCGGCCGGGACGTGTCCAGGAACAACGCGCCGCACCGGGCGCCCTCGCAGCGCCGGACCTTCGCGAACTCCGGCGACGTCACCAGCTCCAGCGCGTCCCGGGCCAGCCACGCCAGCATCGCCGACGCGGGATCCGCGGCCTGCCACCGCAGTTCGCCCGACGGCGTGAGAGAAGGCGCCGGTACCGGCAGCGCCGCGGTCCGGTTCAGCCGCTGCCGCGTCGACGGGCGCACCGAGGTCGTGAGCAGTTCGTGGATCGCCTCGCGGACCGCGCGGGCGTCCTCGGCCGTTTCCGGGCGGACCGGGGCCGGGAAGGGCCCGAACTGGTCGATCCACGCTCCCCACGCCGGCGCGTCCGGCAGTTCCTCGGTCTCCGACGGGGTTCCCCGGTACCGGAGCGTGCGGACGAAGTCGAGGCACAGGCGGCCCGCTCCCGAGCGGAATTTCTCCGTCATGGACGTCACAGTACGCCGGAACCGGTTTGACTGGTACCGTCTGGAACCGATCAAACCGGTTCCAACAGTGGGGGCACGCATGACCGAGACCGAGCAGAAGGCCCCACCCGGCTGGCTCGTGCTGCTGCTGGCCGTCTCCTGTGGACTGACCGTCGCCAACCTCTACTACGCCCAGCCGCTGCTCGCCGAGCTGCGGCAGGCGTTCGGGATCGGCGAGGCCGCCGCCGGCGGGGTCGTCACCGCCACGCAGATCGGTTACGCCGCCGGCATGCTGCTGCTCGTCCCGCTCGGAGACCGGCTCGAGAACCGCGGCCTCGTCGCGACGCTGCTCGCGGTCGCCTGCGCCGGGCTGGTCGTCACCGGTGTCGCGCCCGGGTTCGCCGTGCTGCTCATCGCCTCGCTGGCGGTCGGGGCGGCTTCGGTGGTCGTGCAGATCCTCATCCCGTTCGCCGCCGACATCTCCCCCGACGCCATCCGCGGCCGGATCGTCGGGCGGGTCGTCAGCGGGCTGCTCTTCGGGATCCTGCTTTCGCGGGTCGTCGCGAGCCTGCTGGCCGAGGTGACCAGCTGGCGGGTCGTGTTCCTGATCTCGGCGGCGGCGATGGCCGCACTGGCCCTCGTGCTGCGCTTCATCCTGCCGCCCCGCGCACCCAAGACCGACGTCCGCTACGGCGAACTGCTCCGCTCCACCTTCGCCATGGCGCGCAAGCACCCGCCGCTGCGCCACCGCGCGCTGTACCAGTCGGCGATGTTCGGGGCGTTCAGCGCGTTCTGGACGACCATCGCGTTCGTCCTCACCGCGCCGCCGTTCAACTACTCCCAGCTGGGCGTGGGCCTGTTCGCGCTCGCGGGCGCGGCCGGCGCGGCGGTGGCCCCGCTGGCCGGACGCTGGTCGGACCACGGCCACGGCCGGCAGCTCACGGCGGGGGCGTTCGTGCTCTGCGCCGCCGCCTTCGCGCTCGCCGGATTCGGCGCGCACAGCGTCATCCTGCTGGCGATCGCGGCGATCGCCGTGGACATGGCGGTGCAGACGACGCTGGTGGTCGGCCAGCACACGATCTACCAGCTCGACCCGTCGGCCCGCGCCCGCATCAACAGCGTCTACCTGGGCACGTTCTTCATCGGCGGCGCAATCGGCTCCCAGGCGGGTTCGATCGCCTACCACCTCGGCGGCTGGACGGCGGTCGTCGTGTTCGCCGGCGCGCTCCCGCTGCTGGGCCTGGCCGGGATGACCCGTACCCGCGTCTGACGGGCGCCGCGCCAGGCCGTGCGTCATCGGCCGTCGGGCGATGCCAGGTCCAGCCGGCCGGAACGTTCGTCAAGTCCGCGCTAGGCGAAGACCTCCCGCCGCGCGGCCACCCACTGCGCATACGTCGTTCCCGGACGGCCCAGCAGTTCCTCGACGACGCCGGTCGGCACCTGCGGGTTCCGGAGGGTCTCCGCGAACCCTTCGAGCAGCCACCCGACGGCCGCTTCCGGGACGCCGTAACCGATCCACTGCTCGCGCTGCTCCTCGGGAGTCAGCTCGCGGAAGCGGATGTCCCGGCCCAGCACCGATGCCAGCGTCTCGGCCTGGCCACGCGGGCTGATCGCCTCCGGTCCACTGAGGACGTACGTGGCGCCGGTGTGCCCGTCCGACACCAGGACCCGGGCGGCCACCGCCGCGATGTCGCCGAGGTCGATGGGGGTCTGCGTCGCGTCGCCGTACGCCACCGCCACCTCGCCGGCACGGACCATGGGTGCCCAGTCGAGCGTGTTGTCCATGAACACGCCGGGCCGCAGGAAGGTCCAGGCGAACCCGGCGTCCCGCACGGCGGCCTCGACGGCGGCGTATCCGTGACCGCTGGAACCCTCGTGCTCGTCGCCGACGCTGCTGCCCGACAGCGCGACGACCCGCTCGACCCCGGCGGCGGCGGCCAGTTCGCAGAACCGCCGGACGGTCCGCGCCATCGGCGCCAGGTACACCGCCGAGACGCCCGCGAGCGCCACCGGCAGCGTCGACGGCCGCGCCAGCGACCCGACGACGACCTCCGCCTCCGCCGGCAGCCGCGCGCGGTCCGGGTCGACGGTCAGCGCCCGCACGGGCACGCCCGCCGCGAGCAGTTCGTCGACCACCAGCCGGCCGACGCTGCCGGTCGCTCCCGTCACCAGGATCGTCATGAGCACCCTCCTCGTTCTCGTATGACGTACGAGATCGTACGGCATACGAGAATCTCGGCGCCGCCGAATCGAACTTCAGGAGGAGATGGTCGGCAGCTCGGGCGCCGCGACGTCGTAGACCTTGCCGTCCTGCGTGAGCAGCGCGGCGAGGACCTTGGCCTTGCGGTCGGTCTGCTCCGCGGTCCCCCAGCGCACGATCTTCCCGTTGGCCAGGGTGAACTCCACGCTCGCCGGCGTCTTCGCCGTCGCCGTCGTGACCTGCTTCAGCAGCTGCTCCGGGATCACGCCGAGCACCGCGGTCACCGCGCGGGTCACCGGGTCGTCGGCCGACACCTTCGGGAGCTTGAGCTCCGGCAGGCCCGGCGGCCGGGCCGGGACCGTCTTGAACACCACGCCGCCGCCGTCGACGAGGTGGACGCCGTCGCCGCCCGGGCCGCTGTCGAAGAACGCGATCGCCGTCCGCTCGGTCACCGTGATCTCGACCGTGTTCGGCCAGGAGCGCGACACCTCGACCGTCGCGATGCCCGGCATCGCCGCCACCCGGTCGCGGATCTCGTCGGTGCTCAGCCGCAGCATCGGCTTGTCGGCCGGGACCGCCGCCACCGTGCGGATCTGGTCGGCGGACACCGTGCGGGAGCCGCTGACCGAGACGTCCTGCACGCCGAGCATCGAGCTGAAGAACAGCAGGTAGACCAGGGCCACCACGGTGAGCACGGACAGCAGCGCGACCCACCGGCGGCGGATCTCCACCTGCCGGGTGGGCCGGTTGCGGGCGCTGGGCTTGGGCCGCGCCGCGCGGGTCCGGCGGCGCTCCTCCTCGGAGCGCCGCCCCCGCCGTTGCCGGGCCAGGGCCGCACGATCCGGCACGTCCTCGGTGTTCGCTTCGGAGCCGGACGGACGGCGGCGTTCCCTGGTCGGACTCATGACCTCAGCGCTTCTCCAGCTCGGCGAGGATCTCCGGCCCCAGCTGGGTGACGTCCCCGGCGCCCATGGTCACCACGAGGTCGCCGGGCTTGGCCAGCCCGGCCACCAGCGGCGCGGCGACGTCGAACGCCGGCTCGTAGTGCACCGGCGCGGTCACCCGGTCCGCGATCAGCGCACCGGTGACCCCGGGCTCGGGCTCTTCGCGCGCGCCGTAGACGTCCAGCACGACGACCTCGTCGGCCAGCGACAACGCGGAAGCGAACTCCGCCGAGAACGTCTTCGTCCGCGAGTACAGGTGCGGCTGGAAGACCACGAGCACCCGCCCGGACCCGGCCGCCGTCCGCACCGCACGCAGCTGCGCGGCCACCTCGGTCGGGTGGTGGGCGTAGTCGTCGTAGACGCGGACGTCGCCGGCCCGGCCCTTGAACTCGAACCGCCGCCGCACCCCGCCGAACGCCGCGAGCCCCCGGACCATGCCGTCCACCGGCGCCCCGAGCTCGATCCCGGCCAGCAGGGCCGCGACCGCGTTCAGCGCCATGTGCTCACCCGGCACGGCGACCCGGACGTCGACCGGCTCGCCGCGCAGCGAGACCCGCACGATCCCGCCGTCGGGCAGGGGCTCGTAGGAGGCGATCCGGACGTCGTCGACGCCGCTGACCTCGCGGCCGTACCGCTGCACCCGGACCCCGCGCTTCTCGGCCTCGTCGCCCAGCGCGGTGGCGCCCTCGTCGTCGGCGCACACGATCAGCAGCCCGCCCGGCTCGATCCGGCCGACGAAGTCGCTGAACACCTTCGTGTAGGCCTCGGCCGTGCCGTGGTGGTCCAGGTGGTCGGGCTCGACGTTCGTGACCACCGCGACCGACGGCGAATACGTCAGGAACGAGCCGTCGCTCTCGTCGGCTTCGGCGACGAACATCCCGCCTTCGCCGTGGTGGGCGTTGGCCCCGGACTCGTTGAGGTCGCCGCCGATGGCGAACGACGGGTCGAGCCGGCAGTGCTGCAGCGCGACGGTGAGCATCGACGTCGTCGACGTCTTGCCGTGCGTGCCCGCGATGCAGGCGACGCGGTGGCCTTCCATCAGCCCGGCCAGCGCCTGCGCCCGGTGCAGCACGGGGATCCCGGCCTCGCGGGCCGCGGCCAGCTCCGGGTTGGTCTCCTTGATCGCCGTCGAGACGACCACCGCGGACGGCGGCTCGGACAGCGCCGAGATGTTCGACGCGGCCTGGCCGACGAACAGCTCGGCGCCCTGGGCGCGCAGCGACAGCAGCGCGCGCGACTCCTTGGCGTCCGAGCCCGACACGAAGGCCCCACGGGCCAGCAGGATCCGCGCGATCCCGGACATGCCGGCCCCGCCGATCCCGATCAGGTGCGCCCGGCGCAGTTCTTCCGGCAGCTCAAGCACGGGCGGCCTCCAGGACGATGCGGGCGAGGGTCTCGTCGGCTTCGCGGTGGCCCATGCCGACCGCCGCCGCGCCCATCTTGGCGACGCGGTCGGCGTCGGTGACCAGCGGGACGACGAGCTCGGCGACCTTGGCCGGGGACAGGTCGGCGTCGGCAACCATCAGCGCGGCCCCGGCGTCGACCGCGGGACGGGCGTTGGTGGCCTGTTCGCCGTTGCCGATCGGCAGCGGGACGAACACCGCGGGCAGCCCGACCGAGGTCACCTCGGCGACGGTCATCGCGCCCGACCGGCAGATCGCGACGTCGGCCGCGGCGTAGGCCAGGTCCATCCGCTCCAGGTACGGCACCGGCACGTACGCCGGCCTGCCCGGGAACTCCTGCACCACCAGCGTGTTCTTCGGCCCGTGCGCGTGCAGGACGCCGACCCCGGCGTCCGCGAGGTCCTTCGCCGCGCCGGAGACCGCGGCGTTGATCGACTGCGCACCCTGCGAACCGCCGAACACCAGCAGCGTGGGCGCGTCCGGGTCCAGCCCGAAGTGCTCGCGCGCCTCGGCCCGCAGCGCGGCCCGGTCCAGGGTCGTGATCGACCGCCGCAGCGGGATCCCGACGACCTCGGCCTTCGGCAGCGGTGTTCCGGGCACGGCGACCGCGACGCGCGCGGCGAACCGCGCACCCACCTTGTTCGCCAGGCCGGCCGACTTGTTGGCCTCGTGCACGACGATCGGGACGCGCCCGCGCGCGGCCAGGTAGGCGGGCAGGGCGACGTACCCGCCGAACCCGACGACGACGTCCGCGCCGACCCGGTCGAGGACCTCGCGGGTCCTGCGGACCGAGTCGCGGATCTTCAGCGGCAGCCGGACCAGCTCCGGCGTCGGCTTGCGCGGCAGCGGCACCGGCGGGATCAGCTCGAGGGGGTAGCCGCGGGCCGGGACCAGCTTGTTCTCCAGGCCACGCTCGGTGCCGAGCGCGACGACCTTCGCGTCCGGGCGCAGCCGCATGACGGCGTCGGCCAGGGCGAGGGCGGGTTCGATGTGTCCTGCGGTGCCACCTCCGGCGACCACGACCACGGGCGCCTTGCTGTATCGATCGGTGTCAACCCGACCGGCAGCCACGGCGGAACGGGTTCCGGTGAGCGGGTCGGCTCCTGCCCGTGTCCGCCTGCTTTCGGCCGGGTTGGCACCATCGGCGGCGGGCTCGGTTCCCTTGACGGGCTTACTCACCTATGACCTCTCCGGTTCGCGGTACTCCGGGTACCACGGCTCGCTGTTGTCCGCGCGGCCCCGCCGCGAGACGTGGCCGTGCTCGTCCGTGCCGCGCTGCGGCGCACCGGTTCGCGGACCGACCTCCGTCGTTCCTGCGCCGGCGCGGGCCGGGCCGCACGGGGCGCCGGCCTGGCCGCCTTCGCCCCACTCCGCCCCGCCGCCTTGCGCGTGGCGGGCGGACGGTACGGGTCGGGCGCGGGCAGCCGCAGCAGACGCCCGAATTTACCCGGCCCCTGTGTGCGCAGCGCGGCCACCGCCTCCGGTTCGTGCCGGGCGGCGTTCGCGAGCACGCCCATGATGAGCATGGTGATCACCAGCGAGGTGCCGCCGTAGGAGATCAGCGGCAGTGTGACACCGGTGACCGGCAGCAGGCCGACGACGTAGCCGATGTTGATGCCGGCCTGGGCCACGAGGAACACCGTCAGCGTGCCGGAGACGATCCGGATCCACGGATCGATGTTGCGGGTGGCGATCCGCAGGCCCACGATCGCGACCCCGGCGAACAGGGCGAGCACGACGACGCAGCCGATCAGCCCGAGCTCCTCGCCGATCACCGCGAAGATGAAGTCGTTCTGCGCGTTCGGCAGGTAACCCCAGTTGGACGCGCCCTGGCCGAGGCCCTTGCCGAAGAACCCGCCGTCGGCCAGCGCCAGCTTCGCCTGGTTGGCCTGGAAGCCCTCGGCGGTGGTGTCGGCGTCCGGCGAGAGGAACGACATGACCCGGTCGAGCCGGTAGGGCGCGATCACCGCCAGCACGAGCACGCCGGCCAGGCCGCCAGCGAGGATCACGCCGAACAGCCGTTTCGGGGCGCCGGCGAACCACAGCAGCGCGAGCAGCACCACCGCGAGGGTGACCGTGCCGCCGAGGTCGGGCTGCAGCATGACCAGGGCGAACATCAGCAGCGCGATCGGCACGACGGGCACCAGCAGGTGCCGCCACTGGTGGATCACGTTGTACTTGATCACCAGGATGTGGGCGCCCCAGAAGGCCAGCGCGATCTTCGCGGCCTCGACCGGCTGGAAGGTGAACTCGCCGATCTTGAACCAGCCCTGCGAGCCGTTGACCGTCGAGCCCAGCGGCGTCAGCACGAGCACCAGCAGGCCGAGGCAGACGACCGTCGCGGTCGCCGACATCCGCCGGATCCGCTCCAGGTTGACCCGCAGGCCCAGCCAGAAGACGACCGAGCCGACCGCGACGAAGACCACGTGCTTGGTGAACAGCGAATACACGCCGCTGCCGGTCTTCGGGTTGTAGGAGGTGACCGAGGACGCCGACAGCACCATGACGATGCCGATCACGGTGAGCACCCCGGTCAGGGCCAGCACGAGGTGGAAGGACGCCAGCGGCCGCGAGAGCCACGCGGTCAACGCGGTCCGGAAGGCGACGAAGCCGCTCTCCTTGCGCTCGCGGCGCGGCCGCTTCGGCGGTTCTGCGGGCTTGGATTCAGCTGTCGTCACTCGGCTCCCCCGCTGCGTCGTCGCGGAGGACACGCACGGCCGCGGCGAACGCGTCGCCGCGCTCGCCGTAGCTCGAAAACATGTCCAACGACGCCGCGGCGGGTGCCAGCAGCACCACGTCACCGGGCCGGGCCATCGCGCTGGCCGCACTCACCGCCGCAGTCATGGGTTCATCGTCACCCGGACGGAGGCTGTTCACCGGGACATCCGGCGCGTGTCGCGCCACCGCGGCGGCGATCACGGGTGAATCCACACCGAGCAGCACGACCCCGCGCAGCCGGCCGGCGATGCTGTGCACGAGTTCGTCGACCGAGGCGCCCTTGAGCTGACCGCCGGCGATCCACACGATCGACTCGTGCGCCCGCAGCGACCCGGCGGCCGCGTGCGGGTTGGTCGCCTTCGAGTCGTTGACGTACCGGACCCCGGCCACTTCGGCGACCTCGACGGCCCGGTGCGGCGCCGGCTGGTACTCCCGCAGGCCCTTCAGCACAGCGTCCGGCGAGACGCCGTGGGCGCGGGCCAGCGCGGCCGCGGCGAGGGCGTTCGCGACGTTGTGCGGGCCCGCTGGGCGGACGTCGGCGAGGGTGGCCAGCGCTTCGGCGCTGTTGTCCGGGTCGGCGACGAAGGCGCGGTCGACCAGCAGGTCCTCGACCACGCCCAGTTCGCCGGTGCGCGGGGTGTCGAGCTGGAAGCCGACGCGGCGGGCGCCCTCGGGCGCGTGCTCGGCGGCGATCCGGGTGGACCAGTCGTCGTCGGCGTTGTGCACGGCGACCTTGGCGCGGGTGTAGACGCGGCCCTTCGCGGCCGCGTACTCGGCCATCGAGCCGTGCCAGTCGATGTGGTCCTCGGCCAGGTTCAGCACCACGGCGGCGTCCGGGGCCAGCGTCGAGGACCAGTGCAGCTGGAAGCTCGACAGCTCCACGGCCAGGACGTCGTACCCCGCGCGGACCGCGTCGAGCGCGGCGTACCCGATGTTCCCGCAGGCCACGGCGTTGCTGCCGGCGGCCTTGAGGATCGACTCGAGCATGCCGGCGGTGGTCGTCTTGCCGTTGGTGCCGGTGACCACCAGCCAGCACGGCGGGTGCTCGCGCAGCTGCCCGACGCGCCAGGCCAGCTCGACGTCGCCGATCACCTCGACCCCGGCTTCGGCGGCGGCCACGAGCAGCGGGGACGTCGGCCGCCAGCCCGGGCTGGTGACGACGAGGACGACGTCGGGGGGCGGCTCGGTCAGGCCCGGCACCAGCTCGGCACCGAGGCCCTCGAGCTCGGCCAGGCGGTCGGCGTTGCCGTCGGTGACGGTGACGCGCGCACCCAGCTCGACCAGCACCGGCACCACCGACTTGCCGGTGACCCCGGCTCCGGCGACCAGAACGTGACGACCCTCGACGTCCAAGGTCAGCCTCCGAGCCCGAGCTGCTCGCTGTAGAACAGGCCGAGCCCGAACATGCAGCAGATCGCCGAGAGCAGCCAGAACCGGATGATCACCGTGGTTTCGGCCCAGCCGGCGAGCTCGAAGTGGTGGTGGAACGGCGCCATCCGGAAGAGCCTTCGCCGGGTCGTCCGGAACACCGCGATCTGCGCGACGACCGAGATCATCTCGACCATGAACAGGCCGCCGATGACGATGGCGAGCAGCTCGGTGCGGGTGGTCATGGACAGGCCGGCGACCAGGCCGCCCAGGGCCAGCGAGCCGGTGTCGCCCATGAAGATCTTCGCCGGGGCCGCGTTCCACCAGAGGAACCCGACGCACGCCCCCGTCGCCGCGGCGGCGACCACGGCCAGGTCCAGCGGGTCGCGGACGTCGTAGCAGGCGGCGGCCGGCGCGTTGGCGCAGGACAGCCGCTCCTGCCAGAACGAGATCACGACGTAGGTGGCCAGCACCATCGCCGCCGCGCCGCCGGCCAGGCCGTCGAGGCCGTCGGTGAAGTTCACCGCGTTCGACCAGCCGGAGATGACGATGTAGCAGAAGACCACGAAGATCACCGACGGGAAGGTGATCAGCGCGAGGTCGCGGACGTAGGAGAGGCTCTCCGACGCCGGGGTGATGCCGTGCTCGTTCGGGAAGTTCAGCACCAGCACCGCGAACGCGACGGTGACCACGAGCTGCCCGACCAGTTTCGCGGTCTTGTTCAGCCCCAGGTTGCGCTGCTTGCGGATCTTGATGAAGTCGTCGAGGAACCCGACGACGCCCAGGCCCACCGCGAGCATCAGCACGAGCAGCCCGGAGGCCGTCGGCGCGCCGCTGCGGGAGTTGAACATCCAGTTGATCAGGTGCGCGGCGAAGTACCCGACGACCATCGCGATGATGATCGCGACCCCGCCCATGGTCGGGGTACCGCGCTTGGACTTGTGTCCCTGGGGGCCTTCCTCGCGGATCTCCTGGCCGAAGCCCTGCCGGGAGAAGACCCGGATGAGGTAGGGCGTGAGCAGGATGGAGATCAGCAGGCCCGCCGCGGCCGCGATCAGGATGCTGATCACGCGTCACCACCGTTCGAGCGATTCTCGGAGTTGTCGGTTTCCCGGGGTTCGAGCAGGGCTTCGGCGACCCGCCAGAGGCCGGCGGCCTTGGAGGCCTTGACCAGCACCACGTCCCCGGGGCGGAGCTGATCATGCAGCAGGGCGATCGCGGCCTCGACGTCGGGTACCAGAGTGGATTCCTCGCCCCAGGAGCCTTCCTGGAACGCCCCCTGGTGCATGGCCGCCGCTTCGGGCCCGATCACGACGAGCTTCGAGATGTTGAGCCGGACGACGAGCCTGCCGATCTCGTCGTGGGCGGTGACCGAGTCCGCGCCGAGCTCGCCCATCACGCCGAGCACGGCCCAGGAGCGGCGGCCGGTCCCCCGGGTCATCGCGGCGAGGGCCTTGAGGCCCGCCCGCATCGACTCGGGGTTGGCGTTGAAGGAGTCGTTGAGGATCGTGACGCCGTCCGGCCGCGTGACGACCTCCATGCGGCGCGCGGAGCGCCGTTCGAGGCCGGAGAGCCGGGTGGCGATGTCCGCCGGGCGCACCCCCAGCTCCAGCGCGACCGCGGCGGCCGACAGCGCGTTGCCGACGTGGTGCTCGCCGTGCAGCGGGAGCTGGACGTCGGCCTCGCCGGCCGGGGTGACCAGCCGGAAGGACGCGCGGGCCTCGTCGTCGAGGGTGATGTTCTCCGCGCGGACCTGCGCGGACGGGCTTTCGCCGACGAACACGACCCGGGCCTTCGTCCGGCTCGCCATGGCCGCGACCAGCGGGTCGTCGAGGTTGAGCACCGCGACGCCGTCCGCGGGCAGCGCCTCGACCAGCTCGCCCTTGGTCTTCGCGATGCCTTCGCGCGAGCCGAACTCGCCGACGTGGGCGCTGCCGACGTTGAGCACGACCCCGATCTTCGGCGGCGCGATCTCGGCGAGGTGGGCGATGTGGCCCGGGCCCCGCGCGGACAGCTCCAGCACCAGGTGCCGGGTGCCCGCGTCGGCCCGCAGCGCCGTCCAGGGGTGGCCCAGCTCGTTGTTGAACGACCCGGGCGGCGCGATCGTCGGGCCGAGCGGCTCCAGCAGCTGCGCGATGACGTCCTTGGTCGAAGTCTTGCCGGAGGAGCCGGTGACGCCGACGACGGTCAGCTCGCCCTCGGCGAGGCGCTGCACGACGAACCGGGCGAGCTTGGCCAGCGCGGCCAGCACGGCGGCGCCGGAGCCGTCCTTGTCGCCGGTCAGCGCGACCGACCGCTCGTGGGCCTCGCCCGCCGGCAGCGGCGGCACGACGATCGCGGGCGCGTCGACCTCCCGGGCGGCCAGCACGGCCACCGCCCCGGCCGCGACGGCCTGCGCGGCGAAGTCGTGCCCGTCGACCTTCTCGCCCGGCAGTGCGACGAACAGGCCGCCGGGCGTGAGCTTCCGGGTGTCGAACTCCACGGTGCCGGTCACCTGCGCGCCCGGCTCGGCTTGGTGCAGCCGGCCGCCGACGACGTCGGCGATCTCGGCCAGGCTGAGCACGATCACACACTCACCTCGAGTTTGTTGCGGATGGCCGCGGCCAGCTCGTCGCGGTCGGAGAACGGGTGCACGACGCCGCCGGCCTCCTGGCCGGACTCGTGGCCCTTGCCGGCGAGGAAGACGATGTCGCCGGGCTTGGCGAGCGAGACGGCGTGCGCGATGGCCTCGCGGCGGTCGCCGATCTCGACGACCTCGCCGCCCTCGGCGGGGCCGACCGCGCGGGCGCCGGCGAGCATGGCGGCGCGGATCGCGGCCGGGTCCTCGGAGCGCGGGTTGTCGTCGGTGACGATCAGGACGTCGCTGCGGCGAGCCGCGGCCTCGCCCATCATCGGGCGCTTGGCGGTGTCCCGGTCGCCGCCGCAGCCGAGCACGGTGATGATCCGCCCGTCGGTGCGGGCCCGCAGCGCGTCGAGGCCCTGGGCGACCGCGGCCGGCTTGTGGGCGTAGTCGACGACGGCGGTGAACTCCTGGCCGACGTGGACGCGCTCCATCCGGCCCGGCACCTGCACCCGGGCGAGCCCGGTGACGATGTGCTCCAGCGACACGCCCGCGGTGCCCAGGATGGCGGCCGCGAGCACGGCGTTGGCCACGTTGAACTCGCCGGGCAGCGGGATCCGGGCGGCGGCGCGGGCGCCGTCCGGGCCGTGCAGCGTGAACGTCTGCTCGCCCTGCGGGGTGGCCTCGACGTCCGTGGCCTTCCACGCGGCGTCGGTGCCCGGATCCGTGGTCACCGTGATGGTCCGCGGCGTGCGCAGGGCCTGACCCCACGCGCTGTCGACCACGACGACCTCGTGCGTCGACCGGCCGTCGAACAGCAGCGCCTTCGCCTCGAAGTACTCCTGCATGTCCTTGTGGAAGTCCAGGTGGTCCTGGGAGAGGTTGGTGAACGCGCCGACCGCGAACCGGGTGCCGTTGACCCGGCCCAGCGCGAGCGCGTGGCTGGAGACCTCCATCGGCACGTGCGTGACGCCGCGTTCGAGCATCACCGCGAGCAGCGCCTGCAGGTCGGGGGCCTCTGGCGTGGTGAAGCCGCTGACCAGCCGTTCGCCAGCGATCCGGGTCTCCACCGTGCCGATCAGGCCGGTGGTCAGGCCGGCGGCCTGCAGCCCGGCGTCGACCAGGTAGGACGTCGTGGTCTTGCCGGAGGTGCCGGTGACGCCGAGGACGGCCAGCTTCAGGGAGGGTTCGCCGTAGATCCAGGCGGCGATCTCGCCCAGTGCGGCGCGCGGGTCGGCGTGGACCAGGATCGGCACGCCGGCGTCCCGCAGGGCGGGTCGCTCGGCGCCTTCGGCGTCGGTCAGCACGGCGACGGCGCCGGCCGCGACGGCCTGGTCGCTGAAGTCGGCGCCGTGGGCCCGGGCGCCCGGGAGGGCGGCGAAGAGGTCACCGGGCAGGACGTGCTGCGCGCGCAGCGTGGTCCCGGTGACGGTCAGCTCGGCCGCGTCGGGCGAGGCGGCGATGAGCCGGGCGTCCGCCCTGGCGAGCAGCGTCGCCAGCGGGACCGGGTCGATGCGCGCCGGGCGGGGCGGCGCGGGGACCGCTTTCACCGGGCTTTCCGGCACCTGGGAACTGGACGAGGACACGGACACGGCCAAGAGGCTACCGGCGGCCGGTTCGGGCACCCGCACGCGGTACGGCGATTGCGTGCGGGCCGGGCACATGTGCTAAACGGCGATCCGGACCCCGTTGCCGCGCAACGGTTTCCTCCGCGCCGGCCGATGTGGACGCCCATTCTGAACCCCACTGAACGCAGTGGATGACTCGTTCCCGGCGTCGGACGCCGGGAACGAGTCATCCACTGCAGCCCGGGGGCCTACGGGGTGATGATGAGCGGAACCTCCGGCGACGGCCCGTCCGACAACGGAATCTGGTACCGCTGCGTCAGGTACGACGCGATGGTGTGGAACAGCGGCGCCGCGGAGTGCCCCACCGGCAGCGTCGTGTCGGGCGCGTCCAGCCGGATGCCGACCACGAACCGCGGGTGGTCGGCGGGGAGGATGCCCGCGAAAGTGATGTTGTACAGGTGGTCGCTGTAGGCCTTCGTCCGCGGGTCGACCTGCTGGCCGGTGCCGGTTTTCCCGGAGATCTGGTAGCCCTCGACCGCGGCCGTCGGCGCGGTGCCCTTCTGCAGGCCCTTGCCGTTCTGGGCGACCGCGCGCATCATGTCGCGCACCGTCTTGGCGGTCTGCGGGCCGACCACCCGGACCGCCTTCGGGGCCGGCTCGGGCACGGTCGTGCCGTCCGGGTTCACCTTGGCCTTGACGATCCGGGGTTCGACGCGCAGGCCGTCGTTGGCGATCGTCTGGTACATCCCGGCCATCTGCAGGATGGTCATCGACAGGCCCTGCCCGATCGGCAGGTTGCCGAAGGTGGTCGCCGACCACTGGCTGCGCGCGGGCACGACGCCCGAGCTCTCGCCGGGGAGGCCGACGCCGGTGCGCTGGCCGAGGCCGAAGGACTTCAGCAGGTTCGAGTAGCGCTCCTCGCCGATCTTCTGCGCCAGCAGCAGCGTGCCGATGTTGGACGACTTGGCGAAGATGCCGGTGGTGGTGAACGTCTGGGTGCCGTGCGTCCAGGCGTCGTGCACCGTCTTGTCGGCGACCTGCAGCGCGCCGGGCACCTCGACCGTCGATTCCGGCGTCGCGATGCCGTAGTCGATCGCCCCGGTGGCGGTGACGAGCTTGTTGACCGACCCGGGTTCGAACGGCGTGGTGACCGCCGGGTTGGCCAGGTCGTCGGTGGACCAGGTGCTCGGGTCGTTGGGGTCGAAGGTCTTGTCGTTGGCCAGCGCGTAGACCTCGCCGGTCTTGGCGTCGAGGACGACCGCCTGCCCGCCCTTGGCGTGTGACTGCTGGACGTAGTCCGCGAGCTGCCGCTGCACCTCGTACTGCAGGTCGGAATCGATGGTCAGCTCGAGGTCCGAGCCGGGGACGGCGGCCTGCAGGTCGCGCTCGGTGCCCGGGATGACGACGTTGTCGCTGCCGTTCTTCGTGTTGACCATCATCCGGCCCGGCGTACCCGCCAGGTCGTTGTCGCGCATCAGCTCGAGCCCGACGAGGCCGTGCAGGTTGTGCTTGGACACGTCCTGGTCTTCGGAGCGCCAGTTCGCGGCGCCGACGATGTTCGCCGCCAGGCTGCCGCCCGGGTACTCCCGCAGCGCGCGCTTTTCGACGCCGATCCACGCGAAGTGCTTGACGATGTCGGTGGCGATGGACGGCTCGACGTTGTTCACCAGGTAGGTGAAGGACGCCTGCTTGTGGAACAGGTCGAGCAGCTGCTGCTCGGTGATCACGTTCGGCAGCTTGCCCGCGATGTACTTCGCGGCCGCGGCGGTCTCGCTGTCGAACGTCTTCGCCGTGCCGGGGTTCTTCGCGGCGAAGTCGTCCATGCTCTTGTGCAGGGCCTTGAGGTTCACCGAGAGGGTGCGCACCTCGACGCTGAACGCCAGCTTCGCGCCGTTGCGGTCCACAATGGACCCGCGCTGGGCGGGGATGTCGATGGTCTGGGCGCGCTGGCGTTCCGCCGCGGCGGAGAGCGCCGCGGCGTCGAACCACTGCACCTGCACCAGTTTCACGCCGGCGACCAGCAGCACGGCGACCAGCAGCAGCCGCACGGCGGAGAACCGGCTGCGGTGCCCGCCGTTGCCGCGGCGGGCGGCCGCGCTGCGGGTCCCGGCGGCGTACGTCCGCCGCGCGCTGCCGGCGGCCCGCGCGCGGACCTGGCTGCGGCCGGAAGCCATCACTGGCCGGCTCCCGGCTGGGCCGGCGGGGCGGCCTGCTCTTCGGCGGGCACGGCGGGCTGGTCGCCCTCGATCGGCGCGCCCTGCTGCGACTGCGTGCCCTCGGCGGGCGCGGCCGGCGGCGCGGCCGGCACGACCGGGGCGTCCGCCTTGGCCTTCTTGGGCTCGCCGACGAGCGCGGTCTTCCCGTCCGGGCCGACGACGATCCGCGCCGGGTCACCGCCGGGCACCATGCCCAGCTGCTGGGCCGCGGGGGCCAGCGAAGCGGGCGACTCGGCCTTGGCGACGTCGCGCTGCAGCTGCTCCTTCTGCTCGGCCAGGTTCGCGTTGGTGGTGCGCAGCTGCTCGAGCCGGTAGGAGTCGGCGATCGCCTGCGTGGTCAGCCACAGCGTGGTCGCCACCCCGGCGGCCAGCAGCGCCATCATCATCAGCACGAAGGAGGCACGCGACTTCGGCAGCAGCGACTTCAGCTCGAACTTCGGCTGCTCCGCCTGCTCGGCGGGCCGGGGCTTCGGCTCCGGGCGCGCCTCACGCTCCTTCAGCAGGTCGGCGCGCTGGGCGCGGCGCGCGTAGGCGCGTTCGGCCGCGGACGTGCGGCCGCGCGACCCGCGCCGGGGCGCGGCCGGGCCCGGCTGCGGTGCCTGCGGGTCCGGCTCGACGGTGGTCGAGGTGCGGGCGGCCTCGGTGCGGCCCCGCGTCGACGGCGCGGCCCGGCGGCGGGACTTCGCGGGAGCGGTCATCGCGGCTCTCCGATCCTCTCTGCGGCCCGCAGCCGCACCGAAGCGGCTCGCGGGTTCCGTTCGATCTCCTCTTCGCCGGCCTTCTCGGCGCCGCGCGTGAGGAGCTTCAGCTCCGGTCCGTGCCCCGGCAGCTCCACCGGGAGCCCTTCCGGGGTGCGGGACTTCGCGAGCTCGGCCAGCGCTTGCTTGACCAGCCGGTCTTCCAGGGACTGGTACGACTCGACGACGATCCGCCCACCCACCTTCAGGGCGCCGAGCGCGGCGGGCATGGCTCGCCGCAGCACCTCCAGTTCGCCGTTGACCTCGATCCGCAGCGCCTGGAACGTGCGTTTGGCCGGGTGGCCGCCGGTCCGCCGGGTGGCGGCCGGGACGGCGCCGTAGAGCAGCTCGACCAGGCGCCCGCTGGTGGTGAACGGCTCCTTCTCCCGCTCGGCCACGATCGCCTTGACGATCCGCTGCGCGAAGCGTTCTTCGCCGTAGTCCCGCAGGATGCGGACGAGCTCGCCGGGTGCGTAGGTGTTGAGGACGTCGGCGGCGGTGAACCCGGTGGTGGGGTCCATCCGCATGTCGAGCGGGGAGTCCTTGGCGTAGGCGAACCCGCGTTCGGCGCGGTCCAGCTGCATCGACGAGACGCCGAGGTCGAACAGGATGCCGTCGGCCTTCGCGATGCCGAGCCCGTCGAGGGCTTCCGGGAGCCCGTCGTAGACGGTGTGCACGAAGTCGACGCGGTCGCCGTGGCGCGCCAGGCGTTCTCCTGACTTCTCGAGCGCGGCGGGGTCGCGGTCCAGCGCGACGAGGCGCAGCCGCGGGAACCTCTCCAGGAGGGCGTCGGAATGCCCGCCGAGGCCGACCGTCGCGTCCACCAGGACACCGTCGCGGTCGGCGAACACGGGAGTGAACAGCTCGACTATCCGGTCGAGCAGCACCGGGACGTGCTCGGGTGCCGTCATCGTTCCCTCCCCCTTTCTCGCCCGGGCGGCTCGGGGGAAATATGGCGGATGCCGTCAGGTCCCTGTCCGCCCGCTGCGGACCTGGTACCGGGGAAGGTGCACCAGGGCTGTTGAGCGGACAGAGGCCTCACGGCATCCGGGTGGGCTTCCCCTCCTCGCGCGGGCGGCGAACCCCTCGTCCCCCGACGACGAAGGTGCACCGCGACCGCACGCCTAGAAGACGCCCGGCAGTACTTCCTCTCGAGCCTTCGCGTAGCTGTCTTCGTGCTCCTCCAGGTACGCCTGCCACGCTTGGGCGTCCCAGATCTCCAGCCTGGTGATCGCCCCGATCACCACGCACTCCTTGCTGAGCCCCGCGTAGCGGCGGAGCTCGGGCGCGATGGTGATGCGCCCCTGGCCGTCCGGACGTTGCTCGTCCGTGCCGGCGAACAGGTAGCGCTGGTAGGCCCGAACCGCCTCGTTCGTGAACGGGGCCTCGGCGACCTTGCGCGCCATCTGCTCGAACTCGGCGCGGGGGAAGACGAAGAGGCAGTGGTCCTGCCCCTTGGTGACCATCAGCCCACCCGCCAAGGCGTCACGGAACTTCGCGGGCAGCGCGAGCCGCCCTTT
Source organism: Amycolatopsis sp. cmx-4-61 (assembly GCF_046548775.1). Classification (NCBI taxonomy): domain Bacteria; kingdom Bacillati; phylum Actinomycetota; class Actinomycetes; order Pseudonocardiales; family Pseudonocardiaceae; genus Amycolatopsis; species Amycolatopsis sp. cmx-4-61. The sequence goes on along the minus strand of NZ_JAEBEI010000029.1, from coordinate 27,726 downwards.
GTCGTCCAGTTTCGGGGTGTGGGTGCCGAGGAACACGGCCTCCACCTCCCTACCGTCCACGGTGGCGAACCACCCCGGATGGCGACGGGGCTTCCCTTCCGCCCCACTGGCCACCACCGTACCCCACTTTTCACCACAGTCAACGCGAGAAACCGGCGGCTCACTCCGTCGAGTGTTCCGTTTGCGCAGGTCAGCAGGGTGGGGTCCGGTGGGGGGTGTGGTGGGGCACGGTGGTCAAGATCCCCCGCACCGGGGGCCGGAGCAACCTCAGCTGTTCCTGATGCGTCCGCATAACGGCCGCGAAAGAACCCTCCCACCCCCGCCACGGCCCCCAGCTAGCCACCGGTGGGCCAAAGTGGGGAGCCCGGGTGGGCCCCAGTGGAGACTCCGGTGTACCAAAGCAGCGACTCCAGCGGCCCCAGCGGAGACCACGGTGGACCAAGTGGGGACTCCGGTGGGCCCCAGTGGGGACGCCCAAGGCCCGCACCCGCGTGATCAGCCCCGCAACTCACGTTCCCCAACCCGTAACCCGCGTGATCCAGCCCGGAACCCGCGAGTTCCGGCCCCAATCACGCCAGCCCCGCCCGGACCCCGCCGTGTCGACCCGCCAATCACGCGTGTCGACCCCCCAATCACGCGTGTCGACCCTCCAATCACGCGAGATGACCCCTCCAATCACGCGAGTTGACTCCTCAATCACGCGAGATGCCCCGCGCCGCTCAGTCCTCCGGGGTGACGAGAGCCGAGACGCGGGCCGCGAGGCGTGCGCTGTCGACCGGGGTGACCGTCACCCACTCCTGCCCACCCCGGCCCGGGGTCTTCGTCGCGCAGTAGGCGCCGACGTCGGTGTCGAACCACGTCAGTCCGCCCACCCGCTCCACCCGGCCCGACGCCGACCGGCGGCGCACACTGAACTGCCCCGCCGCGTACACCGGCCGGGCCTGGATCGCCCGGACCTCCTCGAGCTGCGCCGACGCCGTCCCCGAGGCGGCGTCCGAAGCGAGCGTCGACGCCGGGAGGCTGATGCCGTAGCCGGGCCCGGCCGCCAGCTCCGGCAGGACGTCGACGATCGCCGTCGCGAGCTCGCCCTCGCGGATCGAGTCCAGGCCGATCGTCTGCTCCGGCTGGGTCGCGAGGACACCGCGGCCGCCGCGGGCCGCCGTCACCGCGCGGAACGGCGTCGCCGCTGTCATGTCGGCCAGCGCCTCGCACGCGACGAACACCTCCCCGCCCGCGAGCAGCTCCAGCCGCGAGGCCAGCGCCGGCTCCAGCCGGGACCCGTCGTAGAGGCCGCGCTCGGCGAGGTTGTCGTAGACGGCCGCCCGCACCTCGGCGCGTTCGGCGTCGGTCACGCCGACGCTGCGGACGCTGAGCGGTTCGGGCGGGCGGTCGTGGCCGAGGTCGGTCCAGAGGATGTCGAACGCCGACGCCGAGACCCGGATCAAGCCCGCCCCAGCGACGGCGGCGCGGGGAACGCCTCGGCGGGCACCTGGCCGTGCAACGCGGTGTCCCGCGTCCGCAGCACGTCGATGGCCTTCTGCCGCGCGGCCTCGGCCTCGGCGCGGCGGGCCGCCATCTCCCCGGCCAGCCCGGCGAGGACGAGCACGTTCCCGCTGGACGCCGCGTCGCGGATCATCGACGCCGGGTCGTAGCTCACCGGCGGCGGCATGTCGGCCCGGGCCCGGGCGGCCACGTCGGCCTGCGCGCCGACGGCCCGGCCCACCGACGCCGAAACGGCGGCGGAGTGCGACAGCCACTGCGCCGCACGGCCCAGCGCCGCCCGCGCGGCGTCCCCCGCCTGGCCCCGCCAGTGCTCCTGCGACGAAGCGACCAGCGCGGCGACGTCGGCGGTCGACTCCTGCAGCCGCTTCGCCAGCCCGTCCCAGCGCGCACCCGCCTCGCCCGCGGCGACCGGGTCGTTGCCGCGCTCGACCTCCGCGGCCATCGCCTCGTGGCTGTAGGCCTCGTACCGCGCGGTGGGCACGGGGGGTTCGGGCACGGGGGGTTCAAGCATGGCACCTCCTGGTCAGGGCAGCTTGGGTTCGACCAGCCCGGCCACCGTGCCCGCGCGGCGGCACGCGAGCGGGGTGTCCGAGAAGCCGGTGTTGCTGACGTCGATCTGCACGCTGGCGCCGTCGCCGACGCCGAGCAGGACCGCACAGGTGCCGTCGGCGGCCTTCTTGTCGGCGACCTTCAGCGCCGGGTGCCGCCCGACCGTCGTCCTGGTGGCGTTCTTCTTGACGACGTCGAGGTCGGCCAGTCCGTGCTTTTCGTCGAAGGTGACGGTGACGCCGAAGGCGCCGGGCACGGTCCAGTCGCACGCCCGGGCGCCGGCGATGTCCTTGGGCTTCCCGAGCACGTTCACCCCGGCCGCCGACCGGTCCTGCGGGCCGAGCAGGGTGCAGGGATCCAGGGCGCCGAGCCCGGTGGGCGAAGCGGACGGCGGTGACACGGCCGGCGCGGACGCCTGCGCGGAGGTGTGCCCGACGGCGGCGGAAGGGGTGGTCTGCTGCCCGCAGGCCGCAAGGCAGAAGAAGAGCAGCCCGCACGCGATCGCTCGCGCCCTGCTCACCGGCTCAGCCACCCGTGCAGTCCACACCTTCGGCCGCGGCCTCGTCGGCGTGCTGGTACTTCGCCAGCGCCTCGCCGATCCGGTGCTTGAGCGTCTCCAGCTCCTTGCCGAACGCCGTGAGCTGCTGCACCGCCGAGCCCTGGCCGCCGATGCCGTACTCGGCCATGAATTCGCCGATCTCGCCCGCGTACCCGCCGCCCAGCGGCACCGTCCGGCCGAGCACCTTCGCCTCGCGGACCATCTCGCCCACGACGTCCTGCAGCTGACCGAGCTTCGCGTAGGCGTCCGTGGCCAGTTCTGGCGCGACCGCGAAGCCGCGCACGTCGTAGGGCGGCTGCGTTCGCACCTCGCTCATAAGGGGTTACGCCTCTCCGTAGCCGGGCGACCTCGAACCGCAGCATACGACAGAGCGGGGTGTCAGCGGGAGCACCCAGAATCGGGTGAATGGGCACCCGTTCGGGGTATCGTCCCTGCTTGCGCAGTGTCATCACCCGCGGTACCGGAGGTGCTCGCGGGGTTCCGCCCCCCGGTTCGCCCGGGTTTGACACACTGGGTGGAAGGCTGGTCGCTGCGCGCGGACAGCAGCGAGGGGGCCGTTCGGCCCGGCGGTGCGCACAGTGCGCGCGGCCATGCGCCACCAGGAGGTCGAGTGACGTCGAGAATCCAGTCTGCCGCGCCCGGATCGGGCGAGCAGGCATCCGGGCGGCCGCCTTATCCGGCGGAGCCCTCGGGCAACGGCCGGGTCCACGGCCACCCCGGCAGAGTGCCCCTGGACGAGCTGCACGACACCGCCCGGCGGATCGCCGCGAACGTGGAGCGCGTGCTGGTCGGCAAACCCGACGTCATCCGGATCGCGCTGGTCACCCTGCTCGCCGAAGGCCACCTCCTGGTCGAAGACGTGCCCGGCGTCGGCAAGACGTCGCTGGCCAAGGCCCTCGCCCGGTCGATCGACTGCACCGTCAGCCGCATCCAGTTCACCCCCGACCTGCTGCCGAGCGACGTCACCGGCGTCTCCATCTACAACCGCCAGTCCGGCGACTTCGAGTTCCGTCCCGGCCCGGTGTTCGCGAACATCGTGGTGGGCGACGAGATCAACCGCGCCTCGCCGAAGACCCAGTCGGCGCTGCTGGAGTGCATGGAAGAGCACCAGGTCACCGTCGACACCTCGACCTACCGCCTCGACGAGCCGTTCATGGTCATCGCGACCCAGAACCCGATCGAGATGGAAGGCACCTACGCGCTGCCCGAGGCCCAGCGCGACCGCTTCACCGCGCGGGTTTCCATCGGCTACCCCGACCAGCAGGCCGAGCTGGCCATGGTCGACGAGCACGCCGGCCACAACCCCCTGGACGACCTGCAGCCGGTGTCCGACGGCGAGACCGTGCACCGGCTGATCGAGACGGTCCGCGGCGTGCACATCGCGCCGGAGGTCCGCCGGTACGCCGTCGACGTCGTCGCGGCCACCCGGGGCGTCCCGGAGATCCGGCTCGGCGCGTCCCCGCGGGCCACGCTGCACCTCGTCCGCGCGGCGCGCGCGCAGGCCGCGTTGTCGGGCCGCGACTACGTCGTGCCCGACGACCTGCACACGGTGGCGGTCCCGGTGCTCGCGCACCGGCTGGTGCTGACCACCGAGGCGCACGCGGCCCGCCGCTCGGCGACCGACGTCGTGCGCGCGGTGCTGCACCGGGTACCGGTGCCGCAGGGCACCCGGCCCTAGCTGGTGACATCCGGGGCTTCGCGCCAGGGTCGGGGGCTCCGCCACCCGAACCCCCGAAAAGTTGTTCACCGCCCGAAGGGGATGAGAACGGCATGCTGCGTGCCCTGTCCGGCCTGACCACCCGCGGTCGCTGCCTCCTGGCCGCGGGGATCGCCGCCGCGGTGTGCTCGTTCGTGCTCAACGAACGCGACCTGCTGCGCGTGGCGGTGTTCGTGGTGGCGCTGCCGCTGCTGGTCGCCGCGTTCATTTCGGCGACCCGGCTGCGCATCGGCGCCACCCGCACGCTGCGCCCGCAGCGCGTCGCGGTCGGCGGCAACGGCGAAGTCCAGCTGGAGCTCTGGCGCAGCGGCCGGCTGCCGGCCGGCGAAATCCTCCTCGAGGACGGTGTGCCGTACGCGCTGGGTTCGCGGCCGCGGTTCGTCGTCGAACGGCTGCCCCACGACCGGCGCGTCGCCCTGCGCTACCCGCTGCAGCCGGTGCTGCGCGGGATCCAGCAGGTCGGGCCGCTGCGCGCGACGATCACCGACCCGTTCGGGCTGTGCGAGTTCGAGCGCGAGCTGATCGGGCACTCGCGGCTGGTCGTGGTGCCGCGGGTGGTCGCGCTGTGGGGCCTGCCGAGCGGCGCGGGCATCGGCGTCGGCGACGACGGCACGGTCCGGCTGCACGCCGGGCAGGGCGAGGCGGACGTGATCGTCCGCCAGTACCGCCAGGGCGACGACCTGCGGAAGGTGCACTGGCGCTCGACGGCGCGGCGGGACGAGATCATGGTCCGCGTCGAGGAACGCCCGTGGCGCGGCGGCACTACGGTGCTGCTCGACCACCGCGCGGCCGCCCACCACGGCACCGGCCCGGCGGCGAGCCTGGAGTGGGCGGTGTCGTTCGCGGCGTCGGCGGCGCTGCACCTGCGCCGGTCCGGGCACCGGGTCCGGCTGGTCAGCGAGCACGGCGTCACGCTGGCGGACACCCCGGGCGACGGCGGCGACCACTACGACCACGTGGTGCTCGACGCGCTGGCGGCGCTGCAGCCGGCCCACCAGCGGGACATCACGCTGGCCGGCGACCCGGCGGAGGGCCAGGAGCTGATCGCGGTGCTGGGCACGGTGAGCACGGAGGCGGTGCACGAGCTGACCCAGTTCCGCCCGCGCGGGATCAGGAGCCTCGCCGTCTTGCTGGACACCCCGACGTGGTCGGCGGGCGTGAGCGCCCCGGAGCAGCGAGCGGCGGCCACGGAGGACTCGGCCGCGCTGCTGCGCGCGGCGGGCTGGGGCGTGATCGTCGCGGGCCCGGGTTCGCCGATGCCCCAGGTGTGGGCCGAACTCTGCCGCAGCGGCGCCCGCCGCGGCACACTGATCGGAGGTCCGCGATGAGCGCGGTTGCGGACGCGCACGTTGGCATCGCAGGCCAAGCCGGCCTGCGGCTCGCGAGGAGCGTGGCCGGCGAACGGCCGATCCACGGCCTCGCCTCACAACGCGGCTGCGGGCGAGCCGCATCCCGCCTCGTCTCGATCGGGGGTCTGCGATGAGCACCGCCGCACCGCCGCGGAAGTTCGAGCGGCCCTCTGCCCGGCCCGACCGGCCGCTGTCCGCCTGGCGCAGCAGCGTGCTCGCGCCCGTCGCCGCCGGGGTGGCCACCCTCTGCGCCGCGACCTCGGTCACCAGCGTCGTCTCCGGGCTGGCCTGGTTCGGGTACCTCTTCGTCGCCGTCCTGCTCATCGGCGCCACCGGGCTCGCGCTCCGCTCGCTGCAGGTGCCGACCGTCCTGGTCGGCCTGGGGCAGCTGCTCGTCCTGCTCTTCCTCATCACCGGCGCCTTCACCACGCACGGCATCCTGCAGGTCATCCCCGGCCCGGAAGCGTTTTCCGAGATCGGGACCACGCTCTCGGCCGCCGCCGAGCAGATCCGCGTCGGGCTGCCGCCGGTCGAGGGCAGCCAGCCCATCCTGTGCCTCATCACCATCCTGATCGGGCTCGTGGCCGTCCTCGTCGACACGCTCACCGTGGCCGCCGCGGCGCCCGCGGCCACCGGGCTCGTGCTCCTCTGCGTCTACGCCGTGCCGGCCGCGCTGAGCGAAGAAATGCTGCCGTGGTGGACGTTCCTGCTCGGCGGGGCGGCGTTCGCCGGCCTGCTGGCCGTCGACGGCAACCACCGGCACCGGCGCTGGCGCACCCGGGAAGCGCCCGGCAGCAGCGGCAAGCCGGGCGTGCTGTCCGCGCCGGTCGCGGTCGTCTGCGCGGCGATCGTGCTCGGCCTGCTGGGCGGGGCGATCTCGTGGGTCGGCACCGTCGGGCGGATGCCGTTCGGCGGCAGCGGGAACGGCGCCGGGGCGGGCTCCGGCGGCTTCGGCATCCAGCCGTTCACGGAGCTGCGCGGCATGCTCGACCAGGGCGCGAACCACGAGCTGTTCAAGGTCCGCGGCCTCGGCACGGACCGGCGGCTGCTGCGCGCGATGACGCTCGACACCTACTACCCCAACAAGGGCTGGGGCCTGCACGACGAAGGCCGTTCGCAGCAGGGCATCCCGGTCGGACCGCAGCTGCCGGCCGCCCCGGGCGACGACGGCACCGGTGCCGCGCGCCGGATCGACATCGAGCCGACCAGCTGGCGGGACAACTGGCTGCCGGTGTTCGGCGCGCCGCGCGTGATCGACGGGGCGGCCGGCGGCTACCTCTACGACCCGGTCAGCGGCACCGTGTTCACCACCCGCAGCGAAGCGCCGCCGGCGTACACCGAATACGCGTCGCTGAGGGAACCGACGGCCGCCGAGCTGCGCGTGACCTCGCGCGTCGACGACCTGCCGCCGCGCTACGCCCAGATCGACAAGGTCGACGACCGCGTCCGCACGAAGACCCGGCAGCTGATCGCCGGTGCGTCCAACGACTTCGACCGCGCCTCGGCGATCTGGCGCTACTTCACGGCGCAGAACGGGTTCGTCTACGACACGAAGACCGCGCCGGCGAACGACGCCGACGCGCTCGCCGACTTCATCCTCAACGGCAAGCGCGGCTTCTGCGAGCAGTTCGCGTCGGCGATGGCCGTGATGCTGCGGGTGGCGGGCATCCCGTCGCGGGTGGCGATCGGGTTCACCCCGGGCACGCAGGTCAACGACTACCTGTCGATCAGCACGCAGGACGCGCACGCGTGGGTCGAGGCGTACTTCGGCGACAAGGGCTGGGTGACGTTCGACCCGACGCCGCTGTCCGACGGCCGCGGCATCACCCCGTCGTACCTGCAGGCCGGGTCGCAGAACGGTGACCAGCCGGACGACACCCAGGTCGCGCCGACCACCGTCCAGCCGAGCGCGGCGCCGACGAACGCCCCGCCGGACAAGGACCGGAACGTGCCCGCGCCGACGGCCCGGAGCGATTCGGGCGGCGACGACTGGCTGTTCGACCTCGCGCTGGTGCTCGCCGCGCTGGGCGCGGGCGCGCTGGCCGCGGCGGCCCTGCTGCGGCGGCTGCGCGGACCGCGGGGCAGCAGCCCGCCGGCCGGCGACCGGAGCGAGGGCGCGCTGCTCGTCCGGGCGCCGGCGGCGGTGGCGGCCCCGTCCCGGGCGCAGGCGCTGCTGGGCTGGCTGCCGCTGGTGGGGGCGGGGTTGTGGATCATCGCGGTCGCCCTGCTGGCGGCGACGGTGGCCTGGTGGCTCGGTGTGCTGGTGGCGGTGCTCCTGCTGCTGGTGGCGGGCCCGGCGATGATCCGCGAGGCGGTCCGCCGACGGCGGCTGCAGCGCATAGTCCAGCAGCAGCCGGGCTCGGCCGACGCGGCGTGGGCGGAGCTGCGCGCGGAGTGCGCGGACCGCGGGCTGCCGATTCCGACCAGCGACACGGTCCGCGTGGCGGGCCAGAAACTGGCGGCCAAGCACCACCTCGACGACGACGGCCGCGAAAGCCTCCGGACGGTGATCGGCGTCCTGGAGAGGTCCTGGTACGGCGAAGACGACGCACCCCAGCCGGAGCTCTCCCCGGCCTTCGACGGCCTCCGGCGCAGCCTTCGCCGCAACGCGCCCCTTTCGTGGAAGGGCAAGCTGTTCCCCCGCTCGATCTTCCGCAACCGCACCTGACCAGCACGTGTGCTGAAAGAGGCACCACACGTGATTGAACGGTCATCATCCGTGATTGGAAGGTCATCACCCGTGATTGGAGGGACATCATCGTGATGCCCCTCCAATCACGCGTGTTGGCTCCCCGATCACGCGTGTTGGCTCCCCAATCACGCGTGTTGGCTCCCCAATCACGCATGATGGCTCCCCAATCACGCGAGTTCCGGTCCTGATCACGTCGGGCTCGATCGCGGCGAGGGGACGAGAGCGACCACGAGAGGTCTGAGGCTCGGGCAGATGAGGGGGCGAGAGCGACCCGGCGGCCGGAATAGGGCGTCGGGCGAGGACCGAGCGGGTCGCGGGAGGCCGGGGATCACCCGTGTGGGGGTCACCCACAGTTACCGCGGCTGACCAGCCGTCGCCCGGAGTGGGTGAGCACACAAGAAGATCCGCGTCCCGCTTGAGGCGGGACGCGGATCTCGTCGTCTTGCGGCGCTACTGCTCCTCGAAGCGCTGGCGGAAGCGCTCCTCCATCCTCTGGGTGAAGGAACTGCGGCGGCCCGATGGCTTGCCTCCGCGGGCACCCGGTCCACCGCCCCTGCCGTCACCGTCGGCGCCGTGCCGAATCGATGTCACGGCCATCATGACTCCGAAGAACATCACGAGGAACCCGAGCACGCTGATCAGCGGGATGTCGGCCACCCGGAACTGCGGCACCACCACGCCCAGCACCAGCAGGGCCACGCCCACTACGAACAGGGCGATGCCCTGAATACGCCGTCGGCGAGCGGGGCGACGCAACCGGGTGCCACGCACCGTGGATGCGAACTTGGGGTCCTCGGCATAGAGCTCGCGCTCGATCTGATCGAGCAGCCGCTGCTCATGCTCGGAGAGTGGCATCTTTCCTCCTCCGGCACAGCTGTCGCGGGCGCCGGGCCGCGCAACGTCCTGGACCCAACAGCCAACCCCAGGCGGGGTGGCACTGTCCAGGATACGAGGCCTACGGCCGCACGACTACCCGATCCCGCATCCGGAAGGGATCGAATTGGGCTAAATCCTGCCCGAACGGCACTGCGGACCGTCACCGTGGCTGATCGTGACCGTTTTGCGGCCTGGCCGCCGTTGTGGGGGAACGCCGCCGCGCCGAAGATCACCCTCCGTTCTCCCTCGGCCCCAGGAGCGACGCCGGCCGCACCGCCGCGGAGCCGAACTTCGACCGCGCGACGTCGGCCGCCACCTCCGCGTCCCGCCAGCGCGGTGCCGGTGAGTCGAACACCAGCTGCTCCCCCGCCTCCCCCGTGTCGAGGCCTTCGACGCGGACGCCGATCAGCCGCACCGCCCCGGTCGGGGCGTGCTCGGCGAGCAGCGCCACGGCGACCGCGTGGATCTCCCGCGCCACGTCCGTCGCCGAGACCAGCGTGCGGGCCCGGGTGATCGTGCGGAAGTCCGCGAACCGCACCTTGATCGACACCGTCCGGCCCCGCACGCCCCGCGCCCGCAGCGTCGCCCCCACCCGCTCCGCCAGGCGCAGCAGCTCCAGCCCCAGCTCGGCACGGGAATGCCGGTCGACGTCGAAGGTGTGCTCGGCCCCGATCGACTTCTCCGGCGAGTCGACCACCACCGACCGCTCGTCCACGCCGTGCGCGAGCCGGTACAGGTGCTCGCCCATCGCAACACCCAGCGACTTCTTCAGCCGCTCCGGCGGGAACGCCGCGACGTCGGCGATCGTGGCCAGCCCCAGCCGCCGCAGGTGCTCCTCGGTCCGCGCACCGACGCCCCACAGCGCCGACACCGGCAGCGGGTGCAGGAACGCCAGGGTTTCCGCCGCCGGCACGACGACCATGCCGTCCGGTTTCGCCATCCCCGAGGCGAGCTTCGCGACGAACTTGACCTTCGCCACCCCCACCGAGCAGGTGATTCCGTGCTCGGCCGCGACCCGCGAGCGGATCTCCGCGCCCAGCGAAGCCGGTGTCGCGCCCAGCCGCCGCAACGCCCCGCTGACGTCCAGGAACGCCTCGTCCAGGCTGAGCGGTTCGACCAGCGGGGTCAGCTCGCGGAAGATGCCCATCACCCCGCGGGAGACCGAGCCGTAGAGCCCCGACGTCGGCGGGATGTTGATCAGGTGCGGGCACAGCCGCTTCGCCGTGGCGAACGGCATGGCCGAGCGCACGCCGAACTTGCGCGCCGGGTAGTTCGCCGCGGCCACGACGGCCCGCGGCCCGCCCCCGGACACCACGACCGGCTTGTCCGCCAGCTCGGGCCGGGTCCGCAGCTCGACCGACACGAAGAACGCGTCCATGTCGACGTGCAGCAGCCCGCAGCCGGTGTCGTCCGGCACCGGCTCCCCCGGCCGGACGCGGAACCGGCCCATCCCGCCCGGCAGCTCAGCATTTCGCCCCACACCCCGGGACGCTACCGGTCACCACCGACAGTTCCGGCGGCGCAGGTCAGGCGAGCCGCGCCACCGCGTGCAGCCGGCCCGCGACGTCCCGCAGCACCGGCGAGCCCGCGGCCGCCCGCTCGAACTCCGCGAGCTCGTCTTCGCGGACCTCGCCGGGTACCAGGTCCGAGATCACCCGGTCACCCTGCAGCAGCGTGACCTCGAGACCGGCGGCTTCCAGGCCGGCGCGCAGGCTTTCGGTGGAGAACCGGCGCAGCACCGTGTCGCCCGGGACGATGCCGTCCGCGCTCTCCAGCAGGCGCCGGGCCTCGCCGACGCGGCCCGCGAGCGCGCGGTGGAGCACCGCCGCGTGGCGGTTCGCGACCAGCACCGACACCGCGCCACCGGGCGCGACCGCCGTGGCCAGCGCCGTGAGCACCGCGGCCGGGTCGTCGACGATCTCCAGCAGCCCGTGCGCCAGCACCAGGTCGGCCGAGCCGGCCTCGACGTACCGCCCGAGCGCGTCGGAGTCGTCCGCGACCACCGTGATCAGCTCGGCGACGCCCTCCTCCTCGGCCCGCCGCTGCAGCGTGGCCAGCGCATTGGGGCTCGGCTCGACGACCGTCACCCGGCAGCCCGCCGCCGCGAACGGCACCGCCCAGCCGCCGCTGCCGCCGCCCACGTCGACGACGCGGGGGTGCTCGGCACCCCGGGCGCGGGCGGCCTGGATCTCGGCCTCGAGCACCCGGCGGACGGCGCCCGAACCCCGGGCGGCCACGGTCTCCGTCTTCATGTCGCACAGGGTAGTGCCCGCCCCGGCCCGCCCCCCGAGCTCCTCCCTTCGAGTGAACGGCCCTTGCCCGGCGGCGCCTCCCGCGCGCACCCGTAGGCTGGTCTTCGTGCACACGGTCGCCGTACTCAGCCTCAAGGGAGGCGTCGGCAAGACGACGGTCGCTCTCGGTATCGCGTCCGCCGCCTTGCGTAGGGGCACGCGGACGCTGGTGGTCGACCTCGACCCGCAGGGCAACGCCACCACCTCGCTCGACCCGCCGTTGACCGACGCCACCCTCGCGGACGTGCTCGAGACCCCCACCCGCGAGATGCTCGAGCGCGCGATCGCGCCGAGCGTCTGGAGCGAGGACGTCGACGTCCTCGTCGGCTCGGAGGAGCTGGAGCTGCTCAACGACCCGGACGCCGACAGCGAGCGCCTGGCGAACTTTTCGCGCGCGCTGGACGAACTCCACCGCACACCACTGCGCGAAACCCCGTACGAGCTGGTGATCCTCGACTGCCCGCCGTCACTGGGCCGTCTGACGAAGTCGGCGCTGGTCGCCGCGGACAGCGCGCTGATCGTGACCGAGCCCACGATGTACGCGGTCGCCGGCGCGGCACGGGCCCTGGAAGCGATCGAGAAGATCCGCAAGGAGCTCAACCCGGAGCTGCGCCCGATCGGCGTCCTGGTGAACAAGCTGCGCGTGCGCTCCTACGAGCACCAGTTCCGGATCGCCGAGCTGCGCGAGAACTTCGGCTCGCTGGTGATGCCGACGGCGATCACCGACCGGCTCGCGGTGCAGCAGGCCCAGGGCGCGTGCAGCCCGATCCACGAGTGGCACTCGCCGGGCGCCCAGGAGATCGCCCTGACGTTCAACATGGTCCTGGCGAAGATCCTCCGCTCCAACCGGGCGGGGCGGCACCGCGTGGCCGGCGAGGAGGCCGAGGGCCCGGACTGGCCCGAAGGCCCGGCCCCGGAGACCCCCGAGGCACCGGCCGAGGTGTCCGAATCCGCGGGGTGAGCCGTGCCCGAAGGTGACACCGTCTTCCTGGTCGCCCGGCGCTTCGCCAAGGCGATGACCGGGAAGACGTTGCTGCGCGGCGAATTCCGCGTACCGCAACTGGCCACTGTGGACCTCTCCGGCCGCGAGGTGCTCGGGGTCGGCACGGTGGGCAAGCACCTGTTCACCCGGTTCTCCGGCGACCTGACGCTGCATTCGCACCTGCTGATGGACGGGATGTGGGACGTCTACCCGGCCGGCGCGAAGTGGCGGCGTCCCGGCCACCACGCCCGCGTGATCTTCACCGCGGCCGACGTCCAGGTGATCGGCTTCCGCGTCCACGACCTGAAACTCGTGGCCACGACCAAGGAACACGACCTCGTCGCCCACCTCGGACCGGACCTGCTGGATCCGAAGTGGACGGACGAGCACCGGGAGCGGGCGGTCGCGAACCTGACCGCCGACCCGGCCCGCGAGCTCGGCCTCGCCCTGCTCGACCAGCGCGTGCTGGCGGGCGTCGGCAACCTGTACAAGTGCGAAATCGCTTTCCTGCTCGGCGTGACGCCGTGGACTCCGGTGTCCGAAGTGGACGCCGGGACGACGGTCGCGCTGGCCCGCAAGCTGCTGCTGGCCAACGCCCTCGCGGGCCGCTTCGACCAGAGCACCACCGGCCACCTCGACCGCAACCGCAAGAACTGGGTGTACGAGCGCACCCGCCAGGGCTGCTTCCGCTGCGGCGGCAAGCTCCTGGTCCGCACGCAGGGCCACGACGTCCAGCGGCGGCCGACGTGGTTCTGCCCGAAGGACCAGGCCGGCCCGTACCCGGCGCAGTAGGCCGGGCAGGGAGACGCTCGCGTTCGCGCTGCGCGAACAGCCGTCCTGCGGGCCGAGATCACAGAAATGACGTTGCACGGCACCGCGGACTTCACCTAGCGTGGCAGTACACGAGAAAGGAGGTGGTCCTAAGTTGTATTCCAACAGGACTCGTGAGGTGGCTGTCCGCTAGCGGATGGCACGTGGAGGACTTTGAGCAGCGATACAACCGAGCCACCTTCGGCTCATCGCCTGCTTCACGTGGTGCCTGATAGCGAATACCAGGCAGTCACCGTGCCCCCGGGGTTTCCGAGCACCAGTCCGGCTCGGGCTCAGGCGTTTGACGGCGCTTGAGAGCCACCCCGGGGGTCCCTCCGTCATCAATCCGACCAAAAGTAGACCGCCCTCCGAGCGGCACGTCACCGTTGGTACGAAAGCGTTCGGCCGTGGCGGTGATCGGATTGGTGGCGATCGATACAGCGCTCATTTGGGCAGGTCGTGCCACCCGGCGTAGCGGGACGACCGTCCGGCGATCAGCATTTCGGTGTTCTGTCCCCCGGACGGCTGATCCTCGCTAGCCTGGACGCATGCTCAGGCCCGACTACCCGATCACCACGGCCCGGCTGATCCTGCGCCCGTTCCGGTCCGAGGACCTCGACGCGCTGAACTCCTTCCAGTCCCGCGCCGACGTCGCCCGCTACCTGTACTGGGGTCCGCGCAGCCGCGCCGAGTCGGCCGCGGCGCTCGCCAAGCGGGTGCACAGTTCGACGCTGACGAAGGAAGGCCAGTTCCTGGCCGTGGCGGTCGAGCTGGCCGCGACCGGGCAGCTGATCGGCGACCTGAACCTCGAGTGGCTGAGCAGCGAGCACCGCCAGGGCGAAATCGGGTTCGTCTTCCACCCCGACCACCACGGCAAGGGCCTGGCCGCCGAGGCGACCACGGAACTGCTGCGGCTCGGTTTCGAGGATTTGGGACTGCACCGCATCATCGGCCGCTGCGACGGCCGCAACACCGCGTCCGCCGCGCTGATGGAGCGCCTCGGCATGCGGCGCGAAGCGCATCTCCGGGAGAACGAGATCGTCAAGGGCGAGTGGACCGACGAGCTGATCTACGCGATGCTCGAGGACGAGTGGAAGGACCGCGACTAGCGTCTCCACCCGCGGCCTCGGCTGAAGAGCCTCGAGCGCGACCTCGAAGGTCCTCCGGGCGAGGGTGATCGCCTTCACGCGGAAGTGACGCCCGAGTCGCACCTGCCGGGCGATTTGGCAGCATGGACGCGTGTTCTTCGACAAGATCGTCCGCCCGGCGCTGTACCGGCTGTCCTACCACGACCCCGAGCTGGTGCACGAGCGCACGATCGCCGTCCTCGCGCGGCTCGGCAAACTCGCCCCCCGTGGCGTTCTCCGCGTGGACGACCCCGTGAGCGTGCTGGGCCTGCGGTTCCCCAACCGCGTCGGCCTCGCCGCCGGGATGGACAAGAACGGCCGCGCGCTGCCCGCGTGGGCCGCGCTGGGCTTCGGGTTCGTCGAGGTCGGCACGGTGACGCGGCTGGCGCAGCCGGGCAACCCGAAGCCGCGGCTGTTCAGCCTGCCCGCCAGTGACGCGGTGATCAACCGCATGGGCTTCAACAACGACGGCGCGGAAGCGCTCGCGGCGAAGCTCGCCCGCGACGGGAAACCGGGCGTCCCGCTGGGGATCAGCATCGGCAAGTCGAAGGTGACGCCGCTCGAAGACGCCGTCGAGGACTACCGGTTCTCGCTGCGTGCGCTCCACCCGTACGCGGACTACTTCGCGATCAACGTCAGCTCGCCGAACACGCCGGGCCTGCGCCGGCTGCAGGACCGCACCGCGCTCGCCGAACTGCTCGGCGAGCTGCGTTCGACGTCGCTCGAACTCGCCGGTGGCGGTGCGCCGACGCCGGTACTGGTGAAGGTCGCGCCCGACCTGACCGACGACGCGCTGGCCGAGCTGCTGGAGGTCGCGCTCGACCACGGCGTCGCCGGAATCATCGCCACCAACACGACATTGGCGCGCGAGGGCATCGCGCCCGCGGAAAGCGGCCTGGCCGGACAGGCGGGAGGACTGTCCGGCCGGCCGCTGACCACCCGCGCGGCCGAGGTCGCGCGGTTCGTGCACGACCACACCGGCGGGAACCTGCCGATCATCGGCGTCGGCGGCATCATGGGCCCCGACGACGCGATCCGGCTCGTCGACGCCGGTGCGTCGCTCGTGCAGCTCTACACGGGCTTCGCGCTGCACGGGCCCGGCCTGGTGCGTCGCGTCAGCCGGGGTCTCGCGGCCCGGCGGTAGACGCGAAGCGCACGTAGCCGCGCCAGGATTCGTAGCGGTCCAGGTCAGGGCCTTCCGCCGTCAGGCACCGGACGGCCAGGGGCGCGCTGCCGTCGTCCAGGACGACGCGGTCGAGCACGAACGGCTCTTTCAGCGTCGCGGCGAAGCGCTCGAACGCGGCCGGGGACAGCCGCCAGCGCTCGCCGTCGAGGCTCGTGCCGCCCTCGAGGACGCCCGGCTGCGGCGGTTCGGTGTCCAGGAGCACCATCCGGTAGGCCTCGGTGGTCCGGACCGGCCCGGCGAAGCGGGCGCCGAGGGCGGTGAGGTCGGCGTTGAGCGGCTGACCGCGCAGGTGCGCGCCGAACACGACGACGTCCTCGCCCGGCTCCGGGTAGGGCGTCATCGGCTCGTCCGTGCAGACGGCCGCCAGGTCGAGGGCGATCTGGTCTTCGAACGCGCGGGCCAGGAAGGTGGCGCCGAACGGGCGGCGGTCGCCCGGCAGCACCGGGACGGTCACCGCGGCGACGTCGAGGAGGTTCGCGAAGGCGGTGCAGGCGGCCAGGCGGTGGCCGACACCGGCCGGGTCGGCCAGCGCGTCGGCGATCTCCGGGTGCTCCGGCACGGTCGGCATGACCAGGGCGTCGAAGCCGTCGAGCGCCGGTTCGGAGACCGGGGTGAGCACGGCCCCGGCCGCGGTCAGCCGCGCGACGACGGTCTTGAGCGCGAGGCTCGCGGCCTCGCCGAGGGGCAGGTCGTCGGGGTAGGCGATGCGGGGGTGCTCGCCCGCGCCGAGGCGGACGTCGGCGGGCCAGGAGCGGTCGCCGCCGGTCATCACGGCGAGGGCGCGGTGCGCGGGGACCAGGCCGTTCGCGTACACGGAGACGTCGTCGGGCAGCAAGCCTCGCGTCGGCTTCACCGCGGCGACGGCGTTCAGCGCGGCCGGGACCGCGCCGCCGGTGCTCAGGGCCAGGTCGACGACGCCGAGGGCGACGGCGACCGCGGCGCCGTTGCCGCCCACCCGGGTGCGGTCCCAGGCGGCGGAGACCGGGGCGGCACCGGTCTTGCCGAGCACGACGGCGCCGGCGGCGGTGAGCCGGGTGACGACCGCCGCGCTGGTCTCCGGGACGCCGTGGCCGGACGGCTGCCCGGCGACGTCGATCAGGTCCTGCACGGCGATGACCGTGCCGGCCAGCGGGAGGGATTCCCCGGCCTGGACGCGGGCGTCGACGGCCTTGGCGTCGACGAGGACGTCTTCGACGGCGCGGAGGGTGGTCCAGAGTTCGGGGCGGCCGGCCTCGGTGAGGCGTTCGAAGGCCGCGATGACGCGCTGGGAGGCGGTGGGCGGGGTGATCGGCACGGGGTCCGGGTCCGGCGGGAGCGTGTTCACGGGGCGTCCTTTCCTCGGCGGTCGAGAAAGTCCACTGTGTACGGTCGGCGCCGGCGAACCTCAGTCCACGGCGGGCCTCCCGGCGAGTGACACCTCGGCATGCATGACAGAAACGTTAGGTCGCGGACGTTTCCGTAGCCATCAGTTTCCGATTACGCGCGGGTTTCGGCACCGGAAGGTGAACAGGGCGCGACGCCGGGGTGAAACGCACGATCACGCACGCCGGGTGACGAAGACCCGGATCGCCCATCCGGCCGCCCTCGAACGGCCGAGTCCGACATCCGAATGGCCCAGCGAGCCCCGAATTCGCGTGATCGACCCCGAAACTCGCGTGCTTGAAGCCGGAACCGGCGTGATTGAGGCTGGAACTCACGTGACGGGAGGGTCGACACGCGTGATCAGAAGGTCGACACGCGTGATCAGAGGGAGTCGGTTGGCCGTGTCGACCCTTCAATCACGCGTGTCGGCTCCGCAATCACGCGTGTCGACCTGCGGATCACGGGTCAGGAGAGTTCGCGGAGGGCCATGGCGAGGCCGGCCAGGCGGTCGGTGGCGTCGGTGAGGGCCTGCTTGGACGTCACCAGGCCGTCGCTGGAGGCGGCGACCGTGTGGCCGGCCGCGGCCACCAGGCCGCGGTAGCCCTCGAGGCCGTCGTCGAGCTGTTCGCGGAGCTTGGCCACCGCGGCGTCCAGGGCCGCCTTCTCGCGGGCGGGTGCGGAGTCGCGGCCGCGCTCGATCGCGTGGATGCGGGCCGCCAGGCCGCGCAGTGCGGCCGCTGCCTCCGTGGCCGTCTGGCGGGCGTCGGCGACCGAGATCTCCGAGACCGGGGGCGTGCCCAGCGGGGACGGCACCGAAAGCTGGCGCAGCAGCTCCGTCAGCGAGGCCTCGCACTCGGCGAGCCGCTCCATCGGCTCGCGGGCGGCCGAGCGGGCGGGCGGCAGTGGCGGCGGGCCGGCGGGCGCCGCGGGGATCGGGGTGCGCTTGAGTTCGCGCAGCTTCACGCCGGAGCGGACGCTGAACGTGCCGAACACGACGGCCCCGGCGAACGCGGCGATCGCCTGCGGCATCATCGGCGTCGCCGCGGCGCTGAGCCAGCCCATGCCGGCGGCCAGGGTCAGGACGCCGCACAGGATCGTCAGGAGGATCCACAGCGTCAGCGCGCGAGACGTCCGGCGCTTGCGGCGTTCCAGCTTCGCGGCCGGGTGGTTCCAGCGGTCCCACTTGGCGCGGGCCTCGGCGAACGCCGGGACCTGGTTCGCCACCGACGACCAGGTCGCGGCCGTCAGGTCGGGCCGCCGCACCGGCGGCCGTTGCAGCGGGTTGGGGCGGGCGTACTTCCCGCCGGCCTGTGGCTCGGCCGGCGGGAAGTACTTCTGCACCTTCTGGAGCTTCTCCTGGGCGCGCACGGCGTAGTCGGGCAGCTTCTCGATGTGCTTCTCCAGCTTCGCGCTCAGCTCGCCGAAGTCACGCCGCCTGCCCTGCTGCGCCATGGTGCTCGCCCCCTTCGAACGGATCGCCCGGTCAGGCCGGGTTCTTGCCCTGCTCGGCCTGCACGCGCGCCTGGATCTCACGCTGGATGTCGGCCGAGCTGCTCGCCGGCTTCTGGGCCGCGCCACCGTCGGTCACCTGGGCGACCGAGTCACCGTGCATCGACGCGCGGATCTGCTGCAGCCGCGACTGGCCGGCCAGCTGCGTGGTGGAGGCCTGGACCTCCATCATGCGCCCCTGGACGGAGTTCTGGGCGAGCTCCGCCGAGCCCAGCGCCGTGGTGTAGCGCTTCTCGATCTTGTCGCGGACCTCTTCCAGCGACGGCGTGTTGCCCGGCGCGGCCAGCTGGCTCATCTGGTTCAGCGAAGCGGAGACCTGCTCCTGCATCTTCGCCTGCTCCAGCTGCGAGAGCAGCTTCGTGCGCTCGGCCAGCTTCTGCTGCAGCATCTGCGAGTTGCGCTCCACGGCCTTCTTGGCCTGGGCCGCGGCCTGCAGCGACTGGTCGTGCAGCGTCTTCAGGTCCTCGATGCTCTGCTCGGCCGTGACGAGCTGCGTCGCGAAGCTCTCCGCGGCGTTCTCGAACTCGGTGGCCTTCTGCTCGTCGCCCTTGGCGCGCGCCTCGTCGGCGAGGACCAGCGCCTGCCGGGTCGAGGCCTGCAGCTTCTCGACCTCGCCGAGCTGCCGGTTGAGCTTCATCTCCAGCTGCCGCTGGTTGCCGATCACGGAGGCGGCCTGCTGCGTCAGCGCCTGGTGGTTGCGCTGCGCCTCCTCGATGGCCTGCTGGATCTGTACCTTCGGGTCGGCGTGCTCGTCGATCTTCGACGAGAACGCCGCCATCATGTACTTCCAGAACTTCACGAACGGGTTGGCCATCTCCTCCGCCTGCCTTCTTGCGTCCCACGGGCCTTGGTGCTCGGGGTGGTGGGGCGTCGCTCCCCTGCACTAGCAACGCACCGACCCCGGCGTCGGGTTCCATCGTGTCAGGTCGGCCACGTCCATTCCAGGCGACCCGGCCGAATTCAGGGATCCCCCTGATCACTACCCGTAGACAACGCGGCGAGCCCCGGGCGGGTTGCCCGGGGCTCTCGGCGGAAACGTGGCGGGCGGGCCGGGTGAGCCGGCCCTCCCGCGCGTCGGATCACGCAGCGATGGTGGAGGCCAGCTTGGGCTGGCCGATCGTCGTCCGCAATGTCGTGTTCATCCGCGGCGCCGGGGAAACCCGCAGGTCGGCGAGGTCGTTCCCGATCAGCTCGGACATCAGGCGGCCGCCTTCGATGCCGGCCGCCGAGGCCTCGGCGCCCCGCTTCTCCCGGGGCGCGCCTTCCACGATCCGCTCGTCGACCGGTGGGACCTCGACGTGGTCGAGGGCCGAAACGTCCGCTGCCACGTTGTGCAGCAGTTCGCCGAGCGGAAGGTCCAGGGCCTGGCAGATGGACGCGAGCAGTTCGCTCGACGCCTCCTTCTGACCCCGTTCCACCTCCGAGAGGTAGCCGAGGCTGACCCTGGCGGCGCGGGAGATGTCGCGCAGCGTACGACGCTGGTTGGTGCGGGCATGACGGAGCCGATCACCGATCGCCTCACGCAACAGCACGGTCATCACGCGCCTCCCTTCCGAACAAGTACCCCCTACGTTACCCAGAGCGGCGCCCCGGGCGCAGGAGTTGGTGTGCACGTACGCCAAGGGCGAACGCGTGTTTCACGCCAGATGTTCCCCGAGCAGGGCAAACGCGGCCAAGACCGACTCGGTCCTGATCAAGTCGCGATCGCCGGTCAGGGCCAGGGTCCGGACTGTGCGTGTTCCCGGCCCGGCCAGCCCGACGTGCACGGTACCCGGGTCGACGCCGTCCTGCGCGGCAGGACCGGCGACGCCGGTCAGCCCGAGGCCCCAGGTGGCCCCGCAGCGGTCGCGCGCGCCCTCGGCCAGCTGCGCGGCCACCTCGGGGTGCACGGCGCCGTGCTCGGCCAGCAGGCGGGCGTCGACGCCGGCGAGGCGGTGCTTGAGTTCGGTCGCGTAGACGACGAAGCCGCCGCGGAGGGCGGCGCTCGCGCCGGGGACGCGGGCGAGGGTGGCGCAGACGAGCCCGGCGGTCAGCGATTCGGCGGCGGCGACGGTCTCGGACCGCGCGGTCAGCGCCCCGATCAGGGCGGCGGCCTGCCCGTCGGGGCCGGCGGCGGTCACCTCAAGCTCCCGTGACCCGGCGCCCGGCGGCCCGCAGCCGCACCGCGCGCACGAGGTAGTCCACGCCGGTCACGACGGTCAGCACGAGCGCCAGCCCCATCAACGCCCACCGCACCGGGTCGGCCCCGGCCGGCAGCGGCAGCAGGTACGCGACGATCGCCGCGATCTGGGCCAGCGTCTTGGCCTTCCCGCCCCGGCTGGCCGGGATCACGCCGTGCCGGATCACCCAGAACCGCAGCAGCGTGACGCCGATTTCGCGGACCGCGATGACGATCGTGACCCACCAGCCGAGCTCGCCGAGCACGCTCAGCCCGACCAGCGCCGCGCCGGTGAGCGCCTTGTCCGCGATCGGGTCAGCGATCTTGCCGAAGTCGGTGATCAGGCCGTACTTGCGGGCCACCCAGCCGTCCAGCTGGTCGGTGGCCGAGGCGATCGCGAACAACCCGGTCGCGATCGCGCGCCAGGTGTTGTCCTGGCCGTCGCCGACGAACAGGGCGACGACGAACAGCGGCACCAGGACCAGGCGCGACAGCGTCAGCAGGTTCGCGACGTTCAGCGTCGGGACCGGGGTCGGCGCCGGGACTCCGGCGGCGGCTTCGTGGGTGAGGCCCTCGTCGGCGGCGTCGCTGGGGAGCGCACTCACCGGTCGGCGTCCGGTACCGCGCGGACGATCAGGTCCACGCCCGCCGAGTCGACGACCTCGCACCGCAGGAAGTCACCAACCTGCACCTTTTCCGGCGCGTCCAGGATGACGCACTCGCCGTCGACCTCCGGGGCCTGGTGCGCGGCGCGGCCGGTGAGCTCGCCGTCGTCGTCCAGCTCCACCAGGACGTCGACGAAGGTGCCGATCCGGTCCTCGGCGCGCTGCGCGGTCAGCTCCTCGACCAGCGTGGAGATCCGCGTGACGCGCTTGGCCACCTCTTCGGGGTCGAGCTTGCCGTCGAAGCTCTCGGCTTCGGTGCCGTCCTCGTCGGAGTAGCCGAAGACCCCCACGGCGTCCAGGCGGGCGCCCGTGAGGAACCGCTCCAGCTCGCTCAGGTCGTGCTCGGTCTCGCCGGGGAAGCCGACGATGACGTTGGTCCGGATGCCCGCCTCGGGCGCGTACTCGCGGATCTGCTCGCACAGCGCCAGGAACGAGTCCGTGGAGCCGAACCGGCGCATCCGGCGCAGCACCTGCTCGCTGGAGTGCTGGAACGACAGGTCGAAGTACTCGGCGACGCCCGGCGTGGTCGCGATCGCCTTGACCAGCTGCGGGCGCGTCTCGGCGGGCTGCAGGTAGGAGACGCGGACGCGCTCGATGCCGTCGATCCCGGCCAGCCGCGGCAGGAGCCGCTCCAGCGCGGTGGCGCCGTCGCGGCCGAAGTCCTTGCCGTAGGACGTCGAGTTCTCGCTGACCAGGAACAGCTCCTTGACGCCGTGCTCGGCCAGCCACAGCGCCTCGGCGACGATCTCGTCCGGCTGCCGCGAGACGAACGAGCCGCGGAACGACGGGATCGCGCAGAACGAGCAGCGCCGGTCGCACCCGGAAGCGATCTTCAGGGCCGCCACCGGGGAATCGTCGAGACGCGTGCGCAGCACCCGCGGGCCCCAGCCGTGGCCGGGGACCTCGACCGTCTCCGCGGCGGCGGGCCGCTCGACCGGGCTGATCGGCAGCAGCTTGCGGCGGTCGCCCGGCGTGTGCGAAGCGATCTTGCGGCCGGCGACGACGTCGTCGAGGCGGTCGGAAAGCGCGGCGTAGTGGTCGAAGCCGAGCACCGCGTCGGCCTCCGGGAGGCTGTCGGCGAGCTCGTGCCCGTAGCGCTCGGCCATGCAGCCGACGGCGACGACCTTCTTGCCCGTGTCGGACGCGGCGAGCAGCGTGTCGACGGAGTCCTTCTTGGCCGACTCGACGAAGCCGCAGGTGTTGACCACCACGACGTCGGAGTCCTCGGGGTCGGCCGCCAGCTCCCAGCCGCCGGCCGCGAGCCGGCCCGCGAGCTCCTCCGAGTCGACCTCGTTGCGGGCGCAGCCCAGGGTCAGCAGGGAGACGCGTCGGGTGGCAGCTGGGTCCGCGGCAGGGGAAGGCACGACGTTTAGGGTAGCCGCCGGTCCCGGGCGGCCCGACGACGGCGTAGCCCGGTCGTGACATCCGCCCGCACGGGGCGATGTGGCAGGGTTGACGCTCGTGCCGTCCGACTCGCCCCGCCCGACCGTCCGCCGCGCCCGGATCGCCGACGTCCGCAAGATCAAGGCCCTGGTCGACTCGGACGCGGGCCGCGTCCTGCTGGAGAAGGACCTGGTCACGCTGTACGAGGCGGTCCAGGAGTTTTGGGTCGCCGAAGTGGGTGACGAGGTGGTCGGCGCGGCCGCGCTGCACGTCCTCTGGGAGGACATCGCCGAGCTGCGCACCGTCGTGGTCGACAAGGCCGTCCGCGGCCAGGGGGTGGGGCGGGTGCTGGTCGCCCGGCTGGTCGACGAGGCGCGTGAGCTGGGTCTCAGGCGGCTCTTCGTGTTGACGTTCGAGACCAGCTTCTTCGCCGGGCACGGGTTCGTCGAGATCGACGGCACCCCGGTGTCGCAGGAGGTGTACGAGGAGATGCGGCGCTCGCACGACACCGGCGTCGCCGAGTTCCTGGACCTGCCCTACGTCAAGCCGAACACCCTCGGGAATTCGCGGATGCTGCTCGAACTCTGAGTGAAAACCTCCTTTCGGGCGGTGACGCGCACCACTGCCCTGCCCGAAGCTGATCGCGGCACTTGTCCACCGATCGGCAAGGAAAACACCGAATGCGCACGACACTGCGGAACCTGGGGGCCACCGTGACGGTGGCCGTTTCTGTCGGCGCGGGCGCCCTGCTGGGCACCGGCACCGCGGCGGCCGTCGACATCCCGACGGTCACCGACCAGTACCTCTTCAGCACCTCCCTTTCGAACTTCGAGACGATCCGGAACTCCGCGCCCTACAGCGGCCAGCTCGACTGGTCGTCGGACGGCTGTTCCTGGTCGCCGGACACGCCGTTCGGCTGGCAGTTCCTCCCCGGCTGCCACCGGCACGACTTCGGCTACCGCAACTACAAGAAGCAGGGCCGGTTCACCCCGGCGAACCGGCTGAAGATCGACGACAACCTGTATTCGGATCTGAAGAGCGTCTGCGGGTCGAACATCGCGTGCAAGGGCGCGGCGTGGACGTACTACCAGGCGGTCCGCAAGTTCGGCGGCTGACGTGGCGGCCCGGGCCGGGCCAGGATGGTGATCATGGAGATCGATCACCTGCTCAGCACGACCCGCGCGGTGCGCCGCAAGCTGGACCTCGACCGGCCGGTCGAGCCGGAAGTCCTCGAGGAGTGCCTGAACCTGGCGCTGCAGGCGCCGACACCGGGCAACGTCCAGGCGTGGCGCTGGCTGGTCGTGCGCGACCAAGGCGTGAAAGACCGGCTCGGCGTGCTGTTCCGCGAGGTGGGCCAGGCCTACCTCGCGGAACGGGCGCAGCGCGCCGAACCGCGGGCGCTGGCCTCCGGCCGGCACCTGATCGACGTGATCGAGCGCGTCCCGGTGTTCGTGATCCCGGTCCTGCGGGGGCGCCCGGCCGGGGACAACGCGGTCGACGCGGCGTTCTACGGCGGGATCTTCCCGGCGGTCTGGAACTTCCAGCTGGCCCTGCGCTCGCGCGGGCTGGGTTCGACGCTGACGACCTACCACCTCTCCCGCGAGGCGGAGGCGGCGGAGATCCTCGGCATCCCGGAGGGCCACACGCAGGCCGGGCTGCTGCCGGTGGCGTACACGACGGTGCCGGACTTCAAGCCCGCCGCGCGCACCCCGCTGTCCGAGGTCGCCTACCTCGACCAGTGGGGCACGCCGCTCAGCTGATCCGGACGGTCGCCTCCCCGGCGTCCTCGCTGACCGACACGAGCTCGATCCGGCTCCCGGCGAACGTCGTCGCCCGGGGGCCGGTGCGCGGGCCGCTGTGGAGCTCGGCCGTGGTGCTTTCGCCGTGGCCGGGCTCCTTCAGCAGGAACACCAGCGTGGCCTCCCCCTGCCAGAAGCACTGCATGCCGGGCCGGCACCGCGAGTCGGCCACCACCCGCGTGTAGCGCACCGTCAGGTCCTTCCCCTGCACGGCGGCCTCCTGCCCGAGCCGCAGGGTGACGTCCTGCCCGGCCGCGACGCTCACGGCCGGCGACGCCGCGGCCGGCGGAGCCGGAGCGGCGGCGATCGAGCTCCCGGCCCCCACCGTGACGACGGCGAAGGCGAACAGTCCGGCGAGGAATCGCGGTAGGTCCACGTGCTCAGGACGGAACCGGGCGAGCACGGGTTGCACCGCTACTCCTCGTCGTCGCCGGCGTCGGCGTCCACCGGGCCGCCGCCGCGGATCATGAACAGGACCGACTCCAGTTCCTCCGGCTTGATCAGCACGTCACGGGCCTTCGAGCCCTCCGACGGGCCCACCACCCCGCGGCTTTCCAGCAGGTCCATCAGCCGGCCCGCCTTGGCGAACCCGACGCGCAGCTTGCGCTGCAGCATCGACGTCGAACCGAACTGGGACGTCACGATCAGCTCCGCCGCCTGCAGCAGGACGTCGAGGTCGTCGCCGATGTCCGGGTCGATCTCCTTCTTCTCGCCCGCCTTCTGCGCCGTCACGCCGTCCTGGTAGTCCGGCTGCGCCTGTTCCTTGGCGTAGTTGACGACCGCGGCGATCTCTTCGTCGCCGACGAACGCGCCCTGGATGCGGACCGGCTTCCCGGCGCCCATCGGCAGGTAGAGCGCGTCGCCCATGCCGATCAGCTTCTCCGCGCCCGGCTGGTCGAGGATGACCCGCGAGTCGGTCAGCGACGACGTCGCGAACGCCAGCCGCGAGGGCACGTTCGTCTTGATCAGGCCGGTGACGACGTCGACCGACGGCCGCTGCGTGGCCAGGACCAGGTGGATGCCCGCCGCGCGCGCCTTCTGGGTGATGCGGACGATCGCGTCCTCGACGTCGCGCGGGGCGGTCATCATCAGGTCGGCCAGCTCGTCGACGATGGCCATGATGTACGGGTACGGCCGGTACTCGCGCTCCGACCCCGGCGGCGCGGTGATCTCCCCCGAGCGCACCTTCTTGTTGTAGTCGTCGATGTGCCGGACCTTGTTGACCTGCATGTCCTGGTAGCGCTGCTCCATCTCCTCCACCAGCCAGGCCAGCGCGGCCGCCGCCTTCTTCGGCTGGGTGATGATGGGCGTGATGAGGTGCGGGATGCCCTCGTACGGCGTCAGCTCGACCATCTTCGGGTCGATCAGGATCATCCGGCACTCGTCCGGCGTCGAGCGTGCCAGCAGCGACACCAGCATCGAGTTGACGAAACTCGACTTACCGGACCCGGTCGAACCCGCGACCAGCAGGTGCGGCATCTTCGTCAGGTTCGCGGTGACGAAGTGGCCCTCGATGTCCTTGCCGAGGCCGATCACCATCGGGTGGTTGTCCTTGACCGTGGACGGCGCCCGCAGGACGTCACCCAGGCGGACCATCTCGCGGTCGGAGTTCGGCACCTCGATGCCGACCGCGGACTTGCCCGGGATCGGCGCCAGCAGGCGGACGTTGTCGGTGGCCACCGCGTAGGCGATGTTCTTCGTCAGCGCGGTGATCTTCTCGACCTTCACCCCCGGGCCGAGCTCGACCTCGTAGCGGGTGACCGTGGGGCCGCGGGTGAAGCCGGTGACCTGCGCGTCGACGTTGAACTGCTCCAGCACGCCGGTGATCGCCTCGATCATGGCGTCGTTGGCCTTGCTGCGCGACTTCGGCGCGTCGCCGAGCTTCAGCAGGTCGGGCGGCGGGAGCTGGTAGTCGCCCTCGACGGTCCGCGTGACGGCCAGCGGCGGCTCCGGGGCCTTCTTCGGCTTCTTCTCGGGCACGTCGGCCGGCGGCGGCTTGGGCAGGGCCTTGGGCGGCTTGATCGGCGTCGGCGCCTCGGCGAGCATCGCGTCGATGTCCAGCTGCTCGGGCGGGGCCTCGCTCGACTGACGGCGGCGCGACGGCTTGCGCAGCCGCGCGCCCTTCGGGTCGGCGTCGGTGACCTTCTCTTCGTCGGTGGCGAAGCCCGGCCGCTGCCCTTCGGCTTCGGCGATCTCCTCTTCGTCGAGGCCCCAGTTCCGCAGCCGGTGCGGGATCTCGCGGACCGGCGTGCCGGTGAACACGAGCACGCCGAAGAACAGCGCGAGGATCAGCAGCGGCACGGCGACCCAGGTGGTGACGCCCATGGTGAGCAGGCCGCCGGAGAAGGCGCCGACGATGCCGCCGGCGTACATCCGGCCGTCGTTCGTCTCCGGCAGCGCGGTGAAGATGTGCAGCATCCCGAGCACGGACAGGACGACCATGATCGTCCCGACGACCATCCGCGGCCGCGTCTCCGGGTGCGGCTCGGACCGCATCAGCGCGACGGCGACGACGACCAGCACCAGCGGCAGCGTGACGGCCCCGGCCCCGAGCACGGTCCGGGTGGCGATCTCGACGCCGGCGCCGATGGGCCCGGCGGCCCGCCACCAGACGCCGACGGCGGCGACGATGGCCAGGGCGATCAGGCCGAGCGCGAGCCCGTCGCGGCGGTGTTCCGGCTCGAGTTCGCGGGTGCGGCCGACCGTGCGGGCGAGCGTGCCCAGGCCCTTGGCCAGCAGGTTCCAGGTGCCGCGGACCCCCTTGCCGAAGATCCCGGGTGTCTTGCGCCGGGCGCGTGGCGGGGGTTTGCGGGTGGACGACGTACGTGGCTTCGCAGGTGTGCGCGGCTTACGCGCCGCTGCCCCCTTCGCGCCGCTTCCCGTGCTTCTCTTCCTCGTCGCCGACCCAGCCATGCCGTTTACGGTAACCGGCCGTGGGGGTTCGTCCCACGCGCCACTCTCGGCCCAGGGTGAACTTCTGCCTCACACCGCGCGTCGAGCGGCCATCCGGGTGAACGCCCCCGAGCGCCCCAATGTGGCCTTGGTTGCGTCTGACGCACCCAAGGCGGCCTTCGGTGCGTCAGACGCACCGAAGGCCACATTGAGGTTTTCTCAGTAAGGCTGGGGCCGGGTGCGCGTGTTGACCGGGGTTGAGGCGTGGGGCCCCTGGTAGGACTGGATTTGCGAAGATCAAGTCCGAGGTTCCAGAG
>NZ_JAEBEI010000028.1:0-103115 GCF_046548775.1 Amycolatopsis sp. cmx-4-61 | reverse complement strand
AACGCTGCTTCAACCGCCTCAAACAGTTCCGTGCCATCGCCACCCGTTTCGACAAGACCGCTACCTCCTACCGAGGGTTGATCGACCTGGCCACCCTGCTCCTCTGGCTTTGAGGACACGCCCTAGGGCGTGTCTGACGAACGTTCCGGTTGGTCGCTGGGCCCACTCCTCGCGCGCGATCCGCGGACACCTGCGCGAGCGCGGCATCACCGCCGTGCTCCCCGAACCCGCAGACCAAGCCGGGCACCGCGAACGCCGCGGGTCCCGCGGCGGCCCACCACCCGCCTTCGACGCGGTCGACCACCGCGGCCGCACGTCGTCGAACGACAGTTCAACCTGCTCAAACAATCGTCCTGCATGCCGTGATCATCAGCCACCTGCTGGGCGGCCCACCTCGGCCCTAGTCCGGGAGAGCCGCCAGCAAGGCGTGCGCCTCGGCGCGCAGGCCGTCGGTCGGCTCCGGCAGGCCCACCAGCCGGACCACGCCGTCGGCGCCCTCCCGCACGTGGGCCTCGACGTCCAGGGCCGGATCGTCGCGGCGGATCACCGCGATGCTCTCCACCAGGCCGAACACCAGGTCCGTGCGGATCGCGACGGCCGCGGGGGCCACGCCCGAGGCCGCGACCAGCCGGCCGTACGCCGCCTTCAGGTCCGCGCGCTCGGTGCGGAACCGCGCCAGGTTGGGCGAGCCGACTTCCGGCAGCAGGTACAGCGCGCCCAGGTTGTGCCGGGCCCCGCCCAGCAGGCCGATGTCCGCGTACGCCAGCGCCCACAACCGGACCGCCGCCGGGGCCTCGCCGGCCGCGAGCCGGGCCGCCAGCGCCAGTGACGGGCGGACCGTCTCCGCCAGCAGCGCCGCGAGGATGTCTTCCTTCGCCGGGAAGTGGTAGTACAGCGACGCCTGACGCAGCCCCGCGCGTTCGGCGATCGCCCTCGTCGTCGTGGCCGCGTACCCGGCTCCGGTGAACAGCTCCCCCGCCGCGTCGAGCACCGCCGCGCGCGCGTCCGGGCGGTTCGCCGCCACTCCGCTCGCCCTCGGCCTGCCCACTCCCGCCCCTTTGCCCACGGGCGAGATCTTGCCAGGTTTCCGGCGGCAACTCGCGCGGGGAGCCGGGGTTACGCCGGGGTTTCCTCATTGACGCCGTGACCGTCCCGGCGTTAACGGAGTCCTTACCCCGCGGAGATCGCCGCGACGCGGCGGAAACCTAATTTCTGTCAGGCGATCGAAACAAGGAGCGCGCATGACCCCACCCGACGAACTCGCCGCTTTCGGTTACCGCCAGGAACTCCGCCGGTCCCTCGGCGGGTTTTCCGCCTTCGCCGCCGGCTTTTCCTTCGTTTCCATCCTCACCACCGTCTTCCAGCTCTTCGGCTTCGGCTACACCTTCGGCGGGCCGCTGTTCTTCTGGACGTGGCCGGTCGTCCTGGCCGGCCAGCTGCTCGTCGCCCTGGTCTTCGCCGAACTCGCGGCGCGCTACCCGCTCGCCGGATCCGTGTACCAGTGGGCGAAACAGCTCACCAAGGGCTTCCTGGGCTGGCTCGCCGGCTGGATGATGCTGCTCGGCTGCGTCGTCGCGCTCGCCGCGGCGGCCATCGCCCTGCAGGTCGTGCTGCCCTCGGTGTGGGACGGCTTCCAGTTCGTCGGGGGCGACCCGTCGGTGACGTCGCCGACCGGTGCGGCCAACGCCGTGCTGCTGGGCACCGTGCTGCTCGTCTTCACCACCGCCGTCAACACCGGCGGCGTCCGGTTGATGGCACGGATCAACGACGTCGGGGTCGCGGCCGAGCTCCTCGGGGTCGTCGTCCTCATCGGCGGCCTGACGCTGTTCGCCGTGCGCGGTCCGCAGGTGGTGCTGCACGACGCACCGGGCACCAGCGCGGGTATCGGCGGGGTGCTCGCTTCGGCGCTCATGGCCGCGTACGTCCTGTACGGCTTCGACACCGCGGCGTCGGTCGCGGAGGAGACGAAGGACGCGCGCAAGGCGGCTCCGCGCGCGGTGCTGCGAGCGGTGCTCGTTTCCGGGATCGGCGGCCTCGCCGTCGTCGTCACCGCGCTGATGGCCGCACCGAGCCTCACCGACGGGCAGCTCGCCGGCAAAGGCCTGCCGTACGTGATCACCGCCGTCTTCGGCGACACCCTCGGCCGGGTCTTCCTCGCCGACGTCGCGATCGCCGTCGTCGTCTGCACCCTGACCATCCAGACCGGCACCGTCCGGCTGATCTACGCGATGGCCCGCGACGGCGCGCTCCCGGGGTCCGGCCGCCTCGCCGGCGTCAGCCCGCGCACCGGGACGCCGGTCGCGCCGGCCCTGCTGTCCGGTGCGCTGGCCATCGGGCTGCTGCTGCTCAACGTCGGCAACCCGACCCTGTTCAGCACGATCACCGCGACGTCGGTGGTGGTCGTCTACCTGGCCTACCTGCTCGTGACGGGCCCCCTGCTCGTCAAGCGGCTGCGCGGGCGGTTCCCCGCCGAACCCGGCCGGTTCTCCTTGGGGCGCTGGGGGGTACCGCTGAACGGGGCAGCCGTCCTGTACGGAATCGCCATGATCGTGAACATCGCCTGGCCCCGCGCGGAGATCTACGATCTCGCCGGTTCGGGCGCACCCTGGATGCTCTTGTTCCCGATAGAGTTCGTCGGCGGCGCACTGGTGATCGGCTGGCTCTGCTGGCTGCGGCTGCGCCCTGCTCCCGCTCTCGAACCCGCGACCTGAGAGAGGACGACCATGAGCACCACCGCGACGACCTACGGAGCGCGCGACCACGCCCGCGCGCAGGCCGGCACCGTGGTCGACACGATGCCGTCGATCCCCGCGAGCACCTGGGCCGCCCCACCGGCCGGAGTCGACCCCGAAGCGCTGACCTGGGCCGAAACCGTGGCCGGCGGCGGGTACACGCACAAGGTGCTGGCCCGCGGCACGCGGCTGCGGCTGACCGACGTCGACGGCGACGCCTGCGCGCACCTGCTGCTGTTCAACGCCGATCAGCCGTGGGAACGGCTGAACGTCGCGGACACGGTGAAGGTGCAGTGGAACGCCTACCTCGGCGAGTCGGTGGCGCTGCTGTCGGACCAGGGCCGGGTGCTGGCCACGATCGTCGCGGACTCCAGCGGCCACCACGACGCGCTCTGCGGTACGTCCACAGTGGACGGTAACACCGAGCGGTACGGCGACGGTGCCCCGCAGGGCCCCTCCCCCGCCGGGCTGCCGCTGTTCACGCTGGCCGCGGCGAAGAACGGCCTCGGCCCGCGGGACGTGCCGCCCAGCCTGTCGTTCTTCCAGGGCGTGCGGGTGCAGCCGGACGGCCGGCTGGAGTTCACCGGGTCCGCGGGCGCGGGCAAGGCCGTCGACCTGCGCCTCGAGATCCCGTCGATCGTGCTGGTCGCGAACGTCGCCCACCCCGTCGACCCGCGCCCGGACTACACCGTGACCAACCTGGAGGTCCTCGCCTGGCGCGACCGGCCGACCACACCGGACAGTCCGGAGTGGACACACACGCCGGAGGCGCAGCGGGCCTTCGAGAACACCGCCGACTACCTGACCGCACGGGGGATCGCATGAGCACGGCGTACGAGTCCCAGCTCGAAGTCAGCTTCGACGTCCCCGCGCGGGCGCCGTTCTCCACGGTGCTGCAGGCGGGTCAGGAGCTGGCGATCATGGACCTGGGCGGCAACCAGGCCGTCGACTTCCTCTGCTACGACGCGCACGACACCTCGAAGCGCTACAGCGCGGCCGCGACGATCGCCGGCCAGTGCAACATCTTCCTGACCACCGGCAGCGTCCTGCGCACCCAGGAGGGCGCCCCGCTGCTGACCGTCGTCGCCGACACGTGCGGGCGCCACGACACGCTCGGCGGCGCGTGCAGCAAGGAGTCCAACAGCCTCCGCTACGGCCAGCACACCCGCTACCAGCACGCCTGCGTCGAGAACTTCCTCATCGAGGGCGCCAAGTGGGGCCTGGGCAAGCGCGACCTGGTCAGCAACGTCAACTGGTACATGAACGTGCCGGTCGAAGAGGACGGCACGCTCGGCATCGTCGACGGCATTTCGGCGCCCGGGCTGGAGGTCCGGCTGCGGGCCGAGACCGACGTGCTGGTGCTCGTCTCGAACTGCCCGCAGATCAACAACCCCTGCAACGGTTTCGACCCGACGCCCGTGCGGATGATCGTCATCTCCCCGGGAGGCGGCGAGTGAGGCTGCTCGTCGCCAACCGCGGCGAGATCGCGGTCCGGATCCTGCGCAGCGCGAGGGAACTGGGGCTCGAAACCGTGGCGGTGCACTCCGACGCCGACCGCCTCGCGCCGCACGTGCGGCTCGCCGACCGGGCGGTCCGGCTCGGCCCGGCACCCGCGGCGGACAGCTACCTGCGGGCCGACGCGATCATCGCCGCGGCGCTGGAGACCAGCTGCGACGCGATCCACCCCGGCTACGGCTTCCTCTCGGAGGACGCGGCGTTCGCCCGGGCCTGCGAAGACGCCGGGATCGTGTTCGCCGGCCCGGCTCCGGAGCACCTGGAGGTGTTCGGCAGCAAGCACACCGCGCGCGAGGCGGCCATCGCGGCGGGCGTGCCGCTGCTGGCCGGCACCGGCCTGCTGTCCGATGTGGACGAGGCACTGGCGCGCGCGGCGGACATCGGCTACCCGGTGATGCTCAAGGCGACCGGCGGCGGGGGCGGGATCGGCATGCGCGCCTGCGCGTCGCCGGAGGAGCTGCGCGCCGCCTGGGACACCGTGCGCAGCGTCGCGGCCAAGAGCTTCGCCAGCTCCGGGGTCTTCCTCGAACGCCTGGTGACCCGCGCCCGGCACGTCGAGGTGCAGGTGTTCGGCGACGGCCTGGGCGAGGTCCTGGAGCTGGGCACGCGCGACTGTTCGCTGCAGCGGCGCAACCAGAAGGTCGTCGAGGAGTGCCCGGCACCGGACCTGCCCGACGCCGTCCGCAAGCAGCTCGTCGAGTCGGCCGTCGCGCTGTGCTCGTCGGTGCGGTACCGCTCGGCGGGCACGGTCGAATACGTCTACGACGCCGAGCGCGGCGAAGCGGCGTTCCTCGAGGTCAACACGCGGCTGCAGGTCGAGCACCCGGTCACCGAGGCCGTCCACGGCGTCGACCTGGTCGCCTGGATGCTCCGGCTCGCCCAGGGCGATCGCGGGATGTTCCGCGCGGTCCCGATCCCGCGCGGGCACGCCGTCGAGGCGCGCGTGTACGCCGAGGACCCGGGCGCCGGGCACCGGCCGAGCGCGGGCCTCGTCACCCGGGTCACCCTGCCTCCGGGCACCCGGGTCGACACGTGGGTCGAGCCGGGCACGGCCGTCACCACCCACTACGACCCGTTGCTGGCCAAGCTGGTCTGCACCGGCACCGACCGCGCCGAGGCCCTGGCGAACCTGCGGGAAGCGCTCGCCGCGACCCGGTTCGACGGGGTGCAGACCAACCTCGGGCAGCTGCGGGCGGCGGCCGCGGACCCGACCTTCGGCGCGGCGGCGCACGACACGTCCACGCTGGACGCGGTGACCGACGCCGAGCCGCGGATCGACGTCCTGCGCGGCGGCACGATGACGACCGTGCAGGACTGGCCGGGCCGCACCGGGTACTGGGCCGTCGGGGTGCCGCCGAGCGGGCCGATGGACGACCTCTCGCTGCGGCTGGGCAACCTCGCCCTCGGCAACCCGGAGGGCGCACCCGGCCTCGAGTGCACTGTGGACGGTGTCGCGCTGCGGTTCTCCCACGCCACCGAGGTGTGCGTGACCGGCGCACCGGCAGCCGTGCTCGCCGACGGCACCGAGGTCCCCCTGTGGACACCCGTCGAGGTGCCGGCGGGCGCCACGCTCGACGTCCGGGCGTGCACCGCCGGGCTGCGCAGCTACGTACTGGTCCGCGGCGGCATCGACGTGCCGGAGTTCCTCGGCAGCGCGGCGACGTTCACGCTGGGGAAGTTCGGCGGCCACGGCGGCCGCGCCCTGGCCGCCGGGGACGTCCTGCGGCCCGGGCCGGCACCCGCGGACCCGGTCGCGGGCCCGGTCCCCGCGGCGGAGCGGCCGGTCTTCGCTCCGCATTGGACGATCGGCGCGCTCGAAGGCCCGCACGCGGCCCCGGAGTTCTTCACCCCGGAAGACGTCGACACGTTCTACGCCACGGACTGGCAGGTCCACTTCAACTCCGCGCGCACCGGCGTCCGGCTCGTCGGGCCGCGGCCCGAATGGTCCCGCGCGGACGGCGGCGAGGCGGGCCTGCACCCGTCGAACATCCACGACACGCCGTACGCGATCGGCGCCGTCGACTACACCGGCGACCTGCCGATCCTGCTCGGCCCGGACGGGCCCAGCCTCGGCGGGTTCGTCTGCCCGGCGACGGTGGCGACCGGCGAGCGCTGGAAACTCGGGCAGCTGCGGCCGGGCGACACCGTGCGGTTCGTGCCGATCGGCACCGACCACGCGGCGGCGCTGCGGCGGCGGCCGTCGTCGGCGGTCGAGCCGAGCCGGGCCGTCCGCGAGGACGGCGGCGTCCTCGCGCGACTGTCCTCCTCGGACAGTGTGGGATCCGTGGGCGAACCGTCGGTCACCTACCGCCGCAGCGGCGACGACAACCTGCTCGTCGAGTACGGCGAGATGAAGCTCGACCTCGCCCTGCGGATGCGGGTGCACGCGCTGGCCGAGCGTCTGGCAGCCGAAGGCGCGCCGGGGATCGTGGACCTGACGCCGGGCATCCGGTCGCTGCAGGTGCACGTCGACCCGGACGCGCTGCCGGTCGGCAAGGCCCTCGGGCTGGTGCGCGAGCTGGAGCGGGACCTGCCGCCGACGCACGACCTCGTCGTGCCGAGCCGCAGCGTGCGGCTGCCGCTGTCGTGGGACGACCCGGCCACCCGCGAGGCGATCGAGCGGTACATGACCGGCGTCCGCGACGACGCGCCGTGGTGCCCGTGGAACATCGAGTTCATCCGGCGCGTCAACGGACTGTCCAGTGTGGACGAAGTGTACCGGACGGTGTTCGACGCGGAGTACCTCGTGCTCGGCCTCGGCGACGTCTACCTCGGCGCCCCGGTGGCGACCCCGCTGGACCCGCGCCACCGCCTGGTCACGACCAAGTACAACCCGGCCCGGACGTGGACGGCGGAGAACTCCGTCGGGATCGGCGGCGCCTACCTGTGCATCTACGGCATGGAAGGCCCGGGCGGCTACCAGTTCGTCGGGCGGACGGTCCAGGTGTGGAACAGCTGGCGCGGCGGGGACCGGCCGTGGAACCTGCGGTTCTTCGACCGGATCTCCTGGTACCCGGTCTCGGCCGGGGAACTGCTGGACCTGCGGGCCCAGAGCGCGTCCGGGACGCTGGAGCTCGACACCACCGAGGGCTCGTTCGCCCTGGCGGACTACCAGCAGTTCCTCGCGGACAACGCCGAGAGCATCGCCGGGTTCCGGGCGACGCAGGCGGCCGCGTTCGAGGCGGAACGACGGGCGTGGGCGGCGGCCGGCGAGTTCGACCCGAAACCGGAGCCGGTCACCCGGCCGCCGGCCCGGGTCGAGGCGCCGCCGGGCGGGCACGTCGTCGAGGCACCGTTCGCGGCGACGGTGTGGCGGGTCGACGTCACCGCGGGCGAGCGCGTCGAGCACGCGCAGGCCCTGGTGACGCTGGAGGCGATGAAGACGGAGGCGCGGATCCCCGCGCCGTCGAACGGTGAGGTGGTCGAGGTGCTCGTGTCCCCCGGTGACCAGGTCGCCCCCGGCACGCCGCTGGTAGTGCTCGGGTGAGCGCCGACGCACTCCCGCCCGCGGAGGCGGCATCGAACACCGCCGTGGAGCGGGTGCGGGCCGCCTACCGGCGGATCGAGCAGGTGGACCGGCCGGAGATCTGGATCGGCCTCCGGCCGGAAGCCGACGTCCTGGCCGAGGCCGCCGCACTGGAGGAACGCGGGCGGCCGCTGTACGGCAAGCTCGTGGCCGTCAAGGGCAACATCGACGTCGCGGGACTGCCGACGACGGCCGGCTGCCCGGGCTACGCGTACGAGCCGGAGGCGGACGCCCCGGTCGTCGCGCGGCTGCGGGCGGCCGGGGCGCTGGTGCTCGGCACGACGAACCTGGACCAGTTCGCGACCGGCCTGGTCGGGACGCGCAGCCCGTACGGTGCGGTGCGCAACGCCGTCGACCCGGCGTACGTCTCCGGTGGGTCGAGTTCGGGCTCGGCGGTGGCCGTCGCGCTGGGGATCGTGGATCTCGCGTTGGGGACGGACACCGCGGGGTCGGGCCGGGTGCCGGCGGCGTTCAACGGGATCGTCGGGCTCAAGCCGACTCCCGGCCTGCTGCCGGCTCAGGGTGTGGTGCCCGCGTGCGCGAGCATCGACTGCGTGTCGCTGTTCGCGCGGACGGTCGAGGAGGCGTCGTTCGCGCTGACCTGCCTGGCCGAGCCCGCGCGGGTCCACCCCGGACGGTTCCGGCTGGGCGTCCCCGACCGGCTGGGATCCCTGGCGCCCGGCTGGGCCGAAGCGTTCGACGCCGCCGTCGAGGACTACGCGACCGCGGGCGCCGAAGTGACCACTGTGGACATCTCGGCGTTCCTGGAGGCGGCCCGGCTGTTGTACGGCGGCGCGTTCGTCGCCGAGCGGTACACGGCGGTCGGCGAGTTCATCGACACGCACCCGGACGCCGTCGACCCGGTCGTGCGCTCGATCATCGGCCCGGCTCGCGACATCCCGGCACACCGGTTGTTCGCCGACCAGGCAACCGTGGCGGCCCTGCGCGCGGAGGCACTGGCCGTGCTGGCCGGCGTCGACGCGATCCTGCTCCCGACGACGAGCGAACACCCGACGCTGGCGGAGGTGGCGGCGGACCCGGTGGCGGTCAACGCCCGGCTGGGGCGGTTCACCAACTCCACGAACCTGTTCGGGCTGTCCGCGCTGGCGGTCCCGGCGGGTTCGGTGGCCGGGCGGCCGTTCGGGGTGATGTTCCTGGGTGCTCCGCACGACGACCTGAAGCTGGCGGCCCTGGCCGGGCTGCGGCGCCGGCGGATCCCGATCGTGGTGGTCGGGGCGCACCTGCGGGGCCAGCCCCTGAACCACGAGCTCACCTCCCGCGGCGGCCGGTTCGTGTCGTCCGTGTCGACGGCGGCCGCGTACCGGCTGTATGCGTTGGACACGGTGCCGCCGAAGCCGGGCCTGGTGCGGGTGGCGTCCGGCGGGGTTTCTGTCGCGGCGGAGGTGTGGGAGCTCCCGGCGAAGGGGTTCGGCGAATTCGTGGCGGGAATCCCGGCGCCCCTGGCCATCGGCAAACTGGAACTGGCCGACGGCAGGTGGGTGGCCGGCTTCCTGTGCGAGCCGGTGGCCACGGAGGGAGCGGAGGACATCTCGGCGAAGGGCGGCTGGCTGGCCCACCTCGGCCTCGGGTGAATCCGCGACGGCGTCTCCGCCGAACTGCGTAACGATCAGCTGAGAACTTGGACAACTCCGTGGTAACAACCCTCACCCGTGGGCACTTGGACGCCGATCCACCTCAGTGAACCCCCGGAGGCGGCCATGACCACGGCGACCACATCCCCGCAGACCACGCTCGTCCACTCGTACCTGTTCCTGCGCCGCGCCATCGGGCTGATCGGCCTGGCCCTGCCGCTCGTCCTCATCCTCGGCAAGCAGCTGGTGCAGGGCGGCGACCTCATCGGCTCGCTGAGCGGCTACTACTACACCGACCTGCGGGACGTCCTCGTCGGCGCGATGTGCGCGGTCGGCGTGTTCCTGCTCGCCTACTACGGCCACGACTACGTCGACAACATCGCCAGCACCGTCGCCGGGCTGGGGGCGATCGGGCTCGCCTTCCTTCCCACCACCCCGGACCACGACGTCACGGCCTGGGACCGCACCGCCGGCGTCCTGCACCTCGCCTTCGCGGCCGTGTTCTTCCTCTCCCTCGCCTACTTCTGCCTCCGCCTCTTCCCCCACGACGGCGAACAGCCCGAACGGTTCGGCGCGCTCTACCGCGTCTGCGGGGGCGTGATCCTCGCCTGCCTGGTGCTGATCGCCCTGGCCAAGTACCTCGGCCTGACGCCGTCCCTGCACCCGGCGCTGTGGCTGGAGGCCATCGCGGTGGAGGCGTTCGGCGTCGCGTGGCTCGTGAAAGGACGGACGATGGAACCCCGGAGTGTGCCGTAGCCCACTCGACCGGGCCACACCACTGGTTACCCGTGGGTAACAAGGGCTATCGTGCGGACAGTGACAACCGGGGCTCCGCCCCGGCCGGGGGCTCCGCCACCCGGACCCCGCAAGAAGACCTGTCTACTTCATGGAGCATTCGTGGCCACAGCAGCAACGCCGCTCGCGCCGACCGCGCGGGGCGTGCGCACCGTCGCCTTCGTCGAAGGGGTCCGCACCCCCTTCGGCAAGGCCGGCGACAAGGGCATCTACGCCGGGACCCGCGCCGACGACCTGGTCGTCAACACCATCCGCGAGCTGCTGCGGCGGCACCCCGAACTGCCGCCCGAGCGCGTCGACGAGGTGGCCATCGCCGCCACCACCCAGACCGGCGACCAGGGCCTGACCATCGGCCGCACCGCCGCGCTGCTGGCCGGGCTGCCGAAGTCGGTCCCCGGCTTCGCCATCGACCGCATGTGCGCCGGCGCCATGACGGCCGTCACGACCGCCGCGTCCGGCATCGGCTTCGGCGCCTACGACATCGCCATCGCCGGCGGCGTCGAGCACATGGGCCGCCACCCGATGGGCGAGGGCGTCGACCCGAACCCGCGGATCATCGCCGACAAGCTCGTCGACCCGACCGCCCTGGTCATGGGCCAGACCGCCGAGAACCTGCACGACCGCTTCCCGGCCATCACCAAGCAGCGCACCGACGCCTACGCCGCGCGCAGCCAGGAGCGCTACGCCGAAGCCGTCAAGACCGGCAAGATCGGCCCCGAGCTGGTCCCGGTCGCCACCCGCTCGAAGGAGCTGGGCTGGGGACTGGCCACCGAGGACGAGCCGCCGCGGCCGGGCACCACGCTGGAAACCCTCGCGAACCTCAAGACGCCGTTCCGCCCGTTCGGCCGGATCACCGCGGGCAACGCGGCCGGCCTCAACGACGGCGCCACCGCGTCGCTCCTCGCCGACGAGGAAACCGCCCGCGAGCTGGGCCTGCCGGTCGCGATGCGGCTGGTCGGCTACTCCTTCGCCGGCGTCGAGCCGGAGGTCATGGGCATCGGCCCGGTGCCGGCCACCGAGAAGCTGTTCAAGCGCACCGGCCTCACCATCGACGACATCGGCCTGTTCGAGATCAACGAAGCCTTCGCCGTGCAGGTGCTGGCCTTCCTCGACCACTTCGGCATCGACGACGAAGACCCGCGCGTCAACCAGTGGGGCGGCGCCATCGCGTGCGGCCACCCGCTGGCGTCGTCCGGCGTCCGGCTCATGACGCAGCTGGCCCGCCAGTTCGCCGAGCGGCCCGACGTGCGGTACGGCATGACCACGATGTGCATCGGCATCGGCATGGGCGGCACCGTGATCTGGGAAAACCCGGCCTACAACGGCCTCCAGGGGGCGAAGTAATGACTTTCACCGCAGAAGAGGCGAAGGCCGCGTTCCCGGACGAGGTCGTCACCCACGCGAAGACCAACCTGGTCAAGGTGCCCGGGCTGGCGAAGCCGGTCGCGCTGATCACGCTCGACAACGGCCACGACCACACCCGGCCGAACACCTTCGGCCCGCAGGGCCTGGTGTCGCTGAACGCGGCACTGGACAAGGCGTTCGAAGCCGAGCCGGCCGCGATCGCCGTCACCGGCAAGCCGTTCATCTTCGCCGTCGGCGCCGACCTGTCCGGCGTCGAGGCCGTCAGCGACCCGCAGCTGGCGCGCGAGATCGCCCAGACCGGGCACGACGTGTTCCGCCGCCTCACCGAGTCGTCGATCCCGACGTTCGGGTTCGTGAACGGCGCGGTCATGGGCGGCGGCCTGGAGCTGGCCCTGTCCTGCCACTACCGGACGCTGTCGGAGAACACCGCGGCGATCGCGTTCCCCGAGGTCTTCCTCGGCCTGTTCCCGGGCTGGGGCGGCACGCAGCTGCTGCCGAACCTCATCGGCGCCGACGCCGCCGTCACGGTGATCATCGAGAACGCCCTGGCGCAGAACAAGATGCTGAACGTCAAGCAGGCGGCCGAGCTCGGCATCGTCGACGCGGTCTTCGGCTCGGCCGACTACCTCGAGCAGTCGCTGCTGTGGCTGGCCCGCGTGGTCAACGGCGAGCTCAAGCCGGAACGCCGGGAAATCGACCGCGGTGCAGCGTGGGACGCGGCCATCGCCCGCGCGAAGTCCATTGTGGACGGACGCACGCACGGCGCCTCGCCGGGCGCGACCAAGGCCGTCGAACTCCTCGAGCTCGCGAAGGAGAACGATCTCGACCGCGGGTACGCCGCCGAGACCGACGGCCTCGCCGAGCTGCTCATGTCCGACGTCCTGCGCGCCGGGCTGTACTCGTTCAACCTGGTCAACAAGCGCGCCAAGCGCCCCGCCG
Organism: Amycolatopsis sp. cmx-4-61; assembly: GCF_046548775.1. Classification (NCBI taxonomy): domain Bacteria; kingdom Bacillati; phylum Actinomycetota; class Actinomycetes; order Pseudonocardiales; family Pseudonocardiaceae; genus Amycolatopsis; species Amycolatopsis sp. cmx-4-61. The sequence continues at coordinate 90,651 of NZ_JAEBEI010000028.1, read as the reverse complement.
GCGCGCCGGACAAGTCCCTGGCCCGCAAGGTGAACAAGGTCGGCATCGTCGGCGCCGGCCTGATGGCCAGCCAGCTGGCCCTGCTGTTCGTGCGCCGCCTGAAGGTGCCGGTCGTGCTGACCGACGTCGACCAGGAGCGCGTCGACAAGGGCGTCGGGTACGTCCACGCCGAAATCGACAAGCTGCTGAGCAAGAAGCGCGTCTCCCCGGACGGCGCCAACCGGCTCAAGGCGCTGGTCTCCGGCTCGCTCGACAAGGCCGCGTTCGCCGACGCCGACTTCGTCATCGAAGCCGTCTTCGAGGAGCTCGGCGTCAAGCAGCAGGTATTCGCCGAACTGGAGCAGCACGTCAAGCCCGAGACGATCCTGGCGACGAACACCTCGTCGCTGTCGATCACCGCGATGGCGTCGAAGCTGCAGCACCCCGAGCGCGTGGTCGGCTTCCACTTCTTCAACCCCGTGGCCGTGCTGCCGCTGCTGGAGATCGTCCGCGGCGAGCGGACCGACGACGCTGCGCTGGCGACGGCGTTCTCGGTCGGCAAGCAGCTGAAGAAGTCCAGCGTGCTGGTGAAGGACGCGAGCGCGTTCGTCGTCAACCGGCTCCTGCTGCGCTTCCTCGGCGAGGTGCTGGTGACCGTCGACGAAGGCACGCCGTTCGAGGTCGCCGACAAGGCCCTGGAACCGCTGGGCCTGCCGATGACGCCGCTGACGCTGATGCAGCTCGTCGGCCCGGCCATCGCGCTGCACGTCGGCGAGACGCTGCACGAGTCCTTCCCGGACCGGTTCACGGTGTCGGACAACCTCGCCAAGTTCGTCAAGGCGGGCAAGAAGGGTGTCTGGATCTGGGACGCCCAGGGCCACGCCTCGGTCGATCCCGAGGTCGCCGAGCTGTGGACCCAGGGTGACCGGCCGTCCACTTCGGAGCAGGTGCGCGAGCGGGCGCTGTCGGCCATCGCCGAGGAGATCCGGATCATGCTCGACGAGGGCGTGGTCGCCGAGGCGCAGGACATCGACCTGTGCCTGCTCCTCGGGGCGGGCTGGCCGTTCTGGAACGGCGGCATCACGCCGTACCTGGACCGCTCCGGCGTGTCCGAGCGCGTGAACGGCAAGCCGTTCCTGGCTCCGGGCGTGGCGTCGGTGCCGACGGCGTAGCTAGTACTCGCCCTCGCGGGGGCACTTCGGCGGCGGCGCGGTGAGTTTCAGCTGCGCCGCCGTCGCGTCGGAGTCGATCACCGTCACTCGCTCGGCGGTCCGGAAGCGGGCGTGCAGCTGCTGCGCCCAGGCCTTGAGGTCGGTGCCCGGGACGGCGAGCAGGGACACCGACGGCGGGTCGACGAACACCCGCCGGACCGTCGGGTCGTCGTGCAGGGACCGCGCCGCGGCCCGCATGTCCGTGGCGGAGGGGAAGACCACGACGACCGCCGCGCAGAGCGTGTGCCCGGCCAGGGGCGCCGGATTCGTGTCCACCGGCAGGTCGGGCGGCCGGACGAGCGCGGCGATGAAGAACGCGAGCCCGACGCCGGCGGCCAGGGCCAGCGCCATGACCGGCGCCAGCACCCGGGCCAGGGGTTTGTCCTCCACACCGAAGATCACAGCACAGTTGGCCGCCGGGACACCGCCCGTTCACCCCGGCGGCTTAGCGTCCGGCCGTGACCACCGACAGACGCCGCTTCCTCCAGGGCGCCGGCCTCGCGGCCGCCGCCGCGGGCCTCCCGCTCCCCCGCCCCGGCCTCGACGTCGACCTGAGCCGGGTGTGCGGCCGCTACCAGTGGCTGGTCGGCGACCACCACACGCACAGCCAGTACTCCTACGACGCGATGTACCGGATCGAGCAGATCGCCGCCGGCGGGCGGGCGCACGGCGCGGACTGGATCGTCTTCACCGACCACGGCCACGCCGAGCACGAGCAGGTGTCGGTCGAACCCACCGAAGCCGACTTCCTCGCCGCCCGGCGGAAGTACCCGGACCTGCTGCTGTGGCACGGCATGGAGTGGAACGTCCCGGGCGCCGAGCACGCCACGGTCTTCTTCCAGGCCGGTGCGCAGCAGGCCGCGAAGCTGCGCGAGTTCGAGCGGGCCTTCGACTGGCGGCTGACGAACTCGGAGGCGTCGAGCCCGGCGAACGAGGCCCTCGCGCTGCGGGCGTTGCGGTGGCTGGCTTCGGAGGAACAGGCGAAGCGGATCCACGCCCCGGTCGTGCTGATCAACCACCCGCTGCGCAACGGCCGGGTCGCCCCGCACGAGCTGCGGGCCTACCGCGACGCCGCGCCGGGCATCGTCATCGGCATGGAGGGCGCGCCCGGCGCGCAGGCGGACGGCTTCCCCGAGCCGCTCGGCAACGGCGGCGCGCGCGGCGGCTACGGCAACAGCCCCGGGCCGAACTCGTGGCCGGGCTACCCGGCCGAGGCGTACCGCACGCACGGCGGCTGGGACTGGGCGACGGCGAAGGTCGGCGGGCTGTGGGACTCGCTGCTCGCCGAGGGCAAGCCGTGGTGGATCACCACGAACTCCGACTCGCACTACAACCGCGGCGACACGCTGGTCCGCCCGGACGTGCCGGGCGACTGGTACGACACGCACGGCAGGTTCCCGGACCCCGTCGACTCCGGCGTCCCGCAGTTCGTGCCGCCGTACGCCGACTTCTACCCGGGCGAGTTCAGCCGCACGCACGTCGGCGTCACGCAGCGCAGCCTCGAAGGCGTCCTCGCGGGCCTGCGGGCCGGTCGGATCTGGCTGTCGCACGGCGGCCTGGTGCCGGACCTGCAGGTCGGCGCGTACGGCGGTGGTTCCTCGGCGCCCCTGGGCGGACGCCTGCGGGTGCGGCGGGGTTCGGACGTCACGGTCGTCGTCTCCGCGCGGCTGGCGTCCCGGCCGAACGGCGGCGGTTCGGTGCCGCGGTTGGCGCGCCTGGACGTCGTCGCGGGGCCCGTCACCGGCCCGGCCGCCGACCGCGACGCGATGACCGCGCCGGGCACGCGGGTCGTGGAGTCGTTCGAGCCGCGCTGGGCGCCGGGGCGGCAGGTCGTGTTCCGGCACACCTTCCGGAACGTGCGGTCCCCGTTCTACCTGCGGGTCCGCGGCTCGAACGGCGATGCCGAGCCGACGCCGGACGTCGTCGGGCAGGCGAACCCGTTCGAGGACTTGTGGTTGTACGCGAACCCGATTTTCGTGGACCTGTGCTGACTGGACTCTCCCGCCGGCTGCTCGTCCGGTCGGTCATGGCCGGGTTGCGCTTCCTGCTGCGGCTGCCGTCGCCGGTGCTGCGGCTGATCGCCGGGCGTCCGGTGGTCGTGGCCGGCCGGGAGCCGGTCCTCACCGCGCAGGTGCTCATGCGGGTGTCGCGCTGGGCGCCGTTCGACGCGCCCCACCACAACGGCAGCCTGCCGCGGGCGCGGGCCGAGCTGAACCTGGCGGGTGCGCTCGCCGGCGCCGGGATCTGCCCGGGCGTCCGGACGCGCGATGCGTCGTGGCCCGGGCCGGGCGGGCCGCTGCCGCTGCGGTGGTACGAGCCGGCCGGCGTCCCCGCGCCCAGCCCGGCGCTCGTGTACTTCCACGGCGGCGGGTTCGTGCTCGGCAGCCTCGACACGCACGAAGGCGCGTGCCGGCTGCTGGCCGAGGAAGCCGGGGTGCGGGTCGTGTCGATCGGCTACCGGCTGGCGCCGGAGCACCCGTTCCCGGCGGCGGCTTCGGACGCGGTGGCGGCGTTCGCCTTCGTCCACGAGCACGCGGCGGAGTTCGGCGTGGACCCGGCCCGGCTCGCGGTGGGCGGCGACAGCAGCGGCGCCAACCTGGCGGCGGTGGTCGCCCACGCGGCGGCCCGCGGCGAGCTGCCGCGGCCCGCGTTCAGCCTCCTGCTCACCCCGGCGACGGACGCGCTGGGCTCGTCGGAGTCGCACCGGCAGTTCGGCTCGGGCTTCCGCCTGGACCGCGACGAATGGGCCTGGTACCGCGCGCAGTACCTGCGCGACCCGGCCCACTACCGCGACCCGCGCGCGTCGGTCCTCTACGACGAGAGTCTCGAGGGCCTTCCCCCGACGTTCGTGGCCACGTGCGGCTTCGACCTGCTGCGCGACGAAGGCGAGGCCTACGCGGCCCGCCTCGCCGAAGCGGGCGTCCCCCTGGTCCACCGACGTCACGAAGGCCAGCTCCACGGCTTCGCCAACCGTGTCGGCGTGGACCCGGACGCCCGCGCAGCCATGCTCCACGCGGCCGGAGTCCTCCGCGCCGCTCTCGCCCTGGGCCATCACCCGTGATCAGACAGCCATCATTCGTGATTGGAGGGACGACACGGCGGGCCGGCCGGACCTCGCCGTGTCGGCTCGCCAATCACGCGAGATGACCCTCCAATCACGCGAGATGGCCCTTCAATCACGCGTGATGACCCTTCAGTCACTCGTGATGCCCGGCGGAGCACGGGTGAGGCCTGGTGGCGCCCGGTCAGTGGACCGGAAGGTGGACCGTCACGCCGAGGCCGCCGCCCACGATCGGTTCCGCTGTCACGCTCCCGCCGTGCGCCGCCACCGCTGCGCGGACGATCGACAGGCCCAGGCCCGCGCCCGAGCGGGCCGTGCGGGCCACGCCCGCCCGGCGGAACGGCTCGAACAGCTCCGCCACCCCCGCCGGGTCGACGAGGCCGCCCGAGGACCGGACCCGCAGCGTCGACCACCGCGGCCCCGGCTGGACCACGACCTCGATCCAGCCGCCGTCGACGTTGTGCCGCACGGCGTTCTCCAGCAGGTTCCCCGCGATCCGCTCCAGCAGCGCCGGGTCGCCGAACGCGGACGCCGGCGGCGTCGTGAACGACGCCCGGATCCCGCGCTGCTCGGCTTCGCGGCGGACCGCGCGCCACGCCCGGTCGACGACCACCGCGAGGTCCACCGGCTCGTGGACGCCCAGCCCGGCGCCGTCGGTGCGGGCCAGCAGCAGCAGGGAGTTGACCAGCTGCCCGGCGCGCTCGGTGGCGTCGCGGACCACCCCGGCCATGCGCCGCAGCTCGGCTTCGTCGGCGGCGTCGTCGGCCAGGGTGACGTCGAGTTCGGTGCGGATCACCGACAGCGGCGTCCGCAGCTCGTGGCTGGCGTTGGCGACGAAGTGGCGTTGGGCGTCGAACGCGGCCTGGAGCCGGTCCAGCATGTCGTCGAACGTGCTCGCCAGCTCGGCCAGCTCGTCGCGGGAGCGGATCTCGCCGATCCGCTCCCCCAGCGACTCGACCGACAGCCGCCGCGCGGTCCCGGTGATCTCGCGCAGCGGCAGCAGCACGCGCGAGGTGAACGTCCAGGCGAGGATCGCCGCGGCCGCCACCACCAGCAGGAACGCCAGCGAACCGAACAGCAGCATCCGGTCGCGGGCGTGGACGCGCAGGTGCTCGGCGAGCGTCGAGGCGTCGACCGAGACGCCGTCGACGACCACCACGCTGCCCGGCGGCATCTGCGGCACGGTGTCGAGCGAGTCCCGCACCAGCGTCCAGGCCAGCCAGAGCAGCAGCAGGCTGACGGCGGCGACCAGGACGGTCGCCAGCAGGGTGATCCGGGCGCGGAGGGTGCGGGTGCCCGGCAGGTTCACGCGCGGGAAGCGCCGGGCTCCGGCACCCGGTACCCGGAGCCGACGACGGTCTCGATGATCCCCGGCTCGCCCAGCTTCTTCCGCAGCGTCATGACGGTCACCCGGACGGTCGTGGTGAACGGGTCGGCGTTCTCGTCCCAGACCCGCTCGAGCAGCTCCTCGCTGCTGACGACGGACCCGGCGGCCTGCAGCAGCACCTCGAGGACGCCGAACTCCTTGCGCGTCAGCTCGATCGGCCCGCTCGCGCGCCGGACGGTCCGCTTGGCCGGGTCGAGTTCGACGTCCCCGGCGGTGAGCAGCGGCGGCGCGGCCGGCGTCGCCCGGCGGCCCAGCGCCCGCACCCGCGCGACCAGCTCGGGGAAGGCGAACGGCTTGGCGAGGTAGTCGTCGGCGCCCAGCGACAGCCCGTCCACGCGGTCGGACACCGAGCTGCTGGCGGTGAGCATCAGCACCCGGGTCAGCTCCCCGGAGGCGACGATCTCCCGGCACAGCTCGTCCCCGGACATCCCGGGCAGGTCCCGGTCCAGCAGCACGACGTCGTACCGCGTGATGGCGGTCTTCTCGTGCCCGTCGTCCCCGGTGAGCGCGACGTCCACGGCCATGCCCTCCCGGCGCAGCCCACGGGCGATCGCGTCGGCCAGGGGTTCTTCGTCCTCGACTACCAAAACTCGCACGAGCCCACAATCCCATATTTTCCTGAGAGCGCCCTTTAAGGGCGTTGTGCATCCGATGAGACGCACGGCGGGCCGGCGCGACGAACTCTGCGGTCAGTAAGTCTTCCGCTGCCTCGCCCAAGCGCCAGGTGGGCGCGTGTTACGGCAGCGGGCGGAGCGGAGCTGCCCCGCCGCCCTGAGAGCGCCCTTCAAGGATGAAGGGTGGCCCACCGGAGGGCGAACCACAGCCGCATCCGGGTCTCCGGGTCCGCCAGATCCACTCCCAACGCCTTCTCCACCTGGGCGATCCGGTGCCGGACGCTGTTGCGGTGCACGCCCAGCTCCGCCGCCGTCGGCTCCCAGCCGCCGTGGTGGGCCAGCCAGGTCCGCAGCGTCACCACCAGTGAGCGGTCACCGGCCTCGTCCAGGGCCACCAGCGGGGCGAGCACCTTCTCGGCGAACCCCCGGGACGCGCCGGGGTCCAGCAGCGCGTCGAAGTCCGGTGGCCCGCCGCCCGCCAGCACCGGGCGGCCCAGGGCGCGCGCCCGCGCCAGCAGGAGCTCCACCTCCGCCGAGGCCGAAGCCGCCCGGGCAGCGGGCCCCGGTGACCCCACGGCCGCGAGCCAGCCGGCCGCACGCAGGTCCTCCAGCACCGCGAGCGGCACGGAGTCGGCGACGGCCACGAACGACGGCCCGGGCAGCACCGAGACCAGCGGCGTGTCCAGCCGCGCGCGCAGCCAGTCCGGGCGCTGGGCCACCTCGGCCGGCCCACGCCGGTACGCCGCCCCGGCGACCAGGCGGACGACGGCCGAGCCGACCAACGCGCGGGCCACCTCGTCCGGGGCAGTCCGGCCGAGCAGCAGGCCGGTGGCCGCCGCGCCCAGCTCGGCCGCGTCGGAGCCCGCGCGGCCGACCAGGCCGAGCAGGGCCGCGCCGACGGCGAGGATCGCCCGGTCCGCGCCGTCGAGCCGCCGGGACCGGCCGACGACCACCAGGTGCGACGCCGTGGCCTGCGGATACACCGGCTGGACCACCACGAAGGTGCCGCCGGCCGACGTCGTCGCGCTCCGGATCCCGCTGCCCGCCCGCACGGTCGCCAGCAGCTCCCGCACCTCGGGCGGCAGCGGCGCGGGCGCGTCGTGCGCCGAGGCCAGCACGTCCCCGGCGCCGACCAGGGCGACCCAGGACCGCAGCACCGCCGCCAGCGCCGACGTCAGCTCGCCGAGCCCGCCACCCGCCGCGCGGGTCAGCGTCTCGCGCGCCGCCGTGACCCGCCGCTGGTCCCGCTGCCCGGCCTCGGTCAACGCGACGGAGACCGCGCGGTTGACCGCCAGGAACGGCGTCCGCGACGGCACCACCAGCAGCGGCAGCCCGCGGCGCGCGCAGGCCCGGCGCAGGGGCTCCGGCAGGGTCTCGTGCACCGTCGGGGTGAGGCCGAACCCCAGCGCCGTCACGCCGGCGTCCCGCAGCCCGCGCACGTACCGGTCGAGGTTTCCCGGCAGGTTCACGCCGGCCGTGAGGATCAGCTCGCCGCCCAGCAGGTAGGGCGCGGGATCCTGCAGCTCGCTGACGTGGGCCCAGCGCACGGGCAGGTCCAGTGCACCCGGCCGCAGCGTCTCGGGGACGACCTCCAAGGCGAGCTCCCGGTTGCCCACCACGTCCCGTAACGGGACATTCACCTCCGTGTGCGCCATCTCCGGGTTCTGGGTCATTGCGTCCCCATCCGAGTCGACTATGAGATGAATCATCCCATGCCGCAGCGGTGGCGAGCGAACCTACGGTGACCCGAAACCGACGTGAGGAGGACACCGTGACCGGCGACTACACGGTGATCGCGCTGTACGTCGCGGGCATGCTCGGGGTCGGCTGGTACGGCCTGAAGCTCGCGAAGACGAAGTCCGACTACCTCGTCGCCGGGCGGCGGCTGGGCTGGTTCCTGTACTCCGGCACGATGTCGGCCGTCGTCCTCGGCGGCGCGTCCACCGTCGGCGGGGTGAAGCTGGGCTACACCTACGGTATCTCCGGCATGTGGCTGGTCGTGAGCATCGGCGTCGGCATCCTGGTGCTGCACGCGCTGTTCGCGCGGCGGCTGGTGCGGCTGCGGGTCTACACCGTCGGCGAGATGCTCGACCTGCGCTACGGCGGGCGCACCAGCGCGGTGTCCGGCGTCGTCATGTGGGGCTACACGCTGATGCTGACGGTGACCTCGACGCTGGCCTTCGCGACGATCTTCAAGGTGCTGTTCGACCTGCCGAACTGGGCCGGGATCGCGGTCGGCGGCTCGATCGTCGTCCTCTACTCCGTGCTCGGCGGCATGTGGTCGATCACGCTCACCGACATCGCCCAGTTCGTCATCAAGACCATCGGCATCCTGGCCATCCTGCTGCCGGTGGCGATCACCTCCGCCGGCGGCTTCGACGGCATGCGCGCGAAGCTCGACGCGAGCTTCTTCAGCTTCACCGCGATCGGCACCGACACGATCATCACCTACTTCGTGATCTACACCTTCGGCCTGCTCATCGGCCAGGACATCTGGCAGCGCGTGTTCACCGCCCGCACGCCCGCGATCGCGACCTCCGGCGGCCTCACCTCCGGCGGCTACTGCCTGGTCTACGGCCTGGCCGGCGCCCTGATCGGCACCGCCGCGCACGCGCTCTACCCGGACATCGCCAGCGCACAGGACGCCTTCGCGACGATCGTCGAGCGGCTGCTGCCGACCGGCGTCCGCGGCCTCGTCCTGGCCGCCGCGCTTTCGGCGATGATGTCGACGGCGAGCGGCGCGCTCATCGCGTGCTCGACCACCACGACGTCGGACCTGCTGACCAAGCTGGACCTCAAGAAGGCGGCGAAGTCCGCCGCAACCGGATCGCCACGCTGCTGCTCGGCCTGCTGGCCATCGGGATCGCGATGCTCGTCGACGACGTCGTCAACGCGCTCACCATCGCCTACGACATCCTGGTCGGCGGCCTGCTGGTGGCGATCGTCGGCGCGCTGTTCTGGAAGCGCGGCACCCGCCAGGGCGCATACGCCTCGATGGTGGCCGGGACGCTCTCCGTCATCGCCTTCATGATCATCGACGGGGTCGACGCCAACACCCCGATCTACTGGGGCCTCGGCGGCAGCCTGGTCGTGTACCTGGCGGTCAGCCTCGCCACCCCCCGCACGCCGGAGACCATCCTTTCCACCTGGACCCGCCGCCTGGCCGGCGAAGACACCCCCACCTCGATTCGGGAACAGGAGCCCACCAGTGCCTAACATCGGACCCCTCGACTCGGCGCGCATCCCCCGGTTCGCCGGCTTCGCGACCTTCGCGCGGCTGCCGCGGATCGACCAGGTCGAGCGCGCCGACGTCGCCGTCGTCGGGGTGCCCTTCGACTCCGGGGTGTCCTACCGGCCCGGCGCGCGGTTCGGGCCGGCGGCGGTCCGCGAGGCGAGCCGGCTGCTGCGGCCGTACCACCCGGAGCTGGACGTCTCGCCGTTCGCCGAAAAGCAGGTCGTCGACGCGGGCGACATCGCCGTCAACCCGTTCGACATCGGCGAAGCGATCGAGACGCTGCAGCAGGAAGCCGAGGCGCTGCAGGCGGACGGGACGCGGCTGGTGACCGTCGGCGGCGACCACACCATCGCGCTGCCGCTGCTGCGGGCCGTGGCGAAGAAGCACGGACCCGTTGCCCTGCTGCACTTCGACGCGCACCTCGACACCTGGGACACCTACTTCGGCGAGCCGTACACCCACGGCACCCCGTTCCGGCGGGCGTCCGAGGAAGGCATCCTCGACACGAGCGCGCTGTCGCACGTCGGCACGCGCGGCCCGCTGTACGGCAAGCGCGACCTCGAGGAGGACCGGCGGCTCGGCTTCGGCATCGTCACCTCCGGCGACGTCCTGCGCCGCGGGGTCGCCGAGACGGTCGACGCGCTGCGCCGGCGCATCGGCGACCGGCCGCTGTACGTCTCGGTCGACATCGACGTGCTCGACCCGGCCCACGCGCCCGGCACCGGCACCCCCGAGGCGGGCGGGATGACCAGCCGCGAGCTGCTGGAAATCCTGCGCGGGCTGCGTGAGCTCAACCTGGTCGGCGCGGACGTCGTCGAGCTCGCCCCGGCCTACGACCACGCCGAGATCACCGCCATCGCGGCCTCGCACGTCGCCTACGACCTGGTGAGCCTGCTGACCCTGGGGACGGGCGCATGACGCGGATCGGCGGCGACGTCGTCGTCGAGACCCTGCGGGCCCTGGGCGCCGACACGGTGTTCGGCCTGCCGGGCCAGCACGCGCTGGGCCTGTTCGAGGCCTTGCGGCGGGCCGAGGACCTGCGCGTGATCAGCGGGCGCGTCGAGAACAACCTCGCCTTCGCCGCCGACGGGTTCGCCCGCGCCCGGCTCGCGGCGGACCCGGACGGGCCCGTGCCGGTGACACCGCTGGTCGTCTCCACCGGCCCGGGTGCGCTGCTGACGTTGGCTTCCCTGCAGGAGTCCCGGGCGGCGTCGGTGCCGGTGCTCGGGATCTCCAGCCAGGTGCCGGTCGCCGGGCTCGGCGGCGGGCGGCACGGCTACCTGCACGAGCTGCCCGACCAGCAGGCGAGCTTCGCCGGCGTCGTCAAGTCGGTGCACGTCGTGCGTCGGGCGAGCCAGCTCCCGTCGGCGCTGCGCGAGGCGTGGACGTCGGCGGCGACCGCGCCCTACGGGCCGGTGTGGGTGGAGATCCCCCAGGACGTGCTGCTCGGCCCGGCGGGCATCCCGCCGATCACGTCGGTGTCGGCTGCTCCCCCGCCGCTGGAACCCCTGCCGGAGCTGGTCACCGCCGCAGCCGAACTGCTGGCGGGGGCGGCGAACCCGGTCATCCTGGCCGGCGGCGGCGCCCTGCGGTCTGGCGCGCACGCGGAGCTGCTGGCCCTGGCCGAAGCCCTGCGCGCGCCGGTGGTCTCGACGTTCGGCGGCAAGGGGGTTTTCCCGTGGGACCACGAGCTGTCCGGCCGGTCGTGGCTGGAGGACTGGCACACCACGGAGTTCCTCGCCGCCGCCGACGTCCTGCTCGTGCTGGGTTCCGGGCTCGGCGAGCTGTCCAGCAACTACCGCGAATTCGCCCCGCGCGGCCGGGTGGTCCAGGTCGAAGCCGACCTCGGCAAGCTGGAGGCGAACTACCCCGGTCTCGGCATCCACGCCGATGTCCGGCTCACGCTGCAGGCGCTGCTGGAGTGGGTGCCGATGCGGGCGTCCGACGGCCGGGCCGAGAAGGCCGTCTCGGGCCTGCTCGCCCGCGTCGAGTCGCGATTGGACGGTCAGGACCTGGCCGCCGAGCGGAAGCTGATCGACGACATCCGTGCCGCGCTCCCCGAGGGCACGCAGACGTTCTGGGACATGACGATCGCGGCCTACTGGGCCTGGTCGGCGTGGAATCCCGAGGGCGCCCCGATCCACACCGCGCAGGGCGCCGGCGGGCTGGGCTACGGGCTGCCGGCCGCGCTCGGCGGCGCCGTCTGCGGCGGCCCCACGCTCGCGGTGTCGGGCGACGGCGGCGCGATGTACGGCCTCGCCGAGCTGGCCACCGCGGTGCAGCACGACCTCGACGTCACGTGGCTGATCATCGACGACGGCGGTTACGGCGTCCTGCGCGAATACCTCACGGACACCTTCGGCCGGACCACGGCGACCGAGCTGGCCCGGCCGGACTTCGCCGCACTGGCTTCCTCCTTCGGCGTGCCCGCTCGCCTGTCCTCTTTGGACAAGGTGGGCGCGGACCTCGCCGAAGCGCTGCGCACACCCGGGCCGTCCGTCGTCGTCCTGCCCGCGTTGCTGAAGCTGTTCGCGCCGACCCACCGGGAGAAGGCATGAGCCGGACGCTCGACCTGACCGACCCCTCGACCGGCGAAGTGTCCGGCACCAGCCCGATCGCCTCGCCGGCCGACGTGGACGCAGCGGTGGCAGCCGCCCCCAGGCGTTCGCGACCTGGCGGCGCAGCACTCCGGCGCAGCGGCCGCCGGCCCTGCTGAAGATCGCCGACGCGCTGGAGGCGCGGTCGTCGGAGTTTCGCCGCGCTGGAAGTGCGGGAGACCGGCAAGATCCGGTCCGTCCTCCTCGCGGACCCTGCTGGTCTTCCCCGACGTCGACCTCGCGTCGGCGGCCGAGGGCATCGTGGGCGCGGCGGCCAGGAGGTTGTTGACGCGTCCTTGTCAGGCTTGTCCTGACGACCTACCTTCGCGTCAGGCACTTCCTGACGAAAGGTGTGTGGATCGTGGACCGCTGTTCCTTCTGCAGGCGATCAGCCGAGAGCGTCGACACGCTCGTGGCCGGGCCTGGTGTCTATATCTGCAACGATTGCGTGTCCCTGTGCGCTGAGACTGTGGCCACCAAGCCGGCCGGCTTGATCCGAGCCACTCCGATCTGGGTGGGCATCGACGACGAGGCGTTGCTGGCTCAGCTACCCCGCATCGAGGCGATTCGTCATCAGGTCGACGACGATCTGCGGGCATGGGTCGGCGAGGCTCGGCGACGTGGCATCTCCTGGGACCGGGTCGGCGACTCGCTCGGGATGCGCCGTCAATCGGCGTGGGAACGGTTCTCGTGACACGTCGGCTGCGCCCGACAGCCGGGAGGACGGACTCGTGGCGCACGCGAACGCACCGCTGAGCCCAGAGGGTCGTCGCCGCCTGGTCGAGCGGTGCGAGACGAGGCCGATCGCTCACGTCGCTGCGGAGATGGGGATCTCGCGGGCGACTGCGTCGAAGTGGGTGAATCGCTATCGCGATTACGGAGGCCTGGGGCTCGTGGACCGCTCGTCGGCGCCGCTGGCCCAGCCGGCCGCAACCCCGGCCGAGATCGTCGTGCGGATCGGGCAACTGCGGCGTGACCGCAAATGGTCGGCGGCGCGGATCACCCATGAACTCGCCGCTGACGGGATCGTGATCTCCCGCCGAACCGTCAGCCGTCACCTGGCCGACCTCGGGTTGAATCGGCGCAAGTCCATCGATCCGGGCGGCGATACCAACCGCGCACCCGGAAGGATCATCGCCCGCAGGCCCGGCCACCTGATCCACATCGACGTCAAGAAGGTCGGCCGGATTCCCGACGGCGGCGGCCGGCGAGCCCACGGGCGCGGGAGCACCCGAGCAAAGGCCGTGGAACGCCGAAAAGGGAAGTCCGAACGCGGCGGATGCACCTACCTGCACTCCGCAATCGACGGCTACTCGCGACTCGCCTACGCCGAGGCCCTCCCCGACGAGACGGCCACGACCGCAATCGCTTTCCTCCACCGCGCACGCGGGTGGTTCGCCGCCCACGGAATCACCCGCATCGAACGGATCGTCACCGACAACGGGACGTGCTACCGCGCCGACGCCTTCGCCCGAGCAAGCGCCGCCGACGGAGAGTCGCCCGCCTCTTGACTACCCGTCGGCGCCACGCTCGGCCTCCGAGACAGGACGACGTTGCCGAGGCACGTCGACCGGTGGCGGGGGCGCCGAGACGGCGGTGACGACGGACAAGATCTTTTCGGTCCACTTGATGGATCCCGCGATCAGGTCCGTCGTGGGCTTTCGCATGGACGGAACGAAGTTGCCGACGACGAGCGCGGGCGCCGCGCAGACCACCACCACGAGCAGCGGCAGAAAGGCGAGCAGGACCGCCACCGAACGCGCGAGCTGGCCCCAAGCCTCAGCGTGTCTCAATGCCACCAAGGGAAACGGCATGGGAGCCTCCAGCCGGCTGCACCGGGCCACTCGGTGAACGGGGAACGGCACGTCGACCACCGGCCCGGCGACGGTCCACGTCACGTTGTCCATCAGCAATCGAAGCGGTCATCCATCGGTGCGGTTCACCGGGCTGCTCCGGCAGCCGCAGGACTCGCGCAGCACAAGCTCGGTGGAAAAGGTCTTCGGCAGCGCGTCGGCCTTGCTGTTCCGGATGCGGTGTTCCAGGTGCCGGAAAGCGCAGTCGGCCAGCTGTTCCATGGGTTGCTGAACGGTACTGAGGGAAGGAACGCTGAAGCGGCCGCGCTCGATCCCGTCGAAGCCCAGGACGGCGAGGTCGTCCGGCACGCGCAAGCCCAGCTCGGCAGCCGCGCGCAGCACGCCCATCGCCTGCTCGTCGCTGGTGGCGAAGACCGCGTCGGGACGGTCCGCCCCGGTGAGGATTTCCAGGCCGGCGCGGTAGCCGTCGTCGAGGCGGAACGTGCCGTAGGCGAGCGGTAACGTCGCCGGATCGATCCCCCGGTCGGCCAGGCCACGGCGCCAGCCCGCCACCCGGGCCGTCGTGGTCCGGGCGCTCTCCGGCCCGGCGACGCAGGCGATCCGCGTGTTGCCGTGCCCCAGGAGGTGGTTCGTCGCCACGTAGGCCGCCTGCTCGTTGTCCACGGTGATCTCCACGGCGTGTTCGTCGTCGAGACTCCGGTCGAGGATCACGAACGGAACCGGCGCCCGGTCGAGGTCCGCCTCCAGCACAGTCGAGCCCGGCACGGGAATCACGATGAGCCCGTCGACCTGGCGGTCGAGCAGCGTACGGACGTACTGCCCTTCCCGTTCCGGGTCCTCCATGGCGTTGCCGAGCAAGGTCGTGTAACCGAAGTCGAACGCAACGCTCTCGATGGCGCGCGTCAGGTAACCGAAGAACTCGTTCGACGAGTCGGGCGTGACCACGCCGATGGACATCGTGCGGTTCGTCCGGAGGGAGCGCGCCACGGCGTTCGCGCGGTAACCCAATTCGCGAATGGCGGTCAGGACCCGCTCCCGGGTCGCCGGGGCGACATTGCGCGGGCCGTTGTTGACGACATAGCTGACCACCGCTTCAGAGGTCCCGGCCCGCAACGCAACATCACGTCGAGTAACCATCACGATCACCCTCTGGGATCAACACGTGTCGTCTACACGCGTTGATTACGCTACGCCCAGCGTTGATCGACATCCAGTGACTTCAGGTCACCACTCGGTCACGGGTCCACCGTCGCCGGAATCGCTCAGCTGCGGTCGGCGTTCTTCTTCGCCGGCTCGTCCGACCCCAGCCGTCCCGAGGCCCACTCGGTGACCCGGCGCGCCACGTCCTGGGCGGTCAACCCGATCCGCCCGAGGACCTCGTCCCGGCTCCCGTGGTCGTGGAACGCCTGCGGCACCGCCAAATCGCGCAACGGGACATCGCACTCGGCGTCCCGGAACAACGCCGCCAAAGCCGAGCCGAACCCCCCGTGCCGGCCGCTGTCCTCGACCGTCACCACCAGCTTGTGCTGCGAAGCCAGCGCGACCAGCTCCGCGGGCACCGGCAGCACCCACCGGGGGTCCACCACGGTCACCCCGATGCCCTGATCCGCCAGCCGGTCCGCGGCCGCCAGCCCGAGCGCCGCGAACGCGCCCACCGTCACCAGCAGCACGTCGGCCCCGTCGGCCGGGCGGCGCAGCACGTCGACCGTGCCGATCCGCTCGACGGCGGTGACGTCCGTTCCGACCTTGCCCTTCGAGAACCGCAGGGCGGTCGGCCCGTCCGCCACCGCGACAGCCTCGCGCAATTCCTCCCGCAGCGTCGCCGGGTCGCGCGGAGCCGCCACCCGCATCCCCGGCACCATGCCGAGCAGCGAGAGGTCCCACATGCCGTGGTGGCTCGGCCCGTCCGGCCCGGTGATCCCGGCCCGGTCGAGCACCAGCGTCACCGGCAGCCGGTGCAGCGCCACGTCCATCAGCACCTGGTCGAACGCCCGGTTGAGGAACGTCGAGTAGATCGCGACAACCGGGTGCAGGCCGCCCATCGCCAGGCCCGCGGCCGACGTGACCGCGTGCTGCTCGGCGATCCCGACGTCGTACCACCGGTCCGGGAACGCCTCGGCGAACTTGTCCAGGCCGGTGGACCGCAGCATCGCCGCGGTGATCGCGACGACGTCCGCGCGCTCGGCACCGATCCGGGCCAGCTCGTCGCCGAACACGCCGGTCCAGCTCGGGCCCTTCACCGGCGGCAGGCCGGTCTCCGGGTCGATCGGGTCGGTCTGGTGCATCTGGTCGTGCTGGTTGTTGACCGCGGGCGCGTAGCCGTGACCCTTTTCGGTGACCACGTGCACGATCACCGCGCCGCCGAACGCCTTCGCGCTCTGCAGGGCCTTCTCCAGCGCCACCTGGTCGTGGCCGTCGACCGGACCGAGGTACTTCAGGCCCAGGTCGGAGAACATCGCCTGCGGGCTCAGCGCGTCCTTCAGGCCGGCCTTCGCGGCGTGCAGCGCGGCGTAGATCGGCTTGCCGACGACGGGGGTGTGCCTGAGGATCTCGCGGCCGCCGTCGAGGAGCCGCTCGTAGCCGGGCTGCAGGCGCAGCGCCGCGAGGTGGTCGGCCAGGCCGCCGATGGTCGGCGAGTAGGAGCGGCCGTTGTCGTTGATCACGATGACGACCGGGCGGTCCTTGTGCGCGGCGATGTTGTTGAGCGCCTCCCAGCACATGCCGCCGGTGAGCGCGCCGTCGCCGACGACGGCGATCGCGTGCCGGCCGCCGCCGGCCAGCTCGAACGCCTTCGCCAGGCCGTCCACATAGGACAGACCGGACGACGCGTGGCTGCTCTCCACCCAGTCGTGTTCGCTCTCCGCGCGCGACGGGTAGCCGGTGACGCCGCCGGTCTGGCGCAGCAGGTCGAACCCGGCCGCGCGGCCGGTGACCAGCTTGTGCACGTACGCCTGGTGACCGACGTCCCACACGATCGCGTCGCGCGGCGAGTCGAACACGCGGTGCAGCGCCAGGGTCAGCTCGACGACGCCGAGGTTCGGCCCGAGGTGACCGCCCGCCCGCCGGACCTTGTCGACGAGGAAGTCCCGGATCTCGGCGGCCAGCTCGCCGAGGTCCTCGACACTCATGCGCTTCAGGTCCGCCGGTCCGTCCACGGACTCCAGCATCGTCACTCGTCTCCACCTCACTCGCTCGGTTCCGGCCAGTCTACGGAGACCCGCCAGGGCGGGGCCGCAGGCCGCGTCCGGCATCACAGCCGGAGCGCGACCGCCGGTCATCAGGCGGGGTGAACCTCGTCTCCCCGCGGCGCTGTGGCGGTCACGCGGCGTGGCCACGAGAATGGGTGGCATGGCGGATTTCTTCATCGGCGGCGAATGGGTGGACGCGGTGGGCGGCGGCCGGCGGGAGATCCGCTGCCCGGCCGACGGCTCCCTGGTCGCGACCGTCGCCGAGGGCACCGCCGAGGACACCGAGGCCGCCATCGCGGCGGCGCGCCGGGCGTTCGACACCGGCCCGTGGCCAGGCACCCCCGCCCACCTGCGCGGTGACCTGCTGTTGCGCACCGCCGATCTGCTCGACCGCGACGCGGAGGCGTTCGCCCGCGCCGAGTCGCTCGACACCGGCAAGCGCCTGGTCGAGAGCCGGTACGACATGGCCGACATCGCCGCGTGCCTGCGCTACTTCGGCAAGCTCGCGGCGCAGGACGCCGGGCGCGTCGTCGACACCGGCAACCCGGACGCCTTCAGCCGGATCGTGCACGAGCCGGTCGGCGTCTGCGGGCTGATCACGCCCTGGAACTACCCGCTGCTGCAGAGCGTGTGGAAGATCGCGCCGGCGCTGGCCGCGGGCAACACGTTCGTGCTCAAGCCCAGCGAGCTGACCCCGCACACGGCGATCCTGTTCCTGAAGCTGCTCACGGAGGCGGGCCTGCCGCCGGGGGTGGGCAACCTGGTGCTCGGTGCGGGCGCCGAGGCGGGCGCGCCGCTGGCGGCGCACCCGGACGTCGACCTGGTGTCGTTCACCGGCGGCCTGGCGACCGGGAAGACCATCGCCGCCGCGGCGGCCGCCACGGTCAAGAGGGTGGCGCTGGAGCTGGGCGGGAAGAACCCGAACGTGGTGTTCGCCGACGCCGACTTCGAGACCGCGGTGGACTACGCGCTGACGGCGGTGTTCCTGCACTCCGGCCAGGTCTGTTCGGCGGGCGCGCGGCTGATCGTGCAGCGGGAGTGGCACGACGAGTTCGTCGACGAGCTGGTGCGCCGCGCCGAGCGGATCCGCCTCGGCGGCCCGTTCGACGCGCAGGCGGAGGCGGGCCCGCTGATCTCGGCGGCCCATCGGGAGAAGGTGGCGGCGTACGTGGCGGCCGCGCTGGCCGAGGGCGCGGTCCTGCGCACGGGCGGCCGCCGCCCGGACGACCCGGCGCTGGCCGACGGCTGCTACTACCTGCCGACCATCCTCGACCAGGTGAAGCAGGGGTCGTCGGCGGTGGTCGAGGAGTCGTTCGGCCCGGTGCTGACGGTCGAGACGTTCACCGACGAGGACGACGCGGTCCGCATCGCCAACGACACGCACTACGGCCTGGCGGGCGCGGTGTTCACCCAGGACGCGGGGCGCGCCCAGCGCGTGGCGGGGCGGCTGCGCCACGGGACGGTGTGGATCAACGACTACCACCCGTACCTGCCCCAGGCCGAGTGGGGCGGCTACAAGCAGTCCGGGTTCGGCCGCGAGCTGGGCCCGACGGGACTGGCCGAGTACACCGAGGTGAAGCACATCTACCAGAACCTGCGGCCGGCGCCGCAGCGCTGGTTCTCGGGCTGACCGGCGTGGTGCTGCCTCCACGGTGAGGCAGGGAGGCGCACGGCCGAAGACCCGGCATGTCGAGCCGCGGCATCCACCGCACGAGAAGGCAGCCGCCGCACCCTCCCGGCCCGGTCACCTGCCGCCCCTAGCCGTTCACCGCCTTCCGGCCCAGGAACGCCGCCAACCGGTCGGCCGCCGTCGCTTCCGGGGGCGCCGGGACCTCCGGCCCGAACGGCCCACCCGGCTGCCGAGGCGCCGACCTGAACCGGGACCGCCACTGCTCCAGCGCCCGCTCCGCCAGCTCCGGCGCCAGGTCCGTCGGCTGTCCCGTGGCGTCCGCGATGTCCCAGCCGTGGGCCAGGTACTCGTTCACCCGCATGTGTACCAAAACACCCCGGGCACCTCGCCGAGCGGGGTCGTCACCTGCCGGGTGAACAGCCCCGGCGCCGCCAGCACCGCACGAGCCGCCGCGACCGACGCGGTGAACGCCTCGACCGGCGAGGCGCCCAGGTAGTCGCCGTCCGGGGCCGGTGGGCCCGTGCCCGCCCAGAACGCCACCTTCGCGTTTCCGTGCGCCAGGTGGTTCACCACCGCGCGCACGTCCCAGTCCACGCACGCCGTCGGGAGCGTCCACTGGTCCGCGCGGACCGCCGTCACCACGCCGGTCACCGTCGAAGCCGCCAGGTCGAACTCGTCGAGAGGAGTCATGCGCACAGTGTGCCGACCACCACCGACAAAAACTCACGCCGACAAAAACTCACGACAGCAGCGCCACGCACTCCACGTGGTGGGTCATCGGGAACGCGTCGAAGGCCCGCAGGTCCGTCAGCGAATAGCCGTGCGACGCGAAGGTCGCCACATCGCGCGCGAGCGCCGCCGGGTCGCAGGCCACGTACACGATCCGGTCCGGTGCGCCCGCGACGATCGACTCCACGACCGCCTTGCCCGCGCCCTTGCGGGGCGGGTCCAGCACCACCACGTCGACCGGCTTGGCCGCCGACGCCAGGACGTGCTCCACCCGCCCGGCCCGCCACGTCACCTGCGGCAGGTCCGCGAGGTTGCGCTCGCCGTCGGCGACCGCGCGCCGGCCGGACTCGACCGCGAGCACCCGGCCCGCCGATCCCACCTGCCCCGCCAGCACCGACGCGAACAGCCCGACGCCCGCGTAGAGGTCCCAGGCCGTGCCACCGGAAGGCGCTTCCGCCCACTCCCCCACGACCGCGGCGAACGTCGACGCCGCCGCCGGGTGGACCTGCCAGAAACCGTGCGCGTCCAGCCGCCAGTCGCGGCCCGCCGCGTGCTGGACCGCGACGCCGCCGGTCAGCTGCCGCGCCCGCACCTTGCCGCGGACCGTCGAGAGCTCCCGCACGTGCACGTCGCCGTCGCCGTCGGTGGTGACCTCCAGCTCGCTGCCCGGCCGCCAGCGCCGGGCCAGGACGTCGTCGAGCTCGCCGGGGACCGCGATCGGGCAGTCCTCCAGCGCCACCACCCGGTGGCTGTGGTGCGCGCGCAGCCCCGCGCGCCCGTCGCGCCCGGCGACCAGCCGGACTCGGCTGCGCCAGTCCAGCGGCCCGCCGTCGAGGGCTTCCACGACGACCTCGCGCTCGATCCCGGCCAGCCGGTGCAACTGTTCCGCCACCACCGACGCCTTGAGCGCGCGCTGGTGGTCCGGGTCGGCGTGCTGCCAGTCGCAGCCGCCGCAGCCGCCGGGCACGGCCAGCGGGCACGGCGGCGGGACCCGGTGCGGAGACGCCGAGAGCACCTCGATCGCGTCCCCGCGGCAGAACGAACCGCCGTTGTCCTCGGTGATCTCGACGCGGACCTGCTCGCCCGGCAGCGCGTGCCGGACGAACACGACCCGCCCTTCCGCGCGGGCGACGCAGTGACCGCCGTGCGCGACCGCGCCGACCTCCACCTCGAGGACCCGGCCCAGCCAGTTCGTCATTCGGCGGGCTCCTTGGGCTTCGGCGCGACGACGGGCTTGCCGTTGGGCGAGAACCCGCGGCGGACGTCACCGGCCGCCGGCCGCTCGTTGCGGACGCGCGCGGCCGCCTTCGCCGACGACTCGAGCTGCCACGGCACGCTCGCCACGATGACCCCCGACTGGAACAGCAGCCTGCCCTTGAGCCGCAGCGCGCTCTGGTTGTGCAGCACCTGCTCCCACCAGTGCCCGACCACGTACTCCGGGATGAAGACGGTGACCACGTTGCGCGGGTTGTCGCCGCGCACGCGCTTCACGTAGTCGAGGACCGGCTTCGTGATTTCGCGGTACGGCGACTCGACGACCTTCAGCGGCACCTTGAAGTTGTGGGCGTCCCACTCGGCGGTGAGCTTGCGCGTGTCCGCATCGTCCACATTGACCGTCACGGCCTCGAGGACGTCGGGGCGCATCGCCTTGGCGTAGGCCAGCGCGCGCAGCGTCGGCCGGTGCAGTTTGGACACCAGCACGATCGCGTGGTTGCGCGAGGGCAGCACGGTCGGGGTGTCGCCGAGGTCCTTCAGCTCGTCGGCGACGCGGTCGTAGTGCTTCCGGATCGCCGTCATGAGCACGAAGATCGCGACCATGGCCGCGATCGCGATCCACGCGCCGAGCAGGAACTTGGTGATGAGCACGATCACCAGGACGGTCGCGGTCATGGTCAGGCCGATGGCGTTGACCGTCTGCGAACGCCGCATCCGGCGCCGCGCGCCCGGGTCGGTTTCCCTGGCCAGCAACCGGTTCCAGTGCCGGATCATGCCCGCTTGGCTCACCGTGAACGAGACGAACACGCCCACGATGTAGAGCTGGATGAGCCGGGTCACCTCGGCGTCGAAGGCGATGATCAGGACCAGCGCGAACGCCGCGAGGAACAGGATGCCGTTGGAGAACGCCAGCCGGTCGCCGCGGGTGTGCAGCTGCCGGGGCAGGTAGCGGTCCTGCGCCAGGATCGAGCCCAGCACGGGGAAGCCGTTGAACGCGGTGTTCGCGGCCAGCAGCAGGATGATGCCGGTGGAGAAGGAGATGTAGTAGAAAGCCGGCGGGAAGTCGGCGAACACCGCGTGCGCGATCTGCGCGACGATCGTCTTCTGCTCGTAGCCGGCGGGCGCCCCTTCGAGCTGCCGCGCCGGGTCTTCGGCGAACTTGACGTCGGTGATCGTGGCCAGGGTGATGATGCCGACCAGCATGGTGACCGCGAGCAGCCCCATCATCAGCAGCGTGGTCGCCGCGTTCTTCGACTTCGGTTTCTGGAACGCCGGCACGCCGTTGCTGATCGCCTCGACCCCGGTCAGCGCCGCCGCACCGGAGGAGAACGCCCGCAGGATGAGGAACGCGTACCCGACCCCCGCGAAGGTGCCCTCGGCGGTCAGCGTGAACCCGGCGCTCTCGGCCTTCATCTCGGTGCCGGTGGCGGCCTGCACCAGGCCCCAGACGACCATGACGAGAATGCCCAGGATGAACCCGTATGTCGGGATCGCGAAGGCCTTCCCCGACTCGCGGATGCCGCGCAGGTTCAGCGACGTCAGCACGACCACGATGACGATCGACGCGAGCACCTTGTGCTGCGCGACCCACGGGACGGCCGAGCCGATGTTGGCCACACCGGACGAAGTGGACACCGCCACCGTCAGGACGTAGTCCACGAGCAGGGCGCTGGCCACGGTGAGGCCGAACTTGCCGCCCAGGTTCGTGTTGGCGACCTCGTAGTCGCCGCCACCGCTCGGGTAGGCGTGCACGTTCTGTCGGTAGGAGGCGACGACGACCAGCATGACCAGGGCGACCATGATGCCGATCCACGGCGCGATCGCGTACGCGGACAGGCCCGCGACGCTCAGGGTCAGGAAGATCTCCTCCGGCGCGTAAGCCACGCTCGAGAGCGCGTCGGAGGCGAAGATCGGCAGCGCGATGCGCTTGGGCAGGAGCGTGTGAGCGAGCCTGTCACTGCGGAACGGACGTCCGAGGACCAGGCGTTTCAGCACGGTCGGGAACTTCGACACCACGAAAGCGTAGCTGCCGTGGGGCACGGTAGGTTCGGCGCTGGTATGTCGGGGGTAAGACGGACGGGTAACCGCCGAGGAGGAGGCAGGGCGTGCACGTGGTGATCATGGGATGCGGCCGGGTCGGCGCGTCCCTGGCCGCTGCGCTGGAGCGGCTCGGCCACGAGGTGGCCGTCATCGACAAGAACCAGCAGGCGTTCCGCCGGCTCGGCAGCGACTTCCACGGCCAGCAGGTCGTCGGCGTCGGCTTCGACCGGCGGGTGCTGATCGACGCCGGCATCGAGCGGGCGGGCGCGTTCGCGGCGGTGTCCAGCGGCGACAACTCGAACATCATCTCGGCGCGGGTCGCGCGCGAGAACTTCGGCGTGGAGCACGTCGTCGCGCGGATCTACGACCACAAGCGCGCGGCCGTGTACGAGCGGCTGGGCATCCCGACGGTCGCGACCGTGCCGTGGACGACCGACCGGTTCCTGCGCACCCTCCTGCCGGACGGCGTGGCGTCGGCGTGGCGTGACCCGTCGGGCAACGTCGCGCTGCTGCAGCTGCCGCTGCACGAGGGCTGGGTCGGGCACTCGGTGCAGTCCCTGCAGCAGGCGACGGGCGCGCGGGTGGCGTTCATCATGCGTTTCGGCACCGGCGTGCTGCCCGACACGAAGACGGTGCTGCAGGCCGACGACGTCGTGTGGGTGGCCGCGCGCTCGGGCACCGTCACCGACGTCACCAGTGTGGCCCAGCGCGAACCGGAGGACGAGGCATGAGGGTCGCGATTGCGGGCGCGGGGGCGGTCGGCCGTTCCATCGCCGCCGAGCTGATCGACGGCAGGCACCAGGTGATGCTCATCGAGCGCGAGGCGGACCAGTTCGAGCCGCACGCGGTCGAGCAGGCCGACTGGGTGCTCGGCGACGCGTGCGAGGTGTCGATCCTGGAGGAGTCCGGGATCGAGCAGTGCGACGTCGTGATCGCCGCGACGGGCGACGACAAGGCGAACCTGGTGGTCTCGCTGCTGGCGAAGACGGAGTTCGCGGTCCGGCGCGTGGTGGCCCGGGTGAACAACCCGGCCAACGAGTGGCTGTTCACCGACGCGTGGGGCGTCGACGTGGCGGTCTCGACCCCCCGCATGCTGGCGGCGATGGTCGAGGAGGCGGTGAGCGTGGGCGACCTGGTGCGGCTGATGACGTTCCGCCAGAGCAACGCGAACCTCGTCGAGCTGACGCTGCCGGCGGAGACGCCGCTGGCCGGGAAGCCGGTGAGCGACCTGACGCTGCCGCGCGACGCGGCCCTGGTGACGATCCTGCGGGGCGACCGGGTGATCGTGCCGCAGCCGGAGGACCCGCTGGAGCCGGGCGACGAACTGCTGTTCGTCGCGACGGCGGACGTCGAGCCGGAGATCCGGACGGCGCTCGGGTACTGAGGCAGCGGCGAAGGCCCCCGGCTCGTTGTGCCGGGGGCCTTTCTCGTGGGCTGTGGATGGTTGGGCGCGGGTCGGCGGCCGGCGGCCGGAACTGTCGGTGGCTGCCGGTAGCGTGGAAGACGGGGGCGCCCCCGCGCGGGGGTTGTGGCTTCGGGGCCGTTCTGGCGTGCATTCCGGGGTGGTCGGGGCCGGAGGGCGCGTGTTCACATCCGGGCTCACGCGATCGGGTCCATCTCCTGCGAGACCCGGCGCGGGACTCGAGGCGGAACTCGGGTGATTGGGTACGGAACTCGCGTGATCGGACCCGGCACCCGCGTGATCGCATCCCGGAACGCGCGTAATCGAGTCCGGAACTCGCCTGATCAGATCCGACACTCGCCTGATCTCACCCGGGACTCCCGTGACAGGAGCCGGGACTCGCGTGATCAGCCGCGCATCTTGCGTGTCCGGAGGGGCATCACGCGTGATCAGAGGGACATCTCGCGTGATTGTGGAGGCATCACGCGTCCCCGGCCGCCGGCGCGCCGAAACTGTCGGTGGCTGCCGGTAGAGTCGAGAACGGGGGGCGCCCCCGCGGGCCCGGCGAGGTTTCCGGAGCCGAGCGGGTCAGGCTTCCGGGGTCTGGGCGTACTTCTCGCGCAGGCGGGCCTCGACCTCGGCGTCGGTCTCCGGGGCCGGCTCCTCCTCCGCCATGGCCTTCAGGCGCTTGTCCGAGCGCCGGACCGCCCACACGACCACCAGCAGGCCCAGCGCGTACAGCGGATAGCCCATCGCGATCTTCGCGAACGCCAGCCAGCCCGTGTAGTCCTCCTGGTACAGCCACCGCTGGACCACGAACCGGGCCGCGAAGATCGCCGCCATGGCCAGGGTGGCGATGTCGTAGCCGTAGCGGGACGGCTTGTCCCGGCGCCACGCCTGGCCCGTGCCGTTGAGCATGTTCCAGACCACGCCCGCGATCGGCCAGCGCACCACCACCGACAGCACGAAGATGCCGCAGTAGATCAGGCTCGCGTAGATCCCGAACAGGAAGAACCCCTTCGCCGACCCCGTGCGGTAGGCGATGAACGCCGCGATCGCGACGCCGAAGAAGCCGGAGATCGCCGGCTGGAGGGGTTCCTTGCGGACCAGGCGCAGCACCGCGATGGCCACGGCGCTGCCGATCGAGGTCCAGATGGCCGCGGTCAGGCCGAAGAACGAGTTCGCCAGGACGAAGACGATCACCGGGACCGACGAGTAGATCAGGCCGGACACCCCGCCCATCTGCTCGAGCAGGGTCGGCTGCGGCTCTTCGCCGTCGGTCTTCTTCTCGCTCGGGGCGGGTTCAGTCACGATGGGTGATCAACTCACTGGGCTCTGGAGCTCGTAATAGGGGTTGTACAGCACCTTCTGGCCGTCACGCTCGGCCATCCGACCACGCACCTTGATCGTCCGGCCAGGCTCGATGCCCGGGATCCGGCGGCGGCCGAGCCAGATTAGCGTCACGCCCTGTGTTCCGTCGAACAACTCCGCCTCCAGCGTGGCGGCCTCGTTGGTCGGGCAAAGCTCGACGCTGCGCAGCCGGCCCATCACGGTGACCTCTTCGCCCGAGCGGCAGTCGCAGGCCCGCTGCGCCCCCTCGGCGCCCGACCTCATCGACATCTCGTCGGCGTCGAGGTCCTCGACGTCGCTGGTCAGCTTGCGTACCAGCCGGCTGAAGTAGCCGCCGTCTTTGGCGGACATAGGTGCTCCTGTGCTCCGGGGCCCGGCGACAAATTGCTTGCGGCCCGAACGATTCAAGCGTACTGCGGTCTCCGCCAGGGAAACGCCTTTGCGCAAAGATCGCAACGTGACGTCCGCTATCGAAGTTCCCGCCGCGGTGCTGCTGCCCGGCACCGGCTCGGACGAGGTGTTCGTCCGGGCCGTCTTCGCCGGTCCGCTGCGCGCCCTCGGTGTCCCGCTCATCGCGCCACCGCCGCCCGCCGGCGCCGCGCTCGCCGACGGCTACCTGGCCACCCTCGACGCGCTGGCGGACGAACACGGCGAACTGCTCGTGGGCGGCATTTCGTTCGGCGCCCACCTCGCCGCGGAGTGGGCGGTGCGCAACCCGGCCCGTTGCGGGGGCCTGCTGGCCGCGCTCCCGGCCTGGAACGGCGTCCCGGGCCCGGCACCCGCCGCACGGGCCGCGTCGCTGACGGCGGATCTGGTGGCCGGTTCCGGCGTCGACGCCGCCTTGGCGCAGACGGACGGCAGCCCGGCCTGGCTGCGGGCGGAACTCGACCGGGCGTGGCGCCGCCACGGCGACGGGCTGGCGGCCGGCCTGCGCGTCGCCGCCGGCCGGCCCGCGCCGACCCTCGGCGAGCTGGCGGCGCTGGCCGTCCCGGCCGGGATCGGCACGTGCACCGACGACCCCGTACACCCGACGAAAGTCGCATCGGAGTGGGCGGCCGCGCTCCCCCGCGGCGTCCTCGGCGAGACGACGCTCGCGGCCCTGGGCGCGGACCGCGAATCACTCGGCCGGGCGACCGTCCTCGCGTTCCTGAAAGCGCTCCGGACGCGCTGAAGGCCGCCACCGGGCGTCCCGGTGGCGGCCTTCGGCCGGCGGGCGTCAGCCCTGTTGCTGCTGGGCCGCGATGTGCTCGGCGACCGCCTCGGGCAACGTGATGGTCAGCGGGGTGCTGACCGGCATCGGGGCGTCGCCGCGGTCGACGATCGTCCGCCGGACGATCTCGCGCAGCACCTCGACGGCCGCCGCGGCCTCCGACTGCGGGCCGGCGATGACGCCGCGCAGCATCCAGCGGGGGCGGTCGACGCCGACGAAGCGCAGCGCGACGTCGCCGACGATGGCCGAGATCTCCAGGCCCCAGACACCGCGGCCGATGGTGACCTTGGCGCCGTCGGCCCGGAGGTGGTCGGCCAGTTCGGCGCTGACCTCCCGCCACAGCCCGCCCGAGCGCGGCGCGGCGTACGCGCTGACCGTGATCTGGCCCTGCTCGGTGACGACGTGCACGGCGCGCACGCCACCGGCCTCCGCATCCATCTCGACCTGGACCTGGGAACCGTCGGGCACCGGCACCTTCACCGAGCCGAGGTCGATCCGCGGGATGCCGTCGTCTTCGAAGTCGGCGACGTCGAACGGGCCGTCGGAAACGTCCGAAAGCTCCGATTCTCCGTCGTACTCGTCGTACTCGTCGTCCTCGAAAGTGTCGTCGGCCTCGGGCGCGGCGTGCCGTCCCGCGGACCCGCCCTCGGTCCGCCGCTTGCGTCCGAAAATCCCCACTACTTCTCCGTTCCTTCCCCCGTGGCGGCGCTCGCGGCGAGCGCCGGTGCTCCCAGTGTGGCGTGTCCGCCCGTCGAGCCGTAGCCTCCGTCGCCCCGCTCGGTCGCGTCGAGCGCGTCGACCTCGACGAACTCCGCGTGCTCGACCCGCTGCACGACCAGCTGGGCGATGCGGTCGCCGCGCGTGAGCGCCAGCGGGTGCACCGGGTCGTGGTTGATCAGGCAGACCTTGATCTCGCCGCGGTAGCCCGAGTCGATCGTGCCCGGGGTGTTCACCACCGAGAGACCGGCCCGGGCGGCCAGCCCGGACCGCGGGTGGACGAACCCCGCGTACCCGGGCGGGAGCGCGATCGCGACGCCGGTGCCGACGACGCCGCGTTCCCCGGGCCCGAGGACGATATCCGAGGTGGTGACGAGATCGGCGCCCGCGTCGCCCGGTCGGGCGTAGGCGGGCAGCGGGACATCCGGGTCGAGCCGGGAAAGGAGTACCTGAACGCTGGACACGGGCGGCGAGATTACTCTCTACCCGTGGGTGAATCAGCGAAGACGGCCGCGAACGCCGCGGTCCGGCACTCCGAACGGCTGTACGTCCCGTGGTGGGGCTGGCCGCTGCCGGTGCTGGGGGCGGTCCTGCTCGCGGCCGAGATCGACCTCGGGTACCCGGGGATCCGGGCGTGGCTGCCGTACGTGATCGCGCTGCCGGTCGTCGTGGCGCTGCTGCTGTCGCTGGGCCGGTCGAAGGTCCGGATCACCGGCGGCGACGAGCCGGAACTGTGGGTCGGCGACGCCCACCTGCCGCTGCGGTACGCCGGCGAGGTGGAGATCTTCGACAAGGAGGCCAAGCGCAAGGCCCTCGGCCGCGACGGCGACCCGGCGGCCTACGTGCTGCACCGCGGCTGGGTCGGCCCGGTGGTGAAGGTGCACCTCACCGACGCGAACGACCCGACGCCGTACTGGCTGTTCAGCACCCGGCACCCCGAGCGCGTGGCCGGGCTGCTCAAGAGCACCTGACCCCGGACATGGAAGGGGGCCGGCCTGCCGGCCGGCCCCTTGTCCCCAGCGCGCTTCGAGCCTTCCCCTCGTCCCTCGAGGCTCTCCGTCGCGTCTGTTCGTTCCCCTGTGTCCGAGAACCCCTCCGCGCCTTTCAGGCGCAGTCGCGGCAGATCAGGCGTCCGCCGTTGTCCTCGGCCAGCCGGCTGCGGTGGTGCACCAGGAAGCACACCGAGCAGGTGAACTCGTCGGCCTGCTTCGGCACCACCTTCACGGTCATGTCCTCACCGGAAAGCCCGGAGAGGTCGGCACCCGGCAGCTCGAAGTTCTCGGCGGTCGCGTCCTCGTCGACGTCGACGACGCCGGACTGGTTCTCGTTCCGCCGGGCCTTGAGCTCCTCCAACGAGTCTTCGGCCAGCTCGTCGGCTTCGCTGCGGCGCGGAGCGTCGTAGTCGGTAGCCATGTTGTCCCTCACCCCTGCGATCAGCTTGTGTAGTCGTTTTCCCGGACTCCGGGATGCGCCCCTGAGTCCGCCGTGCCGCTGGTCAACGTTCCAGGGCCCCTGTTTGTGCCCGACGGCCGAAGTGACCGAGGTCTCTTCTTTTCGGGCCTCTTCCTGCGGCCGGAGCCCGGGAAGGGTAGCTCACCGCTGTCCGGGTTCTGCAACGAGTCAGACATTGCCGGGGAATCGTCACCCGACAGGGGGAACCCGCAGGTAAGACGCGTCGTCGTCCGTTCGGGTTGCGCGCGGGTGGAGAACTTCACGCGCGGCCCGTCTCCGCTTGCCCCGGCCGGTCCCGGCGTGGTGCGATCGTCGTCACGGGATCGGCCCGGACGGGGCCGATCCCGCGGGATCGACGCGGGAACCCACGGGGGTGACCCGGGACGGCGTGCGCCGGTCGCAACGCCTAGGCTGACCGCCTCGGCGGTGCTCGGTACGCACGGCCGGTTTCGGTGTTCGGGAAGGGACGGGCAGGTGGCGTCGGGGAACGGCATCGGGGACCGTGCGGCGCGGCCGTACCGCAAGCACAAGCCGCTGCCGGCGCTGATCGTCATCGGGGTGCTCGCGGTCGGCGCGATCGTCGTCTGGGTGAACGCCGCGATCGGCAAGGGCGACATCGACGACGCCGTCAAGTGCGACCCGCCCGCGAGCCCACCGCCGGGTGTGACGTTCAGCAGCCTCCCCCACAACGCGCTCGACGACCGCACGCCGATCCCGCCGGACAAGGTCGCCTACCGCGTCCTCAACGCCTCGGGCAGCCGCGGCCAGGGCGGCATCACCACGACGGCGCTGCGCGAACTCGGCTTCATCGGGGCGGCCGAACCCGCCAACGACCCGGCGTACGAGAACCGCGAAGCCAAGTGCCGCGGCCAGATCCGCTTCGGCGAGAACGGCGTCACCGCGGCCCGCACGCTCAGCCTGGTGGTGCCGTGCGCGGAGCTGGTCCAGGACAACCGCAAGGACGCGAGCGTCGACGTGGTGACGGGCACGCTCTTCGGCGACCTCCGGCCCCGCGCGGAAGCCCGGCAGATCATCACCCAGCTCGCCGACTGGTCGAAGACCCACCAGGGTGGCGGCGGCAACGAGCAGTCCGCGGGCGCGAAGGCCCCCGTGGTGGACCAGACGCTGCTGGCTTCGGCCCGCGACGTCGCCTGCTGACCTCTCCCCGGAGCCCGCGCTCACCCTCGCCCGCGGGGGCGCCCCCCGTTTTCCACGCTACCGGCGGGCACCGACAATTCCGGGCGCCCGCGGGACCTGGTCAGACCTCTGCTGCGCCGCAGTCCGCCAGGACCTTCCGCAGGGGCTGCGCGATCGACGGGGCCGCCGCGTACGTCGCGTCCGCGCCCAAGTCCGGCGACGACCCCGGCAGTGACACCTCCGCGCCCGCCTCGGCCGCGATCAGCGCCCCCGCCGCCCAGTCCCAGCTGTGGAGGCCGTGCTCCACGTACGCGTCCAGCCAGCCCGCCGCCACCGCGCACAGGTCCAGCGACGCCGCTCCGTTGCGGCGGATGTCGCGGACCCGCCCGAGCAGCGAGGCCGCGAACTCGGCCTGCCGCGTCCGCCGCGCGGGCGAGTACGCGAAACCGGTTCCGACCAGCGTCACCTCGAGGCTCGCGGGCGCCGACACCGCCAGCCGGCGTCCGTCCAGGAACGCGCCCCGGCCGCGGGCCGCCGACCACACGCGGCCGCTCGCCGGCTCGACCACCGCGCCGGCCACCGACCGCCCGCCGACCTGGGCCGCCACCGACACCGCGAACCACGGCAGCCCGTAGAGGAAGTTGACCGTGCCGTCGATCGGGTCGACCACCCACGTCACGCCGTCGCCCGCGGCGCCGCCACCCTCCTCGCCCAGCACCGGCTCCCCCGGCCGCAGCTCGGCCAGCCGGTCCCGCACCAGGCGTTCGGACTCGTGGTCCACCGCGGTCACCACGTCGGTGGCCCCGGACTTGGTGCCCACGGCCACCGAACGGCCGTCCGCCATGCCCGCCCAGGCCTCGCGGACCAGCGCGGCGGCTTCCGTCGCGACCTGCACCGCGACGCTTTTCAGCAACGACTCGTCAACTCCCACGTCCGACATGTCACCACATCCGGTTAAAGTCTCCGAGGCAGGCTTCTGAATCGTGCGAGAAGGGACCACGTCCGTGGTGGAGGCGACCCGCCGAGGTTTCGGCATCGACATCGGCGGCAGCGGGATCAAGGGCGCCTTGGTCGACCTGGACGCCGGTCAGCTCATCGGCGACCGCATCCGGATCGAGACGCCGAAGCCGTCCACGCCGTCGGCCGTGGCGGACGTCGTGCACGACATCGTCACGCAGGCGGGCTGGGACGGCCCGGTCGGCGTGACGCTGCCGGCCGTCGTCAAGAAGGGCGTCGCGCACACCGCGGCCAACATCGACAAGCAGTGGATCGGCACCGACGCCGACGCGCTGTTCGCCAAGCGGCTCGGCCGCAGCGTCGACCAGATCGCGATGCTGAACGACGCCGACGCGGCGGGCATGGCCGAGATCCGCTTCGGCGATCCGGTCGCGCGCACGGGCGTGACCGCGCTGCTCACCTTCGGCACCGGCATCGGCAGCGCGGTGTTCCAGGACGGCAAGCTCGTCCCGAACACCGAATTCGGCCACCT
The DNA here is from genome assembly GCF_046548775.1 of Amycolatopsis sp. cmx-4-61. Classification (NCBI taxonomy): domain Bacteria; kingdom Bacillati; phylum Actinomycetota; class Actinomycetes; order Pseudonocardiales; family Pseudonocardiaceae; genus Amycolatopsis; species Amycolatopsis sp. cmx-4-61. Next base: position 59,194 of record NZ_JAEBEI010000028.1, on the reverse strand, counting down.
CGAGATCGACGGCCACGACGCCGAGAAGCGCGCGGCCGCTTCGGTGAAGGACAACGAGGGGCTCTCCTACCCCGAATGGGCCAAGCGCGTGCACCGTTATCTGACCGTGCTGGAGAACCTCATCTGGCCCGACCTGTTCATCGTCGGCGGCGGGGTCAGCAAGAAGGCCGAGAAATGGGTGCCGCTGCTGGACATCCGCACTCCGGTGCTGGTCGCGAGCCTGCAGAACAACGCCGGGATCGTCGGCGCCGCGGCCGCCGCGGCGGAGGGCATCCAGCACTGAATCGGCGCTGAGGGTGATCGCTTCGCACCGCATGCGCGTACCGTCGTTACAATGGAACACGGCCCACGGCTGCGGAGGGCAAAACCGCAGGCCGAGGCGTGATCCCCGAATGTGAGGCAGCAGTGGCCCCAGGCCGTTGCTCGTCGTGATCGACCGCTGCGAAAGGGCGTAAGTGGCAGCCGCAAGAACCGCAACCCGAGGCGGGACGAAGACAGCGACCGCAGCCGGCGAGCCGGCCGAAGAGGCAGCCACCGGGACGGCGAAGCCGGCGGCCCGCAAGACCACCACCGCCAAGAAGGCGCCGGCCAAGAAGGCACCGGCGAAGAAGGCCGTGACCAAGGGCCCGAAGACCGAAGACGGCGAGCCGGACGTTCCCGGCGACCTCGAGGACGAGGACCTCGGTACGCCCGACCTGTCGGACCTGGAAGAGGTCGAGGTCGACGTCGTCGACGAAACGGTCAGCGACGAGCCGGACACCGACTCGGCCGACGACGACGATGACGACGAGGAGTCGGACGAGGAGACCCCGGCGCAGCGTCGCCGCGGTGCCGCGGCCGAAAAGGCGGCGAAGAGCTCCGACAACCCGGACTTCGTCTGGGACGAGGAGGAGTCCGAGGCGCTGCGCCAGGCGCGCAAGGACGCCGAGCTCACCGCGTCCGCCGACTCCGTGCGCGCCTACCTCAAGCAGATCGGCAAGGTCGCGCTGCTGAACGCGGAGGAGGAGGTGGAGCTGGCCAAGCGGATCGAGGCCGGGCTCTACGCCGCCGAGCGCGTGCGCACCGCCGAGGAAGAGGGCGAAAAGCTCGTCACGCAGATGCGCCGCGATCTCAAGTGGATCGTGCGTGACGGCGAGCGCGCCAAGAACCACCTGCTCGAGGCGAACCTCCGGCTCGTGGTCTCGCTGGCCAAGCGCTACACCGGCCGCGGCATGGCGTTCCTGGACCTGATCCAGGAGGGCAACCTCGGCCTGATCCGCGCGGTGGAGAAGTTCGACTACACCAAGGGCTACAAGTTCTCGACGTACGCCACGTGGTGGATCCGCCAGGCGATCACCCGCGCGATGGCCGACCAGGCCCGCACCATCCGCATCCCGGTGCACATGGTCGAGGTCATCAACAAGCTGGGCCGCATCCAGCGCGAGCTGCTCCAGGACCTCGGCCGCGAGCCGACCCCGGAAGAGCTCGCGAAGGAAATGGACATCTCCCCGGAGAAGGTCCTGGAGATCCAGCAGTACGCGCGCGAGCCGATCTCGCTGGACCAGACGATCGGCGACGAGGGCGACAGCCAGCTCGGCGACTTCATCGAGGACTCCGAAGCGGTCGTCGCGGTCGACGCGGTGTCGTTCACGCTGCTGCAGGACCAGCTCCAGTCGGTGCTGCAGACGCTGTCCGAGCGCGAGGCGGGCGTGGTCCGGCTGCGCTTCGGCCTCACCGACGGCCAGCCGCGCACGCTCGACGAGATCGGCCAGGTGTACGGGGTCACCCGCGAGCGCATCCGGCAGATCGAGTCGAAGACGATGTCCAAGCTGCGCCACCCGTCGCGGTCCCAGGTCCTGCGGGACTACCTGGACTGAGTTCCCTTTGGGTACAACGGAAACCCCGTCACCTCGGTGGCGGGGTTTCCGCGTTCAGGGCACGGCCAGCCCGCGCTCCCGCAGTGACTGCTCGACGCGCAGGCGTTCGATCTCGCGGTCCATCCCCTCGGGCAGTTCGCCGAGCCGGTGCGGGACGCCGACCTGGCGGCACGCCACGGTGAGGAGTTCGTCGTACGCCTGCCGGGTGCCGAGCCGGCGCGCGGCCGGCGTCCCGGACGGGTAGCCGGCCAGCAACCGGTGCACCCGCCGCAGGTCCGCGGCGACGCGTTCGATCGGCGGGTTTTCGGGTTGCGGCTTCGCGCGTTTCTGCCGGACCCAGCCGACCACCTTGGGGACGCGCAGCGCGCACCAGAACAGCACCGTGGGCGCGAGGCAGACCACGATGAAGAGGATCAGGTTCGCAAGGACGCCACCGCTGCCGCCCATCCCCCGATGGTAAGCCCGCCACGCCCGCCCCGCGGAGCCCTTTTCGCGTGATGGAAGGGTCAGCACGCGTGATAGGAGAGCCGACTCGCGTGATTGAAGGGTCGACACGATGCCAGTCGCCGTGTCGACCCTCCCCTCACGCGTGTCGACCTCCTGATCACGCGTGTCGACCCTCGGGTCACGGGAGTTCGGGGGTCTCCGGGGTTTCTTCGAGGAGCCAGAGGACGCCGGCCGGGGGGAGCTGGAGGACCGCGGAGGCCGGCTGGCCGTGCCACGGGTCTTCCGTCGCCTCCACCGCGCCCAGGTTCCCGACCCCGGACCCGCCGTACGCCTCCGCGTCCGTGTTGACGACCTCCCGCCAGCGGCCCGCCGACGGCAGGCCGACCCGGTAGTCGTGGTGCGGGACCCCGGCGAAGTTCGCGACGCAGGCCAGCCGGGAGCCGTCGGTGCCGATGCGGAGGAAGCTCAGCACGTTGCCGCTCGAGTCGTTCGCGTCGATCCAGCGGAAGCCGTCCGGTGAGGTGTCCTGGCTGTACAACGCCGGCGTGGACCGGTACACCGTGTTCAGCGACCGCAGCAGCTCCCAGACGCCGAGGTGCAGCGGCTCGTCCAGCAGGTGCCAGTCGAGCGACTTCGACTCCGACCACTCCCCCGGCTGGCCGAACTCGCCGCCCATGAACAGCAGCTGCTTGCCCGGGTGCGCCCACATGAACGCCAGCAGCGACCGCAGCCCGGCCGCCTTGTTCCAGGCGTCGCCCGGCATCCGGCCCCACAGGGATCCCTTGCCGTGCACCACTTCGTCGTGCGACAGCGGCAGCACGAAGTTCTCGCTCCACGCGTACACGAGCGAGAACGTCATCTCGTTGTGGTGGTACGCGCGGTGGATCGGCTCGTGCGACAGGTACCGGAGCGTGTCGTGCATCCAGCCCATGTTCCACTTGAAGCCGAACCCGAGGCCGCCGAGGTGCGTCGGGCGCGTGACACCCGGCCAGGCCGTCGACTCCTCGGCCACCATCACGACACCCGGGTGTCGCTTGTAGACGGTCGCGTTCAGCTCCTGCAGGAACCGCACCGCGTCGAGGTTCTCCCGCCCGCCGTACTGGTTGGGCAGCCACTCCCCGTCCTTGCGGGAGTAGTCGAGGTACAGCATCGACGCGACGGCGTCCACGCGCAGGCCGTCGAGGTGGAACTCCTCGATCCAGTACAGCGCGTTGGCGACCAGGAAGTTGCGGACTTCGTTGCGCCCGAAGTCGAACACGAGCGTGCCCCAGTCGGGCTGCTCGCCGCGGCGCGGGTCCGCGTGCTCGTAGAGCGCGGTGCCGTCGAACTTCGCCAGCGCCCAGCTGTCCTTCGGGAAGTGCGCGGGCACCCAGTCCACCAGCACGCCGATCCCCCGCTGGTGCAGGCGGTCGACGAAGTAGCGGAAGTCGTCCGGCGAGCCGAAGCGGGACGTCGGCGCGTAGTACGACGTCACCTGGTAGCCCCACGAGCCGCCGAACGGGTGCTCCGACACCGGCAGCAGCTCGACGTGCGTGAAGCCGGTCTCGACGAGGTAGTCGCCCAGCTGGTCGGCCAGTTCCCGGTAGTCCAGTCCGGGCCGCCAGGAGCCGAGGTGGACCTCGTAGACGCTCATCGGCGCCGCGATCCACTGGGTCGCCTCGCGCTGGGCGACCCAGTCGTCGTCCGACCACAGGTGCGCGGAAGTGGTGACGACCGACGCCGTCGCCGGCGGCTGCTCGGTGGCGAACGCCATCGGGTCGGCCTTCTCGTGCCAGTTGCCGTCCGCGCCGAGGATCCGGAACTTGTAGCAGGTGCCGACGCCGACGCCGGGCACGAACAGCTCCCAGACCCCGGACCCGCCGAGCGAGCGCATCGGGTGCCCGCGCCCGTCCCAGCCGTTGAAGTCACCGATCACGCGGATGCCGCGGGCGTTCGGCGCCCAGACCGCGAACGACGTCCCTTCGACGACGCCCTCCGGCGTCTCGTAGGACCGCACGTGCGCGCCGAGCACCTCCCACAGCCGCTCGTGGCGGCCCTCGCCGATCAGGTGCAGGTCGAGCTCGCCGACCGTGGGCAGCCAGCGGTACGGGTCGTCGGCCGTCGCGGTGTGCCCGTCGTACTCGACCTCCAGCCGGTAGTCGCCGGGGTGCTCGGGCACGGCGACGGCGAACAGCGCGTCGATCACCGGTTCCATCGGGTACTTCTTCCCGCCCGCGCAGAGCGTGACGGCTTTCGCCCCGGGCAGCAGGGCCCGGGCCGCGAAGCCCTTGCCCACCGCGTGCACGCCCAGCACCGAGTGCGGGTCGTGGTGCGAGCCGGCGAGCAGCCGGTCGATGTCCGCGGCCGGCGGGGCCGCGGCCGGGAGGCCTTCGGGAGCCGCGTTCACGGTGTCGTCCCTCCGTTGGTGATCCGGGCGATCGAGGCGAGCGGCACGCCCAGCCAGTCCGGCCGGTTCGCGTGCTCGTACCCCACCTCGTACACCGCCTTGTCCAGTTCGAAGGCGCGCAGCAGCTCACCCTGCTCGCGCGGGTCCGCCGCGATCGCGGCGTACCCTTCGCAGAACGCCGCCCGGTTGCGCTCCGACCACTCCTGGGCGCGTTCGGCCAGCGCCGGGTCGTCCGGCTGGCCGACCAGCATCTGCTGGGCGGCGTAGTCGAACGACCTCAGCATGCCCGCGACGTCGCGCAACGGCGACCGGAGCGCGTGGCGTTCCTCGACCGGGGCCGCGGGCTCGCCCTCGAAGTCGATCAGCAGCCAGCCGCCGACGGTCCGCAGTACCTGGCCCAGGTGCAGGTCGCCGTGGATGTACTGCATGGTCACCGAGTCCAGCGGCAGCGCCCGCAGCTTCTCGAACGCCGCCCGCAGCGCCGGCGCGTGCGCGGCCAGCTCGGGCACCCGCCCGGCGATCGTGTCGAGCCGGTCGAGCATCGCCTTCGCCGAGCGTTCCAGCTCGTCGGCGTCGACCGGTTCGGTGCCGAGCGCCTCGGCCAGGTCCGCGTGCACCTCGGCCACGGCGCGCCCGAGCCGCTCCGCCTCGCCGGCGAAGTCGCCGCCGACCTCCCCGGCGTGCAGCTCCGGCGCCGCCATCAGGTCGCGGACACTGGTGGTGGCCATCGCCCAGCCGTCGACCGCGTCGGAGACGAACTGCTGGAGCATGCCGACCGTGGTCGGCTCGCCGTCCAGGTCGCCGGTGATCGACCCCAGCGGGTGCGCGATGTGCTTGCTACCCACCCCCTGCAGCGCGCGGTGCAGCAGCAGGTCCTTGTTCTTGCCCGGCGTCAGCTTCCGGAACAGCTTGAGGATGTACTGCCCGCCGTAGACCAGGGACGTGTTGCTCTGCTCCGACGTGATCGGCCGGGCTCGCAGCCCGGTTTCCAGCCGGACGCCGGGCTCGTGCTCGAAGACCAGTGCCCCGACCGTCTCCTCGCGGGCCATCAGGTCGAGCAGCACGCCGGTGACGTCCAGGTCGCCGGACGCCTCGTAGGCGTTCAGGTCACCGACCGCGCCGATCCAGCTGGTGGACGCGATCTCCGGCGGGTGCGTCCGCCGGCCCACCAGCAGCTGGTAGGGCTCGCGCCGGTCGTCCTGGGCGACCTCGATGACCACGTGCAGCAGTTGCGGATCGCCGGCGACCAGCTCGGTCACGCCGAGTGGCCGGACGCCGGTCACCGGCCGGTCCTTGCCGGCGAACCAGCGCTGCTCCGGCAGCCAGCGCTTCAGGTCCTCGGTCAGGTCGTCGACCAGCTCACGTGGGTCGGACAAGGAACTCACCTCGCTTCGCCTTCGTCTCCCGAACTCGTCAGCTGGAACCAGTAGAAGCCGTGCCCCGGCAGGGTCAGCAGGTACGGCAGCTCCCCGATGCTGGGGAACCGCACGCCGCCGGTGAGCTCCACCGGCGTGCACCCGCGGTGCACGGACAGATCCAGCTCCACCGGCTGCGGGAACCGGGAGAGGTTGTTGACGCAGAGCACGATGTCCTCGCCACCGTCCGGGCGCCGCCACCGGCGCTTGTACGCCAGCACACTCGGGTTGGACCCGCCGAGGTCGATGAAGTCGCCTTCGGCGAACGCGTGGTGCTGCTTGCGCACCTCGATCATCCGGCGGGTCCAGTTGAGCAGCGAGGACGCGTTGTTGGACTGCGCCTCCACGTTCAGGCCCTGGTAGCCGTACACCGGGTCCATGATGACCGGCAGGTAGATGCGGCCCGGGTCGCAGGAGGAGAACCCGGCGTTGCGGTCCGGGGTCCACTGCATGGGGGTGCGCACCGCGTCGCGGTCGCCGAGCCAGATGTTGTCTCCCATGCCGATCTCGTCACCGTAGTACAGAACGGGCGAACCGGGGAGGGACAGCAGCATCGCGGTGAACAGCTCCTGCTGGTTGCGGTCGTTGTCCAGCAGCGGCGCGAGCCTCCGGCGGATGCCGATGTTGGCCTTCATGCGCGGGTCCTTGGCGTACTCCGCGTACATGTAGTCGCGCTCTTCGTCGGTGACCATCTCGAGGGTCAGCTCGTCGTGGTTGCGCAGGAAGATGCCCCACTGCGTCCCGCTGGGGATCTCCGGGGTCTGGGTGAGGATCTCCGAGATCGGGAAGCGCGATTCGCGGCGCACCGCCATGAAGATCCGCGGCATCAGCGGGAAGTGGAACGCCATGTGGCACTCGTCGCCGCCGACCGCCGGGTCGCCGAAGTACTCGACGACGTCCGAGGGCCACTGGTTGGCCTCCGCGAGCAGGATCCGGCCCGGGTACTCGTCGTCGACGACCTTCCGGCAGCGCTTGAGGAACTCGTGCGTGCGCGGCAGGTTCTCGCAGTTGGTGCCCTCCTGCTCGAACAGGTACGGCACGGCGTCCAGGCGGAACCCGTCGATGCCCAGGTCCAGCCAGAACCGCAGGACGTCGATCATCGCGTTCTGGACGTCGACGTTCTCGTAGTTCAGGTCGGGCTGGTGGGAGAAGAACCGGTGCCAGTAGAACTGGCCGCGGACCGGGTCGTAGGTCCAGTTCGACGTCTCGGTGTCGACGAAGATGATCCGCGCGTCGGCGTAGCGGGAGTCGTCGTCGCTCCACACGTAGTAGTCGCCGTATGGGCCGTCGGGCTCGTTGCGGGACTGCTGGAACCACGGGTGCGCGTCCGAGGTGTGGTTGAGCACCAGGTCGGTGATCACCCGGATGCCGCGCCGGTGGGCCTCGTTGAGCAGGAAGACGAAGTCCTCGACGCTGCCGAACTCGGGCAGCACCGCACGGAAGTCGCTGATGTCGTAGCCGCCGTCGCGCAGCGGCGAGGCGTAGAACGGCGGCAGCCACAGGCAGTCGATGCCCAGCCAGGCCAGGTAGTCGAGCCGGCCGGCCAGGCCGCGCAGGTCGCCGGTGCCGTCGCCGTTGGAGTCGGCGAACGCACGCACCAGCACTTCGTAGAACACCGCGCCCTTGAACCACTCCGGGTTGCTCGGCGCCTGCTGCGCCGACCGGAAGTCCCCGGCCTGCGGTTCCACGAGCATGCCGTCGGCGGTCATCGCCTCACCGGTGTGCGGCACGCCCTCCAGCCCCAGTGCGGCTGCCGCCGCATCGCGCCGCGCGTCGGGCCGGCCCTCTTCCGCCATCTGTTCCACCTCAGTCCCTCGGATTCCTGTCCTTCCGTTCTCAGGCGGCCAGCCGTCGTCTGACCGAAACCACGTGCGCCACCGCCCGCCACGGCTCGAGCCGGACGTAGTTCGCCGGACCCCATTCCCACGTGTCGCCGGTGACCTCGTCGTGGGCGATCAGCCGCTCGTGCGGCTCGAACCCGAGCGCGCCGGTGTCGAGCCACAACGTGCCCTCCTGGGGCCCGTACGGGTCGAGGGTGACGACCGTGACCACGGTGTCGCCGGTGGCCGGGTCCTGTTTGGAGTAGGCCAGCAGCGCGTCGTTGTCGATGTGGTGGAAGTGCAGGGTGCGCATCTGCTGCAGCGCCGGGTGGGCGCGGCGGACGGCGTTCAGCTTCGCCAGCCACGGCTCCAGCGAACGCCCTTCGGCGAGCGCCCGCTCGAAGTCGCGGGGACGCAGCTGGTACTTCTCGGAGTCGAGGTACTCCTCGCTGCCTTCGCGGACCGGGACGTGCTCGAACAGCTCGTAGCCGGAGTAGACGCCCCACGTCGGCGAGATCGTCGCGGCCAGCGCGGCCCGCAGCGCGAACATGCCCGGGCCGCCGCGCTGCAGCGACTCGTGGAGGATGTCCGGGGTGTTGACGAACAGGTTCGGCCGGCCCTCGTTCCAGTGTTCCCGCAGGTCGATGGCGAAGTCGATCAGCTCCTGCTTGCCGGTGCGCCAGGTGAAGTAGGTGTAGCTCTGGGTGAAGCCGAGCCGGGCCAGGCCCCACAGGCGCGCCGGGCGGGTGAACGCCTCGGCGAGGAACAGCACGTCGGGGTGGGCGTCCTTGACCGACTGGATGAGCCAGGCCCAGAAGTCCGGCGGCTTGGTGTGCGGGTTGTCGACCCGGAAGATCTTCACCCCGTGGTCGATCCAGACGGTGATGACCCGCAGCATCTCTTCGTAGACGGCCTTGGGGTCGTTGTCGAAGTTGATCGGGTAGATGTCCTGGTACTTCTTCGGCGGGTTCTCCGCGTACGCGATCGAGCCGTCCGGGCGCGTGGTGAAGAACTCGGGGTGCTTGAGGACCCACGGGTGGTCGGGCGCGGCCTGCAGCGCGAAGTCGAGCGCCACCTCCATGCCGAGCTCTTCCGCGCGGGCCACGAAGGCGTCGAAGTCGTCGAAGGTGCCCAGTTCGGGGTGGATCGAGTCGTGCCCGCCCTCGTCGGCGCCGATCGCCCACGGCGAGCCGACGTCCTCCGGCTTGGCGTCGAGGGTGTTGTTCGGGCCCTTGCGGTTCACCCGCCCGATCGGATGGATCGGCGGGAGGTAGACGACGTCGAAGCCCATCTTCGCCACGCGGTCCAGGGCCGTCGCGGCGGTGGCGAAGGTGCCGTGCACCGGCTTGCCCCCGGCGTCGAGGCCACCGGTCGAGCGGGGGAACAGCTCGTACCAGGAGCCGTACGCGGCGCGGCGGCGGTCGACCCACACCTTGAACGGTTTGCCCTTGGTGATCAGCTCCCGCACCGGGAACTCGTGCATGACCTGGCGGACCTCGGGCGAGAGCGCCGGCCCGACGCGCTCGGCGAGGCTGCGCTCTTCGTCGCGCAGGGCCCTCACCGCGCCGGTCAGCAGCGCTTTCTCGCCCCGCCGGTCGGGGCGGCGGGAGACGCGCTCGATCAGCCGGGCGCCGTTCTCGATGTCGTTGGCGAGGTCCTCGGGGCCCTGCCCGGCGGCGACCTTCACCTCGACGGCGTGCTCCCACGTCGCCCACGGGTCGCTCCACGCGTCGATCCGGAACGTCCAGAGACCGGTGGTGTCCGGGGCGATCACCGCGGCGAACTCGTCGGGGTGGTCGGGACCGCGCGGCACCATCCGCGTCTGGCGCGTCAGCCGGTCCTCCGGGCCGCGCCACGCGACGGTGGCCGCGACGGCGTCGTGGCCCTCGCGCCAGACGGTCGCGAAGACCGGGATGTGTTCCCCCACAACGGCTTTGGCCGGATACCGGCCGCAGCTCACGCTGGGGGAGACGTCGTCGATGCCGAGCCGGCCGGTCATGGGCAACGCCCTTCGATGTGTCGGTTGGACGCAGACGGCGACAGTCTGCCTGACTCGATCAAGCGCCCACGAGGCAGGGTTCTCTATCCCTGTACCCAATCGAGACCAACCGAAACGCTGTTCCCGCAACGAATCTCCGCCAGATGTCCGGCAGGTTACGCCCACCCGTGCTTGCCGGGTCGACACGCGTGATCAGGGAGTCAACTCGCGTGATTGCCGGGTCGACACGGCGGCCGTGCCCGTGTCGACCCTTCGATCACGCGTGTCGACTTTCCGATCACGCGTGTCGACTCCCCGTTCACAGGGGCCGGCGCCCGGGGTACGCGTCAGTAGGGCTCGGGGTGGGGGTCGGCGGCCAAGCGGGGGGCGCGGAGCAGGAGGAGGGAGCGGGACCCGAGGGTCACGCGGCTCTTGGCCTCCAGGGCGCCCGGGTTGGCCGGGCTGCCGTCCGCGGTGCTCGTGTCCAGGGTCGGCTTGAACGTCTCGCCGTACTCGCGGCCGGGCAGGATGACCTCGGCCGGGCCGTCGCCGGCGTGCAGCCAGAGCAGCCACGAGTGGTCGGACACCAGCTCGCCCTCGCGGTTGCGGGCCTGGCTGTTCGAGCCGTCGATCCACATGCCGAGCGTGTGCCGGTCCTCGAACCAGTCGCTCTCGCCGAACTCCTCGCCGTCCGGGCGGAACCAGACCAGGTCCGGCTTGCCGGTCGGCGTCGTCCGGCCTTCGAAGAACTCCGGCTGCCGCAGCGCCGGGCTGTTCGCGCGCAGCCGGACGACGCGGCGGGCGAAGGCCAGCATGGCCTCGGCCGCGGGGTCGTCCGGGGTCCAGTCGAACCACGACGTCTCGTCGTCGAGGCAGTAGGCGTTGTTGTTGCCGCCCTGGGTCCGCCAGAACTCGTCACCCGCGGTGAGCATGGGGGTGCCGGTGGACAGCAGCAGCGTCGCGAACATGTTGCGGGCCTGCCGGGCCCGCAGCGCGCGGACGGCCGGGTCGGCCGTGTCCCCCTCGGCGCCGTGGTTCCACGAGCGGTTGTCGTTGGTGCCGTCGCGGTTGTCCTCGCCGTTGGCCTCGTTGTGCTTCTCGTTGTAGGACACCAGATCCCGCAACGTGAAGCCGTCGTGGGCGGTGACGAAGTTGATCGACTGCCACGGCCGGCGCAGGTTGTGGTCGTAGAGGTCCGACGAGCCGGACAGCCGGTAGGCGAGGTCGCGGACGCCGGTCGTGCCGCGCCAGAAGTCGCGCACGGTGTCGCGGTAGCGGCCGTTCCACTCGGCCCACTGGGCGCCGAAGCCGCCGACGCGGTAGCCCTCGCCGGTCGCGTCCCACGGCTCGGCGATCAGCTTGCAGCGCGAGAGCACCGGGTCGGCGGTGATCGCGGTGAGCAGCGTCGACGCCGGGTCGAACGCGCCGCCGCGCGGCCGCCCGAGCGTGCTGGCCAGGTCGAACCGGAAGCCGTCGACGCCCATCTCCTGCGTCCAGTACCGCAGCGAGTCGGTGACCAGCCGGACCACGGTCGGCGAGCCCGCTTCGAGGGTGTTGCCGCAGCCGGTGATGTCGGCCATGTGCCCGCGGTCGGTGTGCAGGTAGTACGCCGGCGCGTTCAGCCCGCGGAAGCTCAGCGTCGGCCCGTCCGGGCCGCCCTCGCAGGTGTGGTTGAACACGACGTCGAGGATCACCTCGATGCCGGCCGCGTGCAGGGCGGCCACCATCAGCCGGAACTCCTCGACCTCGTGGCCGGGTTCGCTGGCGTAGGCGGCGTGCGGGGCGAAGAAGCCGAGCGGCGAATAGCCCCAATAGTTGTGCCGCCCGGCCCGGATCAGCGACGGCTCGTCGAGGAACGCGTGCACCGGCAGCAGCTCGACCGAGGTGACGCCGAGCCGGGTGAGGTACTCGATGGCCACCGGGTGGGCCAGGCCGAGGTAGGTGCCGCGCAGTGCCTCCGGGATGAACGGGTGCTGCTGGGTGAAGCCCTTGACGTGCAGCTCGTAGATCACCGCCTCCTCGAACGGCACCTCCGGCTTGATCCCGGTGTCCGGGCCGCCCGGCGAGCTGACCACCGACAGCGGGACGCTGCCCAGGGAGTCCACAGTGGACATCGGGCCGCGCTCGGGGTCGCCGGTGAAGCCCTGGGCCGCGGTCAGGTCGGTGAGCCGGCCGGTGATCTGCCGGGCGTACGGGTCGACCAGCAGCTTGTGCGGGTTGCACCGCAGGCCGCGGGCCGGGTCGTACGGGCCGTGGATGCGGTAGCCGTACCGCTGCCCCGGCGTCACGCCGGGGACCAGGCCGTGCCAGACGCCGAACGTGCGCTCGGTCAGCGCGATCCGGCGTTCCGACCCGTCGGCGTCGACCAGGCACAGGTCGACGGCGTCCGCGACGGCGGACGTGATCGCGAACCGCACCCCGCCGGCCTCGGGGTGGGCACCGAGCGGAAAGGGGCGGCCGGCGAGGACGTGCTGGGTCGAGGGTCGTGTGGCCATTCCTGAATCGTCCCAGATCGGTGGTGGTCCGTGCGCGCCATTACCGGACAGTTACCCGGCGGCGACCCGCGTCACACGGCGGTCTCGGCCAGCACGAAGGTGTCCGGCGGCAGGTGCGCGGCGCCACCGTCCACGGTGGCCTCTCCCCAGGTGAGCAGCGACGCCGTCGCCCCGAGCGGCAGCGTCACCGGGCCGGCGCCGAAGTTGACGGCCAGCCGCAGCGCGCCGCGGTGCAGCACCAGCCAGGACCCGTCCGGCGCGGAGTCGACGCGCAGGTCCGCGACCCACGGGTCGGCCAGCTCCGGCCGCTCCCGGCGCAGCCGGATCAACGCGCGGTACAGGGCCAGCATGTCCCGGTGACCGGGACGTTCCGGCTCGGCCCAGTCGAGCCGGGAGCGCTCGACCGTGGCCGGGTCCATCGGGTCCGGCACGTCCGACTCGCCCCAGCCGTGCCGGGAGAACTCGCGACGGCGGCCCGTGCGGACGGCCTCGGCGAGCTCCGGGTCCGGGAAGGACGCGAAGAACTGCCACGGCGTGCTCGCCGCCCACTCCTCCCCCATGAACACCATCGGCGTGTACGGCGAGCAGAACAGGATCGCCGCGCCGCAGGCCAGCCGGCCCGGCGCGACCGTGGCCGAGAGCCGGTCACCGGTCGCGCGGTTGCCGATCTGGTCGTGGTTCTGCAGGTAGCCGAGGAAGCGGTGGCCGGACACGGTCCGCGTGTCGACCGGGCGGCCGTGGGTCCGCTCCCGGAACGACGACCACGTGTTCGCGTGGAAGAACACCTCGCGCAGCACCCGCTCGACCGCGTCCGGGGCGGCGAAGTCCGTGTAGTACCCCGTCGTCTCGCCGGTGAGCTTGACGTGCAGGGCGTGGTGGAAGTCGTCCGACCACTGGGCGTGCAGGCCGAAGCCGCCGCGCTCGCGGGGCGTGACCAGGCGCGGGTCGTTGAGGTCGGACTCGGCGATCAGGGTCAGCGGCCGGTTCAGGGCCGCGGACAGCGCGTCGACCTCGGTGGCCAGCTGTTCGAGCAGGTGGACCGCGCGCCGGTCGAGCAGGGCGTGCACGGCGTCGAGGCGCAGGGCGTCGATGTGGAAGTCACGCAGCCAGCTCAGGGCGTTGTCGATCACGTACCGGCGGACCTCGTCCGAGCCGGCGCCGTCGAGGTTGAGGCCGGGACCCCACTCGTTCTGCCCGGCGAAGTACGGCCCGAACTTGTCGAGGTAGGCGCCGGAGGGCCCGAGGTGGTTGTAGACGACGTCGAGCACGACGGCCAGGCCGCGTGCGTGCGCCGCGTCGACGAACCGCTTGAGCCCGTCCGGGCCGCCGTAGGGCTCGTGGACCGCGCCCCAGAGGACGCCGTCGTAGCCCCAGCCCGCGGTGCCGTCGAAGGCGTTGACCGGCAGCAGCTCGACGTGCGTGATCCCGAGGTCGACGAGGTGGTCGAGCCGGTCGATGGCCGCGTCGAACGTGCCGCCCTCGGTGAACGTGCCGACGTGCAGCTCGTAGAGGACGGCGCCGGCCAGCTGCCGCCCGGTCCAGGCGTCGTCGGTCCAGGCGAACTCGCCGTGGTCGTAGACGCGCGACTCCTGGTGGACGCCGTGCGGCTGCCACCGCGACCGCGGGTCGGGCAGCGGCTTCTCGTCGTCGAGCAGGAAGGCGTAGTTGACGCCCTCGGCGTCGGCGTGCCACCAGCCGCCGTCCGCCGCGGTCATCTCGTGCACCTCGGCGTCGACGCTCACCCGGACCCGGCGGGCGGCCGGGGCCCACACGCTGAACCTCATACGTCTCCTCGCACCAGCAACGCGACGGGGTACCGCTCGAACAGGGTGGCCAGGTCACCGGTGACCTCGCGGCCGGTCAGGACGTCGGTCCAGACGCCGGCGGGCAGGGGCAGGACCGTGTCGCGCCAGCCGCCGCCGGCCTCGAGGCCGACCGGGAGCCGGGTCACCGCGACGGCGAGATCGGGGCTGCGCGTGTAGGCCAGGCAGTGCGCCGCGGCCGGCCCCTCGGCCCGCAGCGGCCGGTAGCCGCGGAACAGCGCCGGGTGCTCCCGCCGCAACCGCAGCGCCCGGTGGACGACCAGGAGCTTCGCCGCGCCGGACGCGTCGATCTCCGGCAGCTCGCCGTCGGTGATCCGGGCCAGCAGCTCCCGGCGGGCCGCGTAGTCGACCGGACGGCGGTTGTCCGGGTCGACCAGCGAGAAGTCCCACAGCTCGGTGCCCTGGTAGACGTCGGGGACGCCGGGCGCGGTGAGCTGGACGAGCTTCTGGCCGAGCGAGTTCGCGTAGCCGGGGCCCTCGATGCGCTGGACGAACGCCTCGACGTCGGCGGCCAGCTCGGAGTCGTTCACGACGTCTTCGGGCCACGCGGCGACGTCGGCCTCGAAGGCCTCGTCGTGGTCGGTCCAGCTGGTCCGGAGCTTGGCTTCCTTGGCCGCCTTGTCCAGGTAGTCCCGCAGCCGGGCCGGTTCGATCGGCCACGTCGACACGAGCGTCTGCCAGGCCAGCAGGTTCAGCGACGGTTCGTCGATGCCGCGCCGCGCGGTCCACCGCCGGACGGCCTGGGCGAACTCGCCGGGTACCTCGGCCAGCACCGCCATCCGCGCGCGGGTGTCCTCCGAGCGCTTGGTGTCGTGCGTGGTCAGCGTGGTCATCGCGGCCGGGTAGCCTGCCTCGCGCTCGGCGGCCAGCCGGTGGAACTCCTCGACGTCCAGGCCGAAGCGGTCCGGGTTGCCGCCGACCTCGTTGAGCGCGGCAAAGCGCGTGTAGCGGTAGAAGGTCGTGTCCTCGGTGCCCTTGGCCACGACCATGCCGGACGTCTGCTGGATGCGGGTGGCCAGCTCGCCGTCCGGGTTCTTCCGCACCGCGGCGTCGAGCGCCGCCAGCGGCTCGGCGAGGTCGGGCCGGGCGCGGCGGGCCCCGTCGATCGCGGCCGTCCAGTGCGCCGCGCCTTCGGGCAGGTACGAGCGGTAGACGGGGAAGGCGATCATGGTCTCGGCCACCGCCTGCCGGGCCTGCTCCGGATCGACGTCCGGCAGCTGCGCGGCGATCCGCCGGACCTCGGCGACCAGGATGCGGTCGGTGACCAGGCGGCGGGCCTCGGCTTCGACGCGGTGGTAGCCGGTCTTGACGCCCAGTTCGTCCGCCAGTGCGGTGAAGTCCGGCTCGCCCGCCGGGTCGATGAACACGCCGGCGATCTCGCGCAGGGCGTCGTAGCCGGTGGTGCCGTCGACCGGCCAGCTCTGCGGCAGCGGCTCGCCGGGGTGCAGGATCTTCTCGGCCACGATCCACGCGTCCGGCGCGTTCTCGCGCAGCCGCCGGAAGTAGCCACCGGGGTCGGCGAGGCCGTCGGGGTGGTCGATGCGCAGGCCGGTGACGTCGCCGTCGGCGACCCACCGCAGCACCTCGCCGTGCGTCTCGGCGAACACCTTCGGGTCTTCGACGCGGACCGCCGCCAGTGTCGTGATGTCGAAGAACCGGCGGTAGGTCAGTTCGGCGTTGCCGCGGCGCCAGCCGATCAGGCGGTAGTGCTGGCGCTCGTGGACCTCCTGCGGGGTGCCTCCCCCGGTGCCGGGCGCGATCGGGAACCGGTGGTCGTAGTAGCCGAGCTCGTCGCCCTCGACCGACAGTTCACCCACTGCGTCGTCGTCGCCGAGGACCGGCAGCAGGATCGGGCCGCGGTCCCAGTCGACGTCGAAGAAGGAGGCGTACTCGGAGTCCCGGCCGTGCTGCAGGACGTCCCACCACCAGCGGTTCACCTTCGGCACTTCGACCGACATGTGGTTCGGCACGATGTCGACGACGAGCCCCAGCCCAAGCTCCTTCAGCAGCGCGGCGAGCTCCTGGCGCGCCCCCTCACCGCCGAGCGCGGGCCGCGCGTGGGTCGGGTCGACGACGTCGTAGCCGTGCGTCGAGCCGGGCGCCGCGTCCAGCACCGGCGACGCGTACAGCGCGCCGATGCCGAGGTCGCGCAGGTAGCCGGCGATGCCGGCCGCGTCGGCGAACGTGAACTCCGGGCGCAGCTGCACCCGGTAGGTCGACTCGGGGACCGTCATTCGGCTTCCGTCTCCGTCCGTTGCAGCACGATCAGGGACCGGGCGGGCAGGGTCAGCCGGCCGCCGCCGTCGATCGGCTTCGCGTCGGCGGGTTCGACCTCGCCGGTCGCGGTGTCGACCACGACGGTCCAGCTTTCGCCGTAGCCGTTGCCCGGCAGGGTGGCGTCGATGTCCTCGTGATGGGCGTTGAAGGCGAGCAGGAACGAGTTGTCCTCGACGTGCATCCCGCGCTGGTCGAGGTCGGGGATCGCCTTGCCGTTGAGGAAGACGACGACCGCCTTGCCGAAGCCGTCGTCCCAGTTCTGCTCGGTCATCTCTTCGCCGGCCGGGGTGAACCAGGCGATGTCGCCGAGCTTCGCGCCCTTGCCGACCGGGCCGCCCTGGAAGAAGCGGCGGCGGCGGAACACCGGGTGCCGCTGCCGGAGCGCGGTCAGCCCGCCGGTGAACTTGACCAGGTCCGCGTTTTCCTTGGCCAGTTCCCAGTCCATCCAGGACAGTTCCGAGTCCTGGCAGTAGACGTTGTTGTTGCCCTGCTGGGTGCGGCCGAACTCGTCGCCGTGCAGCACCATCGGCACGCCCTGGGACAGCAGCAGCGTGGCCAGCATGTTGCGCTGCTGCCGCGCCCGCAGCTCGAGCACCCCGGCGTCGTCGGTCTCGCCCTCGACGCCGCAGTTCCACGACCGGTTGTCGTCGGCGCCGTCGCGGCCGTCTTCGCCGTTGGCCTCGTTGTGCTTTTCGTTGTAGGAAACCAGGTCCCGCAGCGTGAAGCCGTCGTGCGCGGTGACGAAGTTGATCGACGCGAACGGGCGGCGGCCGTCGTCCTGGTAGAGGTCGGACGAACCGGTGATCCGCGAGGCGAACTCGCCGAGGGTGGAGGGCTCGCCGCGCCAGAAGTCGCGGACGGTGTCGCGGAACTGCCCGTTCCACTCCGTCCACAGAGGCGGGAAGTTGCCGACCTGGTAGCCACCGGGGCCGACGTCCCACGGCTCGGCGATGAGCTTCACCTGGCTGACGATCGGGTCCTGCTGGACCAGGTCGAAGAACGTCGACAGCCGGTCGACGTCGTAGAACTCGCGGGCCAGCGCCGAGGCGAGGTCGAACCGGAAGCCGTCGACGTGCATCTCCGTCACCCAGTAGCGCAGCGAGTCCATGATCAGCTGCAGGGTGTGCGGGTTGCGCACGTTCAACGAGTTCCCGGTGCCGGTGTAGTCCATGTAGTACTCGGGCTCCCCCTCGACCAGGCGGTAGTAGGCCTCGTTGTCGATGCCGCGCATCGACAGGGTCGGCCCGAGGTGGTTGCCCTCGGCGGTGTGGTTGTAAACCACGTCGAGGATCACTTCGATCCCGGCTTCGTGGAAGGCCTTGACCATGCCCTTGAACTCCTGGACCTGGCCGCCCTCGCCGGGCATCGCCGCGTAGGCGTCGTGGGGCGCGAAATACCCGATCGTGTTGTAGCCCCAGTAGTTCGTCAGCCCCTTTTCGGCGAGGCCGTGGTCGGTGACGAACTGGTGGACCGGCAGCAGTTCCACCGCGGTGACGCCGAGCTTCTGCAGGTGCTCGACGACGGCGGGGTGCGCGAGGCCGGCGTACGTGCCCCGCAGCTGGTCGGGCACGAACGGGTGATGCACGGTCATGCCCTTGACGTGGGCCTCGTAGATGACCGTCTCGTTGTACGGCCGCTTCGGCTGCCGGTCGTTGCCCCAGTCGAAGAACGGGTTGGCCACCAGCGAATACGGCACGCGGCCGGCGCTGTCGTCGTCGTTGCGCTCGTCCGGGTTGTCGAACTTGTAGCCGAACAGCGACTCGTCCCACTTCACGCCGTGCGAGACGGCCTTCGCGTACGGGTCGATGAGCAGCTTGTTCGGGTTGCAGCGCAGGCCGCGCTTCGGGTCGTACGGGCCGTGCACGCGGAACCCGTAGCGCTGCCCGGGTCCGATGTTGAGCAGGTAGCCGTGGTGGACGAAGCCGTCGACCTCTTCGAGCGCGTAGCGCGTCTCCTTGCCCTCGGCGTCGAACAGGCACAGTTCGACGCGCTCGGCCACCTCGGAGAACAGGGCGAAGTTCGTCCCGACTCCGTCGTAGGTGGCGCCGAGCGGGTAGGGCGTTCCGGGCCAGGGCCGCACTGGGTCTCTCCTCGAGCTTGGGTCGTGCCGGTGGCGTCCGCGGACGCGTACCACCGGGCGGGGTGCTCCGCGAGGTGGCCGTTACCGGGGCAGCGGCCGGGCCGCCGCCAGCGGTGCGACCGCGGCGCGGACCCCCTTCGCGGTGAAGAAGCCGTCGACGCTGACGGGCAGGCGAATCCGCCAGTTAGGGTACTGGTCGACGGTTCCGGGCAGATTCGGCTGCCGCACCTGGCCCGCCACGTCGGCCGGCGAGGTCAGCACCAGCCGCGACGCGGCCTTCGCGAGCAGGGTGTGCAGCGCGACCACCGGGTCGTCGTCCGGGATCCCTTCGCGCGCAAGGAGTTCGAACAGCGCCCGGCGCTCCTCGGCGGCCGCTGCCTCCTCCGCCTCGACACCGCGGTCCAGCAGGCCCAGCTCGGCCCGGACCCGGACGTGTTCGCCCTTCAGCCAGCCGGAGACAGTCGGCAGGTCGTGCGTGGAGATGCTGGCCATCGCGTCCGGGTCCCAGCTGTCCGGCCGGGTGAACGGCTGGCCGGGCGCGTCCCAGTCGCGCTCGAACCACAGCACGGCCGAGCTGAGCATCCCCCGGTCGTGCATGGTGTCGGTGACGACCTCCTCGACCGTCCCGAGGTCCTCCCCCACGACCACCGCGCCGGCGCGGTGGGCCTCGAGCGCGAGCACGCCGACCATCGCTTCGGCGTCGTAGTGGACGTACGTGCCGCGGTGCGCGGGCTCGCCCGGCGGGATCCACCACAGCCGCCACAGCCCGGCGATGTGGTCGACGCGGATGCCGTCGGCGAACCGCAGCACGCCGCGGACG
Organism: Amycolatopsis sp. cmx-4-61; assembly: GCF_046548775.1. Taxonomy (NCBI): domain Bacteria; kingdom Bacillati; phylum Actinomycetota; class Actinomycetes; order Pseudonocardiales; family Pseudonocardiaceae; genus Amycolatopsis; species Amycolatopsis sp. cmx-4-61. The sequence goes on along the minus strand of NZ_JAEBEI010000028.1, from coordinate 39,797 downwards.
ACGTCCCGCAGCGGCGCGTACCCGGCCTCGGCCAGCTTGTCCGGCCGCCACGGCGGCAGGTTCCAGTCCTGGCCCTGCTGGTTGAACGCGTCCGGCGGCGCCCCGACCCGGACGTCGGCGGCGAAGACGTCCCGCACGGCCCAGGTGTCGGCCCCGCCGGGGTGCACGCCGACCGGCAGGTCGTGCACGATCCCGACGGTCATCCCGGCGTCCCGCGCGGCCTGCCGCGCCGCCGCCAGCTGGACCCGGCAGAGGTGCTGGAGCCACGTGTGGAACGCGACGCGCTCCTTCAGCTCTTCGCGCGCCTTCGCGGTGGCCGGCCCGGCCGGGTCGCGCAGCTCCTCCGGCCAGTCCCGCCAGTCACCGCCGTGGCGCTCGGCGAGGGCGCAGAAGAGGGCGAAGTCCCGCAGGTCGGCGTCTTCGGGCACCTCTTCGACGCGGTGCGGCCACAGCAGCTCGAGGGCGGCCCGCTTGGCGGTCCAGACCGCGTCGTAGTCGACCAGCTCGCCGTCGCGGTCGGGGGCGAGGGACTCGACGGCCGCCCGGGTGCCCGCGTCGGCCCGCTCGAACGTCTCGGTGGCGGTGACGCGCAGGTAGACGGGGTTGGCGAACCGGCGGCTCGCGGGCGAGTACGGCGAGCGTTCGACGGGGTGGGCGGGGCTGATGGCCTGGACCGGGTTCACCAGCAGGACCCCGGTGTCCAGTTCCGCGGCCGACCGGGCGGCGAAGGTGGCGAGGTCGGCGTAGTCGCCGATGCCCCACGAGCCGGCCGAGTGCAGGGCGTAGAGCTGCAGCATCCAGCCCCAGGCCGGCCGGACCTGCGGCAGCTTCGCCGGCACGACCGCCAGGACGACGTCCTGCTCGGCGGTGACGACCCGGTGCCAGCCGAGCGGCAGGTCCGCCGGCAGCTGCGTGCCGACCCGCCGCCGGGTGCCGTCCTCGAGGACGACTTCGGCGTCGACGCCCAGTTCCCGGCCGGCGCCTTCCCGCACGACGATCGTCGGCGGCAGCGCGGTGGGCGCCTCGCGGGCGGCGGCCAGCGCGGCGGCGATGGCGTCGGCACCGGTCGCGTCGACCCCGAACTGGCCGAGGACGGCGACGACGACGTCGTCGTCCACGTCGACCCACTCCCGGTCGGCGTTCTCGTAGCGGGTGGCGACTCCGTGGTGGTCGGCGAGCTCGTGCAGGGCGCTGCGGGCGGGGATCTCTTCGGGCACGGGACCCAGCATTCCGGTGCGGGGGCGTTCCCGCCATCTGCGCGGGCCACGTCACTCCGCCGTCCCGCGGCCGCCGCCCCGCACCCGGCCGCTACCCCCGTCCGGAAGGACGGCCCGACCCGGGAAAACCCGTCGCCGATCTGCGGGAACGCCCGTGACCTTCTAACTTCTCCCCATGGGTGAGCGGCGGACGCTGAACGTGGACGAGGTCCTGGCACGCCAGGACTCCGGGGACCTCAAACGGCGGCTGCGCGGCCGCGACCTGATCGGATTCGGCGTCGGGATCATCATCGGCACCGGCATCTTCACCTTGGCCGGCGTCGAGGCGAAGACCCACGCGGGGCCCGCCGTGACGTTGTCGTTCGTGCTCGGCGCGGTCGTCGCCGGGCTCGCGGCGCTGTGCTACGCCGAGCTCGCTTCGAGCGTCCCGACGGCCGGCAGCGCCTACACCTACGCCTTCGCCACCCTCGGCGAGGTGTTCGCCTGGATCATCGGCTGGGACCTGCTGCTGGAGTTCGCGCTCGGCGCGGCGGTCGTCTCGCGCGGCTGGTCCGGGTACCTGGCGAACCTGCTCGGGCTGTCGCCGGAGTGGTTCGGCGAGGACGCGAAGGTCAACGTCGGCGCGGTGCTGATCATCGCCGTGCTGACCGTGGTCGCCGTGCTCGGCATCAAGGAGTCGGCGTGGCTGACCAACCTGCTGGTGTGCGTCAAGGTCGCCGTCTGCGTGCTGGTGCTCGGGGTGGGCCTGTTCTTCGTCAGGAGCGCCAACCTCACGCCGTTCATCCCGCCGGCGCACGCCCCGGCCGCCGGGACCACGGCGCTGGAGCAGCCCCTCGTGCAGGCCGCGCTCGGCCTGCAGCAGTCGGTCTACGGCATCGCCGGCATGATCACCGCGGCGGCCGTGGTCTTCTTCGCCTACACCGGTTTCGAAGCGCTCGCCAACCTGGGCGAGGAAACGCTGAACCCCCGCAAGGACCTGCGCGTCGGCATCCTCGGCGCGCTGGCTGTGTGCGCCCTGCTCTACATCGGCGTCTCGATCGTGCTGACCGGCATGATCCCGTTCACCGACATCGACACGGGCGCGCCGCTGGCCGACGCGTTCGACCGGGTCGGCCAGCACTGGGTGGGCGCGCTGATCTCGCTCGGCGCGGTGACCGGGCTGACGTCGGTGATGATGGTCGAACTGGTGACGATCGGGCGGATCGGGTTCGCCATGGGCCGCGACGGCCTGCTGCCGAAGGCGCTCGGCACCGCGCACCCGCGCTGGGGCACCCCGCACCGGATGACCGTCGGCGGCGCGGCGCTGATCGCCGTGCTGGCCGCGTTCATCCCGATTTCGGAGCTGGCCGACATGGTGAGCATCGGTGCGCTGTCGGCGATGATCATCGTCGCCGTGGCGGTCCCGGTGCTGCGCCGCCGCCGTCCCGACCTCGACCGGCCGTTCAAGGTGCCGTTCTCCCCGGCGGTCCCGGTGGTGGCCGCGCTGGCGTGCCTGTACCTGATGCTGAACCTCAACGTGCTGACGTGGCTCCGGTTCGCCGCGTGGCTGGTGATCGGCCTGGTGATCTACTTCGCCTACGGCCGCCGTCATTCCCGCTTCGCGGCGCCGGTCAGTCCCAAAAGGACGGAGTGAGCCCGGCACCCCGGGCGGCCGCGCGCACGACGGCGGCCTGATCCGGGTCGACGACCACGAGGACGCCGAGACCGGCCAGCGCCGCCGTCACCCATTCGACCGGCTGGTCGTGACGGCCGTCGTCGCCGAGGGACGGATAGGTGTCCACAATGGACAGCAGAGTGCCCTCGGCGCCGATGCGGATGCCCGCGAGGAGCACGAAGTGCCCACCGGGCGGCCGCCACCGGGACGTCCACAGTGGAGGGACACCGGTGTCGAGGTAGTCGAGCAGCGCGCGTTCCGGCGTGTCGTGGGCCCCGAGCTCGGCACCGTCGATCCGCGCGAGCACGGCGACGCGCGGGACGTCCCACAGCCCGACGAGCAGGTCGAACAGCGCGCCGGTGGTCCACTCCCCGGTCACCGGCACGGCGGCGAGCGCGCCCCGCGACAGCTCCTGGATGGCCGCCGCCAGCCCGGAGACCCGGGTGCCGGCCGCGGCCGGATCGTCGACGACCGGCAGCGGCAGCCGGAAGCCGCGCCGTCCCGGTTCGCCCGGCGGCCGCACGGCCGGGCCCCGCACCGTGCCCGCGGCCGCCGCGACGGCGTCCTGATCGGGCACATCGAGCCCGGCGGCCCGCAGCGCGGCGAGCCCGCAGAACGCCGCGGCCAGGCCGTCCTTCTGGGGCAGTTCCGCCTGGGCCACCGCGGCCAGCCGGGCACCACCCGGCAGCCACCGCACCCCGGACAGGTCGAGCTGCCCGCCGTCGATCCCCGAAGTCATCGGTCCCCTCAGAACCTTGTTCGCCGGCGGCCTGTCGCCGAAGCGGACGCCGCCTCGGTGGTGGCCACCCGCTTTCGTGCCGCCCGGGGTAAGTATCCCGGGCGGGGGCGGAGGGGGCCATCACGATCCGGTGCTGGCCGCCGGGGCTTCGGTACGGGTGGGGCTCGGTACGGGTGAGTTCGATACGGGGGTTCCGCACGGGTGGAGTTCGGGCGAGCGGCGACGGCCCGGCCTGGCCCGGCGAAGCCCGCCGCCGCAGGGCCCGCCCTCCCTGGGGGATCCGCCCCGCTCCAGCGTATCGAGGCCGACCGACGGAAACGGTCGAAAACCGCTCACCGAGGCCTCGCTGCCCACATCACGGGGGACCTGTGGACAACCCGGCGGCGAGTGCCCCGAACGGGTACCTCACGTGCCCGCTGCGGGGCCGAGCGGCTGAAGCCGGACCGACGGCCACCCGGACCCGGCGCGCGGAACACTCGAGCCATACCCGCCCCGGGGGGCGAGGGGCGAGGGGCGAGAAGCAACGGCAACGGCAACTGGCGACGGGCGACGGGCGACGGGCAGCATCCCCGCTCTTCACCCAGGCACTTCCCCTCTCCCCCGTCCCCTCACCCAGGCGGCTCCGCGACCCCCGCTTCCTCCCGGCTCCGCAGCCCCACCCCCGCCACCACGGCCAGCGTCCCGACCGCCTCCACCACCCCGGGCACCTGCCGCAAGAACAAGAACCCCATCACCCCCGCGGTCACCGGGAGCAACGCCAGCAGGGTCGCGAACCGGGCCTGGCCCACCCGGCGCAGCACCACCTGGTCCAGCGCGTACGGCACCACCGTCGACAGCACGCCGACCCCCACGCCCAGCAGCAGCAACCGGGGTGAAGACCACATCGGGCCGGTGCCCAGGGCCAGCGGGGACAGCACCACCGTTCCCGCCGCGAAGCCGATCGCCAGGCTGTCGATCCCGTCGCCGTCCGTGGCGACCTTCTTGCCCAGGAGGATGTAGCCCGCCCAGGCCGCCGCCGCGCCCAGGGCGAACACCACGCCCCAGAAGCTGCCTTCGAGGCGGACGTCCGCGATCGCCACCACCCCCGCCGCCACCAGGACCAGCGCCAGCACGTCGCGCACCGTCCGGGAACCCAGGGCCGCCACCACCACCGGGCCGGCGAACTCCATCGCCACCGCCGTGCCCAGGGGCAGCCGGGCGATCGCCTCGTAGAACAGCACGTTCATGCCCGCCGTCACCACGCCGAACACCGCCGCCAGCAGCAGGCGCCGCCCGCGCCACGCCGCGCGGCCCGGGCGGCGCCACGCCAGCAGGACCACCGCCGCGCCCAGGCAGCGGAGCCAGGCCACCCCCGCGGGGGATGCGTGGCCGAAAAGCCCGACCGCCACCGCCGCTCCGGCGTACATCGAAATTCCGCTGAGAACGAACAAGAGCGGGGCGGGGACCGCGGAAAGCCGTCGCGGGGAAGTCACCGTACTCACCACCCCATGGTGCCTGACCACGGAAAACGTAACTCTCCGGGTAATCGTCTCCTGGAATGCGGGATGCCGCTACGGCATCCGGGGTAAATCGACGTGACTCAGGTCCCACCGGCGCGGGAACACTTGCGAGCCGCGAAACGTCTGGAACAGTGGAAGCACGAACACGCGGAGCCGGCGGCGATCGCCGCCACCGGCATCAGTGCCAAGTGGGCGTAGCTGGATCGATGGCACCGGGCGACCGGTGCCGGGACGGAGGGAGACCCCCATGACATCGCCGACGCTCACCCGCCCCGAACTGACCGCCGCCGACCGCTGTGACCGGTGCGGAGCAGCAGCTCAGGTACGAGCCGTCCTCTCCGGAGGTGGCGAACTGCTCTTCTGCGGGCACCACGCCCGCGAGCACGAGGCCAAGCTCAAGGAACTGTCCGCCGACATCCAGCGGTAACCACGCGCGAGCGAAAGGCGGCCGGTGCGCACAGGCACCGGCCGCCTTTCTGCATCTTGCAGAATGCGTGACCGAAATCACGGTTCGGTGGCGAACAGCAGTGATTCCGGACACGAAACCGGACAAGAAATCAGACAGAATCCAGCACGACTTCGAACGCCACTTCCGCGGCGCCGAGCAGCTTCCCGTCGGCCCCCAGTGCCGAGCTGACGATCCGCGTGCCGCCGACCGCCCGGCTCACCAGGCTGCGCCGGCGCACCTCCGCGCCGACGTGCCGCAGCACCGCCTCCGGCAGCACCGTCAGCAGGTCGCCGAGGATCACCAGCTGCGGCCCGAGCAGGTTGACGACGTTGATCAGCCCCAGGGTCAGCCACTCGGCGAACTCCGCGAGCCGCGTGAGCGCCTCCTCCGGGTCGCGGCCCAGCTCGCGCAGCTCGAACAGGATCGCCCCGCGCGGCGTGTCCTCGGGCAGCCCGAGCGCCCGGCACAGCGCCGCCTCGCCGACCTCGGTCTCCCAGCAGCCGCTGCTGCCGCAGTAGCAGGGCCGCCCGTCCGGCCGGATCACCATGTGCCCGATCTCGCCGACGTACCCCGAGCCGCCGCGCAGCGCCGACCCTTCGGCGATGACGCCGCCGCCGACCCCGACGTCCGCCGAGATGTACACCACGTCGGACGCCCCGCGGGCCGCCCCGCGCAGGTGCTCGGCGACCGCGCCGAACTCGGCGTCGTTGCCGACCAGGATCGGGACCTGGAGCACGCCGCCCAGCCGTTCGCCGAGCGCCACGTCGGTCCAGCGCAGGTTCGGGGCCTCGTGCACGTGCCCGTCCGCGCGCCGGACGACGCCGGGGACCGACACCCCGGCCGCCACCGGGGTCACGCCGAGGTCGCCGGCCAGGATGGCCGTCGACTCCACGACGTGGGTGATGACTTCGCCGGGCTGCCCCATCCGGCCGCGCAGGTTCCAGCTGTTGCGGCCGAGGATCTGGCCGCCCAGCCCGACCAGCGCGATCGCGACGTGCTCGACCTGCAGGTCGACCGCGAGCACGACCGCCGCGTGGGGTTGGGGCAGGACCAGGAGCGAGGGGCGGCCCGCCCCTCGTCCCGGCCTCGGCACCTTCTCCTCGACGACACCGGCTTCGGCGAGCCCGTCGACGAGGGTCTTGATCGTGCTCCGGTTGAGCCCCAGCTCGGCGGCCAGGGTCGCCCGGGTGCTCGGCCCGCTGACGTGCAGCAGGCGGAGCAGGGTAGTGCGGTTGTGCCGGCGCACCTCGTCCGGTCGTGCAACGGGCGTGCTGGTCACGGGCTTTATCATCCCATGCTGGTTCAGCGCGCCGACGCAGCCGCGCGGCGCCGGGAGAGCGCGTCGACCGTGGCGGCGAGGAGCAGGACCAGACCGGTGATGATGTTGACCACCGCGGCCGGCTGCTTGAGCAGGCCGAGGCCGTTGATGACGACGGCGATCACGAGCCCGCCGACCACGGCGTCGGACACGCGGCCCTTGCCGCCGAACAGCGACGTGCCGCCGATGACCGCGGCGCCCACCGAGAACAGGAGGGTGTTGAGGCCACCGGACTGCGGGCTGACCGAACCGACCTTCGACGCGGCGACGATGCCGCCGATGGCCGCGACCGCCGAGCCGATGACGAAGACGCTCGCCCGGATCTTCGGCACGTCGATACCGGCGCGGCGGGCGGCTTCCTTGTTGCCGCCGACCGCGTAGACGTACCGGCCGTACTTGGTCCGGTTGAGCACGTAGGTGCCGGCGACCAGCAGGACCAGCATGATCGGGATGACGTACGGGACGCCTTCGATCGTGACGACCGCCTTGTTCGGCGAGCGGTTGATCGTCAGCAGCCAGGTGCCCAGCGCCGAAAGCACGACGAGCGCGCCGACCTTGAGCATCACCAGCGCCGTCGGCTGGACGACCAGGCCGCGCTGCAGCCGCTTGAAGTGGCTGACCAGCGTGATGACGGCGAAGCCACCGGCGGCGAGGAGGAAGAAGATCCAGCTGCCGAGGATGTCCAGGTTGCCGTTGGCGATCTTGTACAGGACGTCCGAGTTGCTGATGCCGATCGTGCCGCCCTCACCGATGAACTGCAGCAGGACACCCTGCCACACGATGAACAGCGCCAGCGTCACGACGAAGGACGGCATGCCGATCTTCGACACGAGGAAGCCGGTGATGCAGCCGATGGCGGTGCCGACGCAGATGGCCAGCAGGATCTCGAGCCAGGCGTTGGCGGGCACGCCGATCGCGACGATCAGCAGGCCGATCAGCGAAAGCGCGGCGCCCGCCCAGATCCGCTGGTAGGCCGACAGCAGCAGGGCCACGGCCAGCACCCCGATGAAGGTGATGAACACGCCGGTGCCCAGGGAGCCCAGGAGGTTCCCCGCGTTCACGTAGTGCAGGGCCATCACGGACGCGGCGACACCGGAGGCCACACCGGCGGCGAGGTCGATCTCGCCGAGCAGCAGGACGAAGACGATGCCCATCGCGATGATGATGACGCCGGCGCCCTGCGGGAACACGTTGGCGATGTTGGCCAGCGTGAAGAAGTTGTCCGACAGCGCGCTGAACAGGATGACGAGCACGAGCAGGCCGAACAGCGACGGCAGCGCGCCGAGTTCACCGGCCCGCAGGCGGGCGAAGTAGTCGCGGATCGCTTCGCCGGGTGACATCGATGTCGTGTCGATGCCGAAGTCGGAGATCGCCCCGGTGGGGGCCTGGGTCTGCGCGAGCGCGTCGGCGGGGGTGCCGACCTCGTGCCTGGCAGGGGTTTCAGTCATTTCCGGTTCTTTCTTCCCGCTCACAGGACCACGGCTTCGGGCCGGGCAAGGCCGAGGTCACCGGAGCGACCCGCGGTGATCAGCTCCACGACCTGGCCGTGGGTGACGTCCTTCGTGTGCACCTCGGCGACGAGCCGGCCGAGGTAGAGCACCGCGATGCGGTCGGCGACCTCGAACACGTCGGCCATGTTGTGGCTGATCAGCACGACCCCGAGGCCCTGCTCGGCGAGCCGGCGGACCAGGTCGAGCACCTGCCGGGTCTGGGCGACACCCAGCGCGGCGGTCGGTTCGTCCAGCACGACGACCTTGCTGTTCCACAGCACCGACTTCGCGATGGCGACGGTCTGCCGCTGGCCACCGGACAGCGAGGAGACCGGCGTGCGGACCGACTTGACGGTCCGGACCGACAGGGAGGCCAGCGTCTCGCGGGCGGCCTTCTCCATGCTGGCTTCGTCGAGCTTCCACGAACTGCCGCGCTCGCGGCCGAGGAACATGTTCTGCACGATGTCGAGGTTGTCGGCGAGCGCGAGGTCCTGGTAGACGACCTCGATGCCGAGTTCGGCCGCGTCCTTCGGGCCGCGGATGTGGGCGTCCTCGCCGTTGAACCGCACGGCCCCCGAGTCGTACGGGTGGATGCCGGCGATGCACTTGACGAGCGTCGACTTGCCGGCGCCGTTGTCGCCGACCAGCGCGGTCACTTCGCCCGCACGCACGTCGAAGTCCACGTCGTGGAGGACGTGGACCGGGCCGAAGCTCTTGTTCAGGCCCTTGATCTCGAGAATGGGCTCACTCATGGATGGGCTTTCTCCTGGGTGGGGACCGGGCCGGGACGCGCCGTCGGGGTGCGCGTCCCGGCCCGGCTGTTCATGGGGTGGTGCGGGGGCTCAGGAGATGCCGAGCGAGGTGCACTTGGCGGCGAGGTCGCCACCGCAGATCTCGGTCGCCTTCACGTAGCCCTGGGTCACGACGGTCTTGACGTCCTTCGCCAGGATCGTCGTCGGGGTCAGCAGCACGGACTTGATGTCGCGGTTGTTCTTCGGGTCGTGCAGCTTGCCCGTGGCGATCGCGTCGGCCGCGGCCTTGTCGCCCTTGGCCAGCGCGGCGGCCAGCTTCGCCGTCGCCTCGGCCTCTTCCTTGATCGGCTTGAAGACGGTCATGTACTGGTCGCCGCGCATGACCGCCTTGAGGCCGTCGGCGGTGGCGTCCTGGCCGGTGACCGGGATCTTGCCGTTGAGGCCGTTCTTCTTCAGGATGGTGATGACCGCACCGGCCAGGCCGTCGTTCGCCGCGACGACGCCGTCGACCTTGCCGCCGTTGGCGGTGAAGATCTGCTCGAACGTCGTGCCGCCGAGCTGGTTGTCCCAGTCGTTGATCGGCTGCTTCTGGATCCGCTTCAGCGTGCCCGCCGAGAACAGCGGCTCCAGGACGGAGTCCTGGCCCTTGGTGAACAGGGTGGCGTTGTTGTCGGTCGGGGCGCCCTCGATCTGGACGACACCCGCGCCGGCCTTGCCCTTCAGCGCGTCGGCCATGGCCTGGCCCTGCAGCTGGCCGACCTTCTCGTTGTCGAACGAGACGTAGTACTCGGCGGACCCGCCGAGGCTCGGGCGGTCGTAGTCGATGACCGGGATGCCCGCGGCCTTCGCCTTGTTCTCGACGGCGGCACCGACGGCCGGGTCGGACGGGGCGATGATCAGGGCCTTGACGCCGGAGCTGATGAAGCCGTCGGCCAGGCTGCTGAACTTCTGGCTGTCGCCTTGGGCGTTCTGGACGTCGGCCTCGAAGCCCTGCGCCGCGAGGGCGGCCTGCAGCATCGGCTTGTCGAAGGCTTCCCAGCGGGCCGAGCTGGCGGTCTCCGGCAGGATGACGCCGACCTTGCCGCCGGCGCCACCACCGGCGGCGGCCGGGGCGGACGAGGAAGCGGAGTTGCTCCCCGTGCCCCCGCTGTTCGAACTGTTGGCACCGCAAGCGGTCAGCACCAGGCCGGTGCTCACCGTGGCGGCGAGGAGGGTAAGGGTTCTGCTGCGCATCCTCGTTCCTTCCGGATCCAAGCATTGGTGACGAGCGGCCGTCGGCGTGTGCGTCGGGCCAAGCGAGACGGCGATCCGGGGAGGCCCGGCGCACCGTCGCGCATATGTTGTGGGCGACAACATATGCCGCTGAGCGGCTGCGGGGAAGATAGCTGGATCGATTAAATGACACCAATTGGACACGGTTCGGCAACACGGGCTGAACCTCGCCCGGAAAGAGTAGATCCGCTGACGATGTGATCGCCAGCACTCACCGTTAGTTACATCGAGGTTTCATCGAGGCGTGATGTTAGGCCGGTGGTGTGCACCGAGCGCAACCCGTGGCGAATCCACGCTGCGGAGGCGTGATTGGTCGCCGACTTGCGGGAGCGGGCGGTCATCGTGCCCGGCAGGCCACCGCGCGGGGGCTGGACGGGCAGTCCGGCGGTGACAGCGGGATACAGAGCGTCACAAGCTCGGCCGTGCGACGACGGCCGCTTCCGGGAACGGACGGTGACCGCCGAACTTCAGCCTCCCGGGCGACAGGAGGCGTCGCCCGACCGGGGGCGTGGCTTCACCAGGACCGCAGCGTGACGATCCGTTCTTCCAGCTGCTCGACGGTCGCCATCGCGGTCACCGGCCCCCCGCAGACCCGCCGCAGCTCGTTGTGGATCGCGCCGTGCGGCTTCTTCGTCCGGTGGTGGTACATCCCCACCAGGGCGTTCAGCTCCTTGCGCAACGCACCGAGCCGCTCGCTGACCGACTGCGGCCGGGCCACCGGCGGGGGCGCTTCCTCCTTCGCCGGCTTGCGGCGCTTCTCGTCCGCGATCTGCTCTTCCTGGCGCTTGCGCAGCAGGGCGCGGACCTGGTCCGGCTCCAGCAGGCCGGGCAGCCCCAGGTACTCCTGCTCCTCGTCCGACCCCGAGAACACCGCCGTGCCGAACGAGTTGCCGTCGTAGATCACCTGGTCGAGCTCGGCCGAGGCGCCCAGCGACGTGAACGCCTTCTCCTCCTCGCCCGGTTCGTCCTCGGTGCGGTTGGCCTGGGCCAGGAGCTCGTCCTCCCAGCCCTCCTTCTCGCGGTGCGGCTTGCCGAGGACGTGGTCGCGCTGCGCCTCCAGCTCGCTGGCCAGCTCCAGGAGCACCGGCACCGACGGCAGGAACACGCTCGCCGTCTCGCCCTTCTTGCGCGCCCGCACGTACCGGCCGATCGCCTGGGCGAAGAACAGCGGGGTCGACGCGCTCGTCGCGTACACGCCCACCGCCAGGCGCGGGACGTCGACGCCTTCGGAGACCATCCGGACCGCCACGATCCAGCGCTCGTTGGTCTCGGAGAACTCCTTGATGCGGCCCGAGGCCTTCGGGTCGTCCGACAGCACCAGCGTCGGCATCTCGCCGGAGATGCGCTCCAGGATCTTCGCGTACGCCCGCGCCGACTCCTGGTCCGTCGCGATGACCAGGCCACCGGCGTCCGGCACGCTCTGGCGGACCTGCGACAACCGCGTGTCGGCGGCCTGCAGCACCGCCGGGATCCACTCGCCCGCCGGGTCCAGCGCCGTGCGCCACGCCCGGGCGTTCTGCTCCGCCGTAAGCGGCTCGCCGAGCCGGGCGGTGAACTCCTCGCCCGCGCTCGTGCGCCAGGACGCCTCGCCCGAGTACGCGAGGAAGACGACCGGCCGGACCACGCCGTCGGCCAGCGCGTCCGCGTAGCCGTACGCGTGGTCGGCCTTGCTGCGCTGGAAGCCGCCCGCGTCCGGCTCGTACGTGACGAACGGGATGGGCGAGTCGTCCGACCGGAACGGCGTCCCGGTCAGGCAGAGGCGCCGCACGGCCGGGGTGAAGGCCTCGCGGATCGCGTCACCCCAGGACTTCGCGTCGCCGCCGTGGTGGATCTCGTCGAGGATCACCAGCGTCTTGCGGTTCTCCGTGCGCACCCGGTGCAGCGTCGGGTGCGCCGCGACCTGCGCGTACGTCAGCGCGACACCGTTGTAGTCCGACGACGTGACGCCGGTGGTGTTGCGGAAGTTCGAGTCGATGGCGATGCCGGCCGCCGCGGCCGAGGCCGCCCACTGGTGCTTGAGGTGCTCGGTCGGGGTGACGATGGTGACCGCTTCGATCGTGCGGTCGCTCAGCAGCTCCGCGGCGATCCGCAGGCCGAACACCGTCTTGCCGGCGCCGGGCGTCGCCACCGCGAGGAAGTCCTTCGGCTTCCGCGTCAGGTACTTCGTGAGCGCCCGCCGCTGCCACGCCCGCAGCGGGCGCGCGGTCGAGTCCTTCTCCGCGGGAGGCGCCCCGAGCTGCGTCTCCGTCATCGCCGGTCCTCCCCCTCGCTCAAGTGCTTTGACGTGCGAAAACCCTCACTGTGGTACCGACTTCTGCTGCGTTGATCGGCCGGCGACTGCGGTGAGGGCACTGGAGCGAGTCTACCGGCCGGGTCCGACAGTTCCGGGCACCGGCACGGGTGATGTCCCCCGACACGCCCGGCCGCAGGGGGCGTGACGAGCCAAATCAGCACGGATGGACCATGCTGGACACGTCATGGGTGAGGTGCAGCCGTCCGCAGCGACGAAGGTGGCCCGCAAGGGGCCGTGGCGGCTCGTCACGCGCACGTTCGCCAAGGCCTGGGAGGGCAACATCTTCTCCGAGGCCGCCGAGGCGGCCTTCTGGCAGACGCTGTCGCTCCCGCCCCTGTTGCTGGGGCTGCTGGGCAGCCTGGGCTTCGTCGGCGAATGGTTCGGCCAAGGGGTCGTCGGCGCGGTCCACGACCGCATCATCGGGTTCTGCCGGACGGTGTTCAGCCAGAACGCCGTGCACGACATCATCGAACCGACCGTGAACAGCATCCTCACCGTCGGCAAGGGCGAGATCGTCTCGGTCGGCTTCCTCATCTCGCTGTGGGCGGGTTCGTCGGCGATGTCGTCGTTCGTGGACGCGATCACCGTCGCGCACGACCAGTACGGTGTCCGCAACGACGTCTGGCAGCGGATCTTCGCGCTGCTGCTGTACCTGTGCGGCCTGGTGATCCTGGTGGTCGGGCTGCCGCTGCTGGCGATCGGCCCCGACCTGCTGCCGGAGTTCTTCCCGCTCGCCTGGCGCCCGACCGTGACGTCGTGGGTGAGCGCGCTGTACTTCCCGGCCCTCGGCGCGATGATCACCCTGGCGCTGACCACGTTGTACAAGCTCGCGCTGCCGCGGAAGCTGCCGTGGCACCGCGGGCTGCCCGGCGCGGTGCTCGCCATGGTCGTGTTCCTGCTGTCCTCGGTCGGCCTGCGCGTCTACCTGAACTGGATCACCAAGACCGGCTACACCTACGGCGCGCTGGCCGCGCCGATCGCGTTCCTGCTGCTGATGTTCTTCATCGGGCTGGCCGTGGTGGGCGGCGCGTACTTCAACAGCGCGATCCAGGAACTGTGGCCGGCCAAGGCGACCCGCCGGCAGCGGCGCAAGTGGCGGCGGCTGGAGATGGAACGCGCGTCCGAGCGGCTGCGCTCGGAAGAGGGCCGCAAGCTGTGGGAGCGCTCGACCACGCCGCCGCGGCGCCCGCGCGCGGAAGACGGCCCGCCCGGCGGCGAAGAGCCCGAGCCGTCCGAAGAGGACCTGTCGTCACCGAGCGCGCCCGAACCGGCACCCAGTGCTGCTCAGGGTCGCGGGTCCACCGGAGGGACGACCCGGAATCCACCCGGAGACTGAGTCGCTCCTCAGGTCGGGCGTGGCACGCTTCCCCCGTCACTGACGCAGGCGTCGGTCGCCGCGTCGTTCCCGAGGGGGTTTTCGAAGTCATGTCCGTGCTGGCCAGACTGAGCCTGCGCAACCGGAGCCTGATCGGCCTGCTCGCGCTGGTCGTCGTCGGCTTCGGCGCCTTCGCGCTGCCGCAGCTCAAACAGCAGCTCTTCCCGTCCCTGCAGTTCCCGCAGGCCCAGATCGTCACTGCCTACCCGGGCGCTTCGCCGGACGCGGTCGACCGGCAGGTCTCCGAGCCCCTCGAAGGCGGCCTCCAGGGGCTGAAGGGCCTCGAGCAGATCACCTCGACGTCGTCGGACGGCGTGTCGCGGGTCGTCGCGCAGTTCGAGTTCGGCACGGACATCGACGCCGCCGTCTCGCAGATCCAGCAGGTGGTGAACCAGGTCCGGTCGCGGCTGCCGCAGAACAGCGAGCCCGCCGTGTCCGCGGGCAGCACCGACGACCTGCCGGTGGTGCTGGTCGCCGCGGGCACCGCCGGGGACCCGCAGGCCCTCGCGCCCGCGCTGACCGACCAGGTCGCGCCGGAGCTGCGCAAGATCGACGGCGTCCGCACGGTCACCGTCACCGGCGTGCGGACGCCCCGCGTCACGATCGCCCTCGACTACGCGAAGCTCGCCGCCGCCGGGGTCGACCCGGCGTCGGTCGCCACCACGCTGCAGACGGCGGGGGCCGCGGTGCCGGCCGGGACACTGACCCAGGACGGCAGGACGCTGTCGGTCCAGGTCGGCGGCGGACAGACCACTGTGGACACCCTCCGCAACCTCTACCTGACGCCGGGTGCCTCGGCGTCGCGCCCGGGCACCCCGGCGCGCGGCCCGGTGAAGCTCGGCGACGTCGCCGACGTCCAGGCCGGGTTCGCGCCGCCGACGTCGATCACGCGCACCAACGGCAAGCCCAGCCTCGGTCTCTCGATCACCATGGTGGACAACGGGAACGCCGTCGCGATCTCCCAGGCGGTCCGGGACAAGCTGCCGGACCTGGCGAAGAAGACCGGCGCCGAGATGAGCGTCGTGTTCGACCAGGGCACCCCGGTGAAGGACGCGATCAGCGGCTTGACCACCGAGGGCCTGCTGGGCCTGGCCTTCGCCGTCGTCGTCATCCTGCTGTTCCTGCTGTCGGTGCGCTCCACGCTGGTGACCGCGGTGTCCATCCCGCTGTCGGTGGTCGTCGCGCTGCTGGCGCTGTGGACCGGCGACCTGTCGCTCAACCTGCTCACCCTCGGCGCGCTGACCATCGCGATCGGCCGGGTGGTCGACGACTCGATCGTGGTGCTGGAGAACATCAAACGGCACCTGGCCTACGGCGAGGAGAAGCAGCGGGCGGTGCTCGACGGCGTCCGCGAGGTGGCCGGCGCGGTGACGTCGTCCACGCTGACGACGGTCGCGGTGTTCCTGCCGATCGCGTTCGTCGGCGGGTTCGTCGGGGAGCTGTTCTCGCCCTTCGCGATCACCGTGACGGTGGCGCTGCTGGCGTCGCTGCTCGTGTCGCTGACCGTGGTTCCCGTGCTGGCGTACTGGTTCCTGAAGCAGCCGGCGGTCCCGGCGGACGCCGTCGAGGCCGAGCGGGCGCGCGAAGCCGCCGTCGAGAAGGAGCGCCGCAGCGTCCTGCAGCGCGCCTACCTGCCGGTGATCCGGTTCGCGACGCGGCGGCGGCTGACCGTCGTGCTGCTGGCGCTGCTGATCTTCGCCGGCACGGTCGGGCTCGCGACGCGGCTGAACACGAACTTCCTCGACCAGTCCGGCGGTACCACGCTGAACATGACGCAGAAGCTGCCCGCGGGCACCAGCGTCGACGCCAAGGAGAAGGCGGCCACGGCCGTCGAGCAGGCCCTCGCGGCCGAGCCCGCGGTGAAGACCTACCAGGTCAGCGTCGGCGGCGGCGGCACGTTCGGCTTCGGCGGCGGCACCAACACGAGCATCTCCGTCACCGTCGCCAAGGACACCGACCTCGACGCGCTGTCGGACCGGCTGCGCGCGAAGCTGACGTCCCGGCCGGAGCTGGGCGAGATCAAGATCGGCGCGGACGCGTCCGGCTTCAACTCCGACCAGGTCTCGGTGACGGTGACCGCGCCGTCGGAGGCCGCGCTCAAGCCCGCGTCCGACCAGGTGGTGCAGGCGCTGCGCGGGGTGTCCGGGCTGACCGAGGTGTCGAGCGACCTGAGCGTCGGCTCACCGCGGGTGCAGGTCGAGGTGGACGACGCCGCGGCCGCCGCGCGCGGGCTGTCGGCGAGCACCATCGGGCAGGTCGCCAACCAGGCGATCGCCGGGCGCACCGTGACGCAGCTGCCGGTCGGCGGGCAGCGCACGGACATCGTCCTGCGCGCCGGCACGGCCCCGGCCACGGTCGACGAGGTGAAGGGCCTGCCGATCCCGGGCCCGGGCGGCGTCGTCCGGCTCGACGAGGTGGCCAAGGTGTCCACTGTGGACGGACCGGCGTCGGTGCACCGCACCGGCGGCGACCTGAGCACCACGGTGACGGCGAAGAACACCGGGAACGACCTGACCAAGACCACCGCGGACATCAAGTCCAAGCTGGACGGCCTGACGTTCACCGGCGGCGCGGCGTACTCGCTGGGCGGGGTGAGCCAGGACCAGCAGGAGGCGTTCTCCAACCTGTTCCTGGCGCTGCTCGCCGCCATCGCGATCGTGTTCCTGATCATGGTGGCGACGTTCCGGAGCCTGATCCAGCCGCTGATCCTGCTCGTGTCGATCCCGTTCGCGGCGACCGGCGCGATCGGGCTGTTGCTGGCCACCGGCACCGCGCTCGGCCTGCCGGCGTTGATCGGGATGCTGATGCTGGTCGGCATCGTCGTGACGAACGCGATCGTGCTGATCGACCTGATCAACCAGTACCGCGCCGAGGGGATGAGCGTCGCCGACGCCGTCACCGAAGGCGGCCGGCGCCGGCTGCGCCCGATCCTGATGACCGCGGCGGCGACGATCTTCGCCCTGGTGCCGATGGCGCTGGGCATCACCGGCCAGGGCGGGTTCATCGGCCAGCCCCTGGCGATCGTGGTGATCGGCGGCCTGGTCAGCTCCACGCTGCTGACCCTGGTCCTGGTCCCGACCCTCTACACGATGGTCGAGACCCGCAAGGAACGCCGCCGCGCGCGCCGCGAAGCCCGCCGCACCCCGGCCCAGGCCCCCGAATCAGAGTCCCTGAACCCGGAACTCGCGTGACCCAAAGGTCGACACGCGTGATTTGAGGGTCGACACGCGTGATTAGGAGGTCGACACGCGTGATCAGGAGGACGACACGCCGGAGCCGGACCAGGCCCGGCGTGTCGTCCCTTCAATCACGTGTGTCGACTCCTCAATCACGCGTGTCGACCCTCAAATCACGCGTGTCGGCCCTTCCGTCACTGGCGGAAGCGGTAGGTCTTGCTGTCGAAGAGGATGCAGATGCTCGGGGACATGACGATCACGCGGAGGGTGTTGTCGCGTTCGTCGAAGTCGATGCCTTCGACCTCGAACGAGCCCGAGCAGCCGCTGCGGAGGGGGAGCTGGCCTAGTGAGGTGACGTGGGCGGTGACGTCGGTGCCGGAGAGGGGGCCGGCTAGGTCGACCTGGAGCAGGGGTTTCGTGGTGCCGAAGAGGCTGCCGTCCGGGTCGTCGGACGCGCAGAGCAGGCGGGTCGCGGTCTGGAAGTCGCAGCCCTGGACGTCGCGGACCGGGTGATCGAGCCGGATCGCCGCCGCGTACGGCAGGTTCTGGGCCGGGTCCTTGGCCACCACGCCGGGCATCGGGTGCACCAGGAGGCGGTCCATCGTGCCCCACTCCCCCGCCACCAGCCAGCGTGCGTCCGGCGACACCGCGGCGAAGGAGTTGTTGTTCGCTTCCCACGACTCGAGGTTGTGCTTGTAGTCGGCCCACGAGCCGTCCGGGGCCTGGACGCGGAAGAGCTTCGCGCCGCGGTCGTCACGCTGGTAGGGCTCGACGTACCAGCCCTGCGCCGAGCCGGGGTCGCCGACGTGGTTCCAGCCCTGGGCGGTCAGGTCGGCCGGGATCGTGCCGACCCCGGTGTAGCGGATCGTCGTGCCCGACGGGCGCACGATCGTCGCGAGACCCTGGCTTTCGTCGAGGGCGCGGGCGTTGTCCGAGCCGACCTCCGTCCAGCCGGTGACCGCCTGCGCCAGCGCGGGCGAGACGACGGCGAGCAGGGCGGCGAGGGTGAGCACGATCCCGGTTCTGCGCATGTGCGACTCCGGTGGGTGAGAGTGACCTGGCCTGCTGGATTTACCAGGCCGCCCACCCCGGGCACACCCGCCGAATGAAGGTTTTTCACGTTTGTTCGACGATTTGTCTCATCCCGGACAGCTCAAAGCCCCGGCGGGGACGCCCCGCCGGGGGCTCAGGCCCGGATCACTTGCCGGGGCGGAGACTGTCGTAGATCTCCTTGCAGGCCGGGCAGACCGGCGACCCGGGCTTCGGCGACTTCGTCACCGGGAAGACCTCGCCGCACAGCGCCACCACGTGAGTGCCCATGACCGCGCTCTCGGCGATCTTGTTCTTCTTCACGTAGTGGAACATCTTCGGCGAGTCGTCGTCGGTGGTGTCCGTGCCCTCGGGCGTGGTTTCCGGCTTCGTCAGCGTCTCGGTGCTCACCCGTCCATTGTGCCCGAGCCCCGCCGGACCGCCCACACGGCGCCGGGCGGCGCGCCCGGTGCCCGGCCGGCTGCAGACCGTCCTGGAGGGCATGCTCGCGCTCCACCGCAGCGAAGCCGCGCGGACACGCTGGGCGAACACCGCCCGGAAGAACCCGACCACCGAACTGACCCACTGGCGCCGGGCGCGGACCGATCACCGATGATGGTCCCTCGTGACTACCGCACTCTCGCTGCACGAAGAGGTCGCCTCGGCGCTGCGTGACGGGCA
The DNA here is from genome assembly GCF_046548775.1 of Amycolatopsis sp. cmx-4-61. NCBI lineage: Bacteria > Bacillati > Actinomycetota > Actinomycetes > Pseudonocardiales > Pseudonocardiaceae > Amycolatopsis > Amycolatopsis sp. cmx-4-61. The sequence continues at coordinate 20,854 of NZ_JAEBEI010000028.1, read as the reverse complement.
CCCCGTCGTCGCGCTGGAGAGCACCATCCTGTCCCACGGCCTGCCGCCGGGCCGCAACCTCGACGTCGCCCGCCGCCTCGAAGGCGTCGTCCGCGACGGCGGTGCCGTGCCGGCCACGATCGCGGTGCTCGACGGGCGGGTCGTCGTCGGCCTCTCCCCCGCCGAGCTCGAGCGCGTCTGCGCGCCGGACGCCGGGCTGGACAAGCTCTCGCTGCGCGACCTCGGCCCGGCCGTCGGCCTCGGCCGCTCGGGCGCGACGACCGTGGCGAGCACGTCGGCGCTGGCCGCGGCGGCCGGGATCGGCATGTTCGCCACCGGCGGTCTCGGCGGCGTGCACGTCGGCGCGGCGCAGTCCTGGGACGTCTCGGCGGACCTCGGCGTGCTGGCGAAGGTGCCGACCGTGGTCGTCTGCTCCGGCGTGAAGTCCGTGCTCGACATCCCGGCCACCCTCGAGGTGCTGGAGACGAACTCGGTGCCGGTGCTGGGCTACCGCACCGACGACTTCCCGGCGTTCTACCTGCGCTCGTCGGGGCACCGGGCCGGCTGGCGGGTCGACGACCCGAAGCAGGCCGCCGCCGTCATCGACGCGCACCGCGCCTACGCCGGTTCCGGTGTCCTGCTGGCGAACCCGATCCCGGAAGCGTCCGAAATGGACAAAGAACTGCACGACCGGCTGCTCGCCGAGGGGCTCGCGCTCGTCGAGGAGCAGGGCGTGCACGGCGCCGACGTCACGCCGGTGCTGCTGGAGCACTTCCACACCGCGAGCGGCGGCGTGAGCATCGACGCGAACGAAGCTCTCGTGCTGAACAACGCGAAGCTGGCCACCGAGGTCGCGGTGGCGCTGGCATGAGCGAGCTCGCGAGGGAATCATCCGGCACCGCGCGGATCGTGGTGGTCGGCGACGCGGCGTTGGACGTGATCGCCCGGCACGACAAGCCGTTGCCGCACGGCGGGGACGCGCGCGCGAAGATCCGCTTCACCGGCGGCGGCGCGGGCGCCAACACCGCGCTGTGGCTGCGTTCCCTGGGCGCCGAGACGACGCTGGTCGCGCGGATCGGCGACGACCCGGGCGGCCGGCTGATCCGGGCCGAGCTGGAGGCGGCCGGCGTGCGGTGCGCGTTCGCCGTCGACGCCGAGGCGCCGACGTGCTGCGTCGTCGTGATGGTCGACGGGGACGGGCAGCGCAGCATGCTGGCCGACCGCGGCGCGAACCAGCGGTTCGCACCGGAAGACGTCACGCCCGAGGCGCTCGAAGGGGCGAGCCACCTGCACCTGTCCGGGTACGTGCTGCTCGACCCGCCGTCGCGCGCCGCCGGGCTCGCGGCGCTGGCGGCGGCGAAGGAGGCCGGGCTGACGACGTCGGTCGACCCGCAGGCCGCCGCGCACATCACCGATCCGGCCGTGTTCCTGGCCGACGTCCGCGGGGTCGACCTGCTGATGCCGAACACCGAGGAGCTGGTCGCGCTGACCGGTTCGGCGGACCCGGCGTCGGCGAAGGAACTGCTCGGGACGGTCGGCGCGGTGGTCGTCACCGCCGGGCTGGAGGGCGCCAGCTGGGTCGACGCGGGTGGCGTCACGAGCGTCCCCGCGGTCGAGGCCGACTGCGTCGACTCGACCGGCGCGGGCGACGCCTTCGACGCGGGTGTGCTCACCGGCTGGCTGGCCGGAGAGTCCACTGTGGACGTCCTGCGGCACGGGACGCGGCTGGGCGCGCTGGCCGTCGGGAAGGTGGGCCCGCAGCCCGGCTAGCCGTCGATGACGCGGTGGCTGGTGCTTTCGATCGCCTTCGCTTCGCGCTGGTAGGTGTTCACCTGCTCGGTCTTGCGGGGCGGGCGGTCGTTGGCGATCAGCACCGCCACCCACGGCAGCGGCACCGAGATGGCCAGGAAGGTCAGGGCCAGCCACCACACGTGGTAGGTCAGCCCGGCCGCGATCAGGCACGGGATGCGGCAGCACATCATGATGACGTACTTGCGCTTGCGCGCGGCGAACTGCTCTTCGTACGACGGGGCCGCCCCGGTGATAAGCACCGGGTCCGAGTCGTTGGCGGGCATGGTCACTGCACCACCTCCGCTGTCCATCGTCCCACTTGCGGGGTTCATCCGACACCGGGGTGACGCATCTTGCTCAACGCGGCGACCACGAGGGTTTCGATGCCCGTGCGCAGGGTCGGGTGCAGCACCGGGGCGAACCGCGGCGAGTGGTTGGACGGGACGTCCCGCTCGAACCGGCCCTCGGTCATCGCCGTGATGACCGTCTGCGGGTCGAAGCCGCCGACCAGCCAGAACACCGACGGGACACCGGCCGCGCGGCCGAACTCGCTGAAGTCCTCACTGCCGGTGACCAGCGGTGCCGGCAGCACGACGTCGGCGCCGAAGCGGGCGCGGAAGGCCTCGGTGAGCGCTTCGTTGGCGGCTTCGTCGTTCTCGGTGATCGGGTAGGCGCCGGACCGCTCGATGTCCGGCGGCTTCGGCGCCCCGGCCGTGGCGGCTTCGCCGTTGACGATCCGCTCGACCGCCGCCAGCACCCGCTCGCGCACGGCCTGGTCGAAGGACCGGACGTTGACCTCGAGCACGGCGTCGTCGGCGATCACGTTGGCCGCGGTGCCCACGTGCAGGGAACCGACGGTGACCACGGCCGAGTCGGTGGCGGCGATCTCCCGCGCCACGATCGTCTGCAGCTTGAGCACCACGGACGCGGCCAGCACGGCCGGGTCGACGGTGGTCTCCGGGCGCGAGCCGTGGCCGCCGCGGCCGTGCAGGGTGACGCGCAGCGTGTCGGTGGCGGCCATGATCACCCCGGGCCGGGTGAGCACCCAGCCGGCCGGGCCGGGAACGAGGTGCTGGCCGAACACGACGTCGGGCTTCCCGGCGATGTCGAACAGGCCGTCGCGGACCATCGCCGACGCGCCGCCCGCGCTCTCCTCCCCCGGCTGGAACACCACCAGCAGCGTCCCGGACCAGGTGTCGCGGCCCTTCGCCAGCAGCGCGGCGGCGCCCGACAGCCAGGTGGCGTGCATGTCGTGGCCGCAGGCGTGCATGACCGGGACATCGGTGCCGTGCTCGTCGGTGCCGCGGGCGGTGCTGGCGTAGGACAGCCCGGTCTTCTCCTCGACCGGCAGCGCGTCGATGTCGGCCCGCAGCAGGACCGTGGGACCCTCGCCGTTGCGCAGGACGCCCAGCACGCCGGTGCCGGCGATGCCGGTGTGCACCTCGTAGCCGTCGGCCTCCAGCCGCCGGGCCAGCTCCGCCGCCGTCCGGGTCTCGGCGAAGGACAGCTCCGGGTGCCGGTGGAGGTCGATGTACAGCGCTTCGAGTTCGGGCAGCGCCGCGTCGAGCGGGGCGAGGACGCGTTCAAGGGTCACGGGGGCCATCGTGGCAGCATTACCCACCGTGAGCACGCGAAGTGGATTGCCCGACCTGTCCGACGACGTCTGCGCGCGGCTGCGCGAGGCCTTCCGGCGCACCTCCTACGACGCCGACGGCGTGGTGACGGCCCTCGGCGGGGCCGCACACGCGGCGCTGGGCCGCGGGGAGCCGGTGCCCGCCGAGCGCGCGAGCCGGGACGCGGGCGACCTCGGCACGCTGATCCGGCTGTTCCTGCTCGGCGACACCGAACCGGAGACCGCGGTCAAGGCCGCCCTCGCGCCGCTGTCCCCGGAAGACGCGGTGGCCGCGGGCGTGCTGGCGCCGGTCGCCGAGGGCTACCGGGCCGCGCTCGACATCCGGCCGCACGGCGACGAAGAGGGCTCCTGGTGGGTCGTGTCCGACCTCGACGCCGACCTGCTGGGCCACACCGTGCCCGAGGACCACGTGCTCGGGGTCGGCCACGCGTCGCTGTCGCTGATCCGCGCGACCAGCCGCCGCCCGGTCGGCACCCTGCTCGACCTGGGCACCGGCAACGGCGTGCAGGCGCTGCACGCGACCCGGCACGCGCAGCGCGTCACCGCCACCGACGTCTCGGCGCGGGCGCTGGCCCTGGCCGCGGCGACCTTCCGGCTGAACGAGCTGGACGTCGAACTGGTCCGCGGCGAGTGGTTCGCGCCGGTCGCGCGGCGGAAGTTCGACCAGGTCGTCTGCAATCCGCCGTTCGTGGTCGGCCCGGCGCGGGTCGACTACACCTACCGCGACTCCGGGCTGGCCGGCGACGACGCGAGTGCGCTGGTCGTGCGGCAGCTGCCGGGCTTCCTCACCGACGGCGGCACCGGCCACCTGCTGGCGTCCTGGCTGCACACCTCCCGCGAGGACTGGGCCGACCGGGTGAGCCGCTGGCTGCCCGCCGAGACCGACGCCTGGTTCGTGCAGCGCGACGTCGCCGATCCGGCGCTCTACGTCGGCACGTGGCTGCGGGACGCGGGCCTCGACCCGCGTTCGGCCGAAGGCCGGGCCAAGGCGGCGGCGTGGCTGGACTGGTTCGCCGCGAACAACGTCCGGGGCATCGGCTTCGGGTTCGTCACGCTGCGGCGGGCGGCCGGGCGGACCCCGACGGTCGTGTGCGAGGACCTGCGGCAGGCCTACGACGACCCGCTGGGCCCGGAGGCCGCCGGCTGGCTCGATCGCGTGGAATGGCTGCGCGAATCGGGTGATTCATTGCTCGACGTCCGGTTTGTGGTTCCGGACACGGTGCTGCTCGAAAGTGTCGAAGAACCCGGCGACGAAGGCTGGGCGACGACCGTCCGGCGCCTGCACCGCACCGACGGGCCGGGCTGGCAGCACGAGGTCGACGAGCTGGCCACGCGGCTGCTGGCCGGCTGCCGCGGCGCGCTGCCGCTGGAGGACCTGATCGAGCTCCTCGCGGCCGCACAGGGGCTGTCGTCGGAGGAGCTGGCGGCGGCCGCCCTGCCCGTGGTGCGGGAGCTCGTGCGGCACGGGATGCTCGTCCCGGCGGACCGGTGAGGGCGGTCGCGGCCCGGGTCACCCGGGCGGACGTGACGGTCGACGGCGAGGTCGTCGGCGCGATCGACGAGCCGGGTTTGCTTGTGCTGCTGGGCATTCACGTCGACGACGACGCCGCGAAGGCCGCCACGATGGCGCGCAAACTGCACGAACTGCGGGTGCTGCGCGACGAAGAATCATGCGCCACGGCGAATGCGCCACTGCTCGTGGTGAGCCAGTTCACGCTCTACGGCGACACGAAGAAAGGGCGCCGGCCGTCGTGGACGCGGGCGGCCCGGCCGGAGGTCGCCGAGCCGTTGGTGGACGCCGTCGTGGCCGAACTGCGCGGCCGCGGGGCCACCGTGGCGACGGGGCAATTCGGGGCGATGATGGCGGTGTCGAGCGTGAACGACGGTCCGTACACGGTTTTGATAGAGGTCTAGACCATCTCTGTCCGGTTCAGTTCCTGACCGGATTCATATGGAATTCTCAGGTTCCCCGGTCACGGACCGTTCTCAGCAAAAGCTCAGCATTGGTCGAGCAACCGGATCGCTCCGGCAGCCGTCTTCTCCAGTGACGAGCCGGGAACGTTTTGGGAACCCGGAGCGTTGTGCCAGATGTCCAGCCAAGCCGGCCGGACCGGCGAACCGGGATCCACAGGCCTCGGTCCGCGGGTACGCACCCGGTGGACGACCGCAGCAGCACGTTCAGCCCGTGACCGGGGAGGCAGAATGTCAGTCCAGACTCTCGAACGCGAGTCGCGCGGGATTCGCGAGCGCATCCCGGCTCAGACGACCGAGGAACCGACGACGCTGGGCGTGGGGACGCTCACCGACGCCGACCTCGACGCCCAGAGCCCCGCCGCCGACCTCGTCCGCGTCTACCTCAACGGCATCGGCAAGACGGCCCTGCTGTCCGCGGCCGACGAGGTCGAGCTGGCCAAGGGCATCGAAGCCGGGGTCTTCGCCCAGCACATGCTGGACACGGCGGAGGACCTCACGGCGAAGCGGCGCACCGAGCTGGCCGCCCTGGTCCGGGACGGCCACGTGGCGAAGAACCACCTGCTGGAGGCGAACCTCCGCCTGGTGGTCTCGCTCGCCAAGCGCTACACCGGCCGGGGGATGCCGCTGCTCGACCTGATCCAGGAGGGGAACCTGGGCCTGATCCGCGCGGTGGAGAAGTTCGACTACTCCAAGGGGTTCAAGTTCTCGACGTACGCCACGTGGTGGATCCGCCAGGCGATCACCCGCGGCATGGCCGACCAGGGCCGCACCATCCGGCTGCCCGTCCACCTGGTGGAACAGGTGAACAAGCTGGCCCGCATCAAGCGCGACCTGCACCAGCAGCTCGGCCGCGACGCGACGCACGAGGAGCTGGCGGCCGAGTCGGGCATCCCGGCGCACAAGATCTCGGACCTGCTCGACCACTCGCGTGACCCGGTAAGCCTGGACATGCCGGTCGGCACCGAGGAGGACGCCCCGCTGGGCGACTTCATCGAGGACTCCGAGGCGACCGACGCCGAGAGCGCCGTGATCTCGGGCCTGCTGCAGGACGACCTGCGCCGGGTGCTGGCGACGCTGGACGACCGCGAGCAGCACGTGATCCGCCTGCGCTACGGCCTCGACGACGGCCAGCCGCGCACGCTCGACCAGATCGGCAAGCACTTCGGGCTCTCCCGCGAGCGCGTCCGCCAGATCGAGCGCGAGGTCATGTCGAAGCTGCGCCAGGGCGAGCGGGCGGACCGGCTCCGCGCGTACGCGAGCTGATCGGATTTCTTTCGGGGCGGGTGCGCTTGCGCACCCGCCCCCTTTTTGTTTCTGGCCACCGCCTGACCAGGCGTTCGGCGGAACCGGAGAATTTCCCACGAAAACCGGGTTTCCTGATCGACCGCGCTGGGTAGCAACCCTCCGCCAGCACCCGTTCGGCGGCGTTGACTTATGACCTGCGTCACGACAGCCTCGAAGTGCCGGCCGCAGGCCTCGCGACCGGGTGTGCACGCACCCGGGAGCTTTCCCCGGGAGGTCGGGTCCGTCGGGGTGGACCCGGCCTCCCGACCCAACTCCCGTGGACGGGACCGGTCGGTCTCGGGTCGTTCGTGGGGTGGCCCACAGTGATCGGGTGCTTCTGTCCCGTGCTTACCCGGGATGCGTAGGGTGGACCGATCCCGGAGCTGGCAAAGGAGCCTGGCAGTGCCGTCCACCACGTTTCAGCACACCGAAGTCCTCCCGCTGGGCAAGGACACCACCACCGAATACCGGCTGGTCACCGACGAAGGCGTCGAGACCGTCGAAGCCGCCGGGCGCACCTTCCTGAAGATCGCCCCGGAAGCGCTCACCACGCTCGCCCGCACCGCCATCACCGACATCCAGCACCTGTTGCGCACGTCACACCTGCAGCAGCTGCGCGCCATCGTCGACGACCCCGAAGCCAGTGGCAACGACCGGTTCGTCGCCATGGACCTGCTGCGCAACGCCGCCATCTCCGCCGGCGGTGTGCTGCCCATGTGCCAGGACACCGGGACCGCCATCGTCATCGGCAAACGCGGCGAAGGCGTGCTCACCGGCGGTGACGACGAGCGCGCGCTCTCGCAGGGCATCTTCGACGCCTACCAGCAGCTGAACCTGCGGTACTCGCAGATGGCGCCGGTCAGCTTCTGGGACGAGCGCAACACCGGCACGAACCTGCCCGCGCAGATCGAGCTCTACCACAAGGACGGGGACCCGACCTACGAGTTCCTCTTCATGGCCAAGGGCGGCGGCAGCGCCAACAAGACGTTCCTCTACCAGGAAACCAAGGCCGTCCTGAACCCGAAGCGGCTCGCCCGGTTCCTCGACGAGAAGCTGCGCAGCCTCGGCACCGCCGCCTGCCCGCCGTACCACCTCGCGATCGTCGTCGGCGGGATGTCCGCGGAGTTCAACCTGAAGGTCGCGAAGCTCGCCTCCGCGCGCTACCTCGACAACCTGCCGCAGGAGGGCTCCGAACTCGGGCACGCCTTCCGCGACACCGGCCTCGAGCAGCAGGTCCTGGAGATGACCCGGCAGTTCGGCATCGGCGCGCAGTTCGGCGGCAAGTACTTCTGCCACGACGTCCGCGTCATCCGGCTGCCCCGCCACGGCGCCAGCTGCCCGGTCGGCATCGCCGTCTCCTGCTCCGCCGACCGCCAGGCCAAGGCCAAGATCACCGCCGACGGCGTCTTCATCGAGCAGCTCGAGCGCGACCCGGCCCGCTTCCTGCCCGACATCACCGAGGAGGACCTCTCCGACGACGTCGTCGCCGTCGACCTCAACCGGCCGATGGCCGAGATCCGCGCCCAGCTCTCGCAGCTGCCGGTCAAGACGCGGCTTTCGCTGACCGGGCCACTGGTCGTCGCGCGGGACATCGCGCACGCCAAGATCGCCGAGCGCCTCGACGCCGGCGAGGAGATGCCGGACTACCTCAAGAACCACCCCGTCTACTACGCGGGCCCGGCGAAGACGCCCGAGGGCTACGCGTCCGGCTCGTTCGGCCCCACCACGGCCGGGCGGATGGACTCCTACGTCGAGCAGTTCCAGGCCGCCGGCGGCTCGCTCGTCATGCTGGCCAAGGGGAACCGCTCGAAGCAGGTGACGAACGCCTGCCAGGCGCACGGCGGTTTCTACCTCGGCTCGATCGGCGGGCCGGCCGCCCGGCTCGCGCAGGACTGCATCAAGCGGGTCGACGTCCTCGAGTACGCCGAGCTCGGCATGGAAGCCGTCTGGAAGATCGAGGTCGAGGACTTCCCCGCGTTCATCGTGATCGACGACAAGGGCAACGACTTCTTCGCCAGCACCGGCGACCCGGTGCTGCAGATCAGCTTCCGCTGACGCACGAAGGCGGGGGACACCGGCCCGCCGCCGGTGTCCCCCGCCTTTCCGCTCTCAGCCGACGCGCTCGATCCGCGCGCGCCGGATGAGGAACTTGCCGGGCTCCCGGACCTGTTCGAAGGCCGCGTTGTTCAGCAGCGTGCAGCTGCCCGACACCGAGGTCACCTCCACCGTGGTGGACTTCGAGTTGTCCAGGTTGGTCACCTTCAGCTTCGTCCCGGCCGGGAACTGGTTGCTCGACGCCGCCGGTGCGCCGCCTTCGCCGGAGAGCGTCACGGTCGAACCCGGGCACACGACCTGGCCGACCGCGCCGCCCGCGGCCTGGTCACCCGCAGCCTTATCGACCGCAGCCTTGTCACCGGCGGCCTTGCCACCCGCGCCGGCGGCCGCGTCCTGCTTCTTCTGCTGCCCGGGCGCCTGCGCTTTGCCCGGTGCATTGCCGGAGTTCCCCGGCGCCGCCGCGGCCTGGCCGTTGTTCGCCACGACGTTCGCCGTGCAGCCCGCCACCTGCCGCCGCTGCTGGATCAGGTCGACCACCGCCTGCCGGTTGGCGATCCGCGCGGCGGACTGCGCGTCCGGGTTCGCCTGCTGGCCGGCGATGAAGTTCAGGTTGTTCTGCAGGGCGGTGTCGAGTCCGCCGCAGTTCTCCTTGGGCGCTTCGGCCGCGTTGCCCGCGGGACTGCTCAGCGCGATGGCGGTCGCGGTGACACCGGCGACGCCCAGCAACGCGGCCAGTCCGACGGTCGCCTGCTTGCGGTGCCGGCCACTGCTCAACCGGGGCATGGGCCCCTCCTCTCTGATCGCCACCTCACCCGGGGACACGGGCCGGTCACGGTGGCGGTTCAGCGGGAGCCCCGGCAATTTTCGACGACTTCGACGAAGCGGACCGCCGCCCCCGCGTGGTCCGGACCACGCGGGGGCGATCGTCCACTGCGGACCGCGTTACTTCGGCGGCGTGGCCTTGAGCACCACTGTGCGCTGGTCCAGCGGTGCGGCCAAGGCCACCGAGATCACCGGGTACCGGATGTCCATCGTGCACATCTGATTGGTCTGGGCCTTCGTCTCGCTCAGGTTGACGACGACGTGGTCGGCCGCCTGTTCGACGGCTTCGCCGAGCGCGTGGCCGCAGCCGCCTTCCTGGGCGCGGATGTCGAGGACGGTCCCGCCGTTCGCCGTCCACACCTCACGCGGGAACCCCGCGGGCAACGCGGTCGCGTCGATCTGGCGCGCCGGGACCGGCGCGCTGCCCTCCGGCACGGTCAGCCGCGGCTTGCCGGGCGGGTTGGGCTCGGGCGGCGCCGGCAGCACCGACGCGCTCGACGAGGCCGCCGGTGTGGAGACGTCACCGGCCGGCTGGTTGGTGGGCGTGCCCCGGCCGGCGCAGGCCGTCACCATCAGCAGGAGCGCGCCCGTCCCGGCCACTTTCGCTGAGTACCTCATGTCCCGAAGACGGAACGGGGACGGCGTGGGGTTGCACCGCCGCGTGGTCCGGGAGGGCCGGTGGTGGTCAGCCCTGGCGGAGGACGACCGTGCGGGTCCCGAGCGGCGCCGAAAGCGTCAGCGGGACCTTGATCTCCTTGATGTAGTCCGGGCACATCTGGCCCTTGGGCGCCGACAGCACGTTCACGAGCACGACCACCTGCTGGGCGGTCTGCTCGCCGACGCGCGCCGAGATGCGGCGGCAGCCGCCCTCTTCGGCCTGCAGGACCAGCGTCCGGCCGTCGAGGCTGCGGGTGAGGCTGCGCGGGTAGCCCTCGGGCAGCCCGCGGGCGTCGACCTGCGTCTCGGCGATCACGTCGTCACCCGGCGCGATGCCCTGCGTCGGCCGCCCCACCGTCTGCGACGGCGGCGGGCCGAGCGTGGGCGTCACCGTCCCGGGCACGCTCGCCGACGTCTCGGGCGCCGGACCGGTTCCCGCCGGGGCACCGGCGCGAGAGTTCGCGGCACAGGCCGTCGCCGTGAGCAGCAGCAGGCCCGCGCCCAGCAGTTTCACCGTGGTACGCATACCCGTCAGACGGAACGGACCCCGCGCGGGGTTGCATCCGGTCACCGATGGGTGGCGCGGCTCAGCCGGGTCGTGAAGCTGAGCCGGTCGCCGCGGTACAGCGACCGCACCCGCTCGAACGGCACGCCGTCCGGGCCCCACGAGACGCGGTGGGTCAGCAGCATCGGCAGCGCCGGGTTCGTCCCGATCAGCAACGCCTCGCGCGGGGTGGCCAGCACCGTCTCCACCCGCTCCTCCGCGCCGTCGAACACCACGCCGAGCTTCTCGGTCAGGCACGCGTACAGCGACTGCTCCGGGTCGAACACGTCGAGCAGGCCGGGGAACCGCGCCGCCAGGAGATATGTCGACTCGAGGCCGACCCGCTCCTCGTCGGCCAGCAGGACGCGCTCGAGGTGGAAGACCTCGGCGTCCGACGTCACCTGCAGGTCGGCGGCCAGCGCGCTGCCGGCCGGGCGCCGCTCCAGGGTGATCACCGTGCGGCCCGGCCGGATGCCCTGGCGTCGCAGCCCTTCGGTGTAGCTCACCAGGGCCAGCGGCTGGACGAGCTTCGGGCCGGCGATGTACGTGCCGCTCCCCTGGCGGCGGCTGAGCCTGCCCTCGAGCACCAGCTCCGCGACCGCTTGCCGTACCGTCGCCCTCGACACTTCGAACCGTTCGCACAATTCCCGTTCCGTGGGCAGCACCGCGCCTTCGCCGAGTTCCGCGATCACCGCCAGCAGTTCGACCTTGACCGCGTAGTAACGCGGGACGCGGCCGTGTTCGGGAATCCCGTCGAGGACGGGACCGTCGGCGGACAGGCGGGAATGGCGCGAAGGGGCGGGCACGGAATCGACCCTATTCGGTTTCCCGCGCACCGTGGTTCGCTGTGGTACGCAACTCGGCCGCCACGTGGAGGATCACCCGGATGCCCCCGACCCAGCTCGACCGCCGGCTCGGCCTCGCCGACGCCGTTTTCCTCGGCCTGGGCTCGATGATCGGAGCCGGGGTGTTCGCCGCGTTCGCCCCCGCGGCGCGCGCCGCCGGCGCCGGATTGCTCATCGCGCTCGTCGTCGCGGCCGTGGTCGCTTACTGCAATGCGACGTCTTCGGCGCGGCTCGCCGCGATTCACCCGGAATCCGGCGGCACCTACGTTTACGGCCGGGAAAGGCTCGGTGAATTCTGGGGCTACCTGGCCGGCTGGGGATTCGTCACCGGGAAGACCGCCAGTTGCGCCGCGATGACGCTGACCGTCGTCGCCTACACCGCGCCGGGACTCGGGCAACCGTGGCGGAGTCTCCTGGCCGTGGCGGTGGTCGCCGCGCTCACCGCCGTCAACTACTTCGGCGTGCACCGGTCGGCGCTGGCGACCCGGGTCATCGTGTCGTGCACCCTGCTCGTGCTCCTGGTCTCGGCCGTCGCGATGGCCGCCGGGCCGTCCGGCGGCGGCCCGCTCGTCGCCTGGCCGGGCGGCGGGGGCGTGCTCGAAGGGGCCGGGCTGCTCTTCTTCGCCTTCGCCGGGTACGCGCGGCTCGCGACGCTCGGCGAGGAGGTCCGCGACCCGGCCCGCACCATCCCCCGTGCGATCCCGCTCGCCCTCGGCATCACCCTCGTGGTCTACGCGGCGGTGGCGGTGCTGCTGCTCGTCCGGCTCGGTCCGGCCGGGCTCGCCGCGAGCCCGGACCCGATCGCCGCGGCCGTGCCGCGGTGGCTCGCCCCGGTCGTCCGGGTCGGCGCGGCGATCGCCGCACTCGGCTCGCTGCTCGCGCTCATCCTCGGCGTCTCGCGCACGACGCTGGCCATGAGCCGCGACGGGCACCTCCCCCGCTTCCTCGCCGCCGTGCACCCGCGCTACCGGGTGCCGCACCGGGCCGAGCTCGCCGTCGGGCTCGTCGTCGCCGTCCTCGCCGCGACGATCGACCTGCGCGCCGCGATCGGCTTCTCCTCCTTCGCCGTCCTGACGTATTACGCGATCGCCAACGCCGCCGCGCTCACGCTGAAGGGGAAAGTGCGGGCCGCCCTGGGGCTGGCCGGGTGCGTGGTGCTGGCCTTCAGCCTGCCGCTGCCGTCGGTGCTGGCCGGCGGCACCGCCCTCTTGCTGGGCGTGCTGGCCTACGGCGTTCGCCGGACACGCCGGTGAGAAATCACCCAACTGCCCGAAAGATCCGAAGAAAGTCGGTTGTCCCGATACTGCTCACCTGGTGTAGTCAGGGAGCCGCGAACGGCAACGGTCTCCACTGTGGACACTGGAAGGACTGATCCCCTTGGCTCCCAAGCGCTGGTTCACCCTGCTCAGAAACGCCACCACCGCACTGGCCGCGGTCGCCGCCGCCGCGGCGTTCGCCACCCCGGCGATCGCCGCCCAGCCGCCGTCCACCGACGTCGTCGGCGGGACCCGCGCCGCCCAGGGCGAATTCCCGTTCATGGTCCGGCTTTCCATGGGCTGCGGCGGGGCGCTGTACACGAAGCAGATCGTCCTGACCGCGGCGCACTGCGTCAGCCGGACCGGGGCCAACACCTCCATCACGGCGACCGTCGGGGTCGTCGACCTGCAGAGCACCAGCGCGCAGAAGATCCGCTCGACCTACGTCTACCAGTCCCCCACCTACGGCACCTCGACCGGCGGCGACTGGGCGCTGATCAAGCTCGCGAGCCCGGTGAGCGGCCTCTCGACGCTGCCGATCGCGTCGACGTCGGCGTACAACAGCGGCACGTTCACCGTGGCCGGCTGGGGCGCCGCGCGCGAAGGCGGCGCGCAGCAGCGGTACCTGCTCAAGGCGACAGTCCCGTTCGTCGACGACGCCACCTGCGCCGCCCAGGGCGGCAGCTACCCCGACCTGATCCCGAGCGCGGAGATCTGCGCGGGCAACCTCGCCTCCGGCGGCGTCGACACCTGCCAGGGCGACTCCGGCGGCCCGATGTTCCGCCGCGACAACGCAGGCGCCTGGATCCAGGTCGGCATCGTCTCCTGGGGTGACGGCTGCGCGCGGGCGCACGCTCCCGGCGTCTACACCGAGGTGAGCACGTTCGCGGCGAAGATCGCCGCGGCCGCCGCCACGCTGTAACCGGTCACAAAGGAGAAGGGGCCCCGCCGCGGCGGGGCCCCTTCTTCCGGTTCAGCGCGTCTTGTCCAACCGGGACAGTGCTTCTTCGTACCCGTTCACCAGGTCGGCGACGACGTCGGCGACCGGGCGCACCGCGTTCATCCGGCCGACGATCTGCCCGACCGGCATCGACACCACGCTCGGATCGCCAGCCGCGTGGATCCGGTTGTGGGCCGGGGAAACCAGCAGGTTCTGCAGCGGCATCGGCAGCGGCTCGGGCGCGTCCGGCGCGGCCCACGCCTCGGTCCAGCGGGTCTTCAGCAGCCGGGCCGGCTTGCCGGTGTAGATCCGCGTCCGCACGGTGTCCGACGACGAAGCCGCGACGAGCGCCTGCTGCATCGCCACCGACTCGCCCATCGTCTGCAGGTATTCCTCGGTGGCCAGCCACATCGAGCCCATCCACACGCCGGACGCGCCGAGCGCGAGCGCCGCGGCCACCTGGCGGCCGGAACCGATCCCGCCCGCGGCGAGCACCGGCACGTCGACGGCGTCGACGATCTCCGGGACCAGCACCATGGACGCGATCTCGCCGGTGTGGCCGCCGGCTTCGTAACCCTGCGCCACCACGAAGTCGACGCCGTTCTCGACGTGCCGCACCGCGTGCTCGGCCTTCCCGGCGAGCGCCGCGACCGGGACGCCCTGGTCGCGGCACTGGGCGATGACGTCGACCGGTGGTGAACCGAGGGCGTTGGCGATCAGCTTGATCGGGTGGTTCAGCGCGACCTCGACGTGCGAGCGGGCCACCGAGTGCAGCCACCCGAGGACGCCGGCGCGCTCGTCGGTGTCGTCGGGCAGCGGCGGCACCGACAGCTCCTTCAGGACGCGGTCGACGAAGGCGCGGTGCCCGTCCGGGATGAGCTTCGCCAGGTCGACCTGCGTGCCCTCGGCGGGCACCTTCGCCGGCATGACGATGTCGACGCCGTACGGCTTGCCGCCGGTGTTCTCGTCCATCCAGGTGAGCACCCGGTCGAGCTCGGCGGCGTCGTTGAACCGCACGCAGCCGAGCACGCCGAGCCCGCCGGCGCGGCTGAGGGCGGCGGCGACGTGCTCGGACGGGGTGAACCCGATGATCGGCAGGTCGATGCCGAGCCGGTCGCACAGGGGTGTCCGCACTCTTGTCCTCCTCAGACGGGCTGGGCGGTGGCCGGTTCGTGCTCGGCGGCGTAGCGCTGGGCCCACGGGTAGTCCGGTTTGCCGCTGGGCGAGCGGCCGATCTCGCCCGCCAGCCAGATCGTGCGCGGCACCTTGTACCCGGCGATCTGCCCGCGGACGTGCGCTTCGAGCGCGCCCAGATCCGCTTCGGCGCCTTCACGCAACTGGACGACGGCGGCGACACGCTGGCCGAGCCGCTCGTCCGGGACACCGATGACGAGCGCGTCGAAGACGTCGGGGTGCGACTTCAGCGCCCCTTCGACCTCCTCCGGGAAGACCTTCTCGCCGCCGGTGTTGACGCACTGGGAGCCGCGGCCGAGCAACGTGACGGTGCCGTCCTCTTCGTAGCGGGCGTAGTCGCCCGGGACGACGTACCGGACGCCGTCGACCTCGACGAAGATCTTCTCGCTCTTCACCGGGTCGCCGTAGTAACCGAGGGGGACGTGCCCGCGGCGGCCGATCAGGCCGACGGCCCCGGGCTTCTTCTCGACGACGTTGCCGTCTTCGTCGAGCAGGATCGCGTCCACGCCGAAGCTCACCCGCGGGCCCGCGCTGTGGTCGGAGCCCTTGGCCACCATGCCGATCCCGGTGAAGCCGCTTTCCGAAGAACCGATCGCGTCGGTGATCACGGCGTTCGGCAGGAGTTCGACGAACTCCTGCTTCACCGACTGGGAGAACAGCGCTGCGTGGCTCGACACGGCGACGATCGAGGAAGCGTCGTAGTCCCCTTCGCGGAACGCCTCGATGAGCGGCCGGGCCATCGCGTCGCCGACGATCGTGAGGACCTGGACCTTGTGCTGCTGCACGGCCTGCCAGATGTCGTGGGCGTCGAACCGCGGCACGAAGACGACCGGGCTGCCGGTGAACAGCGCGCCGAACGCGGCCCACTGCGCGGCGCCGTGGATCAGCGGGGCCGCGGGCAGCCGGGTGAGGCTCCCGGCCTTGCCCTGCTCCGCGAGCGTCCATTCGTCCGGGACGTATTCGCCGGTGACGAAGTTGATCCCGCCGCCGAGGGCGCGCCAGACGTCCTCCTGCCGCCAGAGGACGCCCTTCGGGTAGCCCGTGGTGCCACCGGTGTAGAGGATGTAGTGGTCGTCGCCGGAGCGCTCTTCGAAATCGCGTTCGGGGGACTGCTCGGCGAGCGCGGTTTCGTAGTCGACGCCGCCGTAGCTCCCGTAGTCGCCGTCCGTGCCGTCGCCGATCACGACAACGTGTTTCAGTTTCGGCGCCTCGGGCAGGGCGGCCCGCACCTTGTCGGCGTAGCTGCGTTCGTGCACGAGGGCGACCAGCTCGGCGTCGTTGAACAGGTAGACGAGCTCGCCGTGCACGTAGCGGTAGTTGACGTTGACGGCGATCGCGCGCAGCTTGTAAGCCGCGATCATCGCCTCCAGGGCCTCGATCGAGTTGCGGGAGTAGACCCCGATGTGGGATCCGCGTCCCACGCCGTGCGCGGCGAGGTGGTGGGCGAGCCGGTTGGCCCGCGCGTCCAGTTCGGCGAAGGTGACTTGCCGGTCGCCGCACACGACCGCGACGCGCTCCGGCACGGCGTCGACGGCGTGCTCCAGAAGATCCGCGATGTTGAGTGCCACGCCCTCAAAGTAGAACATGTTATCGTTCCGGGCAATGGCACTGCTCCTTCAGGAGGTCTTCGTGGGTGAACCGCACGCGCTGGTGACGAGCGAGGGGCAGACCCTCGTCGTCACGATGAACCGGCCCGAGGCGCGCAACGCGATCACCGGCGAGATGATGGCGATCATGGCCGAGGCGTGGGACCGCGTGGACGCCGACGACTCGATCCGCAGCTGCATCCTCACGGGCGCGGGCGGCGCGTTCTGCGCGGGCGCGGACCTGAAGTCGATGTCCCGGAACTCGCCGTCGGAGTCGTTCGCCTCGGGCAAGTTCGACCCTTCGCGGATCCCGGGGCTGCTGAAGGGCCGCCGCCTGACGAAGCCGCTGATCGCGGCGGTCGAGGGCCCGGCGATCGCGGGCGGGACGGAGATCCTCCAGGGCACGGACATCCGGGTGGCGGGTTCGTCGGCGCGCTTCGGGGTGTCGGAGGCGCGCTGGGGCCTGTTCCCGATGGGCGGCTCGGCGGTGCGGCTGCCGCGCCAGATCCCGTACACGGTGGCGGCGGACATCCTGCTGACCGGACGTCACCTGACGGCGCCGGAGGCGCTGGCGATCGGCTTGATCGGCCACGTGGTCCCGGACGGGACGGCGTTGTCGAAGGCCCTGGAACTGGCGGCGCTGGTGAACGCGAACGGGCCGCTGGCGGTGCGGGCGATCCTGCGGACGATCCGGGACACCGAGGGACTGCCCGAGGAAGAAGCCTTCAAGCTGGATTCGCAGTACGGGATCGAGGTCTTCGCGTCGGAGGACGCCAAGGAGGGGCCACGGGCGTTCTCGGAGAAGCGGAAGCCGGAGTTCCGCGGCCGCTGAGGTCGTCGTCTCAGAACGCGTTATAACCGCACTCGACCGGCGCGCGAGGGAATCTTGCCGACAGAACGAGAACGTGTTTCACTCAAGGACGTGACCGAGACACCGCTTGCGGCACCGCTGAACGTCGGCTTCGACTACACCCGCTCCACCGGGCCCGTCCTCGGGCGGTTCGTCAACGCGCTGCGCGAACGCCGCATCGAAGGCGTCCGGGGCAGCGACGGCCGCGTGCACGTTCCGCCGGTCGAGTACGACCCCGTCACCGCCGAGCAGCTCGGCGAGTTCGTGCCCGTGGCCGAAGAGGGCACCGTCGTCTCCTGGTCGTGGTGCCCGCACCCGCTGGACGGGCAGCCGCTGAGCCGGCCGTTCGCCTGGGCGCTCGTGCGGCTCGACGGGGCCGACACCCCGATGCTGCACGCCGTCGACGCCGGCTCGCCCGAGAACATCCACAGTGGACAGCGGGTGCGCGTGCGGTGGGCCGACGAGGTCGTCGGGCACATCCGGGACATCGCCTACTTCCTGCCCGCGGACGCCGAGGACACCACGCCGACCGAGCCCGCTCCCCCGGTCGCCGAGCGCGAGGAAGGCGCGCCGGTCAGCGTCGTCATCACGCCGGTGCACCTGAAGTACCTGCACTCCGCCTCCCCCGAGGAAAGCACCTACCTGCGCGGGCTCGCCGAGGGGAAGCTGATCGGCCAGCGGTGCCCCGCCTGCGGCAAGGTCTACATCCCGCCGCGCGGGGCGTGCCCGACCGACGGCGTGCCGACCACCGAAGAGGTCGAGCTGCCCGACACCGGCATCGTCACCACCTTCTGCATCGTCAACGTCCCGTTCCTCGGCCAGCGGATCAAGCCGCCGTACGTCGCCGCCTACATCCTGCTCGACGGCGCCGACATCGCCTTCCTCCACCTCGTCCTCGGCTGCGCCGCCGAGGACGTCAAGATGGGCATGCGCGTGCGCGCCGCGTGGAAGCCGCGCGACCAGTGGTGGACGTCGCTGGAGAACATCAGCCACTTCGAGCCGACCGGCGAGCCGGACGCGGCTTACGAAACCTTCGCCCACCACCTGTGAGGTCCTGATGCCAGACGTCGCCATCGCGGGCTTCGCGAAGGCCCCCAACGTCCGCGAGACCGAGGGCACCACCAACGGCGTGGAAATGCTCGTCCCGATCTTCGCCGAGGTCTTCGCGCGGACCGGTCTGTCCAAACAGGACATCGGGTTCTGGTGCTCCGGCTCTTCGGACTACCTGGCCGGCCGTGCGTTCTCCTTCATCGCCGCCGTCGACGCGATCGGCGCGTTCCCGCCGATCCACGAGTCGCACGTCGAGATGGACGCCGCCTGGGCGCTGTACGAAGCCTGGCTGAAGATCAAGATGGGCGAGGTCGAGACCGCGCTCGTCTACGGCTTCGGCAAGTCCAGCGCCGGGCAGCTGCGCCGGGTGCTCGCCCTGCAGCTCGACCCGTACGTCGTCACGCCCCTGTGGCCGGACTCGGTGTCGATCGCCGGGATCCAGGCCCGGCTGGGCCTCGAGGCCGGACTCTGGTCCGAAAAGGACCTCGCCGAGGTCGCCGCGCGCGGGACCGGCAAGGACGTCGCGGAGCTGCTCGACACGCCGTACTACGCGGATCCGTTGCGGCCGCACGACATCGCCCCGGTCACCGACGGCGCCGCGGTCGTCATCCTGTCTACTGTGGAACGAGCCCGGGACGTCGTCGACCGGCCGGCCGTGATCACCGGCATCGAGCACCGCGTCGACTCGCCCGTGCTCGGCGCCCGCGATCTGCCCCGCAGCCCGTCCACCGAGGCGGCGGCGAAGGCGCTGGACCTCGACGGCGTCGACCTCGCCGAGCTGCACGCGCCCTTCACCCACCAGGAGCTCATCCTGCGGACCGCGCTCGGGCTCGGCGACGGCGTCAAGGTCAACCCCTCCGGCGGCGCGCTGGCCGCGAACCTGATGTTCTCCGCCGGCCTCGCCCGGATCGGCGAAGCCGCGGTCCGGATCCACGACGGCGAATCCCGCAAGGCGGTGGCGCACGCGACGAGCGGCCCGGCGCTGCAACAGAACCTGGTGACCGTGCTGGAGGCCCGATGACCAAGCAGCTCACCGCCGTGCTCGGCACCGGCCAGACGCACCACCGCGCCAAGCGCCAGGACGTCTCGATGCCGGGCCTGCTGCGCGAGGCGATCGACCGCGCGATGACCGACGCCCAGGTGGAGTGGGCCGACATCGACGCCGTGGTGCTCGGCAAGGCCCCAGACCTGTTCGAGGGCGTGATGATGCCCGAACTGTTCCTCGCCGACTCGCTCGGCGCGACCGGGAAACCGCTGCTGCGCGTGCACACCGCGGGCTCGGTGGGCGGCTCGACCGCGTTGGTGGCGGCGTCGCTCATCCAGGCCGGCGTGCACCGGCGGGTGCTCACGGTGGCGTACGAGAAGCAGTCCGAGTCGAACGCGATGTGGGGCCTGTCGATCCTGCCGCCGTTCCAGATGCCGGTCGGCGCGGGCGCGGGCGGCTACTTCGCGCCGCACGTGCGGTCCTACATCCGCCGTTCGGGCGCGCCCGAGCACGTCGGGGCGATCGTCGCGGCGAAGGACCGGCGCAACGGGGCCCTGAACCCCTACGCCCACCTGCGGCAGCCGGACATCACCGTCGAGTCGGTGCGGGCGTCGCAGATGCTGTGGGACCCGATCCGCTACGACGAGACGTGCCCGTCGTCCGACGGCGCGTGCGCGATGGTGCTCGGCGACGAGGCCGCCGGGGACGCGGTCGAAGGCGGCACCGCCTGGGTCCACGCGACGGCGATGCGCACCGAGCCCACGACGTTCGCCGGCCGCGACCAGGTCAACCCCCGGGCCGGGCGAGAGGCGGCGGCCGCGCTGTGGGCCGAGGCGGGCATCACCGACCCGATGTCCGAAGTGGACGTCGCCGAGATCTACGTGCCGTTCTCGTGGTTCGAGCCGATGTGGCTGGAGAACCTCGGCTTCGCGCCCGAAGGCGAAGGCTGGAAGGTGACCGAGAAGGGCGAGACGGCGATCGGCGGGCGGCTGCCGTGCAACCCCTCCGGCGGCGTGCTGTCGTCCAACCCGATCGGCGCGTCCGGCATGCTGCGGTTCTCGGAGGCGGCGAAGCAGGTCATGGGCCGGGCCGGCGACTACCAGGTCGACGGTGCGCGGCTGGCCCTCGGCCACGCCTACGGCGGCGGATCGCAGTACTTCTCGATGTGGCTGGTCGGTTCGGAGAAGCCCGCCTGACAAGCGCCCCAAGGCGGCCTTCGGTGCGTCAGACGCACCGAAGGCCGCCTTGGTTGCGTCTCACGCACCGAAGGCCACATTGGGGCGCTAGGGCCTGTCCTCAAAGCTGGTGCGGGTGATCTGCTTTGATCTTCGGTCGTGGTGCGTAGGCATGAGCTGACCGACGAGCAGTGGCAGGTCATCGAGCCGTTGCTGCCGGTGTCGGGGGCGAAG
>NZ_JAEBEI010000027.1:0-104000 GCF_046548775.1 Amycolatopsis sp. cmx-4-61 | reverse complement strand
CCCGCGCCGGCTTCTCGTCACGCTTACGTGGACTCACAAGGTCCGATGTCATCACTCACAGTGCCCATCCCGCCGGACCTTCGGCCCGGCGTGTCGGGCCGCAAACACCGATCTTGGAACAGTCCCCGACTTTGTGAACGCATTTCAAGACCGGGACACTAGATGGTCGCTGGGTTGGTGCCGTGTTGGAGGTGGAGTGGGGTCTGCTTGCCGGTGCGGGCGTGGTGGGCGCAGGCGGCGACGCGGCGGGCTAGGCGGGGCACCATGATCGCGGCGAGTTCGTCGGGGTGGGCGAATCGGCTGTCGCCGATTTCGTGGTCGACGTAGCGGATCGAGCTGAGCTGGGTGGGTGTGAGGATGCCTCCGTAGTAGAGGAAGGCGATCATCGGTGCGTGGTCGGGGCCTTCGGGGACGGAGTCGATGCCGAGAATCCGGTCGACGGTGATGTCGAGGCCGAGTTCTTCGGCGATCTCCCGGCGGGCTGTCGCGACGGGTGATTCCCCGGCGCGTGCTTCGGTGACCCCGCCGGGGATCTCCCAAAGGGTGCGGCCGTTCGGCTTCACGATGAGGACGCGCTCGTGGTCGGGGGTGTCGAAGAAGAGCACCCCGGCCGAGGGGATGGCCATCGGGTACTTCTCGAAGAATTCCCGCTGGGTCGCGGTGGGCGTCGTCACGGAGAGCAGGCTAGCCCGCAGGGATCGTCACTGCCCGCTTGCCTTCTCGTTACATTGAGTGGCTGTCTCGCTGGTAGCGGGTGCCGCAACGACGGCAGGTGTCGTCGGTGAGGCGGTGGCCACAGAGGCAGGCCCAGCCGATCTGGCGGCAGGGGTTGCCGGCGACCAGGGCGTGCGGCGGGACGTCGTGGTCGACGACCGCTCCGGCGGCGACCAGACCGTGTGCGCCGATCCGGACACCAGGGAGCAGGATGGCGCCGGCGCCGACGGTGGCGCCGCGGCAGACCGTCACCGCTCGCGCCGTCCAGTCCGCTGGTATTTGCGGGCTCCCCGCCGGGGTGACGGCGCGGGGTGCGGGATCCTCCAAGATGAGGACGCCGGGTGCGAGCATGACGTCGTCGTGGATGTCCGCGCCGAAGACCTGGGCCAGGTTCTGCATTTTGACTCGGTTGCCGACCCGGGTTCCGGTTCCGAGGTGGACGCCGGTGCCCAGCGTGCACTGCTCGCCGACTCGGACGCCTTCGGCGAGTTGAACGCGGCGCCAGACGTGGCTGCCGTGCCCGACGTGAGCGCCTTCGCCGAGTTCGGCGCTCGGGTGCACGACCGCCGGCGGCAGCCGAACGGGTGCCTCGGGCGGGGCGGGGATCTGGTCGGCGCCGATCAGCGACGGGCCTTCGGCCGGTGGGCGGGTGTCGAGGACCGCAGTGAGGTCCCCGAGCCGGTGGACGTCCGCCAGGACGGCGTCGGGGATGACGACGCCGTAGGCCGATTCGAGCGCGGCGGCGAGCCTGACCCGGTCGAGCGAATCCAGGCCGATCTCGTCCAACGTGGACGCCGGGGTGAGTGATCCGGCCGGTGCGCGCAGCGCGGTGACGATCTCGATCAGGGGAGCAGGCAGGGTCATCGGATCCTCCGCCCGGCGACGTCCAGCAGAAGCGGCAGGACCTCTTCGACCGGGGCGGAGGCGGCGAGCCGCTGCGCCGCGGGGTCAGCCAGCTGCTGAGCCAGCGCGGCGCACAAAGTCCTCCCGAGTGCGGCGGCGGCACCGGCGGGCAGCGAGCCGCCAGGCTGGCAGATGACGTCCGCCAAGGCGAGGCCATGCGCGATGAGCAGCTCGGTCAAGGCGGGCGTCTGGATTGATCGCCGCGGCGAGTAAGGGTGATCGAGCAGGGCGCCCGGGTGGTCGACCTCGCGTTCGATGAGACGGGCCACGTGCGGCGCGAGAAGCATCCCGCAGCGGTAGGTGGCCGTCGCGAGGAGCACCTTCGGGTGCCCGGTCCGGCCGACCAGGGGAAGATGGTCGGTCGTGTAGGGCCGGTACCCGACCCTGGCATCGCGGATCTGGGCGTGCCGCAGATCGGCGTTGAGCTCGTGGGTGGCGTCGTGCAGCAGGGTGGCGATCTCGTCGACGCCGGGGCGGCGGTCCAGGACGGGGTGGGTGCTGAGCCGGTTGGTGGCGCCCAGGTACAGCCCGCCGTCGGTGCGGGCGACCAGGTGGGCGCCGCAGGCGAACCCGCGGTTGGGCGTGCGGATCGGCGAGGCCACCAGGGCCGGGGCGGCGTCGAGGACCATGCTGACCCCGCGCCCGGCTAGCACCGGCGGGGCCGCGAGCTCCAGTCCCCGGCTGCGGCGCAGCAACGCCGGGATCTGGACGCCGGCGGCGAGCACCACCTGCTCGGCGGTGATCGTCGCGTCGGCGGCGGTGGCGACCTGCATCGCTGATGCCGTTTCGGTGACCGTGATGGCGTCGGTGTCGAGCCAGCAGATTCGCGGATGTGCGAGCACCGCTGCCGTGGCCGAGGCGTTCAGGGCTTCGGCGTCGACGCCGGCTTCGCCGGGCAGCCACAGCGCTTCGAACACCGTCTCGGAGACCAGTCCGGGCACGTCACTGGGGGTGTGCAGCTCGCCGGGAACGCCCGCGCCGGCGGCCGCGTCGGCGATCGCGGCCAGTTCGGCCCGGTCAGCGGGCGTGCTGGCGGTCACCCACACACCGAGGGTAAGTGCCACCGGCCCGCCGCCGGCCTCGGTGAGCTGGTCCAGCCAGGCCTCGTAGCCGACGCGGGCGGCGACCCGTTCGGCCACTTCCACGGCGACCCGCTCCTGCGGATGTGCGGCCTCGACCTCGGAGAACACTGTCAGCATCGCTCCGGCCGCCCGGCTTGCCTGTCCCGGGTGCTGGCCGGTGCGCGGCCCGATCAGCGCCACCGTGGTTCCGCTCTGCGCCAGCTCCAGCGCGCAGGCCAGCCCAATGATCCCCGCACCGACGATCGCGACGTCCGCTGTCCGTGTCGCCTCCACAGGGGCCTCCTTGCCTCGCCGGGCAGGCGCGGCGCCGGCCCTGGTGCGATCGAGGAAACCGCGCCGCCAGCCGTTGTGGTCGCCTGTCGTGCCGGTCCGGCACAGCTGTGCCACCTCGGCACAACGGGCCCTTCACGTCACTGGACGGCTACCCTGGGTGAGTCGGCCTCTTGAAGGTGGAGGACACGCCGATGTCCCCGATCATGCCGGCGCCGCTGCGGGAAGCGATCGCGCGCCAGGACTACCCGGCGGTGCTGCGTCACGCCCGGGAGCTGGCCGGATGGACCCAGACCGAGCTGGCCACCGCCTGGGTTTCCACCCGAGCGTGATCTCGCGGTTCGAGTCACGACGACGGCCGCTGCGCGATGTCAAGACACTGCAGCGCCTGGCCGAGATCCTCCCGGTGCCCATGGAAGCGTTCGGACTCCACGACCACGAAGGCGTGGCATCCCGGCGCAGCACGCCCAGTGCTTCTAGGGTGATCGGCAGTCCCGACCGGGAGGAGGACGACGTGCGTCGGCGCAGCTTCCTGAAGGCCGGCAGCCTGGCTGTCGGTGCCACCGTCGCCGGCGCCGCGACGCCCGCGGCAGCCGGCCCAGCCGCCCTGGCGCCGGACCCCGCCACCGTGCTCGCCGCGCGCCTCTCCGACGTCCTGGTCGGTACCCCGGCCGCTCACGGGCCGACGATGCCCGCCGAACAGCTGACCCGCGGTCTCGCAGCCGCGCGCACCGCGTTCGGCAAATCCGACTTCCTCGCCCTGGCCGACGTGCTGCCCCCGGTGGTGCGCGCTGCCGAGGCCATCCAGGATCCCGGGGCGCTGGCCCAGGCATACACATTGGTCACCCGTGCCCTCGCGAAGCTGATGCCCAACGGGCTGGAGTGGATCAGTGCAGATCGGGCCGTCCGTGCCGCCGGTGCGGCCGGGCAGCCTTTGGTGCTCGCCGAGGCGGAACGGATGCTCTCGGGTGTGTGCCGTCGCGCAGGTCATCACGCCCAGGCGCAGGCACTCGTCGTCGGTGCCGCCGACCGGCTCACGCTCGACGGGCGGGACCCTCGGCATCTGGTGCTGCACTCCAGCCTGCTGTGCACCGGCGGTTACGCCGCCGCCCGAGCGGGCGACGGTCCTCGCGCCCGGGACCTGCTCGACGCGGCCGCCACGACGGCGGCGCGTCTCTCCGGTGATGCTGGCGCCCGGGCGGGAGCGAACCTGCTGAGCCATCGTGTCTCCGTCGAGCACCTGCTGGGTGACCCGGCCGCGGCCATCCAGCACGCTCGTACCGCCGGCCCGGTGAGGTTCCCCGACGTAGAGCGCGAAGGACGGTTCCTGGTCGACCTCGCCGCCGTCCACCTGGACCTCGGTAACCCCGCCTCGGCGTACAACACCCTGCTGGCCGCCGAACGGCGCGCGCCCGGGGAGGTCTACACCCGATCTGCCGTCCGGGACATCGTCGGAGTGCTGCTCACCCAGGTTCGCGTTCCTGTCCCGGGCATCCGCGACCTCGCCGCCCGCGTGCACGTCGCCAGCTGACGCCTGGTCGGGGCAGATCGAGGCTTCGAGTTACTCCTGAGTGGCCCGACGGCCGCTGAGCCGGTCCCGTCGTGACGGGATGCCGTGGCCTCGCCGGTAAATCGTGTCGCACTCGTCGCACTGCCGGGGGATGCCGTGGCTTCGTCGTTCGCTGAACGGCATGAACACCGGAGTGTCGGTGATACCGCATAGCGTGGTGATCGCTTCTGCCGGTTCGAGTGCTCCCGCGAGGCGGTGCCATTCGCCGTTGATGACCGGGTGAACGGTCTGCGCGTCGAGGTAGATCAGTGCGGCCATCGCGACGCTCCGATCAGGGAAAACGGAAGTCGGCGCAGGTGACTGACCCGCGTTCGAGAGCCTTGAAGGTCGACCGGTAGCTCTGGACTGCGTCGGGTTCGCTGATGAAGATAACGTTGTCTTGGTGTCGCAGTGCGACGGTGAAGGCGCTGCTCTGGCCTTCATAGATCGTGAAGGGATCGATCGCCTTCGCGACGTTCGGAGGAACGATCTTGACTGCCAGGCCGGGAAGGTCGGCTGCTGCCCGAAGAGCTTGTAGCTGCGGATCGATCGCCGGGGCCAACGCTGCAGCGCCCACCAGGACGGTGCGGTGGCCGGTCCAGCCCTGGTCGAGCTGCCGGACTTGGTGTTCGAAGATCGCCTGATCGAGGTCATCCGGCGCTGCTGCATGATCCTGCGCAATCGCCCGGATGTAATCCGGCGTCTGCAGCGGCTCCGGGACGACGTGTGGCGCCCATTCGAAGGTGCGAACCGCGAGCTCCTCCAAGGTTCGCCGCTGACTGGTCGAACCCGCGTCCAGGGTTTCAATGGAAATCGGGTCCTCGAGCTGCTGCCGGAGCCGCATGACGCGGTTGTACTCGGCTGGGCTCACCCGGAGAAATCCGAGGACGTGGGCCACGTCCTCGATCGCCGGTGCGCGCTTTCCCGTCTCCCAAAGAGACAAGGCTTGGGCTGAGACGCCCAGCTTGTGTGCCAGTTTGCGCAGTCCCAGTCCTTCTGTGGTTCGGGCAGTACGCAGAGAGGCACTCAAGGCGAGCAGAGCCGGAAGGCAGGGGCCTGCTTTGGTCATGCGCATTCTCGTTCCATGTCGCGAGGTGGCGGGATGATCCCGGCGGCGATGTCATCGCCGTGGGAGCGGAGCAGATCGGGTAGCTCGCCGATCACGTCGGCCAGGTTGTGGTGTTCGTCCGGGGTTGCGGTGCCGTCTCGAAGTTGTATGACCAGCAAGGAGATTCGAAGTTGAGCTGCTTCGAGAGCGTCGACGAGTTTCTGGGTGTCGCGGGTCATGCGAGCTCCGGACCTGACAGCAGGTCTGTCCTGATCGGAAAGTCGGCGCAGCCCGACGAGAACCCTGCAGAGGCGGGCATAGTCCGGGTGCTCTGCGAAGGACAGGTCGGTTTCGGACGGCCAGGTGATCGTCGTTGACGCCACGGTGCTCCACCACCTCGGGAAAGTTCAGCGCGGCGCATCGTTGGACCAGCCCATCACCTGACGCAGGACATCTTCTGGTGGGCCGTCGACAGGTCCTCGCAGCGGGAGTGCTTCATGCTTTCCCCAGTCACCCAAGGCGAAACGGGCGCCGATCGCGCGCACCGAGGTCTTCAGCATCTCGATGCGCACGACGTCATGATGGGTCTCGGTCGTCCGGTGGCCGACCAGCGTCTCGGGCTCCGATGAACCGGCGGGCGCCCGGCTCCACTCCCAGCCGAGGCGGCGGGACTCGTCGATGGCCGCGCTGGATCGCTCCCAGGCTAGGACAGCTTCGTTCCAACGATCAGAGTCGGTCATTGTGCCTCCGTGGATTGCACCGTCGCAGGCGTCGCCACCACGACGTGCCGCGCGGCTTACTGCGGCAGGACGTTCGATCGGCGGCAAGGCGCCCGCGGCATGCCGAGCACGCGCAACGCGGAGCAGCGATCATCGGCGCAGCCGAGAACTGGGCGCCGCAGATCCCGCGGTACGAGCCGGAAGCTCGTATTCCGTCGACGAAAGCCGCTTCCGTGACGAGGTGGTTGGTGCCGGTCGACGCTTCGGTAACCCACAGCAGGCGTGGGGGCGTACGGCGTTTCGTAGGTGCGGTAGCCATCGTGAAATCTCCGCGGTCAAGCTGGAACGAAAGGAATGTGAACACCCGGCCGGTGCGCTGGGTCGGGGGCAAGCGCACCGACCGGGCTGATCAGGGCGGCGGTCATCTCGCCGCTGACGCGGGTTTGGAGCCAGTCATCTGCGGTCTCCCGGCAGATCGAGGGTCAGCATCGCTTGGGCGTGGCTGACCAGCTCGGCCATCGCTTGCCGGGGCAGGAAGGCGGGCGGTCCGTCGGCGCCGACCCGGACGGCGCGGACAGGCCCGTCGGTCGTGTCGATCAGGCCCAATGTGACCTGCGTCGCCGAGCCTGCGGGAGTTCGTGCGGGGACGATCAGCGGTGTCCCGCTCCAGCGGTGTCCTCGCATGTGCGCCTCCCCGTTAGGCTGTCAGGGCCATGAGCTGGGCGCTGACGGTGCTACCGAATGTTGGTAGCAAGTGTCAGCGCTGGTAGCGTGGCTGCGCAATGACCTAATCGGGTGACCTCTGCGGTTGGCTCCACCTGCACTAGCATGTGCTGCATGGCTGGTAGCACCGCGAGGCGCCGATGAACCTCGGCGACGCCCTGAAGGAGGCGCGCGAGTCGCGTGGAGTTTCGTTGCGGAAGCTGGCCGTGCTCATCGGTCGCAAGGAGTCGGATTCCGGGCTGATCTCGCGCTGGGAAACCGGCGAGCGCAACCCCAAGCCGGACGACGTGGCCTCGATCGTCGAAGCGCTCGGCATCGGCGACGATGCCGGCGCCGAGTTGATGGCGCTGGCCACCAATGCCGGGCAAAGCGGGCGTTGGCATGCCGTGACGGTGGCCGAGCGGCGACAGCAGATGAACGCGCTGCTGGCCGCGGAGCGGACGGCGACGACCGTCACGCACCTGGCTCCGCTGCTGATTCCCGGCGTTCTCCAGACCAGTGCGGTCATCCGCGCCATGATGGAAGAGGGCGACGTACCCGCCGATGAGATCGACGAGCGAGTCGCGATCCGGATCGGACGACGCGACCTCATCACTCGAAGTGCTCCGGCGACCCTTGATGTGCTGCTTGGCGAGGCGGCGATCCGGCACGTAATCGGAGGTCGGGATGTCTGGGCGGAGCAGCTGACGTACCTCTCGGAGATGATCGAGCTGCCCAACGTCAACGTGCACATCATCTCGTTCGAAGCCGGATGGACGCCGCTCCTGGCTGGCTCGTTCATCCTGTTCGACTCTGCTCAGGCGCCGTCGATCATCAGTCTCGAGCTGCATCGCGGCGGCCTGATGCTTTACGCCGAGGAAGACATCGTGGTGCATCGGCAGAAGGCCGAGGCGGCGCGCAGCAAGGCGATGAGCGTGGAGAAGAGTCTCGAGCTCATTGCGAAGGTGAAGAGCGAGCTGTTGGAGACGAAGCAATGACGAACTCGACCGGTTGGTTCAAGTCGAGCTGGAGCACCGAAACGCAGGACTGCGTTGAGGTTCGTCTCGGTGACGACGTCGGCGTGCGTGACTCGAAGGCGCCGTCCGGCGGGCAGCTTTCAGTCGACCAGGCTGCCTGGGGCGCGTTCCTGGAACGCCTCACGAAAGCCTGACCCAGCACGTCGTTGATCGAACGCATGTTCTAGCCGCGTGGTAGGTTCACGTCGTTCGAGGTAGCGGTTCCGGGAGGTCGAAGTGGCGTGGTTGCTGAGGGAGCGAGTCACCGGCTGCGAGTGGCGCATCGGCGACAGCGACCTCGCCTGGGAGGCCGGCGGTTACGACACCGCCAGGTTCGAGCTCCACGTCCTCGATGAGGAAGTCGTCGGGGCGCCGGACGGCCTCCCCGGCTCCCGCCGGACGTCGGCAGCCTGCGCTAGCACCTCGTAAGCCCGCTCGGCGGCCTTGAAGATCACCGCGTGGCGAGCGAACTGCCCCGTTCCTAAGATGATCACCTCGGGTGCGGCGATCGCGAGGTGGGTGCCGGATGACGTGGATGTTTCGTCTGGCCGTCGGACTGGGCGTGAGCCTGGCACTCACGCCGGTGATCGTGTGCCTGCTGCGCCGGTCGACGAACTCCAGGCTGTCGAGCGTGTGGATTGCTGTTGTCGTCGTGGGCGGTGGAGCGGTCGTGGCGCTCTGGACGCCGGTCGCCATGGCCTTCGGCGCTGCATTCGTCGCACTGGGCATCCCGGCGGCGGCTGTCGACGCTGTCGAGCATCGCATCCCGGACCTGGTCAGTCTCCCACTGTGCGGCGCTACCGTTGTCGCCGCAATCGTTGCTGCGATCGTGGGCGATGACGTCGGAGGTGGCCTGCGTGCCCTCGCCGGCGGTGCGATTTGGGGCGCGGCGTTGCTGCTGTCCTACGTGCTCACCGGTCAGCCGGGACCTGGAGACGTCAAACTCGCTCCCAGTATCGGCATCCTGCTCGGCTGGTTCGGCTGGTCTTGGCTCCTGGGCGGCTTCCTCGCGACGTACGTCCTCACCGCGGTAGCGGGATTGATCGGAGTGCTCCTTCGCAAGTACTCGTTCCGGGAGGGGCAAGTGCCGATGGGGCCGTCCATGATCGTCGTCGCCTTCGTGTGCGGCACGCTGGCCCAGCTCGGATCAGGCTGAGCGGCGGGCGCCTTCGGAGTCTTGGCTCCGGCGATGCCGTGCCTGGTCGACGATGTCCGTGTGCTCGCTCACCCAGTCGGCCAGCGGCTGCATGGCTTCGAGTGCTTCCCGGGTTGCCGGCGCCAGCGAGTAGATGACCGACGGCGGGAAGACGCCCGCCTCCTGGTTGCGGACGATCAAGCGGTCGGCCGTCATTGTCTTCAGCGTGCGCGTCAGCACGCTGGCGTGCAGCACCCGCGGGCGCCCGGACCAATTGTTCGCGGCGGCGGCGTCGTTGAGCGAGCTGACCATGTCGAGCAGTTCGGTGTAGTGCTTTGGGCCGCTCTTCAGTGCCAGCAGGATTGCCGTCATCCAGTCGCCGCCGAAGAGTTGCTTCGCGTCGTGCAGCTTGCGCAGGCGCTCGGCGTCCTCGGCGGTGATTGCCTGTGTGTTCGGTCGAGTCATCGTTCCCTCCCCGGTTCGATCACCCCAGGCCGTTGATCTTATGTTTCCGCAGGTGGTGTCTCAACTATCGGACGGGTGTTCACCTGATCGGGTCTTAATCTGAGTTAAGTGGCCTGTTGGGCGGTAGTTTCGAGGGGAGCTGAGGAGGGGTGATGGCCGAACGCGGGCGTGACTTCGCGGACAAGCTGAACCACCTGTTCGCCGTCACGAAATCGCCGGAGGGCGACGAGTACAGCAACGACTTCGCCGCGGACTCGATCACGGTCGCCGGTACGAAGATCTCGGGCACCTACATCTGGCAGCTGCGCAAGCGCAAGCGGGACAACCCGACGATCAAGCACGTCGAGGGGCTGGCCAGGTTCTTCGGGGTGCCGGTCAACTACTTCTTCGACGATGACGTGACCGACCGCGTCGACCAGCAGCTCCGCGACCTGGCCGCAGAGCAGGAACGCCTCAAGGCGAACGTCGGTGACCAGGAAGCGCAGCGAATCGCGATGCGCGCCGGGGAGCTGACGCCGGATCGCCGTCAGCTGGTCATGGACCTGCTCGACGTCGTCTACCGCGATCAGCAGGCAGCGCGGGAGCGAGGGGAGCGGTGAACGAGCGGCTGCTGCGGCGGCGATGCCGACGGTTGCTGAAGGAGCTGGAGATCCGGCCTCCGCTGGACGTCGTCGAGCTGTGCCGGCGCGTCGGTGAACGCCGCGGCAAGCCGATCCGCCTGCTCGCCCACTCGATCCCGGTGCCCGGCCCGTTCGGCGTGTGGATCAGCACCCGTCCGGCGGACTACATCCTCTACCAGCAGGAAACCAGCCGACCGCACCAGAACCACATCATCCTGCACGAGCTGGGCCACCTGCTGGCCGGCCACGAGAGCGATCCGTGCGACGACGAGCTCTTGGCCGGGTTGTACCCGGACATGTCGCCGGACAGCCTGCGTCAGCGGTACCCGGATCTCGAGCCGGACGCCGTTCGTCGCGCGCTGCGGCGTACCTCCTACGACACCGACCAGGAGCGCGAGGCCGAAACCACGGCGACGATCATCCTGGAGTGCGCATCGGTCCTCGACCAGGTCGGTGCCCGCGGAAAATCGAGCGACGCCGCCCGGGAGATGGGAGCTGCGCTCGAAGGCCGGTTGGGGTGGCTGTGACACCTCTGGTCCTCGCGTACGGGATCACGTCGGCCGCCTTGCTGCTGTGGCTGGCCGGGAGACTCGCGCGGAACCCGCGCAACGCCGCCCTGCGCGCCGTGACGGTGTTCGTGGCGTGCCTGGCCGTGGCGTTCCCGTTCGGTGCCGCGGCTAACAAGGGGGCCCACGTGCTGGGGCTGCCGCCGATGATCTCACGGCTGATCCAGCACGGTCTTCTGCTGGTCGGCGTCTACAACCTCGTGTGCTTCTTCCTGTTCTCGGCGCGGGAGCGATCGGTCGCCCGGCGGCGCGCCGGCTGGTACGCAGCCCTGCTGCTGGCGGCCGAGGTCGTGCTCCTCGTCGCCGCGCTGGCGACACCGGCGTCCGCCCGGACCAACGACCAATCGGTGCCCAGCGTGGCGATCTTCTTCATCGCAGCCGACGTCTTCATGGCGGCCGGCTTCGCCACGGCGGCGGTCTGGGCTTGGCGGTACGCCCGCGAAGCCGGTGGCAGGCTGGCCCGCGGGCTGCGCATCGCCGCCGTCGGCCTCGCCGCAATCGTCTTGGCCAACTGCGTCTTCGTGCCCGCGATCGTGCTCGGCTTGATCTACCACGTCGGGGTCGCTGACCGAACCGGATCCGCCGGGACAGTAGTGGGCGCCATCGCGGTCACCGTCCTGCTGATGCCGGGCGTCCTGCTGTTCCTGGCCGGCGTCAGCTACCCGGCCGCGATGGCCAGGGTGGGCGCCCTGCGGATCTGGTGGCGGCACCGCCGCGGGTACCGGCAGCTGGCGCCACTGTGGACGGTGCTGCACTCGGAGTTTCCCGATGACGCACTGGACCGGGTGCCGGCCGCGCCCTGGCGGGACGCGCTTCGTCTACGCGGAACGCACCGCCGGTACTACCGCCGAGTCGTCGAATGCCGCGACGGCCTGGTGCGGATCAGCCCGTACCTGGCGCGGACCGACAGCGCCGTCGACCTCCCGAGCCGTCTGCAGCAGGCGCTCGCCGCCCACGCGGCCGGTGAGAGCGTTCCGGCGAAGGCGGTGCCGGTGGCGTTGCCGGAAGGCGACGGGCTGGACGCTGACGTTCGAGAGCTGGTGCAACTGGCAAGAGGACTGGAGACGAGGGGAGCAAGATGACCAAGGCGCTGATCATCGGCGGAGGCATCGCAGGGCCGGTCACGGCCATGGCCCTGCAGAAGGCGGGCATCGACTCCGTCGTCTACGAAGCCCACGAGACGGGCGCGGACGACGTCGGCGCCTTCATGACGATCATGAACAACGGCTTCGACGCCCTGCACGCGATCGACGCCGACAAGCCGGTGCTGGAGGCGTCGTTCCCGGCTGACCGCGCGTTCTTCTGGAGCGGCTCGGGCAAGAAGCTCGGCGAAGCACCCATCGGCGGCGGCACCGCGGGCGCGTACGGGCCGCACACCATCAAGCGGGCCGAGCTGTACCGGGTGCTGCACGAAGAAGCCACCCAGCGCGGGATCCAGATCGAGCACGGCGAGCGCCTCGATGACGTCGACACCGATCTCGACCAGGGCGTGGCGGCGATCTTCGCGGACGGCTCTCGCCGGAAAGGTGACCTGCTGATCGGCGCTGACGGCATCCACTCGGCGACCCGGGTGCTCATCGACCCGGAGGCGCCCGAGCCGCGCTACACCGGGACGGTGGTGCTCTGCGGCTATGCCCGGCAGGCGCCGGTCGACCCGGTGCCCGGCGTGTACCGGATGATCTACGGCAAGCGCGTGTTCTTCGCCTACACCACCGCGCCGGACGGTGAGACGTGGTGGTTCGTAAACCTGCCGCGTCCCGAGCTGTCGAAGGCAGAGCTTGCGGCAACATCGCTGGAAGAGCGGAAGCGGCAAGCGACCGCCTTGCTCCGACGGGACCGGTCGCCGGCGGCGGGGATCGTCGAGGCGTCGGAGCAGATCCGCGCCAGCAACGGCTACGACATCGCCTCCACGCCGAGGTGGCACGCCGGCCGGATGATCGTCATCGGCGACGCCGCCCACGCTGCGGCGCCGAACGCCGGCCACGGTGCGTCGATGGCCATGGAGGACGCCGTCGTCCTGGCCAAATGCCTACGCGACATGCCTGAACCAGTGGCGGCGTTCCGGGCCTACGAGCAACAGCGCCGGGAGCGAGTCGAACGTCTGGTGGCCACCAGCGCGAAGATGGGCGGCACGGCCACACCAGGTCCGATGAAGCGGCTCATCCGCGACATGGCGATCTCCAAACGGCTCAAGAGTGGCCCGCGAAACACGGCGGCATGGCTGACGCAGTACCACATCGACTGGGACGCTTCCTGCACCAGTCAAAGGAGTTCGATCGCCGACAGCCGCTAGGTCAGCTCGCCGTGAAGGTGCTTACACGGCCGACGGGGTGACCGCCGAGTCGTCACCCCGTCGAAACGCTATGCCACACCGTTGCCCGTAGGCATCGGCCGCAGTGTTGTCGCCCCAGTACTCCCACACGGCCACGCTGGCCTCGTATCCGTCCGCGAAAAAGCTGCCGTGGGCGGAGACGTAGTTGCCGTCGTGGGACGGATCCGAGAGCGTGTACGAGAAATGACCGCCTTCGGCAGGGGTGCCGACCACGTTGGCGCGGATTCCTCGACCATCCGTCTTGTTGTCACGCACGGTGATCTTCTCTGGGCGGCAGCGCCGCCCCTTCGCCTGCGCCCCGGCACCCAGACGCCGGCCACCACCACAGCCGCCAAGACCAATCGCTGGTTCTTCCCGACAGCGACCGTGACGCACCGAGGATATATCCCGCGGCGAGGCGGCTCGGCTGCTTCGCGGCACGCCGTTGCTGATCGGTGTGAGCAGTTGAGGACAACGCCTGCCGGATGAACGGGTGAATTCGACGGACGCTGCCATGCGTACCTGAAAGTCCCCGTCATGCGCCGTTTGCAGTGCGTGGGGTTGCGGCCTGTAGACCGGATTCATAGCAGGGATATGGATCGCTTGGAGGCTGGAATGTCGAATTCGAAATCTGTTCGCCTGGCGGCTCGGATCACTGCCACGGGTTCTGTCGTGATCGCCATGCTCGGCGCGGCGTCGACGCCGGCCGCGGACGCTGCTGTCAGCCACGATTTGAGGAACTCTTGCGGGTATCAGAGCTGGGGGGAATACCGGCATTGCGACGGTGGCACAGGTTCTACCGTCATGCTGGACGTCCAAGACATCTGGGGCAACATCTACCACTACTGCGTAGGGCCAGGTATCACCGATCTTCAGCCAGTGATCAGGTGGCGTGTCACCGGCGCCTGGTGGAACGGCGGCGTGGGCTGCGCCCCCGGCTACTACGGACCGGCGTGAAGCACACATTCGAGTGAACAGAACGGTGACGGCTCATCGCGTAGTGATTGCCCGGTTTGATGAACCTGATCAACGGTTCGTCAGGAAGGTGGAACAATGACGCAAAGCTGGTTCTCGGTCGCGGGGCTCATTCTCGTGTCGGTGGGTTTGGCGAGTTGTGCGGGAGAAACGCGGAAGGAGGCGCCGAGCGCCCTGCCTTCTGGGGTGTCGCTTCCGTCGAGCTCGAAGCCCGCCCAGCCCGAAGATGAAGCCGTCCACGCCGCGTTGGCCGCCTACGAGCTCTACTGGCAGATCAGTGAACAAGCCGGGCGCGCTCCCCGCCAAAAAGACTGGCGCCCGGAGTTGGCGAAAGCCATGGCCGATCCGGCATTGACCGACTACGTCAACGAGGTCGCCAACCTCGTCTCCGTGCCGGCGCACACTGTTGGCCGGTACGGGCGGGCGCCGAAGGTGACGTCGGTGTCGCTTGGCGAGCCGCCGCGGGTGGTTGTCACTGACTGCCTCGATGCGACCGACGTGCACCTTCTAAGCGACAAGGCTCAAGAGCCCGGCCGGTACCTCGACAACCCCGACCAGCCGCGCCGGTACGAGTTCGAAGCCCAGATGGTTCGCTATCCGAACCCCGACCGCTGGCTGGTGCAGCAAGTCCAACCACGTCTGGAGAAACCATGTTGAAGGGAAGCTGCCTCCTGACCGTCGGCTTGGTCGCGGTGGCCTTGCCCGCCGCGGCGTACGGCCAGACGGGACCGGGTGGGTGCACGTCGGCCGGCACCCACGGGATGTGCTGGGTCGAGGCCACCGACCCTGGTCGGCCTGCCTACGGTGTCGCGCATCCCGGACGCGGCCCGGCTCAGCAAGCTGGCGGCCACGCTGTGGGGAAGCCGCAGTTCGCGTGCGTCGACCAGCAGTGGACGCCGCCGCCTGCGGGTGATCCGCTGTGGGGTGGCCACTCGCCGTCCGACGGTTCGTTGAAGCTCCTGATCTGTCAGGGTGGCGGCGCTCTGCTGGGATGGCCGCGGGTGGTGTTCGCACCGAACGGACAGCCCGTCGTCGTCCCTCAGGTATCCCCGGCGGAACTGGCCGAACAGGCCATCTCGGAGATGGGGCTGTCGGCGCCGGACATCCGGCTCGCACCCCCGGCGGACTCGCCGCACGGCGCGACGATCGGCTTTCCGGTCTGGATGTGGACCACCCGCCGCGAAGCCACCGTCGGCCCGGTGACGCGGACCGCCAGCGCCGGTTCGATCACGGTGACCGCCACGGCCACCTTGGCCAAGATCGACTGGTCCCTGGGCGACGGGACGACGGTCAGCTGCCCAGGGCCTGGCACCGAGTTCAGCGACGACCTGGCCGGGCAGCCGTCGCCGACCTGCGGTCACGTCTACCGCGGCCTCGTCGCCGGGGGAGTGGCCGGGATCAAGGCGACGAGTCGCTGGGAGATCCGCTGGTCCGGTGGTGGGCAGAGCGCTTTCCGGACGATGGCTCTGACCTCGTCGGCGCGCCTGCCCGTCCGCGAGATCCGCACGCTGAACACCAGGGGCCCGCGATGACCACGCGGGTGCAGCAGCTGCGCGGAGTGCCGGACGCCCCGCCGCAGGCGCCGGTTCCGCTGCGGCCGCCGCGCCGTCGACGGTCGAAGCTGCTGGTCCTGTTCGGCGTCGTGTTGTCCGCGCTCTCCGCTGCCGGTGTCGTGTGGGTCTTCCGTGCGACCGACGAGGCGGTGGCCGCGGTCGGTGTGGCCCTGCCGGTCCGGTATGGAGAGGTGATCACGGCTGCGGCGCTGCGTGAGGTCCAGGTCCGGCCCGACCCCGGTGTTCGGCCGTTGCCGTGGGAGAGGCGGTTCGAGGTCGTCGGCCGGACATCGCCGACGGACTTGCAGCCGGGCGAGCTCGTGACGCCCGACGCGGTGTTGGACTCGGCGACGGTGCCGGGTACCGGGCAGCAGCTGATCGGTGTGCCGGTGAAGCCGGGGCAGTTGCCCGCGACGCCGTTGCAACCTCGCCAGCCGATTCTTCTTGTCCCCGCGGGCGCTGCAGGAGCCGCTGTCGAGGCGTGGCCGCCGGTTCGCGGTGCGGTGATCAGCGTGAGCGAGCGCGATGCGACCTCGACGCAGGTGGTCGACGTCGTGGTGCCGGAAGCGAACGGCGTTCAGCTGGCATCCCGCGCGTCGGCCGGCGGTGTCGCGATCGTCGTGCTGCCGAAGGACCGGTGATCGACGTGCTGATCTCCTTCATCTCGGTGAACGGCAGTCCCGGCGTCTCGACGGTGGCACTGGCGCTGGGCTGGGTCTGGCCGCGGCACGCGGTCGTCGCCGAGTGCGACCCGGCCGGCGGCCGCGCGCTCAGCGTCTTCGACCCGGACGGCCGCCACGGCCGGACCGGCGTCTTTGAGCTGATGCTCCAGGCGCGGACCATGCCACTGCACCGGGCGATGTCGAGCCAGCTGCTCGTCCTGCCGGACGGCACCGGTCGCCATCACCTGCTACCTGGGGTCAGTTCTCCGCGCGAAGCCGACAGTTTGGATTGGCGGCGGCTGACCTCGCTGTTCCTGGATCTCGAGACGGTCGACGTCCTCGCCGACTGCGGCCGGTTCCGTAGCCGGGCCGCTGCGGCTGCGGCGCTGTCGGAAGCCGACCTCGTCGTGGCGGTCGTAAGCAACCGCCGCGGTTCGCTACAAGCCTTTGCGAAGGGCGTGGACGTCATCCGCGAGGAGCACGGTGTTTTCGACGATGAAGGACTCGTGGTCCTGATCACCGACCCGGACCCGCGGTTTCACCAGCGCTACCCGCACACTGAGATCGGTAAGGAACTCGGTCTGCACGTCGTTGGCGCCCTGCCCTGGGACCCGGCCAACGCGGCACAGTTCTCCGACCTGCACCGGCCCGGCCGGAAATTCGAGACCTCGCCACTGCTGGCCCACGCGCGAAAAACCGCTGACGAGATCGGCCGTCGCGCGATGCAGCGGATGAGCTGGCTGCGGAAGCCACCGCCGGTGGTGAGCGGTCATGTCCGTTGACGCCGCCTGCGCGGACATCGACGAGCTCGTCGACCGGGCGCAGCAGTGCCTGGCGCCCCTCGTGCAGCAGAAGATCGCCTCAGGGGAGCGGGACGAGCGGGCGATCGCGGAAATCCTGCTCGACGACGTCCTCGCGACGGTGATCAAGGAGTGGGCGGGATCCGGACGCCCGTTCCTCGACTTCGACCAGGAGCAGGCGGTTCGTTCGGCCGTGCTGGCGGAGATGTTCGGCCTCGGCCGGCTCGAAGCGTTGCTGGCCGACGACGCGGTCGAGAACATCGACATCATCGGCAGCGACCCGGTGTGGCTGTCCTACCACGACGGCCGCGTCGGGCGGGCGCCGCGGATCGCCGCGACCGACCAGGCTGTCGTCGGATGGCTGCAGCGGATCGCTGCGCGGATGGGCCGCACCGAGCACACGATCAACGACGCCCGGCCGCTGCTCAACATGGAACTTCCCGGCGGGGAACGGCTGGCCGCGGCGATCGGTGTCA
The DNA here is from genome assembly GCF_046548775.1 of Amycolatopsis sp. cmx-4-61. NCBI lineage: Bacteria > Bacillati > Actinomycetota > Actinomycetes > Pseudonocardiales > Pseudonocardiaceae > Amycolatopsis > Amycolatopsis sp. cmx-4-61. Next base: position 86,434 of record NZ_JAEBEI010000027.1, on the reverse strand, counting down.
CCGACCGGCCGCACATCTCGATCCGCCGGCACCGGCTGCCCACAGCCGGCCTGGAAGAGCTGTGGCAGCGCGGGATGCTGTCGACGGCCCAGCTCGCGCTGCTGCGTTCGGCGGTCCGGGCGGAGAAGAACATCGTCATCTGCGGACGGCAGAAGGCCGGGAAGACGACGTTGCTGCGGGCGCTGTGCTGGGAGGTTCCGCCCACCGAGCGCTTCGCGACGCTGGAGACGGAGTTCGAACTCGGCCTGCACCGCCATCGTGACCGGTTCCCCGCCGTAGTCGCGTTCGAAGAGCGCGAGGGCAATACCGAGCGGTGGGAGAACGGCCGGCCGGTCGGCGGCGTGGACCTTCCGCGGCTGGTGTGGCAGTCGCTGCGGATGCACACCGCGCGTACCGTCGTCGGCGAGGTCCGCGGCGGCGAAATCGTCCCGATGCTGAATGCCCTCGCCGCGGGCGGCGCGGGGTCGCTGTCCACGCTGCACGCGCGCAGCGCCGCGCAGGCCATCCACCGCATGGTGTTGCTGTGTCTGGAGACGAACGCGGCGTGGACGCCCGAGTTCGCCTACGAGGTTGTCGCGAACACCATCGACCTGATCGTGCACGTCGACCTCGTGCACGAACCCGGCCGCCTCGATCGTCACGTCGCTGAAGTCGTTTCCATCGAACCCGGGGAGTATGGGCGCCCAGCCCGCACCCACCTGTTCGCTCCAGCCGAAAGCCGACGTTCAACGCCGACCGGAAATCTGCCGACGGACATCGAAGACTACGAGCGCGGCGGCTTCGACCGGAGCTGGTTAACGAACGGCGGCGACGGCGGCTGGCTGAGCGATCGGAGCCGACGATGACCGAGTTCGTCCTGGCATTGGCCGGGGCCGGAGCGGGCCTGGGAATCACCCTGGCCGTGCTCGGCCTCTACGGACGTGAGCCGAACGGTCTGCCGGCGTTCCGGCGCGACCGACGGTGGCTGGCGGTCCAGCGACGCAGTTCGGCGCGGTGGGGGCTGGCTTGCGGTGCGGGCGCACTTGTCTGGCTGGTCAGCGGCTGGCCGGTCGCCGGTATCGCTGTCGCGACCGCGGCCGCGTTCCTGCCGTGGCTGTTCAGCGCAGGCAAGGTCGCCGCACAGCGGATCGAACGGCTGGAGGCCCTAGAAGATTGGCTGCGCGGCCTCGCGGACATCCTGCGTGCCGGCAATGCGGGCCTCGTCGGCGCCCTGCAAAGCTCGGCCAACGACGTGGCACCCGCGATCCGCGCCGAGGTGACCACGCTCGGACAGCGGCTGCGCACCTGGGACGTCGCCGACGCCTTGCTGCAGTTCGCCGACGACATCGACGACCAGATCGGCGACGCTGCGGCGGCCGGCCTGTGTGTCGCTCACCAGCAGGGGACCGGTACCGCCGAGCTGCTGACCACCCTGGCCAGGCAGATCGCTGCCGACGTCGCGGCGCGCCGGGACGCCGAGACCGAACGCGCCCGGAGGCGGTCCGCCGCCCGGATCCTGCTCGGGCTCTGGGCCGTGATGTTCGTCGGCTTCGCCACCTTCGGTAGCGACAGCTACACCTCGGTCTACAGCTCGGTCGGCGGGCAGTTGGTGCTCGCCCTGGTGCTGGGTGTCGTCGGCCTCGCGGTGGTCTGGTTGCGTCGCCTCGGCGTCGAGCCACCGGCGCCGCGGTTCCTTCATCGGGAGCGGTCATGAGTACCGAGGCTGTGCTGATCGTCCTGGCGATCACGGCCGCGATCGGCGTCACTGCGGTCGTGGCGGCCTTCGCACCCACGCGGCCGCGGCTTGTGGATGTGCTCCACGAGGCTCCACGTGGTTCGGACGGGCCGCTCGATGCCATCCTCGTGCGCGCTGACCGGCTGAAACTGACCGCGAAGCCCGCTGATCTGACGCTGGTCGGGCAGTCCCGCGAGTCCTTTGTGGTCCAGCGAGTCGGCTTCCTGCTCGGCGGGGCACTGTGGATCCCGGCCCTGACCACGGTGCTGACGCTGATCGGCGCCGCACCGCCGATCGTCCTGACGGCCGCGGCGTCCGTGGGCTGCGCGGTCGTCGGCTGGCAGCTGCCCGTGGTGATGCTGAAAACCAAGGTCAAGCACGCCCGAGCCGCGTTCGCCGGGGCGCTGGCCGCCTACTGCCGACTCGTTGCGCTGGGCCGGCTCGGCGACCGCGGGCCGGTGGAGGCGTTGCGCTACCCGGCCACGCTCGGCTCGGGCTGGGCGTTCCGGCGGATCAAGCTGACCATCGACGAAGCCGTGCTCCGCGGCCGGATGCCCTGGGACGGCTTCGGCGAGCTGGCGGAGGAAACCGGCATCCGCGAATTGAAGGACGTCGGGCACATCATCGCCAGCGCCGGCCAGGACGGCGCGAGCATCGTCGACACCCTCCGAGCCAAGGCCGCTGCCCTGGACGAGAAGCAGCTCGCCGACCGCAAGACCGGCTCGTCGGTCCGCTCGGACCGCATGGACATGCCCGTCGCCCTCTTGGGGCTTGCCTTCATCGCCTTTCTCGCGTTCCCCGGCCTTTACCTGATGCTCCACACCTGAAGGGAGAAGATCATGTTGGACAAGATCACGTGCGGGTGGCTCTACCTCCAGGCGCGCCTGAGCCAGTTCGCCGAAGAAGGTGAACGGGGCGACGAGAACATCACCAAGGCGTTCTACGCGGCGCTCGGCATCACCGTCGCCACGCTGATCGGCGCCGGGATCACGGCCTTCGTCAACGGCAAACTCCCGCTGATCGGCGGCCACTGATGCTGTCCGGTGAACGCGGCGACGACAACGTCGCCGCAGCTATCGTCTTCAGCGCCATCCTGCTGGTCGCCTGGGCGATCCTCCAGGTCGCTGTCGTGCTGCTCGGTCGCGGTGTCGCGATCGAGGCCGCGCGCGATGGCGTCCGCGCGGCGCGGCTTCCGCCGGTGGACACTGCGGCCGCCGCCTCCGCCGCGACCGGCTACGTCACTCGCGCTACGGGATCGTGGCTGAACAACATCGCCGCGCACGCCGGGACCGACGGCCGCAACGTCACCGTCACGGTCACCGGTGTGGCCGTTTCGCTGGTGCCCTTCGCGCGGTTCTCGATCAGCCAGACCTCGTCCGGCCCGATCGAGGAGCTGCAGCCGTGAAGCCGTCCGAGCGGGGCGACATCACCGTCGAAGCGGTGGTCGGTGTCGTCGCGCTCTTTCTGATCTTCGGGCTCGGCCTGGCCGGCCTACGTGTGCTCGTTGCCGACGCGGCTATCGACGACGCGGCTCGCTCAGCAGCCCGAGCGGCGTCGATCGCCCACGACGGTCAGGCCGCCGCGATCAAGGCGGATCGTCGCGCCCGCGCGGTGCTCGCCGAGCAGCGGCTCGCGTGCAGCAGCCTGGACGTGAACGTTGACGCCCGCGACTTCGCCAAGCCGCTCGGCGAGACCGGATACGTCGTCGCGACCGTGACCTGCATCGTGCCTCTCTCCGACGTGGTCCCGGGGATCGGTGGTTCGAAGACGCTCCGCTCGGAGTTCCGGTCACCGATTGACCGGTTCGGAGCCCGGTCATGAGGTCGCTACGCGGTGAACGCGGCTCGGCGTCGGTGCTGATCATCGGACTGAGCGTCGCCGTGCTGATCGGTGTCGGGTTCGCTGTGGACGGTACTCGAAAAGGGCAGGCGTACTCCCAGGCGACGTCGATCGCAGAGGAAGCAGCGCGCGCCGGCGGTCAAGCACTGCGCGCCCGTGCGCTGGCCGAGGGCGCCGACGTGGACGTGGATCCGCAGGCAGCCGTGGTCGAGGCGCAGCGCTACATCGCTGCATCGGGAGCGAGTGGGACGGCGCGCTGGTCAGGCGGCCGCCTCGTCGTCGAAACCACGATCACCCGGTCGACCGTCTTCCTGGGCTCGATCGGCATCTCCGAGTTCACCGTCCACGGCAGCGGAACGGCGGCCGTGGTTTCCGCGGGATAGGAGGAGTGCGATGCCTACGAGGGCTACACGGCTTGCAGCGGTCCTGGCGATCGTGGTGACGATCATCGTGGCGCCGCCATTGGCGCTGTGGCACTTCCGGTCGGCGTACCTGCCCGACCACATGCCGAACGCCGCCGAGGCAGTCGCGTGGTTGACGAGCGAGGACAACGGCCGGCTCTTCCTGCTCCTGTTGGTCGGCGCCGGCATAGTCGCCTGGCTGCAACTGGTCGTGGCGATCGTGCTGGAGGTGCTCGCCCGGCTCCGCGGGTTGAACGCTCCTCGTCTGCCCGGCTTCGGCTGGGCCCAGCGCATCGCCGCGGCTCTGCTGCTGGTCATGCTGACCGGCACGGCGGCCGAGGCAGCGGAGCCGCCCGGCGACGAAGCTCAGCCCACGCACGTGGTCGTCCCCGGCGACAGCCTGACGAAGATCGCCGCAGGTGAACTCGGCAGCCCGGCACGTTACCGCGAGGTCTTCGACCTCAACCACGGCGTCCGACAACCGGACGGTCGCTCCTTGCAGGACCCAGGCCTGCTCCGGCCCGGCTGGGTCCTGCAGCTGCCACGCGACTCCGACTGCGAAGAAATCGTCGTTCGCCCCGGCCAGACGCTGTCCCAGATCGCCCGCGAACAACTCGGCGACGCTGCACGCTACCGCGAGATCTTCGACCTCAACCGTGGACGACCCCAGCCGACCGGACACCAGCTGGATGATCCCGACACGATCCGCCCCGGCGACATCCTTCGCATACCCCGCCTGGCGCAGCCGGCCGCGGGCGGCGGCGGAGCTCCGGCCGCCACTTTCCTCCGTGCTTCGGAGACCTGCCAGACTCCCGAACCACCTCCGCCCCCGCCTCCCCGACCACCAGCGCCACCGTCATCGCCGCCGAGCGTGCGGCCGCTGGCTCCGAGCGACCATCCTTCGCGTTCGGTCTCGCCGCCTGCGGACGCTGACGACGGATCTTCGACCGTGATGGTGAGCGTCGGCGGACTGCTCGCCGCCAGCCTTCTAACGCTCCTGGCGGTCCGTCGACGACGCGCTCAGCAACGCCGGCGTCCAGGCTCCCGCAGCCTGCAGCCGGGCCAGCTCGAGCGCGCCCTCCACACTGCGGCACAACCTGCCACCGTCGAAGACCTCGACGAGGCCCTGCGAACGCTCGCGCGACATGTCGGAGGTGATCTGCCGAAGCTGCGGGCGGTCAAGGTCCGAGCCGACGGGATCAAGCTTCAGCTCGCCGGGCCGAGCAAGCCGGTCGAACCCTTCGTCAAAACTGGTGCGTCCGAATGGGAGCTGGACCCGGCGGCGCACCTCGACGGCGAGCACGTCGCACCGCCATATCCCACGTTGGTGTCACTCGGACACACCGTCGACCGTGAGCTCGTACTGATCGATTTGCGAGAGGCCGGCGTCCTCACCCTCGGCGGCGACCGCGCTGCGGTCGAGCCGGTCGTACTCGCGATGGCGTGGGAGCTCGCGACGGCTCCGTGGGCTGCGCGGACGCAGGTCACGCTGGTCGGCACGGGGCAGACGTCGGCCGAACGTCACCCGGATCGCTTCCGGTTCGTGCCGGGCTGGGACGAAGCCATCGCCTCGCTCGAACCGCCATCGGACCGGCCCCAGGTGCTGCTGTCAACCATCCCGTTGACCAGCGACATCGCGCAACGGCTGCTGCCCGGTGGCCTGGACGCCGTCGTGGCGGCTCACGGCTACGACGTCCGGCTGCCGGGTGCGTGGCACCTCGACGTGGCGAATCAGTACACGCCGGTGGAGACATTGGGCGAAGACGTCGAGTTGCAGAGGCTCTCCCCGGCACAGGTCGGCGAACTCGTCGCAGCGCTCGCCGACGCGGACGAGCCCGATCAGGGGCCAGCCGACCGGCGCCGAAATGTTCCGCAGGAGGAGAGCGACGTGCCGGACCCTGTCCGCGTACGTGAACCTGCGGTCGCGGTCTCATTGCACCCCACCGCGACGCCTTCACTTCAATTGCTGGGACCGGTCCGGCTGCACGGCGCCGACCCGCAAGCGGTGGAGGGTAAGAAGCTCAACCGCCTGACCGAACTGGCCGCGTTCCTCGCCCTGCATCCCGGGGTGACGGCCGATGAGATTTCCCGCCAGCTCGGCACCGATGCGCAGTCCTGGTCTGCAGCAACCCGCCAGGGCTACATCTCACGGCTCCGGACCTGGCTCGGCCGCGACGAGAACGGCGAGCTGTACGTGCCGAACGTCGACGTCCGCCATGGCGGCTACCGGATGTCGCACTCGTTCACCTCGGACTGGCAGAGGTTTCGAGACCTCGCGCGCTGCGGTCTCGCCGAGCGAGACTGCGTGGTCTCGGACCTGCAGCAAGCTCTGGACCTGGTCCAGGGAACGCCGTTCGGCAACGTCCCACCCGGCCGATATGCCTGGAGCTCATGGCTCCAGCGAGAGATGATCGATGCAATCGTCGATGTCGCGCACACCCTGGCCGACGCCTACCAGAAGGCTGGCAATCTCCCGGCGGCGCGCCGAGCGGCGATGCGCGGGCTGTTGGCCGAACCTGTGAGCGAGATCCTCTACCGAGACTTGCTCCGCACCGAGTATCGCTCCGGAAATCTCGCCGCCGTCCGCGAGACGGCCGACAAGCTCGCGGCCCTTGCGGACTCGCTCGACGTGGAGCTGGACCAGGAAACGAGCGCCCTGGTGAGCACGCTTTTGGCGGGCCGGTCGTAGCGAACAAGTTCCCCGATACCGGCGGGTCAGTTCCGTGACGTGTCTCGCCGTGGTCTCGCAGGCTCGAGACTATCCGGCTCACGCTTCGGTAGCGAATGCAGCATCCGGATGCATCATTCCCACTGCCGTGAACCCGTGACTCAGCCAGGCGAGGTGCCCGCCTTCGGTCTGGATAGGAGACAGGGTGGACGTACGGTCAGCGGCTCAGGGGAGCAGCGAGCAGCTTCTCGCTGCCTTGGTTCTTGAGCCGCGTCGAATCGACGAGCCTGTGGCGCCGCTACCGCTCGGCCTGCTGCGTTCCGAAGGCGTTGATCTGTCGATGCACCACGCGTTGGGACGAGTCGATTGCTCGGGCCGGGTTTCCGCACGTGGTCTCTTGAGCGAGCTGGCCTGGAAGCGAGGAGACGCGATATCGGCTCGGGCCCAAGAGGACAGAGTAGTTCTGGCCAGGACGTCGACAGGCACACATTTTTGCCGTGGTAACGGATTCCTGGCCATCCCGCTGAATGCGAGGCAGGCTGCCAGGATCGAAAAGGGCGACACAGTCCTCCTCTCTGCCGCACCGAGGCACGACCTGATCATCGTCCACAGCAGGGCGGCTCTCGACGCCATGGTCCTTGCCGACATCCGCCACTGGGTGGGCCGGCTGTGACTAAGGGATCAGTTCAGAATGAGTTTGCGGAGGCAGATGACGGAGCAGGCGAGGCTGAGGATGGCTTGGTGGACGTCGGCTCGTCGTTCGGTGCGGATGCGCAGGCGTCGGAAGTTCTTCAGCCACGCGAAGGTGCGTTCGACCGGCCACCGAACTTGGCCCAGGCCGGAGCCGTGCTCGACGCCGCGGCGGGCGATGAGCGGGGTGATGCCGCGGGCGCGGACCAGGCGGCGGTACTTGTCGTGGTCGTAGCCGCGGTCGGCGTAGAGCCGCCGCGGTCGGCGACGTGACTTGCCGACCGCGCCGCGGATGGGCGGGATGGCGTCGAGCAGCGGAATCAGCTGGGTGACGTCGTTGCGGTGGCCACCGGTGAGTGTCACGGCGAGCGGGATGCCGGTGGCGTCGGTGATCAGATGGTGCTTGGAGCCGGGTTTGCGGCGGTCGACCGGGCTGGGCCCGGTGTGGTCCCCCCTTTGAGCGCACGCAGGTGGGTGGAGTCGACCAGCGCGGCCGAGAGGTCCAGCAGTCCGGCGGCACGCAGCTCGGCGAGCAGGCGTTCGTGCAGCTGCTGCCAGACGCCGGCCTCGTGCCATTCGGTCAGCCGCCGCCAGCAGGTGGCTCCGGAGGCGCCGAACAACGCCGCGGGCAGGCGGTTCCAGCCGATGCCGGTGCGGATCACGTACAGGATGCCTTCGAGTGCGGCGCGGTCGTCGGCACGCTTGCGGCCCGGGTAGCGGAACCGCCGTGGGCGCACCGGAAGGAGCGGCTCGAGCCGCTCCCACAGCTGGTCGGTCAGAACCTCCTCACGCATACCAAGATTCTGGAAAACCTGCAGTCCACGCAAAGACGACACGCCGACTCATTCTGAACTGACCTCTAAGTCAAGCGCTTGTCGGACCGCACGGATGACGAGCCGACAAGCGCCCTGAGGTCAAGCTTTGGCGGCGCTGGTGTTGACGTCGCCGTTGACGCCCTTGGCGAAGAAGCCGTGGCGTTACCGCGGTTGTCGCTGAGCCCTGGTCATCGGCGGCGGGGCCGTCGAGGCTGACGGGGGCGTTGGACAGTTTGATGGAGGCTTCGCGCAGGTTGCGCCGAATGTCCCGAGGATATCGGCGGCAACTTCGCGGTAGGTCTTGTTCGACGGCAGCGTCGAGGTACCGACCGGCCCAGACCTCGATCGCGTCCGGGGCGGCGAGACCGCCGATCGGCAGCGGCCCAACTTTTCGTGAAGGCAATCTGCGCCGATCCGGCCGAGCCTCGATCTCGGTCACCTGGGCGGTCATGGTGCCAGGATACCGGTTGCCTTCACAGAGAAGGCCTTCCCTGAAGCCAACACAGCCAACAGACGTACCAGATCTGCTCGTAGATCCGTCTTGCGAATGCTTGAAAACTCAGCTGGCCTGAGGGTCGGAACCTACCTTCAGTACACGACGTGCAATCTTGCACTATGTGCATCGAGTCGCTAGTTTGGTGTCGTGGGAGCCGATGAACGCTCAGCCAACCGGCGCGAGCGCCAGAAGTTGGCCACCCGGCAGCAGCTGAGCCGGGCGGCTCTGCGCCTGGCGGTTGAACGCGGCCCGGCGCACGTCCGCGTCGAGGAAATCGCCGCTGAGGCGGACGTCGCGTTGCGGACTTTCCACAACCATTTCGCCAGCAAGGAAGAAGCCATAATGTCCGTCGGTGTCGAACGGGCGGCTGCGATCAGCGCCGCGCTCGGTCGTCGCCCAGCCGGCGAGTCGCTCGTGGATGCTCTGGCCACGGTCTTCTCCGAGCAGTACGGCTTCGACGGAGACCTCGACGACCGCTGGTTGGCCGGGGTCCGGCTGGCCATGTCCACACCAGGGCTGCGTGGCGAGTACCTAAAGACGCTCGAGTCTTCAGAGCAGGCGCTCGCCGTGGCCATCGCCCAGCGGATCAGCGTACCGGCGGACGACCTCGGCCCACGTGTACTCGCCGCAGCTGTGTCCGGAGCGGTCCGCGTGGCGGTCGCCCACTGGCTGAACCACGGACCGGCAAACGGCCTGCCATCGATCCTGCACAGCGCCATCAGGTCGGTCGTGGCCGACCGATCCTGACCCATCCCTACGAAAGGGCAGATCATGACCACCCTCGTGGAGGGCACGCTTGCCGTGCCCGGAGCAAACCTGTACTACCAAGTCCGTGGCGCAGGACCGACCCTGCTTCTGATGTCCGGCGGGCACGGCGACGCGAACAGCTTCGACGGCATGGTTGCCGCTCTGGCCGAGCACTTCACGGTCGTGAGCTACGACCGTCGCGGCTACAGCCGAAGCCCCTTGGCTGACCCTGCGGCGCCGCAGACCGTTGCCACACATGGCGATGACGCAGCGGCGCTGCTCCGTACGGTGGACAACGGCCCGGCTCATGTCTTCGGCACCAGCGCGGGCGCAGTGGTCGGACTCGATCTCGCCGCCCGCCATCCGGCGCTCGCGCGCACCCTTGTCGCGCATGAGCCACCGATAGTTCAGCTGCTCCCGCCAGCGGAACGCCCGACGGCACCCGTCGAGCTGCTGGAACAGTTGCGCGTCGCCGGACCGAGCGCGGCGATGGATATTTTTCGGGCGATGCTCGACGTCGACCTCGACGACCGCGAGCCGGAAGTCAAACTCCGTCCCCAGGATCCTGCTCGGGCCAAGGCCAACGCCACGTTCTTCTTCACCCACGAGGCAGCCGCTCTGGAGCAGTTCACCCCGGACATCGCGGCGCTCAAGGCATCGCCGGTCCGCCTGACTTTAGCCGGCGGCACGACCGGACACGAAACCTTCCCGTATCGCTGCGCTGCCGTCCTCGCCGAACTGGTCGGTCTCGCGTTGGCCCAGTTCCCGGGCGGCCACGCCGGATTCACTACCCACCCGCGGGCATTCACCCAGCAACTCCTCGCAGCCCTCGTCCGGTGACGCAGAACTACGCACGGAAATGCCATCGACTAGCGGCGCCGAGGACGCCGCGCCGTTCACCGTCGAGGAACTGCTCGCCGGGATGATCGCGACCACCGGCCTCGACGCGGACACCGTCACCAGATGGATCGAATCCATGTGGACGCCGGACGCGATCCAGATGCGCGCGGGCGTCCTCGGCGGCGCCATGGACCCCGCCACCGGCTACTTCCGCACGCGAGCCTGGCGCGCGGCCGAGTTCCCCGCCGCCAACATGGTCGCCGACGCGCACCCGCTGGCCCGGATGTACGCCGCCACCGTCAGCGACGTCGACGGCCTGCGGCTGCTCGACCCGTCGACAGTCAAGACGATGACGGCCGTCCAGACCGACAAGACGACGATGTACGGAGTGCCGGCCGACCTGGACATCCCGGCGGACCGCTCGTTCAACGCAGGATGTGGCTGGCGCAGAACTGCGAGCCCAGCCACATCTGCGACACAGGCGGGAGGTCGCCGGCGACCTCCCGCCCAGCCGCGGAACGAGGCAATCGCTCGTAGGCGGCCAGTTGCCCCCGGCTGTCGTCCAAGGACTCGTCGTCGTCCGGCAGTGCCTCGTCGAGGTTGGCCACTGCCCAGAGGATGCCGAGGGTGAGGTCGTCGAGTGCGTAGGCACGCGACATCAAGAGCCGCGACTGATCGGGTGTCCCGGCCAGGCGGCGGCGAGCCTGCCGGGTGTCCAGCCCGAACGGACCGGGGCCGGGACCGCGCCCGTCCCCTTGGGTGACGCCGACGACCAGTCCACGCCGGGGCCGCCGCAGGAACGGATCGTCGGCGAACCCGGTCGCCGTTGGAACTCCGCCCTGCGAGCTTGATCGATCTGGGCCTGGAAGGTGGCCTGTTCGCGTTCGAGCCGCGCCTGGATGCTCGCCACGGTGTACGCCTGGTTCCGCGGCTTCACCGGCCGCCTGGCCCAGCGAACCCAGACCCCGCCGACAAGCGCCAGACCCATCAACGCCAGGCCGACGATCACACCTGGATCACCCTCGCGCACCGCCTCCAGCAGCGTCCTCATGCGATTAGCCCCTCAGCGCGATTGCGGTCAGCCGCGTCACTGGGCCGGGAGTGGTCGGGGGAGAAGGTTGTGCACCGCACGCTGGGCCGTCGTGAGGTCGATCGAGTGCGGGCTGCGTTCGTACGCCACGCCGAAACGGTCATCGTCGCGATGCCGGGCGATCGCGAGGTCCCCTCGGGTAAGCGGCTCAAGCGCAGGCCGCAGCTGCAGGTGGACTGTCAGACGGTGGACGTTGACCAGCAAAAGTGTCGCATTCGTTTCGGGTGGACCTACGGTCCAGGTGTCCTCGACCGGGTCTGTGACCCGCTCTGCGCGATGACAAAAACGACCGAGCGTCCGCCCTCGAGTCCGAAACCGCATTTCGGCCCGCGCCGCTGTGCCTGGGGCTGAGTACGACACGGCGGACAGGCTGCCACCCGCAGAGCCCTCGCGCGGAGGGCGAGTCGTCGCCCATCCGTATGAATCGAGGCTTGCTCGTTAGTCGGGGCAAGGTCGAGAGCCAGGAACGGCGCGAAGGCCCGGTCAGACGCTGGCTCGGATCTTGTCATTTGAGCGAAGGAGTCGGCGCCATGACTGGCCGTGGCATCGTGGTTTGGCCCCGGTTTGGCACCGCGAGTGGGACCCACCGATCGGGGGATTTGTTCGGTGACGTGTGGCGCGTCGGCGCGTCGGATGAGGGTCCTGGGTGGACAGTGCTGGTGAGGGGTTGTCCGCTTGGGAGCCGGAATGGTGACCAGGGTGGAGTTGTTCGCGCTGATCCGGCGGGATGCCCGGGTGGAAGGGCTCTCGGTTCGGGCGTTGGCTAACCGGCACGGTGTGCACCGCCGGACGGTCCGTCAGGCGCTGGCCTCAGCGGTGCCTCCGCCGCGCAAGACGCCGACGCGGCCTTCTCCGGTGACCGGTCCGCTGCGTGGCGCGATGGACGAGATGCTGCGGGCGGATCTGGACGCGCCGCGGAAGCAGCGGCATACCGCGCATCGGATCTGGGAGCGGCTGGTCGACGAGCACGGCGCGATGATCGCTTATCGCACGGTGTCGAAGTATGTCGCGGCCCGTCGATCGCAGATTGCACCGGAGGCACGGATCCGAGCGGGTGTTATGGACGGATTTGTCCCGCAGACACATCTTCCGGGCCAGGACGCGGAGGTCGACTTCGCTGAGGTTTGGGTGAACGTTGGCGGTGTCGACACGAAGTGTTTCCTGTTCACGTTGCGAATGTCGTTCTCTGGCAGAGCAATCCATCGCGTGTATTCGTCGCAGGGGCAGGAGGCGTTCTTCGCTGGTCATGTCGCCGCGTTCACCGAACTGGGTGGCGTCCCGGCCGGAGAGATCCGTTACGACAACCTCTCATCAGCGGTCCGACGAGTCTGCTTTGGAAGATCACGGATCGAGACCGACCGGTGGGTGCTGTTCAAGTCCGCCTACGGAGTCACGAGTTTCTATTGCATGCCAGGCAAAGAAGGTGCTCATGAGAAAGGCGGTGTCGAAGGCGAGGGCGGCCGGTTCCGGCGCCGCTGGTTCGTCCCGGTCCCGGCGATCGCCGATATCTCCGGGCTGGCCGACATCAATGACCGGCTGGCTGCGGCGGACCTGGCCGAGGACGCCCGCCACATCGACCAGCGGACCAGCACGATCGGGCAGGACTTCGCGCTGGAGGCGCCGCTGCTGGCGCCGTTGCCGACCGACGAGTTCGACATCGCGCTGACCACGACGCCGCGGGTCGACCGATACGCCAGGATCACCGTCCGCCAAGCGCTCTACTCGGTCCCGGCGCAGCTGATCGGGCAGACGGTCCGGGCGAAGCTCGACGCGGAAACACTGGTGGTGCTGCACGGATCGACCGAGGTCGCACGGCACCCCCGGTTGACCACCAAGGGCGGGCAGCACCTGGTGCTGGACCACTATCTCGAGGTCTTGGCCGGCAAACCCGGTGCCTTGCGCGGAGCGACCGCGCTGGTCCACGCGCGGCGGAAAGGCTGGTTCACCGCCACCCACGACGCGTTCTGGGCCGCCGCCCGCGCGAAGCACGGCGACCAGGCCGGCACCCGGTTACTGATCGAGGTTCTGCTGCTGCACCGGCGAATGAGCCATGCGTACGTGATCGCTGGGATCCGCACCACACTCGAGGCCGGGTCGGTTTCACCGGATGTGGTGGCGATCGAGGCCCGCAAGCACGCCGCCGCGGCCGGCGACACCACGACACTCCAGCCGCCGCAGCCCCGGAGCAGCCGCAGCAAGGTCGTGTCCCTGCCGGAGCGTCGCCGCGATGCCGATCTGCCGCAGGACTCCCGGCCCGCGCCGCCGTCGGTGGCTGCCTACGACGAGCTGCTCACCCACCCCAGCGCCATCCGCACTTCCATGAAGGGGAACGCGTCATGACCCGCACCACCGCCCGCGGCCGGGACCAGATGACCGAGGAAGCCGCCGACGTCGCGATCGAACAAGCCTGCCGGATCCTGCGGCTGCCCACGATCCGCGACCGGTTCGGCGACCAGGCCGCCGCCGCGGCCCGCCAGCAGGCCACCTACAAGAGCTTCCTGTCGGAGTTGCTGTTCATCGAGTGCGAGGACCGCGAGGTCCGCCGCAAAGCCCGCCTGGTTAAACAGGCCGGGTTCCCGCGCACCAAACGCATCAAGGACTTCGACTTCGCCGCGAACCCGAACGTCCCACCCGCACTCGTGCACACCCTCGCGAAAGGCGCGTGGATCCGCGCCGGGCAGCCAGTCTGCCTGATCGGAGATTCCGGCACCGGCAAGTCCCACCTGCTGATCGGGCTGGGCACCGCAGCCGCGGAGGCCGGGTTCAAGGTCCGCTACGTCACCGCGGCCGCCCTGGTCAACGAGCTCGTCGAGGCCGCCGACGACAAACACCTGTCCAAGACCATCGCCCGCTACGGCCGCGTCGATCTGCTTTGCTTGGACGAACTAGGACATCTCGAGCTGATCGAGCGCATCGACGAGTTCGCGTTGCTGATCACCCTGGAGATGGGCAAGTCGTTGGCCGAGTCCCGGGCGGAGGTCGAATACGGCGCGAACTACTTGCGCTGGTTCGGTGAGGAAGCCGTCCGGATCGACGGGAGCTGGAAGGTCAGCGAGGACGGTACCGCCCGGGTGCTGGTCACCCGGCAGCCGGTCGGGCCCTGCCTGCTGATCACGCCGTGGAACGCGCCGCTGGCCATGCCGGCCCGCAAGATCGGCCCGGCCGTGGCGGCCGGCTGCACCATGGTGGTCAAGCCCGCGCCGCAGACACCCCTGACGGCAGCTGCGCTGGCGGCGCTGCTGACCGAAGCCGGCCTGCCCGATGGCGTGCTCAACATCGTTCCCACCACCCGAGCGGCCGCGATCACCGAGCCCCTCCTCCTGGACGGCCGGCTGCGCAAGTTGTCGTTCACCGGCTCCACGCCCGTCGGCCGCACGTTGCTGTCCCAGGCCGCCGGCACCGTCCTGCGGACCTCGATGGAGCTGGGGGGCAACGCTCCGTTCATCGTCTGCCGCGACGCCGACATCGACGCCGCGGTCGAGGGTGCGATGACCGCCAAGCTCCGCAACGTCGGTGAGGCCTGCATCGCCGCCAATCGCTTCCACGTCCACGCCGACGTCGTCGACGAGTTCGGTGAAAAGCTCGTCGCGCGCATGGCCACCATCACTGTCGGTCCCGGCACGGACCCCGGCTCCGACCTCGGGCCGATGATCGACGCACGCCAGCGGCGCCGGGTCGCGGACCTGGTCGACGAAACGGTCGACGCGGGCGCCCGGGTGCGCACCGGCGCCCGGGTTCCCGAGGGACCGGGCTACTTCTACCCGCCGACCGTGCTCACCGACGTCCCCGCCGGTACTCGCATCACGCGCGAGGAGATCTTCGGCCCGGTTGCGGCCATCCGGACCTTCACCACCGAAGCCGAAGCCCTGCGCGACGCCAACGACACCGAGTTCGGTCTCGTGAGCTACCTCTACACCCGAGACCTGGGGCAGGCGCTCCGGATGAGCGAACAGCTCGAAACCGGCATGGTGGGCCTCAACCGCGGCTACGTGTCCGACCCGAGCGCTCCCTTCGGTGGCATGAAGCAGTCCGGCATCGGCCGGGAAGGGGGTAACACCGGGATCGACGAGTACCTGGAGCAGAAGTACGTAGCCATCCACATGGGTACTCCCCGGCGTGGGGAGGACGGGCGATGACCGGCAGCACCGTTTTCGACTCGTTCCTGTTCCGGGACCTGTTCGGTACGGCCGAGATGCGGGCGGTCTTCTCCGATCAGTCCTATGTGGAACTGGTCGTTCGCGTCGAAGTAGCCTTGGCCAAGGCGGAGGCGCAGGCCGGCGTCATACCGCGCCGCAGTGCGGACGTGATCGCGGCATCGTGCGACCCGGCGCGGCTCGACCGCGATCGGCTCCGCCGCGACACGGAGACGGTCGGATACCCGATCCTGCCCATCGTCGGACAACTCGCCGAGCAGTGTGGTGACGCCGGCGGATATCTGCATTGGGGAGCCACCACCCAGGACATCATGGACACGGCGACGGTTCTCCAGTGCGCCGAGGGCCTGACCCTGATCTCGGAGGCGCTTGATCGCCTGCGCGCGCACTTGCGCCGGCTGGCCGTGGAGCACATCGACACGGTGACCGCCGGCCGGACTCATCTCCAACACGCTCTGCCCGTCACCTTCGGCTACCGGGTGGCCGTCTGGTTGTCCGCGCTGGACCGTCATGCCGATCGGCTGACCGCGGTGCGGGAGCGGGATCTGATGGTGCAGTTCGGGGGAGCGGCCGGAACCCTGGCTTCGCTCGGCCCGGGCCCGGCCGGCCTTCGGGTACGGGCCGGACTGGCGGCGGAACTCGGCCTTCGCGACCCCGGGATCACGTGGCACGTCGCGCGGGACGGGCTGGCCGAGATCGTCGGCCTGCTCGCGGCGATCGGGGCTTCGGTCGGCAAGATCGGCACCGATGTCGCGTTGATGTGCTCGACGGAGTTCGGCGAACTCGCCGAACCATTCGTGCCGGGCCGGGGCGCCAGTTCCACCATGCCCCAGAAACGCAACCCCATCTCCAGCGAAGTCATGGTGGC
The DNA here is from genome assembly GCF_046548775.1 of Amycolatopsis sp. cmx-4-61. Lineage (NCBI taxonomy): Bacteria > Bacillati > Actinomycetota > Actinomycetes > Pseudonocardiales > Pseudonocardiaceae > Amycolatopsis > Amycolatopsis sp. cmx-4-61. The sequence continues at coordinate 70,112 of NZ_JAEBEI010000027.1, read as the reverse complement.
AGCGGCGAAGCTGCTTCGTGACAAGTCCTCCGCCATGCTCGACGCGATGATGCAGGACTTCGAGCGCGCCACCGGCCCCTGGCACGTCGAATGGGTGGTGGTCTCCGAGGCATTCCTGCTGCTCGCCTCGTCGCTTTCGCAGGCTGAGCAGACGATGGCCGGTCTGCGGGTCGATGCGGAGCGAATGCGAGCCAACCTGGGCTTGACCGGCGGGCTCATCGCCGCGGAAGCCGTGATGATGGCACTCGCGCCCGAAATCGGCCGTCAGCACGCCCACCAACTCGTCTACGCTGCCTGCAGCCGAGTACGGGATACCGGCACCGAGTTGGCCGTCGAACTGCGAAAGGCCCCCGATGTCGTGGCAATTCTCGGCATCGATCGAATCGACGCCCTGTGCGACCCCGCCGGTTACTTGGGAAGTGCCCAGGCCATGGTCCGCAGCGCAGTGGGGCTTGCCGCGGAGCCAACCGACGCGCAGGACGGAGACGGCACTCGCCGGATCGAGGTGGGTGAATAGCCGTAAACCAGGAAGCAGAGGGAGCAAGAGTTCGCTCGTCGTCTGGACGGATGACCGAGGCGCGATTGCCTCGAGCAGCACCACAAGCTGGTCGAGATCTTCCACGACCGGCAACGCCGCCACTCCGGCTCGGAAACCTCACCCCGGTCGGGTATGAGGGGTTCCAGGGACAACGACAACGCGCCTGATAGTCCTTTCGAACTTTGCTGATCCACGGTCGACGTGTCGAGCTTGCGCAGGCTCCAGCGGTTCCCCAGCCTCGTCGACTCGGGCAACCGCGTCCTTGGCGGAGTCGAGTTCGCTGTCGCGGCAGCGGTGACGGTCTGCGGTGCTTGGTCGGTTGTGATTACGCTCAGTCTCGATTACTACTAATTGAAAGTAGCTCACCTTCTGACTTTGGGCGGACGTCGCGAGGCGCCGTCTCGGCGACGCCCTTTGTTTTGGTGGACTGTGAGCTGCGGCTTGTGGCAAGCTCGGTCCCGGTAAGGTCTCTTCGCGAATCGCGTCACTGCCTTGAAGTCATACGAAGCCACCTGGTCATCGAGGCGCCGTCAGGCTGTAGCTGGCGAGTAAGACCGTCCATGATCTGTCAACCGGGCGTGCAGCCGACGGTTGATCAATTAATGATTGCTTAGATGTGCGGCCTCTTAGAGGCTAAGGGTTGTTCGTATCGAGCAAGATCGTCCTCGGACACACGAATTATTCAACCGCGGAGAGGCCGTCACGTCGACGGCCTCTTTTTGTGGTCAAACCGCAGGTCAAGCTGCAAGTCTCGGTAGAGCTAAGCCAGCCGGCCCGGCTGACCATCGGCGAGGGCGGCGCTGACGTTGCCGAGGGAGTCGCTCATTGCGTAGACCTCGGCCTCGCCGAGCCCGGCAGGCTCGTTGGCCGCCATCAGTTCCGTCTGAGCGGCCGCACGGTCGGCTTGCGCCCGGTTGATGCCCTCGACAACGGCCGACGGGTGCACGCTAGCGGAGATGGCGTTCTGGAACCGCTGGAGCCTGGCTTCCGCGTCCTCCAGATGCTTCCGTTCGGGCCCGGTTTAGGCCCAGCCGCCCGCGGTGTCGGCTGGGCCTGAACCAGTTGTTCGACGGTTCGCGCGATGTTCTGTTGGTCAAACAGACCCTGTGCTTGAAGCCGCTTTCGAGGTGGTCCTGGGTGCGACTCGATGGAAGAAAACGCGGATCCCAGTGCTCTATCAAAGAATTTTTCTCGGCCGGCGCGGGTAAGTCCTGACGCCAGGTTGGCCGCGGCGATGAGGTACTCGCCCCTGTCCCCGGATCCGACATGGACGCTCGCCGCGACCGCGACGGCGGCGATGGCCTGGGCGCGGGCTCAGCCGCCGAACTCGGCGGCCGGCTTCGCCGCGAGCAGGACGCAGCCGGCCTGGCACGCGATCGCGAGCACCCGCAGCGGCAGCACGCCGCCGCGGCTGTCCGAGCCATCAGCGGGGTCAGTGGCGGCTGGTCGACGTACCTCCAGGCCGGGTGACGGCCGGTGAGCACGTAGCAGAACTCGTCGCGGTGCCGGCCGTACCGGGTGGCGACCGCGAGGTGCACCCACGGCCGCGACGGCAGCGATCGGCGGCACCGGCCGCCACGCTACCGCCCGCTCCTGCCGGAATCCGGTGGCTTCTCCGGTCTCGCTCACGAGTTCTCCTCCGCCGGCAGGAAGGCGCCGAGAACGAGGTGACGGACCGTGGTCCGGCACTTCTCGTCGCTCAGCATCGCGGAATCGAAGTCACCGAGCCGGTGCCGGGCGCGGCGGCGTTGCACGAACCAGAACCGGAACATCTCCGGCAGCTCACGGGCGCACTGCGCGACCAGCGCGAGGACGTCCCGGTTGGTCTCTATGAAGGTGTAGAGCTTGCCGAACTCTTCGCGCGCGGACCGGACCCGCCGCCGGGTCAGCGCGGCGGCCGGCTTCGGGAACCCTTCGCCGTCCGTCCACTGCCGGGCCGGCGCCCGGCCGGATCGTCCAGGTCAGTGCGACGTAGAGCAGCGCGTCCTTGCTCTGGACGTAGGTGAAGAGCGCCCCGTGGCTGCCATGCGCCCAGCAACGCCGGAGACGTCACGGGCCCGGCGTGGCTGCAAGGGTCGGGAGGGCGACGAGGAGGCGGCATGATCGCGAAGGGGCCGATCGCGGTGGTCGGGCTGTCCTGCCGGGTGCCGGGAGCCGCCGACCCCGGTGCGTTCTGGCGGCTGCTGCGGGACGGCACCGAGGCGATCACCGACGTCCCCGCCGGCCGCTGGGACGCCCGAGCCGTCGCCGGTGCCGATCCGGCCGGCCGCGGTGGCTTCCTCGACGACGTACGGGGCTTCGATCCCGGCTTCTTCGGCATTTCGCCGAGGGCGGCCGCCGCGCTGGACCCGCAGCAGCGGCTCGCGCTCGAACTCGGGTGGGAGGCCCTCGAAGACGCCGGAGTGGTTCCGGCACGGCTTTCCGGCAGCGACACCGGGGTCTTCCTGGCGACCGGCGGGGACGACTACGCCCTGCTCACCCACCAGGCCGGGCGTTCCGCCATCACCTCGCACACCTTCGCCGGGCTGCGCCCCGGGCTCGCCGCGAACCGCGTCTCGCACTTCCTCGGCCTGCACGGGCCCAGCCTGACCGTCGACACCGCCCAGTCGTCGTCGCTGGTCGCGGTGCACCTCGCGTGCGAAAGCCTCCGGCGCGGCGAGACCGCCGTGGCTCTCGCCGGTGGCGTGCACCTGAACCTGGTGCCGGAAGGCGCGATCGCCTTCGCGGAGTTCGGCGGCCTTTCCCCGGACGGCCGCTGCTACGCCTTCGACGCCCGCGCGAACGGAACGGTGCGGGGCGAGGGCGGCGCCGTCGTCGTCCTCAAGCGGCTCGCCGACGCGGAAGCGGACGGCGACCGGGTCTACGCGCTCGTCCACGGCGGTGCGATGAACCACGGCGGCGCGAGCGAGGCCCTGACCGTGCCGGACGAAGCCGCGCAACGGGCCGTCCTGCGCGCCGCCTACACCCGCGCCGGTGTCCGGCCCGAGGACGTCGGCTACGTCGAACTGCACGGCACCGGGACGCGGCGAGGCGATCCGGTCGAGGCCGCCGCACTGGGGGCGGTCCTCGGTGCCGCGCGGACCGGCGACCGGCCGCTGCTCGTCGGTTGCGTCAAGACGAACATCGGCCACCTCGACGCGGCCGCGGGCGTCGCCGGGCTGGTCAAGACGGTGCTCGCGCTGCACCACGGCGAAGTGCCCGCCAGCCTCAACCACGTGGCTCCGCCACCGGAAATCCCCTTGGCCGAGTTGAACCTCGCGGTCAACGGCCGCCACACGCCGTGGCCGGACAGCCGCCGGTTCGCCGGGGTGAGCTCCTTCGGCATGGGCGGGACGAACTGCCACCTGGTGCTGTCCCGCCCCGCGCCGGCCGGCGGCTCGCCGGTGGCCGCGCCGCCGGTACTGGCCTGGACCGTGTCCGCCCGGACCCGCGACGCCGTCCGCGGGCAAGCCGGGCGGCTCGCGGAATTCGTGGCGGCCGAGCCCGGCCGCACGCCGGCCGAGATCGCCGGTGCGCTCGCCGCGGGCCGGACCGCCTTTCCCGAACGTGCCGTCGTCGTCGGCACCGGCGACGGCGAACTCCGGGCCGGGCTGGCCGCGCTCGCGGCGGGCACCGACGCGGGGAACGTCCTGCGCGGCACGGCAACCGGCGGGACCACCGCGTTCCTCTTCGCCGGCCAGGGCAGCCAGCGCCCCGGCATGGGACGCGAGCTGTACTCGGCGTTCCCGGTCTACGCCGCCGCGTTCGACGAGGTCTGCGCCGCGTTCGACCCGCTGCTGGGCACCTCGCTGAAGGACGTCGTCTTCACCGGGGGCGCGCTCCTGGACGAGACGCGGTTCACCCAGCCCGCCGTGTTCGCCGTCGAGGTCGCGCTGGTCCGGCTGCTCGCGCACTGGGGCCTGCGCCCGGACCTGCTCGCCGGGCACTCGGCGGGCGAGCTCGTCGCCGCGCACGTGGCCGGGGTGCTGTCCCTGCCGGACGCGGCCACCCTCGTGGCGGAACGCGCCCGGCTCATGCAGACGGTCGCCGACGGCGGGGCGATGGCCGCCATCGAGGCGGGTGAAGACGAGGTACTCGGCGAGGGCGTCGAAGAGGGCGTCTGCGTCTCCGCCGTCAACGGCCCGCGGGCCACGGTCGTTTCCGGGGCGGAGGAAGCCGTTCTCGCGGTGGCCGCCCGATGGCGCGAGCGCGGCCGCCGCGTGAAACGGCTCCCGGTCGGCGTGGCCGGGCACTCCGCGCTGCTCGACCCGATCCTCGGCGAGTTCGCCCGCACGGCCGGGCGGCTGGCCTACGGCGAGCCCGAGATCCCGGTCGTCACCAACCTCACCGGCCGGCTCGCGGCGGACGGCGAACTGGGCGAGCCCGGCTACTGGGTGCGCCAGGTCCGCGAGCCCGTCCGGTTCGGCGACGCCGTCCGGACGCTGCACGAGCTCGGCGCCACCCGGTTCGTCGAGGTGAGCCCGGACCGGGTGCTGGCCGCGCTGGTGCGCGGCACCCTGCCGGACGCAGCGGTGTCGGTCACGGCGGTGCTGCGCGCCGGCCGGCCGGAGCCGCGCACCCTGGTTTCCGGGGTGGCCCAGGCCTTCGCCGACGGCGCGCCGGTCGACTGGCCCGCGGTGTTCGGCGACCCGGCGCCGGCCAGGGCGATCGGACTACCCGGCTACGCCTTCCAGCGCAAGCCGTACTGGCTCGGCCCCACCTTGTCCACCATGGACGAACGACCGGAAGTGCCTGCCGCCGGCGGGGACCCGCTCGACGTCGTCCGGTCCGCCACCGCGGTCGTGCTCGGGTACCCCGGCGCCGGCGACGTCGATCCGCGCCGGACCTTCCGCGACCTCGGCTTCGACTCCCTGGCCGCGGTCGAGCTGCGGGACCGGCTCACCGCGGCGACCGGCGTCGAGCTCCCGCCGACGCTGACGTTCAACCACCCCACCCCGCTGGCGCTCGCCGAGCACCTGCGTGGCGAGCATCGCGCACCCGCCGCCCCGGTGGCCGTCGCCGAACCCGGCGAGCCGATCGCGATCGTCGGCATGGGCTGCCGGTTCCCCGGTGGGGCCGGCTCGCCCGAGGACCTGTGGCGGCTGGTCGCGGACGGCGTCGACGCGATCACGGGCTTTCCCGGCGACCGCGGCTGGGACCTCGGCGCGGCGGGAGCGGAGATCCCGCGCCGCGGTGGCTTCCTGCCCGATGCCGCGCTGTTCGACCCGGAGTTCTTCGGCATCAGCCCGCGCGAGGCGCTCGCCATGGACCCGCAGCAGCGGTTGCTGCTCGAGACGGCGTGGGAAGCGCTGGAACGTGCCGGCCTCGACCCGGCGGCGCTGCGCGGCACCCCGGCGGGCGTGTTCGTCGGCGCGACGGCGAGCGACTACGGCCCCCGGCTGCACGAACCCGGCCACGGCGCGGAGGGACACGTGCTCACCGGCAGTTCGGCGAGCCTGCTGTCCGGCCGGATCGCCTACACGCTCGGGTTCGAGGGCCCGGCGGTGACCGTCGACACGGCGTGCTCGTCGTCGCTGGTCGCGCTGCACCTGGCCGCGCGGGCCCTGCGGCAGGGCGAGTGCACGCTCGCCCTCGCCGGCGGAGTCACGGTGCTGGCGACGCCGGGGATCTTCCTCGAGTTCGGCAGGCAGGGCGGGCTGGCCGCGGACGGCCGCTGCAAGGCGTTCGGCGCGGGCGCCGACGGCACGGCCTGGGCCGAAGGCGCCGGGCTCGTCCTGCTGGAGCGGCTTTCGGACGCGCGTCGCCACGGCCATCCCGTGCTTGCCCTGGTCGCCGGGTCGGCGATCAACTCCGACGGCGCCAGCAACGGCCTGACCGCACCGAGCGGCCCCGCCCAGGAGCGCGTGATCCGCGCCGCGCTGGCCGACGCGAGACTGTCCACATCGGACGTCGACGTGGTCGAGGCGCACGGCACGGGGACGGCGCTCGGCGACCCGATCGAGGCCGGCGCCCTGCTCGCGACGTACGGCCGCGACCGGGAAACGCCGCTTTGGCTGGGTTCACTGAAGTCCAACATCGGTCACGCGCAGGCCGCCGCCGGCATCGGCGGCGTGGTGAAGATGGTGCAGGCGATGCACCACGGGGTCCTGCCGGCGACCCTGCACGCGGAGGAACCGTCCCCGCACGTCGACTGGCCGGCCGGCCGGGTCCGGCTGCTCACCTCGGCGAGGGAGTGGCCGGAGACCGGCCGCCCCCGCCGGGCGGCGGTGTCGTCGTTCGGGATCAGCGGCACGAACGCCCACGTGGTCCTGGAACAGGCCCCGGCCGAACCGGAAACCCCGGCTGATCCGGCGCCCGAGTCCCCCTTGCCCTATGTCCTTTCCGCCCGTGACACCGCTGCACTCCGAGCTCAGGCCCGGCGGCTGCGGGACCACCTCACCGACCACCCGGACGAGGCCCCGGCGGACATCGCCTACTCCCTGGCCACCACCCGCACCCGCTTCGACGAGCGGGCCGCGTTCGTCGCCACCGGACGGTCCGGCCTCCTCGATGCCCTCGACTCCATCGCCGGTGGCGGTACCACCGGCGTCGTGCGCGCCACGACCGGCGGGACCGTCTTCGTCTTCCCCGGCCAGGGCTCGCAGTGGGCCGGGATGGCGGCCGGGCTCCTCGGCACCTCACCGGTGTTCACGGCCCGGTTCGCCGAGTGCGAGCGGGCGCTGGCGGAGCACCTCGACTGGTCTCCCGCCGACGTCCTGCGCGAGCGGCCTGCGGCACCCGCGCTGGACCGTGACGACGTGGTCCAGCCGGTGCTGTTCGCGGTGATGGTGTCGCTGGCCGCGCTCTGGCGCGCCCACAGCGTCGAGCCCGACGCGGTGATCGGCCACTCGCAGGGCGAGATCGCCGCTGCCTGCGTCGCCGGTGCGCTGTCGCTCGCGGACGCCGCCCGGGTCGTCGCCCTGCGCGCCCGGCTGCTGAGCGAGCTGGCCGGGCTCTCCGGGATGGTTTCGGTTCCGCTGCCCGAGGCCGAGGTCACCGAGCTGCTGACCGGCTGGGGTGACCGCGTCTCGGTCGCCGCTGTCAACGGGCCGCGCTCGGTCGCGGTGTCCGGCGACCCGGACGCGTTGCGGGAACTCGTCGCCGCGTGCGCGCTGCGCGACGTGCGGGCCCGGGAGATCCCGATCGACTACGCGTCCCACTCCCGGCACGTCGAACGTCTCCGCGACCGGCTCCTGGCCGCGCTCGCGCCGATCACCCCGCGGCCGCCGGACATCCCGTTCTTCTCGACCGTCACCGGGGAACCGCACGCCGTCCTCGACGCCGCCTACTGGTACCGCAACCTGCGGGAGCCGGTGCGCTTCGAAGCCGGGGTGCGGCGGCTGCTGGCCGCCGGGCACCGCGTGTTCGCCGAGGTCGGCCCGCACCCCGTGCTCGCGCTCGGGATGCGGGAGACGTTCGACGACGCGGGCGTGGCCGCGGCGGCCGTCGGGACGCTGCGGCGCGGCGACGGCGGCCGGGACCGCTTCCTCCGGTCCCTGGCCGAGGCCCACGCCTGCGGCGCCGCCGTGCGCTGGGACGCCGTCTTCGCCGGGACCGGCGCCCGGCGCACCGGCCTGCCGACGTACCCGTTCCGGCGACGGCGGTTCTGGTGGCGCCCGCCGGCCGAAGCGCGCACCGGCGCCGATCACGCCGCCGGCCTGCGCTACGGGATCGCGTGGTGGCCGACGACGGCCGAAGGCACCGCGCGGCTGTCCGGGACGTGGCTCGTCGCCGGCGGCCGCCGGTCGCCGTGGCGCCCCCTGATCACCGCGGCACTGGCGGAGGCGGGCGCCGACGTCCGCGACGAGGACTTCACCGGGGAACCCGCCGGTGTCGTTTCCCTGCACGCCCTCGACGAAGAAGGCGCGCTCACCGGAACGCTTTCGCTGCTGCGGCGGTTTGGTTGTCCGATGTGGAGTGTCACGTGCGGAGCGGTCGGCACCGGCGACGGCGACCCGGTCCGCGCGCCCCGGCAGGCCGCCGTCTGGGGTCTCGGCCAGGTGGCCGCGCTGGAGCAGCCCCGCCGCTGGGGCGGGCTCGCCGACCTGCCCGAGCAGCCGGACGCGGAATCCGCGCGGCGGCTGGCCGGACTGCTGACCGGGACCGAGGACCAGCTGGCCGTCCGGCCGTCCGGCGTCTTCGCCCGGCGCCTGGTGCGCCCGGCCCCGCCGGCCCGGGCGGCCTGGCGGCCGCGGGGGACCGTCCTGGTCACCGGCGGGACCGGCGCGCTCGGCCGCCGGGTCGCGCGCTGGCTCGCCGGAAACGGAGCCGCGCACGTCGTGCTCGCCGGCCGGAGCGGCCCGGCGGCGCCGGAAGCCGTGGCCATCACCGAAGAACTGGGTGCGGACCGGGTCACCGTCGCCGCCTGCGACGTCACCGACGAGAGCGCGGTGGCCGGCCTGGTCGCGTCGGTCCCCGGCGAGCTGACGGCCGTGGTGCACGCCGCCGGGACGAACCGGTTCGGGCGGCTGGCCGACATCGACCCGGCGCACCTGGCGGAGGTGCTCGGCGCGAAGGTGCTGGGAGCCGAGGTCCTCGACCGCGTGCTCGGCGACCGGCCGCTGGACGCCTTCGTGCTGTTCTCCTCGGCCGCCGGTGTCTGGGGCGGCGCCGAGCAGGGCGCGTACTCGGCCGCGAACGCCTGCCTCGACGCGCTCGCCCACCGGCGCCGGGCGCTCGGCCGGGTCGCGACGGCGGTGGCGTGGGGCCCCTGGTCCGGCGGCGGCATGGTCACACGTGAGTTCGAGACGGCCCTGCGTGCCCGCGGGTTGACCCCGATCGATCCGGGTGTCGCACTCGACGCGCTCGCGACGGCCGTCGGCGGTGGCGAGACCGCCACGGTGGTGGCCGACGTCGACTGGCCCCGCTTCGCCGCGCTCTACACGATGGCGCGGCCGAGCCCGCTGCTCGGCGAGCTCGCCGAAACCCGCCGTCCGGCAGAGCCGCGGCAGCCGGCTTCCGCGCTCGGGCAGCGCCTTCGCGACTTGCCGGAGGCCGGGCAGCACGACCTGCTGCGGACGCTGGTCCGCACCCAGCTCGCGGCCGTTCTCGGGCACGACGGGCCGGCGGCGGTGGCCGCGGACCGGCCGTTCTCCGCGCTCGGGCTGGACTCGCTCACGGCGGTCGAGCTACGCGACCGGCTGGCGGCCGCGACGGAGCTCGTGCTGCCGGTCACGATCGTCTTCGACCACCCGACCGCGACCGCGCTGGCCACGCACCTGCGTGACACCGCCCTCGGCACGCACGTGGCCGCAACCTCGGCGCCGGCCGCCCCCGCGGACGAGCCGCTGGCCATCGTGGGCATGAGCTGCCGGCTGCCCGGCGGCATCGAAGACCCCGAGGACCTGTGGCGGTTGCTGGCCGAGGACGGCGACGCCGTCGGCGGGCTCCCGGCCGACCGGGGCTGGGACCTCGGCGCGCTGTACGACCCGGATCCGGACCGGCCGGGCACCAGTTATGTCCGCGGCGGCGGCTACCTGAGCGGGATCGACCGGTTCGACGCCGACCTGTTCGGCATCGCACCGCGCGAAGCGCTGGTGATGGACCCGCAGCAGCGGCTGCTGCTCGAAGCCACCTGGACGGCGCTGGAGCACGCGGGCATCGCGCCGGACTCGCTTTCCGGCAGCGGCACCGCCGTGTTCGCGGGCATCCAGGTGCCCGACTACTGGACGCCGGACCGGATCCCCGGCGCCCTCGAGGCCTACCAGGTCACGGCGGGCGCGCCGAGCGTGGCGGCGGGCCGGATCGCCTACACCTTCGGGCTGGAAGGCCCGGCGATGACCGTGGACACCGCGTGTTCGTCGTCAATGGTCGCGCTGCACCTGGCGGCGCGCTCGCTGCGCGCGGGGGAGTGCTCTCTGGCGATCGCGGGCGGCGCGACGGTGATGACCACCCCGGCGGCGCTGCGCAGCCTCAGCCGGCAGCGGGCCCTGTCCCCGGACGGCCGGTGCAAGGCGTTCTCGGACGACGCCGATGGGTTCGGGGCCGCCGAAGGGGTCGCGGCGCTGGTCGTGGAGCGCCTCTCCGACGCGCGGCGGAACGGCCACCGCGTGCTGGCCGTGCTGCGCGGTTCGGCGGTCAACTCCGACGGCGCCAGCAACGGGCTCACCGCCCCGAACGGCCTGGCCCAGCAGCGCGTCATCCGCGCGGCTCTCGCGGACGCCGGACTGTCCGCTTCGGACGTCGACGCCGTCGAAGCGCACGGCACCGGCACCCGGCTGGGCGACCCGGTGGAAGCGCTGGCGCTGCAGGAGACCTACGGCCGTGACCGCCCGGCCGACCGGCCGGTCCTGGTGGGGTCGGTCAAGTCGAACCTCGGCCACACCCAGGCCGTTTCCGGTCTCGTCGGCGTGATCAAGACGGTCCTCGCGCTGCGCAACGGGGAGCTTCCGCGCACGCTGCACGCCGACCGGCCGTCGTCCCACGTGGACTGGACGCGCGGCGCGCTGACCCTGCTGACCGAGCCGGCGCCGTGGCCGGTGACCGGGCGGCCGCGCCGGGCCGGGGTCTCGTCCTTCGGCATCTCCGGCACCAACGCGCACGTGGTCCTCGAGCAGGCACCGGCCGACCCGGAGCCGGCCGACGGCGGCCCGGCAGGCGTGGTGCCGTGGGTACTGACCGGGGCGACCCCGGAGGCCGTCCACGACCTGGCGGACCGGGTGCGGTCGTTCGTCGCCGGGCGGCCGGAACTGACCGTCCGGGACGTGGCCCGGACGCTGGCCGCGCGGTCCGCGCACGCCCACCGGGCCGTCGTCGTCGGCGAAGGCCGCGAAGAACTGCTGGCCGCGCTCGCCGGCGTCCGGCCCGAGCGGGGGACCGGCGGGAAGCTGGCGTTCCTGTTCACCGGCCAGGGCAGCCAGTACGCAGGGATGGGCCGCGGGCTGCGTGAGCAGTTCCCGGTGTACGCCAAGGCTTTCGACGCCGCCTGCGCGGCGGCGGGTCTCGACCCGGCGGTCGTGGCCGACGGCGACGCGCTCGCCCGCACGGAGTTCGCGCAGCCGGCGCTGTTCGCGCTGCAGGTCGCGCTGTACCGGCTCGCCGAGTCGTGGGGGCTGCGCCCGGACGTCCTCGTCGGACACTCCGTCGGGGAGATCGCGGCGGCGCACGTCGCCGGCGTGCTCTCACTCGCGGACGCGGGAACGCTGGTCGCGGCGCGCGGCCGGCTGATGCAGGACCTGCCCGCCGGCGGCGCGATGATCGCGGTCGAGGCGAGCGAAGACGAAGTCCGTGCCGCGCTGACCGGCGAGGCCGCGATCGCGGCGGTCAACGGCCCGGCCGCCGTCGTGCTCTCGGGGGCCGCGGACGCCGCCGAGGCCGTCGCCGCGGAGTTCGCTGCCCGGGGCCGCCGGACGAAACGCCTGCCCGGCGGGCACGCGTTCCATTCGCCGCTGATGGCCCCGATGGTCGAGCGGTTCCGCGAAGTCCTGGCCGGGCTAAACTTCGCCGAGCCCGCCGTCCCGTTGCGGCCGGCCGCGGCCGGCGATCCGGCGACGGCGGACTACTGGGCCGGCCACGTGCTCGGCACCGTGCGGTTCGCCGACGCGGTCGCGCGGCTCGGCGCCGACGGCGTCACCACGTGCCTGGAGATCGGGCCCGACCGGGTGCTGTCCGCGCTCGGCCCGGCGATCGACCCCGCCATCAACTTCGTCCCGGCGCAGCGCGCCGACCGCCCCGGCGCGCGCACGGCCGTCGAGGCCGCCGGCCGCCTGCACGTGCTCGGCCACGACGTCGCACTGGCGAGCCTGTGCACCGGCGGCCGGCTCGCCGACCTGCCCGCCTACCCGTTCCGGCACCGCAGCTTCTGGCTGGCCCCCGGCCAGGCGCCGGACCGGTCCGGGCACCCGCTGGCCGGACCGGCCGTCCGGCTGGCGGACGGCGGGGGCGCGCTGGTCACCGGCACGCTCTCCGCGACCGCGCCTGCCTGGCTCGGCGACCACACGATCGGCGGGACGACGCTGGTGCCCGGCACGGTCCTCCTCGAACTGGCGCTGCAGGCCGCCGCCGCGGCGGGCTGCGCGACCGTCGGGGAACTCACCCTGGAGACCCCGCTCGTCCTGCCGGACCACGGATCGGTGTCGGTCCAGGTCCGGGCCGGGGCGGCCGACGACGACGGCCACCGGCCGCTGACCGTCCACTCCGGACGGAACGGCGAGTGGACCCGGCACGCCACCGGGCTCGCCGGTCCCGGTGCGCCCGCGGATTCCGGCCGGCCGCTTCCCGCCGACGCGGAACCCATTGCCGTCGAGAGGCTCTACGAGCAGCTGGCCGACGCGGGATACGGCTACGGACCGGCCTTCCGCGGCCTCACCGCCGCCTGGCGCCACGGCGAAGACGTCTACGCCGAGGCGGTCCTGCCCGAGGAACTCCGCGACGACGCCGGGAACTGCACGCTGCACCCGGCGTTGCTCGACTCCGCGTTGCACGCGCTCGGTTTCACCGGCAGGCTCGACGGCGGCACCCCGGTACCGTTCGCCTGGCGCGGGGTTTCCGTCACCGCACCGGGACCGTCGGCCATCCGCGTCCGCCTCACCCCGGCTGCCGGGGACGCCGTGTCGCTGCACGTCACGGACGCCGAGGGCCGTCCGGTGGCCACGGTGGATTCGCTCGTCCTGCGTCCGGCCGCTCCGGCGCCGCGCGACGGCCTCCTCGAACCGGACTGGGTCACCGCCCCGGAAGTCACCGCCCCGGAAGTCACCGGGCCGGACGTCGTGCCGGTCGGCGACCTCGCGGAACTGACCGGTGAGCCGGTGCCGGCGGCCGTGGTCGTCCCGGCCGGGGACCCGGCCCGCGCCCTCGCGTTGTGCCAGGCGTGGGCGGCCGACGACCGGTTCGCCGCCGCGCGGCTGGTCCTGCGCACCCGGAACGCGGTCACCGACCCGGACCAGGCCGCCGTCTGGGGGCTCGTGCGGTCGGCGCAGACCGAGCACCCCGGCCGGTTCGTGCTGCTCGATGCCGGCACCGAAGACACCGCCGGGCTCGCCGCCGCGATCGCCACCGGCGAACCCGAAGTGGCCGTCCGGGCCGGGGTAGTACTGGTGCCGCGACTGAAGCGGGCGAGCACCGGCGACGACCTGACCTTGCCGGACGAACCGTGGCGGCTTGCCGTCGTCCACAAGGGACGACTCGACGGGCTCGCCCCGATCGCGCACCCGCCCGAGCCGACGGCCCCCGGTCAGGTCCGGGTCGCCGTGCGGGCCGCGGGACTCAACTTCCGCGACGTGCTCAACACGCTCGGGCTCTACCCGGGTGAGGCCCCGCCGTTGGGCATCGAAGGCGCGGGTGTCGTCACCGAGACCGGTCCAGGGGTCACGGAGTTCGCGCCGGGCGACCGGGTGCTGGGCCTGCTCGACCACGCCTTCGGCCCGCTCGCCGTCACCGACCGCCGCAACCTGGTGCGCGTGCCGGCGGACTGGACGCTCGCCGAGGCGGCGGCCGTGCCCGTCGTGTTCCTCACGGCCTGGTACGGCCTGCGCGACCTGGCCGGGCTGCGGGCCGGGGAGAAGGTGCTCGTGCACGCCGGGGCCGGCGGGGTCGGGATGGCGGCGATCCAGCTGGCGCGTCACCTCGGCGCCGACGTCTACGCCACCGCGAGCCCGGCCAAGCACGACGTCCTGCGCGGACTCGGCCTGCCGGACACGCACATCGCCTCGTCGCGGACCCTGGACTTCGCGACGGCGTTCGCGGGCACCGGGTTCGACGTCGTGCTGAACTCGCTCGCCGGCGAGTTCGTCGACGCGTCGCTGGGCCTGCTGGGCGACGGCGGCCGGTTCGTCGAGCTGGGCAAGACGGACGTCCGCCCGGCCGCGGAGATCCCGGCCGGGGTGACCTACCGGACGTTCGACCTCACCGAGCCCGGCGCCGAGCGGATCCAGGAGATGCTCCGCGCCCTGGTGGACCTGTTCGCCGCCGGTGCGCTCCTGCCGCTGCCACTGTCCACATGGGACATCCGGCGGGCGGTCGAGGCGTTCCGGTTCGTCAGCCAGGCCAAGCACGTCGGCAAGGTCGTGCTGACCGTGCCGGCCGGGCCGGCGCCGGACGGCACGGTGCTGGTCACCGGCGGCACCGGCGCACTCGGCAGCCTGGTCGCCCGGCACCTCGCCGGGCAGGGTGCGCGGCACCTGCTGCTGGCCGGACGGCGTGGCCCGGCCGCCCCCGGTGTCCGCGAACTGACCGCGGAGCTGGCCGGGCTCGGCGCGTCGGTGACCGTCGCCGCGTGCGACGTCGCCGACCGCGGCCAGCTCGCCGCCCTGCTGGCCGGGATCCCCGCCGAGCACCCGCTGACGGCGGTCGTCCACGCCGCGGGCGTGCTCGACGACGGCCTGGTGGCGGCGATGACGCCCGAGCGGCTGGAGCGCGTGCTGCGGCCCAAGGTCGCCGCCGCGCAGCACCTCGACGAGCTGACCCGCGGTGGCGACCTCGCCGAGTTCGTGCTGTTCTCCTCGGCGTCGGCGTTCTTCGGCGGCGCCGGCCAGTGCAACTACACCGCGGCCAACGCGGCCCTCGACGCCCTCGCGGCCCGCCGCCGCGCGGCCGGGCTGCCCGCCGTGTCGATCGCCTGGGGCGCGTGGGCGCACGAAGGCAGCATGACCGGGCAGCTCGGCGCGGCCGACCACGCCCGGCTGGCCAGGGCCGGCCTGGCGGCGCTGGCCGCCGAGCGCGGGCTCGCCCTGTTCGACGCGGCCCGCCGGCTCGGCCGGCCGCTCGTCGTGGCGGCGGAACTGGACATCGCGGCCCTGCGCCGCGGCGGCGAGAACGTCCCGCCGTCGCTGCGCGGTCTCGCCGGGGCCACCGCGCGGCGGCCGGAGCCCGGGCGCGCCCGGACCGAAGACGTGCTCGACCTGGTCCGCGATCGGGTCGCCGCGGTGCTCGGGCACACCGGGGCCGCGGAGGTGGCGCCGGACCGGGCGTTCAAGGACCTCGGGTTCGACTCGCTGAGCTCGGTCGAACTCCGCAACGTGCTTTCGGCGGCCACCGGGCTGCGGCTGCCCGCGACCGTCGTGTTCGACCAGCCGACCCCGGAGGCCCTCGCGGCCTACCTGCGGGCCGAGCTGTCCGGTGCGGCGGCCGCGCCCGTGGCCGCCGTGGTCACCGAGGCCGGTGACGACCCGGTCGCGATCATCGCGATGAGCTGCCGGCTGCCCGGCGGCGTCCGGTCGCCCGAAGACCTGTGGCGGCTGGTGCGCGACGGCGCCGACGCGGTCACCGGGCCGCCGGCCAACCGCGGCTGGGACCTCGACGCGCTCTACGACCCGGACCCCGAGCGCCCCGGCACCACCTACGCGCGAGCGGGCGGCTTCCTGCACGACGCGGACGAGTTCGACCCGGAGTTCTTCGGGATCAGCCCGCGCGAGGCGCTGGCCATGGACCCGCAGCAGCGGTTGCTCCTGGAGACCGCGTGGGAGGTCTTCGAAGCGGCGGGCGTCGACCCGGGTTCCGTGCGGGGGCAACGGCTCGGCGTCTTCGTCGGCGGCGCGTCGCTCGGCTACGGCACCGACTCGCGCGAGTTCCCCGGCGAGCTGGAGGGCTACCGGCTGACCGGCAGCACGACCAGCGTCCTGTCCGGCCGGATCGCCTACACCTTCGGCCTGGAGGGCCCGGCCCTCACCGTGGACACGGCGTGTTCGTCGTCGCTGGTGGCGCTGCACCTGGCGGTGCAGGCGATCCGCCGCGGAGAGTGCTCGATCGCGCTGTCCGGCGGGGCAGCGATCATGGCGAACACGGACCTGTTCGTCGAGCTGAGCCGCCAGCGCGGACTGGCGCCGGACGGGCGGTGCAAGCCGTTCGCGGCGGCCGCCGACGGCACGGCGTGGGGCGAAGGCGTCGGGATGCTGCTGCTGGAAAGGCTGTCCGACGCACGGCGCCACGGGCACGAGGTACTGGCGGTGATCCGCGGCTCGGCGGTCAACTCCGACGGTGCGAGCAACGGCCTGACCGCGCCCAACGGGCCGTCGCAGCAACGGGTGATCCGCGCCGCGCTGGCCGACGCCGGACTGTCCCCGTCGGACGTCGACGCGGTCGAGGCCCACGGCACCGGCACCCGGCTCGGCGACCCGATCGAGGCACAGGCCCTGCTGGCGACGTACGGCCGTGACCGGACGGCGGACCACCCGCTGTGGCTCGGTTCGCTCAAGTCCAACATCGGCCACGCCCAGTCGGCGGCGGGGGTCGCCGCCGTGATCAAGATGGTGCTGGCCCTGCGGCACGGCGAACTGCCGCGCACGATCAACCTCGGTGAGCCGACCCCGCACGTCGACTGGTCGCCCGGCACGGTCCGCCTGCTGACCGAGCACCTCGCCTGGCCGGAGACGGGCCGGGCGCCGCGGGCGGCCGTCTCCTCGTTCGGCATCAGCGGGACGAACGCGCACCTGATCCTGGAGCAGGCGGCCGAGGCGCCGCCCGCGGAGCCCGCCGGCCCCGCGGCGGAGCCGATGCCACTGGTGCTTTCGGCCCGGTCCGAAGAGGCGTTGCGGGCCCGTGCGGGGCAGGTCGCCACCGTCCTGGAAGCCGAGAACCTCGCGGACGTGGCGCACAGCCTGGCCGCGCTGCCGCGGTTCGAGCACCGGGCCGTCGTCGTCGCCGCGCCGGCCCTGCCGGCGCTGGCCGAGGGCCGCCGCGATCCCGCCGTGGTGCGCGGGACCGCCGGGACCCCGGGCCGGACCGTCTTCGTGTTCCCCGGGCAGGGCGGCCAGTGGGCAGGCATGGGCGTCGAGCTGCTCGACAGCTCGCCCGTCTTCGCGCGGCGGATGCGGGAATGCGACGCGGCGCTGGCGGAGTTCACCGGCTGGTCCGTGCTCGACGTCCTGCGCTGCGCACCGGGCGCGCCCTCGCTCGACGACGTCGAGGTCGTCCAGCCCGCGCTGTTCGCCGTCATGGTTTCCCTGGCCGAGCTGTGGGCGGCCGCCGGCGTGCGGCCGGACGCGGTGGTCGGCCACAGCCAGGGCGAGATCGCCGCGGCCTGCGTCGCCGGCGCACTGTCCCTTTCGGACGCCGCCCGCGTGATCACCTCGCGCAGCGCCATTTCCCGGGTGCTCATCGGGCGCGGCAGCATGGCGCCGGTCGCGCTCGGCGAAGAAGCCGCGGCCGAGCTCGTCGCCGGCTGGGGTGACCGGCTTTCGATCGCGGCGGTGAACGGGCCGAACTCGGTCGCCGTCGCCGGTGACCTCGGCGCGCTGCACGAATTGGTCGCCCGCTGCGAGGCGGAGGGCGTGCGGGCCCGGCTGATCCCGGCCGCGTTCGCGTCGCACTCCCCGGCGGTGGAACCGATCCGTGACGAGCTGCTCGCCGCGTTCGCCCCGGTCCGTCCCCGAACCGGCGAGGTGGCGTTCTACTCGACGGTCACGGGGGACGTGCTCGACGGGAACGAGCTGGACGCCGGGTACTGGTACCGCAACCTGCGGCAGCCGGTGCGGTTCGACCGGGCGGTCCGGGCGCTGGCCGAGCAGAAGCACACGACGTTCGTCGAGATCGGCCCGCACCCGGTGCTGCCGGCGGCGATCCGGGAACTGCTCGACGAGCCGGGCGCCCCGGCCCCGGTGGTGACCGGCACGCTCCGCCGCGGCGAAGGCGGGCTCACCCGGTTCGTCACGTCGGCGGCCGAACTGCACGTCCGCGGCGTCGGGGTCGACTGGGCCGGGCTGCGGCCCGGCGGACGGCGGATCCCGCTGCCCGCGTACCCGTTCCAGCGGCAGCGGTTCTGGCTGCGGTCGGGTACGGCCACGGCGGACGTGTCGTCGGCCGGGGTGAACCCGCTCGGGCACCCGCTGCTGGGCGCGATCGTCGCGGTGCCGGGGTCGGAGGCGGTCGTGTTCACCGGCCGGATCGCGGCGTCGGCCCCGGCGTGGCTGGGCGAGCACGCCCTGCGCGAGACGACGCTGCTGCCGGGCACGGCGATGCTGGAACTCGCGTTCCGCGCGGGCGAGCACCTCGGCTGCGACCGCGTCGAGGACCTCGTCCTGGCCGCGCCGGTGGTCCTGCCCGGCCGCGGCGGCCTGCAGCTGCGGCTGGTCGCCGACGAGCCGGACGCGACCGGCCGTCACCCGTTCCGGGTGTTCACCCGGCCGGAGGGCGCGGACACGGCCTGGACCCAGCACGCCGAGGGCACCCTGACGGCGGCCGGGGACGTCCCGGCGCCGCGAACCGGGCCGTGGCCGCCGGACGGGGCCGAGCCACTGGACCTCGACGGCCTCTACGACGTGCTCGCCGACGCGGGTGTCCACTACGGACCGGCGTTCCGGGGTGCCGTCAGGGCCTGGCGGCACGGCGCCGACGTGCTCGCGGAGGTCCGCCTGCCCGAGCGCGAGGCGGCCGACGCCGGCCGGTACGGCGTCCACCCGGCACTGCTGGACGCGGCACTGCAGCCCATCGGCCCCGGCGGGCTGGTGTCCGGGCCGGACCTCATGCCGTTCGCGTGGTCCGGGGTGTCGCTGCACGCCGCCGGTGCGGCCGCGGCGCGGGTCCGGCTGCACCGGACGGGTGAGGACGCGCTGGCGGTGGAGCTGACCGATCCGGCCGGGTCGCCGGTGCTGTCGGCCGAGTCCCTGACCCTGCGGCCGGTGTCGGCCGGGCCACCGGGCCAAGCCGCGCTCTTCCGGCTCGGGTGGGTGCCGTTGCCGGTCCTTTCCGGACCGCCGGAGGGTGCCCTGCGGATCTGCGACGACCCCGCGGAAGCGCTCGAGTGGGTCCGCACGGCGGGTCCGGGTACGGTGGTCGTGGCCACCCGCGCGGCGGTGGCGGTGTCCGACGCGGAGCTGCCCGACCCGGCTCGGGCCGCGGTGTGGAGCGCGATCCGCGGTCTCGCGGAGAAGCGAATCGTCCTGGCCGACCTCGACGACTCACCGGACGCGGAGAACCTGGCCAAGGCGGCCGCGGCGCTCGGCGAGCCGGAACTGGCGGTACGCGGGGGAGCGGTGCACGTCCCGCGGCTGGAACGGGTGCAGCCGTCGCCGGCGGAGCCGGGACCCTTCACCGGCACGGTCGTGGTGGCCGGAGCGGAGATCGAGGCACCCGGCGAAGCGGCCGACGTGGTTGCCGGTTCCGGTGCTGCGGCGGGCGGGCCGGCTGCCGCCGCCGGGTCCGGTGAGCGGGCTGTCGGCCGAGCCGCGGCCGGCCCCGGCTCTCCCGACTGGGTGCGGATCGCGTCTCTGGCCGATCTTCCCTCGCTGCCGACCTCGGGCGAGCTGATCCTGATCACCGGCCCGGCCGGCAGCCCGCTCGCCGAGGCGCTGGCCGCCCACCGGCGAGCGCTGGGACACTCGACCCGGACCCTCACCTGGGGACTTCCCGAGGCACCGCCGCCGGCGCATTCGCCGAGTGACTTCGTCGAAGCCGTGCGGCGGGTCGCGGTCACCGGGCTCGTCGCCGCCGTGCCGCCCACCTCGCCGTCCGGCACGGTTCCCGCGGTGCTGCGGAAACTCGTGCGGCCCGGCAGGCGCACCGCGGCCGACCGCACCTGGGCCCAGCGGCTCGGCGCACTGCCCGCGGAAGACCGCCCGGCCGCCGTGCTCGGGCTGGTGCGGGAACAGATCGCCGCCGTGCTCGGGCTGGCGAATCCCGCGCACGTGCGTGACGATCGCGGACTGCTGCAGCTCGGCTTCGACTCGCTGACCGCCGTCGAACTGCGGGCCCGGCTCGGGGAGCTGACCGGCCTGCGGCTGCCGGCGACCCTCGTCTTCGACCACCCGACCGCGGCCGACATCGCCGGCCACCTCACCACCCTGCTCGCGCCCGGCACGGGCAGGCAACCGGCGGACACCGAGGAACAGGACTTCCGCGCCGCCCTCTCCGCCCTCGGTTACGCGCGCCTGAAAGAGGCGGGGCTCGTGCGCACCGTCCTCGACCTGGCGGCGGCGCCCGCCGACGACGACCGGATCGACGCGATGGACGTCGCCGACCTGGTCCGGCTCGCCCTCGGCGACCCCGCCGACTCTGCCGACGAAACGTGAGCTGACGATGACCACCACGCCCGAACAGATCGTCGAGGCCCTGCGCGCCGCACTGAAGGAGAACGAGCGGCTCAAGCGCCGGAACCGGGAACTGACCGCCGGGGCCGCCGAGCCGATCGCCGTCGTCGGGATGAGCTGCCGGTTCCCCGGCGGCGTCCGGGAGCCGGCGGACCTGTGGCAGGTGGTCACCTCCGGCGCCGACGTCATCTCCGGGTTCCCCGCCGACCGCGGCTGGGACCTCGACGCGCTCTACAGCGCCGACCGCGACCGGCCGGGCACCACCTACACGCGTTCGGGCGGCTTCCTCGACGGCGTCGCCGACTTCGACCCGGCCTTCTTCGGGATCAGCCCGCGCGAAGCCCTCTCGATGGACCCGCAGCAGCGGCTGCTGCTCGAAGCTTCGTGGGAGGCGATCGAGCACGCGCGGATCGACCCGCTTTCCCTGCGCGGCAGCCGGACCGGGGTGTTCGCGGGGCTCGTCTACCACGACTACGGGTCCTGGCTGAGCCGGGCGCCGGAGGACCTCGAGGGCTACCTCAGCACCGGGATCTCCGGCAGCGTCGCCTCGGGCCGGATCTCCTACACGCTCGGCCTGGCCGGTCCCGCGGTCACCGTCGACACGGCGTGCTCGTCGTCGCTGGTGGCCCTGCACCTGGCCTGCGAATCCCTGCGCCGCGGCGAATGCGCGCTGGCGCTGGCCGGCGGGGTCGCCGTGCTGGCGACGCCGATGATGTTCGTCGAGTTCGCCCGGCAGGGTGCGCTGTCGGCCGACGGGCGGTGCCGGTCGTTCGCCGCCGGCGCCGACGGGACGGCGCTGAGCGAAGGCGTCGGCATGCTGCTGGTCGAGCGGCTGTCCGACGCGCGGCGGCTGGGGCACCCGGTGCTCGCGGTCGTCAAGGGCTCGGCGATCAACCAGGACGGGGCGAGCAGCGGCCTGACCGCCCCGAACGGACCGGCGCAGCAGCAGGTGATCCGGTCCGCGCTGGCGAACGCCGGACTGTCCACATCGGACGTCGACGTGGTGGAGGCCCACGGCACCGGCACCCGGCTGGGCGACCCGATCGAGGCGCAGGCGCTGCTGGCCACCTACGGCCAGGGCCGGGAAACCCCGCTGTGGCTGGGCTCGGTGAAGTCCAACCTCGGCCACACCCAGGCCGCGGCGGGTGTCGCGAGCATCGTCAAGCTGGTGCAGGCGATGCGCCACGGCGTGCTGCCGAAGTCCCTGCACCTCGACGAGCCGACCCCGCAGGTGGACTGGACCGCGGGAGCGATCTCCCTGCTGTCGGAACCGGTGCCGTGGCCGGAGACCGGCCGCCCGCGCCGGGCCGGGGTGTCGTCGTTCGGGATCTCCGGGACCAACGCGCACGTCGTCCTCGAGCAGGCGCCGGCGGACGACGAACCGGGCACGCACGAGGGTGTGGTGCCCTGGGTGGTCACCGGCGCGACCCCGGCCGCGGCCCGGGACCAGGCCGCGCGGCTGCGTGCCTTCGCGGTGGACCACCCGGAGCTGTCCACCTCGGACATCGGACTTTCCCTGCTCACCACCCGGTCGGCGTGGGAGCACCGGATCGTCGTCGCCGGTGAAGATCGGGACACCCTGCTGGCGGCGCTCGGGACCGCGCGGCCGCGGCGGGCCGCGGGCGGGAAGCCCGCGTTCCTCTTCACCGGCCAGGGCAGCCAGCGCCGGGGGATGGGGCGCGAGCTGCACGAGCGGTACCCGGTGTACGCGCGGGCCTTCGACGAAGCGTGCGCCGCCGCGGGGATCGACCGCGACCTCGTGCTCGGCGGCGCCGAGCTGACCCGGACGGACCTGGCCCAGCCGGCGATCTTCGCCCTGGAAGTGGCGCTCTACCGCCTGTTCGAGTCGTGGGGCGCCCGCCCGGACCGGCTGGCGGGCCATTCGGTCGGCGAGCTCGCGGCGGCCCACGCCGCCGGGGTGCTTTCCCTGGCCGACGCCGGGAAGCTGGTCGCCGCCCGCGGCAGGCTGCTGCAGGCCCTGCCGGAGGCCGGCGCGATGGTCGCGATCCAGGCGGCCGAGGTCGAAGTGCGTCCGCGGCTGGGCGCCACCGCCGACATCGCCGCCGTGAACGGGCCCGAAGCCGTCGTCGTTTCCGGTGCCGAAGACGCCGTTGCCGCGATCGCCGCCCACTTCGCCGGACTCGGCAGGCGGACCAAGCGGCTCGACGTGTCGCACGCCTTCCATTCGCCGCTGGTCGAGCCGATGCTCGAGGAGTTCCGGGCCGTCGCCGCCGGGCTGTCCTACGCGCGGCCCCGGATTCCGCTCGTCTCGGCCGTCTCGCCGTCGGCGGACCCGGCCACCCCCGGCTACTGGGTCGAGCACGTGCGCGCGACCGTCCGCTTCGCCGACGCGATCGGCGCGCTGGCCGAGGCGGGCGTGACGACCTGCGTCGAACTCGGGCCGGACGCCGTGTTGTCCGCGATGGGCGCCGAGTGCGCCGAAGACCTCACGTTCGTCCCCGCCCTGCGAGCGGGGGAGGCCGAGACCGCCACCGCCGTGACCGCGCTCGGGCACGTCCGGGACGCCGACTGGCCGGCGTTCTTCGCCGGCGCGCGGACCGTCGACCTGCCTGCCTACGCCTTCCAGCGCGAGCGGTTCTGGCTCGAGCACGACCAGCCGGCCGGCGATCCGTGGCGCTACCGGATCACGTGGCCGGCCCTGCCGGAGCGGCCCGCGGCGCCGCCATCGGGCACCTGGCTGGTCCTGCTCCCGGCCGATGGCGCGTCCTGGGCCGGGGAAATCCACCAGGCCCTGGATCCGGACGCCATCACCGTCACGCTCGACACCGGTCTGGACCGCCACGCCGTCGCCGAACGCCTTCACTCCGCACTGGGCGACACGACCCCCGCCGGTGTCCTTTCGCTCCTGGCCGCCGGGACCACGCCCCACCCCGGGCACCCGGAGATCCCGGCCGGGCTCGCGCTCACCACCGTCGCACTGCAAGCCTTGGAGGGGATCGACGCGCCGTGCTGGCTCGTCACGTGGTCCGGCGTCGCGGTGGACCCGGCCGAACCCCCCGACCCCGACCAGGCCCGGATCTGGGGCCTCGGCCAGGTGGCCGCGCTGGAGGCGCCGGAGCGCGACCTCCGGCTCGCCGACGTCGCCGCCGGCGCGGTGCCGCGGTTCGCCGGCCTGCTCGGCACGGCGAGCGAGGACCGGGTCGCGGTCCGCCGGGACGCCGTCCACGGCCGGCGGCTGGTCCGGGCGGCGGCCCCCGCCACCGCCCCCGAACGGCCGTGGCGCCCGCGCGGAACGGTCCTGGTGACCGGCGGCACCGGCGCGCTCGGCGCGCACGTCGCCCGGTGGCTCGCCGAGAACGGCGCTGAGCACCTGGTCCTCGGCAGCCGCCAAGGGCTCGAAGCGCCGGGCGCCGCGGACCTGCGAGACGAACTGACCGCGCTCGGCGCCCGGGTGACCGTCGCCGCGTGCGACGTCGCCGACCGCGCCGCGCTCGCCGCGCTGCTGGCCGAGCACCCGCCGAACGCCGTCGTCCACGCCGCGGGCGTCCCGCAGTTCACCCCGCTCGACGGCACGAGCGCCGCCGAGCTGGCCCGGGTCGCCGCGCCCAAGGCCGCCGGCGCGGCCCACCTCGACGACCTGCTCGCCGGCACCGATCTGGACGCCTTCGTGCTGTTCTCCTCCATTTCGGGGGTCTGGGGCGCCGACGGCCAGGCGGCCTACGCGGCCGCGAACGCCTACCTCGACGCCCTCGCGCAGCGCCGCCGCGCTCGCGGCCTGCCGGCCACGGCCATCGCCTGGGGCGCGTGGGGCGAAACCGGCATGTCGGCCCACGACGGCGTCGAGGAGCACCTTTGCCGTCGCGGTCTCGCCGCGATGCCGCCCCGGCGCGCGGTCGCCGCGGTGCAGCACGCCCTCGACCACGGCGAAACCGCCGTCGTCGTCGCCGACATCGACTGGGCCGCCTTCGTGCCCGCCTTCACCGCCGGCCGGCCTGGCTTCCTCCTGGACGAACTACCCGAAGCACGGCGGTTCGCGGGCCCCGCCCCGGCCGGGACCACGCCGCTCGCGGCCCGGCTGGCGCAGTTGCCCGAGCCCGACCGGCTGCCCTTCGTCACCGCGCTGGTCCGCGGGCACGTCGCCGCGGTGCTCGGGCACCACGAGCCGGGCGGCGTCGACCCCGGCCGTGCCTTCCGCGAACTCGGGTTCGACTCGCTCACCGCCGTCGACCTGCGCGACCGGCTCAACGGCGACACCGGGCTGCGGCTGCCGGCGACCGTCGTGTTCGACCACCCGGACGTCACCGCCCTCGCCGCGGAACTGCACCGCACGGCGCTGGGAACCGTCCTCGGCGAAACCGCGGCCGCACCGGTCGCCGCCGACGAGCCGATCGCCGTCGTCGGCATCGCCTGCCGGTTCCCCGGCGGTGCCGACACGCCGGAGGAGTTCTGGGACCTCGTCCACGAGGGCCGCGACGCCGTCTCGGGCTTCCCGGCCGACCGCGGCTGGGACCTCGGGAACCTGTACGACCCCGAGCCGGGACTCCCCGGCAAAACCTACACCCGCTCCGGCGGCTTCCTCGACGACGCCGCCGGGTTCGACGCCGCGTTCTTCGGCATCAGCCCGCGGGAGGCCAGGGCGATGGACCCGCAGCAGCGGCTGCTGCTGGAGACCTCGTGGGAGGCCGTCGAACGCGCCGGCCTGGATCCGCACGGCCTGCGCGGCAGCCGCACCGGCGTGTTCGCCGGCGTGACGCACCAGGGCTACGGCCCGCCGTGGGACTCGGCCGCCGGAGCCGCGGCCGGGCACCTGCTCACCGGCATCGCCTCCAGCGTCGTGGCCGGCCGGGTCGCCTACACCTTCGGCCTGGAAGGCCCGGCCCTGTCGATCGACACGTCGTGTTCGTCGTCCCTGGTGGCGCTGCACCTGGCGGCCGAGTCGCTGCGGCGCGGCGAATGCACCCTGGCACTGGCCGGCGGCGTGACCGTGATGAGCAACCCCGGCGCGTTCGTCGAGTTCGGGCGGCAGCGCGGACTGGCCCCGGACGGGCGGTGCAAGCCGTTCTCGGCCGCCGCCGACGGGACGGCCTGGGGCGAAGGCGCGGGTGTGCTCCTGCTGGAACGGCTCTCCGACGCCGAGCGCCACGGCCACGAGGTGCTGGCGGTGATCCGCGGTTCCGCGGTCAACTCCGACGGCGCGAGCAACGGCCTCACCGCGCCGAACGGCCCTTCGCAGCAACGGGTGATCCGGGACGCGCTGGCGCGGGCCGGGCTCCGTCCGTCCGAAGTGGACGCGGTCGAAGCGCACGGCACCGGCACGACCCTCGGCGACCCGATCGAGGCGCAGGCGCTGCTGGCGACCTACGGCCAGGACCGGGAAACGCCGCTGTGGCTGGGTTCGGTGAAGTCGAACATCGGGCACACGCAGGCGGCGGCCGGGGTGGCCGGGGTGATCAAGATGGTGGCGGCGATGCGGCACGGCGTGCTGCCGCGGACGTTGCACGCCGACGAGCCGACGCCGCAGGTGGACTGGACGGCGGGCGCGGTGCGGCTGCTCACCGAGGCCGTGGCGTGGCCCGGCGGCGGCCGGCCGCGCCGGGCCGGTGTCTCGTCGTTCGGCATGAGCGGCACCAACGCGCACGTCGTGCTCGAACAGGCACCGGTGCGCGAGCGCCCGCGACCGGCCCCGGCCCCGGCGGCCGGGCCGCTGGTCCTGTCGGCGAAGACCGGGACCGCGCTGGCCGCGCAGGCCGCCCGCTTACTGTCCCATGTGGATGGTGAAGAGGACGTCCGGTGGGTGGATCTGGGTGCGTCCCTGGCCGCGCGCCCGCTGTTCGAGCACCGCGCCGTGGTGCTGCCGGCCGCGGACCCACGGGCGGCGCTGCAGGCACTCGCGGCGGGCGTCCCGGCGTCCTCGGTGGTCTCCGGCGCCGCGACGAGCCCCGGCCGGACGGTGTTCGTCTTCCCCGGCCAGGGCGGCCAGTGGGCGGGGATGGGTGCGCGGCTGCTGCGCGAGTCGGAGGTGTTCGCCAAGCGGATGGCCGAATGCGACGCCGCACTCGGCGAGTTCGCCGACTGGTCGGTGACCGGCGTGCTGCTCGGCGAACCCGGTGCACCAGGCCTGGACCGCGTCGACGTCGTGCAACCGGCGTTGTTCGCGATGATGGTCTCCCTGGCCCGGCTCTGGCAGTCCGCCGGCGTCGAGCCGGACGCGGTCGTCGGGCACTCGCAGGGCGAGATCGCCGCGGCGTGCGTCTCCGGTGCCCTGTCCCTTTCGGACGCCGCGCGCGTGGTCACCCTGCGCAGCAAGGCACTGGGTGAGCTGGCCGGGCAGGGCGGGATGGTCTCGGTCGCCCTGCCCGGGGCCGCGGCCACGGACCTGCTGGCGCGCTGGGGCGGCCGGCTCGCGCTCGCCGCCGTCAACGGACCGTCGTCCACAGTGGTCTCGGGCGATCCCGAAGCCCTGGGTGAGCTGATCGCGTACTGTGACGGCGAAGGCGTGCGGGCCCGGGCGGTGCCGGTGGACTACGCCTCGCACTCGGCGCACGTCGAGCGGATCCACGACCGGCTGCTGCGGGAGCTGGCCCCGATCCGGGCGCGGGTGCCCGAGATCGCGTTCTGGTCGACCGTCACCGGCGAACGGCTGGACGGCCCGGCGACGGACGCCGGTTACTGGTACCGGAACCTGCGGCAGACCGTGCTGCTCGAACCGGTCGTCGAGCGGCTGGCCGGGCTGGGTCACACGGCGTTCGTCGAGGTCGGACCGCACCCGGTGCTGCTGAACGCGCTGCTGGAAACCGTCGAGAACCGGGGCACCGACGCGGTGGTGACCGGCACCCTGCGCCGCGACGACGGCGGCACGGACCGGTTCGCCGAATCGGTGGCCACCCTGCACGTGCGGGGCGTTCCCGCCGACTGGCGGCCGTTCTTCCCGGACGCGCGGCGCGTCCCGCTGCCCACCTACCCGTTCGAGCGCGAGCGGTTCTGGCTGGACCGCGGTGCGCCGTCCGGCGGTTCGCCGGACGGGCCGCCCGGCTCCGGGCACCCGCTGCTCGGCGCGGTCGTCGCGGTCGCCGGGCGCGCGGAAGTCGCGTTCGCCGGACGGCTGGGCGTCGCGGGACGGCCGTGGCTCGCCGACCACGCCGTGCACGGCGTGATCCTGTTCCCCGGCACCGGTTTCCTCGAACTCGCGAGCGCCGCGGGCGAGCGGACCGGCTGCCCGGACGTCGACGAACTGACCCTCGAAGCACCGCTGGTGCTCGGGACGACCGGCACCGTCGAGACGCAGGTGCTGGTCGGCGAGCCGGACGAAGCGGGCCGCCGGGCCGTCACCGTCCACTCCCGGCCGGACGGCGAGGAGACCTGGACACGCCACGCCACCGGGGTGCTGTCGGCGGCCGCGCCCACCGCGACCGGGCTGCCCGAATGGCCGCCGCCCGGCGCGGTTCCCGTCGACCTGGCCGGCTTCTACGACGACCTCGCCGAGCGGGGCTACGGTTACGGCCCGGCCTTCCGCGGCCTGCGCGCGGCCTGGGT
Source organism: Amycolatopsis sp. cmx-4-61 (assembly GCF_046548775.1). Taxonomy (NCBI): domain Bacteria; kingdom Bacillati; phylum Actinomycetota; class Actinomycetes; order Pseudonocardiales; family Pseudonocardiaceae; genus Amycolatopsis; species Amycolatopsis sp. cmx-4-61. The sequence continues at coordinate 42,143 of NZ_JAEBEI010000027.1, read as the reverse complement.
GGCCGGCGACGACGTCTACGCCGAGGTCCGCCTCCCGGACGGCTGCCCGCCGGACTCCTTCGGGCTGCACCCGGCGTTGCTGGACGCCGCGCTGCACGCGTCCGGGCTGCGGAACGCCCCGGACGGCCTGCCGTTCTCGTGGACCGGCTACACGCGGTTCGCGGCCGAGGCCACCGCGGTGCGCGTCCGGCTGTCCCCGGCCGGCGACGGGCTCGCGGTGACCGTCGCGAGCGAGACCGGGGAACCGGTCGCCCGGATCGGCGCGCTGGTGACGCGGCCGGTCCCCGAACCGGCCCGCCCGGCCACCGACGGGCTGCACCGGCTCGACTGGGTGCCCGTCGCGGCCCCGGCCGAGCCGCCGGCGAGCTGGACCGAGGTGTCCACAGTGGACGAAGTGGCGGCTGCGAGCGGGATCCTGCTGGCCGGGTTCGCCGCCGAGGACGGCGATCCGGCGGGGACCGTCCGCCGGACGACATTCCGGGCGCTGGAACTCGTGCAGGCCTTCCTCGGCGACGAGTACCGCGCCGGGACCGACCGGCTCGTGCTGCACACCCGCGGCGGCGTCGCGGCCGCGACCGGGGAGCTGCCGGACCCGGCGCAGGCCGCGCTCTGGGGCCTGGTGCGCTCCGCGCAGTCCGAGCACCCCGGCCGGTTCGTGCTCGTGGACGACCCGGCGGGCGACCACCTCGCGGCAGCTGTCGCCCTCGGCGAGCCGCAGGTGGCCGTCCGGGACGGCGAGTTCCGCGTCCCCCGCCTGACCCGGGCGGACCCCGGCGAGGCGGCTCCGGCGTGGGGCGGCGGGACCGTGCTGGTCACCGGCGCCTCCGGGCTGATCGCCGGCCTGGTGGCCCGGCGGCTGGTCGGCCACCACGGCGTCACCCGGCTCGCGCTGCTCGGCCGGCGCGGGGCCGGCAGCCCGGAAGCCGCCGCCCTGCTGGCGGAGCTGCGCGACCGGGGTGCCGACGTCAGCTGGCACGCGTGCGACGCGGCGGACCGGGCCGCGCTGGCCGAGGTCGTGGCCGGCCTGCCGGACCTCACCGCGGTCGTGCACTCGGCGGGTGCGCTGGACGACGGCGTCGTCACGGCCCTGACCCCCGAGCGGATCGAGACGGTGCTGCGGCCCAAGCTCGACGCGGCACTGGCCCTGCACGAGGTGACGAAGGACCGCGACCTGGCGGCGTTCCTGCTGTTCTCGTCGGCGTCGGGCTTGCTGGGGACGGCCGGGCAAGCCGGTTACGCGGCCTCGAACGCCTTCCTCGACGCGTTCGCCCGGCGGTTGCGCGCCGCCGGCGTGCCGGCGAAGGCGCTGGCCTGGGGCCTGTGGGCCGAGCCGAGCGGGATGAGCGGCGGCCTCGGCGACGTCTACCTCGCCCGCGGCGCTCGCATCGGTCTGCTCCCGCTGTCCTCGGACCAGGGCCTCGAACTGTTCGACGCGGCGCTGGCCGTGGACGACGCCGTCGTCGTCCCGGTGCGCGTCGACACGACCGTCCTGCGCTCGGCGGAGGATCCGGCCGAGGTCCCGGCGGTGCTGCGCGGCCTGGCCGGGCCGCCGCGGCGGCGGGACACCGGCCGCGGCCCGGACCCGGCCGGCTTCGCGCGGCGGGTGCGCGGCGCGACCCCGGCGGAGCGCGCCGAAGCCGTGCTCGGCCTGGTGCGGCAGCTGACCGCGGACGCGCTGGGACTCACGTCCGCCGCGGCGGTCCGCGACGACCGCGGGTTCCTGGAGATCGGCTTCGACTCGCTGATCGCCGTGGAGTTCCGCAACCGGCTCAGCGCCGCCACCGGCGTCAAGCTGCCGAGCACGCTGGTCTTCGACCACCCGTCGCCGGCCGCGGTGGCCGCGTTCACCGAGGCCCGGCTCGCCGGGGACGCCGACGACGCCGCGGCCGCGGCGCTCGCCGGCCTCGACGGCGTGGCCGCCGCGCTCCGGACCGCCGGGCCGGAAGCGCGGGCCCGGATCCTCACCCGCCTGCGGGCCCTCGCCGCCGATCCCGGCGCCGCGCCGGACGACGGCCTCCGTGACCTCGACGGGGCGTCCGACGAAGAACTCTTCGACCTCATCGACAACGACTTCGGGATGGCGTGACATGGCCGAGCAGGACCAGCTCCGCACCTATCTCAAGCGCGCGGTCGCCGAGGCACGCGACGCCCGGCAGAAACAGCGCGAACTCGAAGAGCGGGCCAGGGAGCCGATCGCGATCATCGGGACGGCCTGCCGCTTCCCCGGCGGGGCCGAGTCGCCGGAGCAGCTGTGGCGGCTGGTCGCCGACGGCGTCGACGCGGTCGGCGACTTCCCGGCCGACCGGGGCTGGGACCTCGGCGGGCTGTTCGATCCCGATCCCGACCACCCCGGCACGTCCACCACCGCGGCGGGCACGTTCCTGCCCGGCGCGGCCGAGTTCGACGCCGGGTTCTTCGGGATCAGCCCGCGCGAGGCACTGGCCACCGACCCGCAGCACCGGCTGCTGCTGGAGACCGCCTGGGAGGCGGTGGAACGCGCCCGGATCGACCCGGCGTCGCTGCGCGGCACCCGCACGGGAGTGTTCGCCGGGGTCATCTACACCGAGTACGGCGCCCGCGTCTGGAACGGCAGGGCGCCGGAAGGACTCGAGGGCTTCCTCGGCACGGGCAGCGCCGGCGGTATCGCCTCCGGCCGGATCGCCTACACCCTCGGTCTCGAAGGCCCGGCGATCACGGTGGACACGGCGTGCTCGTCGGCGCTGGTGGCGCTGCACCTGGCGAGCGAGTCGCTGCGGCGCGGGGAATGCACGCTCGCACTGGCCGGCGGGGTCACCGTCCTGGCCACGCCGGCTGCGTTCCTCGAGTTCTCCCGGCAGCGCGGCCTCGCCCCGGACGGCCGGTGCAAGCCGTTCGCCGCCGCGGCGGACGGCACCGGCTGGGCCGAAGGGGCCGGGATCCTGCTGCTGGAACGGCTGTCCGAAGCCCGCCGCCGCGGTCACCCGGTGCTGGCGGTGATCCGCGGCTCGGCGGTCAACTCCGACGGCGCGAGCAGCGGCCTGACCGCGCCGAACGGACCCGCGCAGCAGCGTGTGATCCGGGCGGCACTGGCGAACGCCGGACTGTCTGCCTCGGACGTCGACGCCGTCGAAGCGCACGGCACCGGCACGAAACTGGGCGACCCGATCGAAGCGCAGGCGTTACTGGCGACGTACGGCCAGGACCGGCCGGGAGACCGGCCGTTGTGGTTGGGTTCGGTGAAGTCGAACATCGGGCACACGCAGGCGGCGGCGGGGGTGGCCGGGGTCATCAAGATGGTCGAGGCGATGCGCCGTGGTGTGCTGCCGCGGACGTTGCACGTCGACGAGCCGACCCCGCAGGTGGACTGGACCGAGGGGGCGGTGCGGCTGCTCACCGAGGCGGTGGCGTGGCCGGAGACCGGACGCCCCCGCCGGGCCGGGGTGTCGGCGTTCGGGCTGTCCGGGACGAACGCGCACGTGATCGTCGAGCAGGTGCCTTCGGACGAGGAGCCGGCGCCGGGCCCGGAAACCGGGGTGGTCCCATGGGTGCTGTCCGGCCGGACCGCCCAGGCCGTGCGGGACCAGGCCGCCCGCCTGGCGTCCTTCGTGGCGGAGCGGCCGGAACTGTCCGTTGTGGACATCGCGCGGTCACTGGCTGTCACGCGGTCCCGGTTCGGGTACCGGGCGGTGGCCGCCGGAGCGGACCGGACGGCGCTGCTCGACGCGCTCGCGCGGGCCGAAGCGGAACCGGCCGCCGAGGGCAAGGTGGCGTTCCTGTTCTCCGGCCAGGGGGCCCAGCGCGCCGGCATGGGCCGTGAGCTGTACGACCGGTTCCCGGTCTACGCCGAGGCCTTCGACGCGGTGTGCGCGCGGTTCCCGTTGCCGGTGAAGGAAGTGGTCTTCGGGGACGCCGAAGCCCTCGACCGCACCGAGTACGCGCAGCCGGCGTTGTTCGCCGTCGAGGTCGCGCTGTTCCGCCTGCTGGAGTCGTGGGGCCTGCGCCCGGACGCGCTGGCCGGGCATTCGATCGGCGAGATCGCGGCCGCGCACGTCGCCGGGATCCTCTCGCTCGACGACGCCGCGACGCTGGTCGCCGCCCGTGGCGCGCTGATGCAGGCCCTGCCCGCGGGCGGGGTGATGACCGCCGTCGAGGCCACCGAGGCCGAAGTGCGCCCGCACCTGGGGGACACGACCGGGATCGCCGCCGTCAACGGGCCGCGGGCGGTCGTGGTGTCCGGGGCGCGGGCGGACGTCGAGCGGATCGCGGAGACGTTCGCCCGGCAGGGCCGCCGGACGAAGGCCCTCGCCGTGTCGCACGCGTTCCACTCACCGCTGATGGAGCCGATGCTGGCGAAGTTCCGCCGCGTCGTCGAAGGCCTCACCTTCGCCGAGCCGCGGATCCCGGTGCACTCGACGGTGTCCCGCGCCGCTGATATGTCCACCGTGGACTACTGGGTGACGCACGTCCGTGCGACCGTGCGCTTCGCCGACGCCGTCGAGGAGCTGCGGACCGCGGGCGTGACGACCGGCCTGGAACTCGGGCCCGGCGGCGTGCTGTCCGGGATGGGCCCGGCGTGCACCGGCGACATCCGCTTCGTGCCCGGGCTGCGGGACGGGCGGCCGGAGCCGGAAGCGCTCTTCGGCGCGCTCACGACGCTGGCGCCGGACTGGGCGGCGGTGGTCGCGGAGGGCTGCACTGTCGACTTGCCGACCTACGCCTTCCAGCGCGAGCACTTCTGGCTCCGGGAGCCGCCGCGGACGGGGGACGTCGAAGCCGCCGGGCTCACCGCGATCGGGCACCCGCTGCTCATCGCGTGCGTGCCGGTGCCGTCGACCGGTGAACTGGTGCTGACCGGGCGGCTTCCGGCCGCGGCCGGGTCGTGGCTTGCCGACCACGAGGTGCTGGGCAAGCGGCTGCTGCCGGGGGCCGCCGTCGTGGAGCTGGTGCTGCGGGCCGCGGAGGAAGCCGGGTGCGGGCAGCTGGAAGAACTGACGCTCGAGGCCCCGCTGGTCCTGCCGGACGAGGCGACCCGCGTCCAGGTGGTGCTCGGCGCGCCCGAGCCGTCGGGCCGCCGCACGGTCGGCGTCCACGCGCAGACCGGCGAAGGGCCGTGGACGCGGCACGCGACGGGGTCCGTCCTCGTGGCGGCGGGCGAGGTGCCCGGCGAGGCACCGGATTGGCCACCGGCGGGCGAGGAGCTGTCCGTCCCGGAGCTGCACGACGACCTGGCGGCCGCGGGACTCGGCTACGGCCCGGCGTTCCAGGGCCTCGACGCCGCGTGGCGAGCGGGCGAGGAGGTCTTCGCCGAGGTGACGCTGCCGGTCGACGCGGACGGGTTCGGCCTCCACCCGGCCCTGCTCGACGCGGCCCTGCACGCGGCGGCACGCCTCGCGTCGGCGGCGGAGCCGGGAGTACCGCGGCTGCCGTTCGCGTGGAGCGGCGTCCGCCTGCACGCGGAGGGGGCGACGAGCCTGCGGGTCCGGCTCGCCCCAGCCGGGGAAGAGGCGTTTTCGCTGGTGGCGTGGGATCCGGTCGGCCGGCCGGTGCTGACGGTGGAGTCCCTGGTCCTTCGCCCGGTCGGCCGGCTGGGCGACCGGCCCCTGGCGGGCGAGCTCCTGCGGGTCGACTGGCCCCGGCTGCCACTCGCGGCGGCCGAGCAGGCGGCGTGGCCGGTGGTCGGCCCGGCACCGGAACACGTGACGGTATCGGCGAAGTACGGCGACCTGGCGGAGCTGGGCCGGGCCCTCGACGCGGGGGCGGCGGTGCCGCCGGTGGTGCTGGCCGCGGTACCTGCCGGTGACTCGGGCACGGCCGACGCCGGCCTGGGTGCAACGGTCCCGCGCGGCGCCGGCCCGGGCAGCGTCGGCTCGGCCGATCGCGGCGCCGCCCCGGCTGCGTCCGCCGTTGGCGGCACAGGCACGGGGGCCGTGCGCGCCGCCGCCGTTCGTGATGCCGTCCAGCGCACCCTCGCCCTCGCCCGTTCCTGGGTCGAAGACGCGCGGTTCGACGGCTCGAAACTCGTGCTCGTCACGCGCAACGCGGTGGCCGCCCCCGCTCCCGATCTGGTCCAAGCTCCGCTCTGGGGCCTGCTGCGGTCGGCGCAGGCGGAGCACCCGGACCGGTTCGTCCTCGTCGACAGCGACGCCACCGAAGCCTCCGCCGAAGCGCTCGCTGGCGCCGTGGCCACCGGTGAGCCGCAGCTCGTGCTCCGCGACGGCGCCGCCCGCGTGCCCCGGCTGACCGCCGCCGCCTCTGCCGGGCCGGTCGCCTTCGACCGCGACGGAACCGTTCTCCTCACCGGCGGCTCCGGGGACCTGGCCCGCGTGCTCGCCCGGCACCTCGTCCGCGACCACGGGGTGCGGCACCTGCTGCTCGCCGCCCGGCGGCCGGAACGGGCCGCCGACCTCGCCGCCGAGCTGACCGGCGCGGGCGCCGACGTGACCGTCGCCGCCTGTGACGTCGCCGATCGGGACGCCGTTCGCGCGCTGCTCGCCGGGGTGCCCGCCGCGCATCCGCTCACCGCCGTGCTGCACACCGCCGGCGTGCTCGACGACGGCGTGCTCACCTCGCTGCGGCCCGGACAGCTCGACGCCGTCCTGCGGCCGAAGGTCGACGGGGGCCTCGTCCTCGACGAGCTGACCCGGGACCTCGGCCTGGCGGCGTTCGTCCTGTTCTCCTCGGCCGCCGGCCAGTTCGGCGCGCCGGGACAGGCCGGCTACGCCGCCGCGAACGCCTTCGCCGACGCGCTGGCCCGGCGGCGCCGGGCCGACGGCCTGCCCGCCACGGCCCTCGCCTGGGGCCTGTGGCAGCAGGACGACGGCATGGCGGGCGGCCTCGGCGCCGCCGACCGGAACCGGATGGCCCGCGCCGGCGTCGTCGCACTGTCCGAAGAGGATGGTCTGCGGCTCTTCGACGCGGCGCTCGCCGGTGAAGAGGCGGTCGTGGTGCCGATCGGGCTCGACCGGGCCGCGCTCCGGAACTCCGGCGAGCGGGTGCCGGCGCTGCTGCGCGGGCTGGTCCGGACCCCCGTCCGGCGGGCGGCGAAAACCGCGCCCGATTCCGCCGGGTCCTTCGCCGGCGGGCTCGCCGGACTGTCCGAGGAGGACCGCCGGGCCCGCGTCCTGGAGCTGGTGCGGCAGGAGGCCGCCGTCGTGCTCGGCCACGCGGGCGCGGACGCGATCACCGCCGGGCAGCCCTTCCTCGAAGCCGGGTTCGACTCGCTCACGGCGGTCGAACTGCGCAACCGCCTCGCCGCGGCGACCGGGACGCGGCTGCCCGTGTCGGTCGTCTTCGACCTGGCCACGCCCGCGGCGCTGGCCGGCCGCCTCGCCGGGGAGCTGGCGCCCGGCCGCCCCGCCGCTCCGGCGGACGCGGGCGACACCGTCAACGCCCTGTACCGCCAGGCCTGGGAACGGCGGGACATCGTCGCCGGCAACGAGTTCCTCCGCGCGGCGGCGCGGCTGCGGCCGAAGTACGACGACGCGGCATACCTGGCGGAACTGCCGCCGCCGGTCAACCTGGCCACCGGCCCCGCGCGGCCGCGGCTGATCTGCATCCCCACGCTGGCGGCGTCGTCGAGCCCGCTGCACTACGCGCGGTTCGCGGCCGAACTGCAAGGCGTCAGGGACGTCTCGGTCGTGTACCTGCCGGGGTACGCCGACGCGCGGGAGAAGCTGCCGGCGTCGTTCGACGCGATGGCCGGTCTACTGGCGGATTCGGTGGAGCGCGCCGCGGGCGGGGAGCCGTTCGCGCTGGTCGGCTATTCGGCGGGGGGCTGGCTGGCCACGGCGGCGGCACTGCGCCTGGAGGACCGCGGCCGCACCCCGGCGGGCGTGGTCCTCGTCGACACGTACTTCTTCGACGCGGACCTGCCGCTGATCGAGCCGACCCTGGCCGACGAGATGTTCGCGCGCGAGGACTTCTTCGGCCGCATCGGCCACGCCCGGCTCACCGGGATGGGCGGCCACCTCAACGTGCTGGACACGTTCACCCCGCGCGCGACGAAGGCGCCGATGCTGTTCGTCCGGGCGCTGGACCCGCTCCCCTCGGAGGGCGACGGCGTCGGTCCCGACCACCCCATCTGGCGGCACGAGATCCCCTTCGCCGACGAGACGGTCGAGGTGCCGGGGAACCACATGAACGTGATGGAACAGGAGAACGGGCGGGAGGTGGCACGCGTAGTCGACCGGTGGCTCGCCTGAGCGTGATCAGGGAGGTCTTCGAAGCACTGCGCCCGCGGGATGCGCAGCAGATCGACCACGTGAAGGTACTGGGAAGGCCGCGGTCGTCACCGACGCAGGCAGCGGAATCGACCGCGCTCGCCGTGGGGGCGCAGCGGGGGACCCAGGTGTGACGAGCAGGACACCGCGCACCAGCTGGTCGCCGATGTCCGTTCGACCGCGGGACAGCCGCCGGGCTTCGCGCCGTTCTGACCGCGCGCGGTGATCGATCAGGCGAAGGGCATCCTCGTGGCGGCCCGATGCATTACCGCCGGCGAAGCCTTCACACTGCTCGTGCAAGAGTCGCAGAACGACAACGTGAAGCTGATCGACCAGGCCTGCCGGGCCGCCGACCGAGAAGCCAGGTACCGGGTCGCGGGGAAGCACCGGGAGCCCGGTAGCAGCGAGGGGAGGGAACTGCTACCGGGCGGTGTCGCGGCGTGAACTGCATGTAGAAAGTTGGGCGACCCGCCGGAATTGCCACGGCCGAGACGCCGTCGCCACCATCCAAGGTGCTTCGCCGCGTCCTGAATGAGTGGTCCTCGGCTCACGGTCCGCTGCTGTTCTTGCCGTTGCCCTTCCCCTTGTCCTTGCCCTTGGCTTTCCCCGGGCCGTTGCCGGTTCCTGCGCCGGCACTCCCGCCCGGGCTGGGCGTGCTGTGCTTCGGCGGTGCCACGGCGGCCAGGCCCGGTGCCGCCGATTCCGTCATCGGTGACGTTGCCGCCACGGCGGAGGCCGTGGGTGCGGTGGCCCCGGCGGGCGCGGAGGTGGCGAAAGTGGTCGGTTGGGCAGCCGGCGGCCGGGCTGGGGTGTCTTCGGGTACGTCCGGCCTGGTCAGCACGACCGCGAGCACGGCGGCCGCGGCCGCGGCGGCCAGGCCACCGGCTGCGGCTGGTGTCCGTCGCTTCGGCGGCGGCGCCGGTGTCGCGTCCGGGACCGGGACCGGGGTGGAGCTGAGGACGGCGGGGGCCTGGCGCAGCAGCTGGGGTATTTGCTCGGCTGCCGGGCGGTCCGCCGGCTCGCGGGCGGTCATCACGCTCAGCGTGTGCGCGAGCGGCTTCGGCAACCCGGCGGGAATGCGGGGCGCCCGATGCAACCGCGCCATGGCCGACTCCGCCAGCGTGCCGGGGTACTCCCGCTCGGCGGTCAGGCATTCCAGCAGGATGAGGCCGAGGGCGTAGACATCGGCAGCCGGGCCGGCGGGCTCTCCCACGATCTGTTCGGGCGCCAGGTAGGCGGCGGTGCCGGTGACCAGGCCGGTGCCGGTGATGTGGGTGGAGTCCAGCTCGTGCGCGATGCCGAAGTCGCCGATCAGCGGGCCGTCGGAACCGAGCAGGATGTTGGCGGGCTTGAGGTCGCGGTGCACGACGCGCCGGGCGTGGACGTGAGCGAGCGCGTCGGCCAGTTGGATCCCCAGCTCGGTGACCTCGTCCGCGGGGAGCGGGCCGGCGACGAGCCGCTCGGCGAGGTTCTCGCCGTCGACCAGCTGCATCACCAGGTACGGTCCGGCGTGATCGGTGCCGCTGTCGAACAGCGCCACCACCCGCGGGTGGTCGATGCTGGCCTGCACGGTCTTCTCCCGCGCTCGGCGCAGCTGCTCGACGGCGACTACGTGGTGCTCGTAGACCTTGATGGCGACCTCACGACCGAGCCTCCGGTCGACGCCTCGGTAGACCCGGGCGGTGGCCCCGCTGCCGATGAGCTGTCCGAGTTCATAGCGCCCGGCGATCAGGTTCGGCCGCTTGTCTCCGTCCCGGACGGGCGACTCGCCTGCGACGTCCAGAGACAACCGCGGCGACGTCACATCGTCGCCGTCGCCCGGTTCGTCGTTCCTCATCGGCAGGGATCTCCATCCGGCTCGCGGTGCCTTTCTTTTCGAATACCCGAAACGGGAGAGCAGGCAAACGTGAGGTGTGAAGGAGACCCGTCGCCGGGAATTCACCGGATCGGCACATTCCCGGTGTCCTTCCGGCGAGGCGCGGCAGCCACCCGTTCCGGTGCCCGTGCGAGACGAGGAGGTTCCGTGCCCGCTTCCCTGATGGTGCGGGCCATGTGCGGTGTGTCGACCGATCGCCGCCGCCTTCTCTGTTGGTGATCGTCGAGGACTGGCGCAGCGCAGGCGGGCTCGTCGGACCACTTCCCTGCCAAGAGCCGACTTGCGGCCCCGCTTCGTCTGTCTCGCAACTCGTAGGGCCGGAAGTCCCGTTCATCGGCGCTACTCTAGGTGTGAGTCCGACGCATCTGACCGTCGCCGGTGGGCCGTGCGGGTGAGGTGAGGATTCCATGTGTTCATCCCCTGCGCCGGGGTTAGACCTCCTTGCGAGAGCTTCTCGATCGGAGCCCGGAAGGTCACCGGCAGAGCGGATCCCGTAACGGAACGACACTTTCGAGCCGTTGGTGAATCCTGCCGACTCAGGTGGATACCCGGGCAGGAAGTGTCGTGGAGGTCGATCAAGAACAACACCGTTCTTTGATCACAGGAACAGCGAGCAGAAGCAACGGAGATCATCATGACCAACGCCACCCACAAGCACATCAGCCAGTGGACCGGCCGCGATGTCCACGATTCCACCGGCGAGAAAATCGGTACTGTCGAACAGTTCTGGTTCGACGACCAAGACGGGGAGCCGACCTGGGTGTCGGTCAAGACGGGCTTGTTCGGACTGCGACAGTCGTTCGTGCCGGCAGAAGGCCTTACCGAAGGCGCCAACGGAGAGCTGACCACTCGATACACCAAGGATCGAGTCAAAGACGCGCCGAACGTCGATGTCTCCGACGACCATCTCGACCCCACGGAGGAGCGCCGCCTCTACGACCACTACGAGATCACCACCAATCCCGGCCGGCACACGCTCCGCGCTGGACGCGAGGACGCGGAGCGCACCGACACCGAAGCCGGCCGCCGCGACACCGGCGGCGAAGCAATGACCCGCTCGGAGGAGCACTTGCAGGTGGGCACCGAGCACCACGAGAAGGGCCGGGCCAGACTGCGCAAGTACGTCGTCACCGAGACCGAGCAGGTCGACGTTCCGGTCACCCGCGAAGAGGTGCGGGTCGAACGTGAGCCGATCACCGACGCCAACCGCGGCGAGGCTGTCTCAGGTCCCGCTATTTCCGAAGCCGAGCACGAGGTGACCCTGCACGAGGAACGTCCTGTCGTTGACACCGAAGCGGTCCCCGTGGAACGGGTACGGCTGTCCAAGCAGCAGGTCACGGACACCGAAACAGTCTCCGGCGAGGTCCGTCAGGAACGCATCGATACAGACGTCGACGACGACACACGCCGATAACAAACCGCGAATCGATTGGCAGGCCCAAGCTTCGCGGCGGAGGGCCGACCGATTCATCATCGTCCTCACGCACATTGCAGGCCCAGAGACGACCCTGGCCAGTGGTGTATCAGCTGCCGAATGTCCACCTGATCGAAAGGATGAATCTGATGGCAGTCAACGTGGATCTGGCAAAGATGCTGGACAAGAAGTACGAGAGCAAATCCCTGGACGAGCTCCTGGACGCCCCGGTGTCGGCACTGTCCGGGGTGAGCGACGACGATGCGGACAAGCTGAAGGCTGCCTTCGGCATCAAGACAGTCCGCGATCTGGGACGCAACAAGTACTTCCGGGCGGCCGCGGCGCTGCTTGACCTCCACAACGCCAGCTGAGGTCGGGACACGCGGCGACCACCACCTTGTGTGCCAGCGATCTCCGCGTCGGGGCCCGATGCGTCAAGAGCCGGCGCATCGGGTCCTGCCTCGCCCCAGCTTTGCTTCCTGTCGGATGGATGACAGCGACCAACGCAGTCACCCGCGTTGAGCAAGCCGGCGGCCTCGATGTCATCCCCTGCGCCATCCTTCATGAGCCGCGGAGTCCGCGGCAGCCGGATCGTCGGTACGGTTGTCGCGGACGCTGCCGACCATGTCTGGGCCTGGTCGCGTCAGGGTCGTCGGCGAGACACCGAGACCGGCACAGCCACTGCAACCGCCGTAATCACCCACTCACTCGCCTGCCGCGGCAGGGCCAGGAGAAGTGCGAATCCGGTTCAGCCATTTGAGCAACAAGGCGGTCTCTTCCGGCTCCAGCGGTGACATGCCCGGCTCCTGCAGCTGAGCCTCGAGTTGCAGCGCTGGTGCCGTCATTGCATTGCCCGCTACCGGCCTGCCAGCGGTTTCCAGAGTGAGGCACGCTGCGAAAACTGCGTCGCGCACCCGGTGCGAGAGGTGCGGATCGGCGTAGCGCCCGGGCTGGGAAAGCATGCTCAGCGCGACGCCGACGTTCGCTGAGAGGATTGCCTGTGCTGCATCGACGGACGGGATCCGCAGTACGCCGATTGCCGCGCAGCGATCGAGCGCCCGGGTCAGCAGCTCGAAGATCCGGCCGGCGGGCTCGGGGACCTTCGGCAGGGCAGGAGAAAACATGAGCCGGTAGAGGGCGCCGTTGGTGAGGGCGAAGTTCATGTGGTCGTCCCAGCCCGCGCGCAGGTCCGCGACGGGGTCGTCGGTGGATTCCAGTGCCTGTTTCCGTTGCACGTAGCGCTCGAAGCCGTTCTGCACCAGCGCGTACAGGAGGCCGTTCTTGTCTTTGAAGAGCCGGTACAGGATGGGCTGGGCCACGCCGATCGCGTCGCACACCGCGCGGGTGGAGATGTCGTGATCGTCGGATGCGATCAGCAGCCGTTCGGCGGCGTCAAGCATGCGGGCGCGGACGTCTTCGGCTTTGGCATCTCGTGTGGCGGCATCGGACATGGCCCGGTCCACTCACCTTTCTCGATCACTCCACGTGGGCCCGGCCACGCCTGTCATCTGGGCGGCGTCACTCTACACAAGCCTGTCGGTGCGGCCGTGTGCCGCGGAGCGCCGCACGGCCGCACCGGTCCAGGTCAATGACCGCCGGTCTCGTCCGGTGCCTCACCGTTGACCATGGCTGCGGTGAGGACGGTGCCGCCGATGCCCCAGCCGCCGTCGACCACCTCGTCGACGAGCACCAGCACGTTCCGGCGGGCGGCCTCCCCGTAGATTTCGGCATAGAGGTCGGTGGTGCGGTCGATGATCAGCTTCTTCTGCTCCGGCTTGATCGTGCCGGCCGGGACCTTGAAGTTGGCGAAAGGCATTGCGTTCTCCCTTGTTCGATGATCAGCAGGCTCGAGTGAAGCCTGTTGGAACCCGCGCAGGCGGGGCTAGTGGACGGCGTTGAGCGGAAGCAGTTCCTGAATGCCGATCCGGCGGTAGAACTCCGCCCGGATGCGGTCGTTGACCATGGACACGACTTCACTGCCGTCGTTGCTGGGGTCGATGTGGACGCGGAAGGGGCGGTGTCCGGCTGGGAGGTTGACGATGCGCACGATCTGGTCCGCGACCTCGTCGACTGTGCGGCCCTTGGGGAAGATGTCGGACAGCGCCTTCTCCATCCCGTCGCGGAGCGCACCGTACGCCTCTCCGTATTCGGCGTCGCGCCTCCTGTCGTCGGGTGTGCCGGCGTGAGCGAAGTGGTTGGTGCCGCTGGGGTAGGCACCGGGCACGACGATCGTGGTGTCGATGCCGTACTTGATCAGTTCCGCGGCGTAGCTTTCGGCGAGGGCGTCCATGGCCGCCTTGGCGGCGAAGTACGGGGCGAGGAACGGTGGGTGGCCGCCTCGAGTGGAGGATGAGCCGACCCAGACGAGGTATCCGTGGCCCTGTGCCCGCAACGTGGGCAGCACGGCGCGGTTGACTCGCTGGGTCGAGAGCACGTTCACGTCGTAGAGCTGCGCGAGTTGTTCGGTGGTGAATGCTTCGGAGGGGCCGAGGACCATGTGCCCCGCGTTGTGCACCACGACGTCGATGCGTCCCTCCTGGGCCAAAATCGCGGCGATGGCGGTGTCGACCGATGCTTGGTCTTGCACGTCCATTTCGACCGCGCGGAGGTCGATCTTCTCCGCGTCTGCCAGCTGCGCCAGCTCGGCCACGCGGGGGGCGTTGCGATCGGCGGTCGCGCGCATGCCGGCGTAGACGATGTGGCCCGCACGGGCCAGGGCTTGGGCGGCCAGGTTGCCGAACCCGCTCGAAGCACCGGTGATCAGAATGACTTGGGAGGTCTGTTGCTCGGGCATGGTTCTCTCCTAGATGATTCCGCCGTCGCTGCTTCGTCCTTGCCGTCGAGGAACAGCGGGGTTGCCGTGGGGCCAGGTGCTACGGAGTTGACTGTGATGTCACGCCCCCGCAGTTCCCTGGCCAGGACCAGGGTGAGTGCTTCGACCGCACCTTTACTCGCGACGTACGCGCCGTAGCCCGGGAATTGGAGGCCCACGACGGAGGTCGAGAAGTTCACGATGGCTCCGCCGGCGCGCAGCTTGCGAGCGGCCAGCTGATCGACGACTGGCTTCAGGCGCATCACCCCGGCGGTGTGCACGACGACGTCGATGCCGCCGAAGGCGCTCTCGACGGCGTCGAAGGCGGCAGCCATGGCGACCTCGTCGGCGACGTCGCCGCCGACCGCGACCGCCTGGCCGCCCGCTGCGGTGATGTGCTCGGTGAGTTCGTCGGCGGTGGCCTTGTTGGCCGAGAAGTGCACTCCGAGGTGGTAGCCATCTCGGGCGAGGCGCTCGACGACGGCGCGCCCGATGCCTCCGGAACCTCCGGTGACCAGCGCCACGCGCGGATCGGTGGATGTGGTGGTCATGGCGACCTCTTATCGCTGATAACGATCGTTCGTTTTCGACGATAGCACTACTACTGGATCGATGCTACAGAAATCTCATATCAGTGATAACAGTGCTGATGGAGTTCAGGCTCTGTTCGCCAGGACGCGGCGGCCGGTTTTACGGCAGGTGTCACGGCTGGCGCCGCCGTCCCGCACATCGCCTCCGCGGGATCTCCCGGAAAAATACCCACACCGCGGCGGTTCTCCTCTTGCTTCACTGCTCGCATGGGGAAGAAACTCGCCGCCAGCGCGGCCATGCTGAGTGCTCTCGTCGTCCTCGCCGCTCCCGCGGAGGCGGCGACGAGGTACTACAGCCAGACCGTCACCGGAACGACGCAGAGCCAGTGCGAAACGGACGGCTGGGCGCTCGCGCAGCAGAAGCAGGCCGAGGGCTACCTCGTCACCTGGATCGGGTGTGGCTACTCGGACTTCCACTGGGCCGGCGTCGTCGGCTGGCACGTCTGACGCGCCGTCCGGGGCATTCGAACACCCTGAACGCTGGCGCCGCTTGACGTGGTGCTCGAGGATGGGCCCTTCCGTCACGACCTGGGAGAGATCATCCGATGGACATCCAGTCCTCGGTCCCGACGTCACCCGCCTGCCACGTCGGCACGCTGCTGGTCCTGCGGCTGTTGCGAAGGCTGTCCGGGGCGTCCGGCTTGCTGCTGCTGACCGGGACGCTGCTCAGCCCGAGCCGGATCCCGTCGAGATCTTGCTGTTGAGCCTGCTGATACTCGTCGGCGTCGAATGTTGTTCCGGCAGTGCCGTTGGCTCGGCCGCCCGGTGTCCCCCTACGCGAGGGGCGGCGGCGCCGCGGCACTGCCCGCCGGTCGTGGTGTGGCTGATGTCGCACCGCAAAGGCCGGGGCGGCCGCTTGCGCCTGTTCTTTCTCGCGAGCTGACCAGCACGCCTCTCCCAGGCTTTCGCCTGGCTCTCAGTCGAGACGGAACGGTTGCGTCTCGACTATCGGCGGACTAAGTTCGGCGGGTCGAGGAGCAAGGGGAGGGGTCGATGAGAATTCTGGTCAGTGGTGCGACCGGCTACATCGGCGGCGCGGTCAGCCGGGTTCTGCGCGACCACGGCCACGACGTGCTGGGACTGGCTCGGTCCGAGCGCTCCGCGACCGCTCTGCGCGCACGCGGAGTGGTCCCGGTCGCGGGCGATTTCGGCGATCCTGCCGGCTTGTCCGGCGCCGTCCGGGCTGCAGCGCCGGACGCCGTGGTCAGCACCGCCAGCCTGGGCAACGACGCGAGCACGTTCGCGAAGGACCGTGACGCCGTCAGTGCCCTCCGGGACGCCCTGGGCGACGACCGGAAGAAGCTGGTCTTCACCAGCGGCTCGGCGGTGTTCGGCACGTTCAGCGGCGGGGCCGCGACGGAGACCGTCCACGACGAGTACGCGGCCCTCCCGCTGCCGCCGGAGGTGTACGCGCCGGCTTCGGCGAAGGTGCATCCCATGCTGGCCCTCGGCTTCGGGGCCGCGATGAAGGCCCGCGTCGAAACCGAGCGCCTGGTCCTCGCCGCCGGTGGTGTCCAGGGCATCGTCGTGAGGCCAGGGCTGGTGTACGGCCACGGCGGCAGCTTCGACGTGCCGACACTCATCTCGCTGGCCAGGACGCACGGCCACGGCGTGCACCTGGGTGCCGGCGCGACGATCCAGGGCTACGTGCACATCGACGACCTCGCCGAGCTGTACCGCCTCGCGGTCGAGAGCGCCCCGGCCGGCTCAGTTCTGCACGGCGTCGCGGGGGAGGTGACGCTGCGCGAGCTCGCGGCCGCGGTGAGCCGGATGATCGGTGCCGACGGCCGGACCGAGGGTGTCGACCTGGCGCGGATGCTCGGGATGACCGGTCCCGCGGCGGCAGGGTTCCGGCTCACCCGCCGCCTGCCCGTGAGCCTCGCACGCCGGCTCCAGGCCGCGTTGCCACCGCCGCCGGGCGCCGGCGCGGGCCTCAGCGTGAGCCTGGGCAAGCGGCTGTCGGCGGAGTCGACCCGGCGTCTGCTGAACTGGTGGCCGCGGCGCCACGACATCCTCGACGACGTGGAATCCGGGTCCTACGCGGGCTTCGGCGCCGCGGAGGACTGAGCGCCGAGCAGGTGCTCGCGCACCGCCGTGAGGACCCGCTCGGACAAGGGGCCCCCGCGGGTGGCCCTGGCGATCGCGAGGGCGCCGACCATCGCCGCGAGTTCGACCAGGACTTCGCGCTCACGCGCTTCCGCGTCGGCCGGACGGTCGCCGAGCCGGGCCAGGCGTTCCAGTGAGCTGGTGACCCCTTCGCGGTAGCAGTCGCGCACCGGGCTGTCCGGGGCCGAGCGGGTGACGTCGGCGCTGAACGCGGTGGTGGCGCAGCCGTGGCCGGGATTATCCCGGTTCTGCTCGGACAGGTACGCCGTCACGTAGTTCGCGTGCGCCTCGACCGGGTTCGCGCTGGAGGCCAGGAAGCCGTCGAGGAGCGTGTCCTGCTCGGCGAAGGCGGCGGAGCAGGCGGCGGCGAACAGATCGTCCTTCGACTCGAACTGCCGGTAGAAGCCGCCGTGGGTGAGGCCGGCCGCGCCCATCACCTCGGGCACGCTGACCTGCGACATCCCGCGCTCGCGCGCCATCCGGGAGGCTGCCTCGACGACCGCCGTCCGGTTCGCCTCGGCCTGTGCCCGTGAAACACGTCCCATTGCGCCTTCTCCTCCCGCGCCTGTCACAGGCACTTCGGATGATCCTCATCATCTATCTTGCCACAGCATTTAGATTATGTTCATAATCTAAATGGGTCTCCGCTCCGGGAGGCCGCCAGACGGAAGGCAGCACGATGTCCGCGCCCCCGGCCACCCCGGCCCAGCTCACCGCCCCCAACCGAACCCTCGAAGCGGCCGGCGGGACCACCTACGCCTACCGCCGCTTCGGCAACACCGAGCGCGCGGTACCGCCGGTGCTGTTCCTGCAGCACTTCCGCGGCAACCTGGACAACTGGGATCCCGCCCTCGTCGACGCCATCGCTGCCGAGCGCGAAGTCGTCCTGCTGGACAACGCGGGCGTCGGCGGCTCGACCGGCACGACTCCGCGCACCGTCACGGCGATGGCGCACGACGCGCTGGCCTTCGTCGACGCCGCCGGCCTCCGGCACGTCGACGTTCTCGGCTTCTCCCTCGGCGGGTTCGTCGCGCAGGAACTGACGCTCATCCGGCCGCAGCTCGTCCGCCGGCTGGTCCTCGCCGGGACCGGACCGCAAGGTGGGCAGGGCATGCACGGCTTCACCGCCGAGGTGTCCGCGTCCGCCACCCGGGACGAGCCGACCGGCGAGGACCTGCTCAACCTGTTCTTCGAACGCACGCCGTCGAGCGTCGCGAAGGGCTGGGAATTCGTCGGGCGCATCTTCGCCCGCGAAGCCGACAGGGACCAGCCGGTGAGCCTGGCCGCCCGTGACGCCCAGCTCGACGCCATCACGGCGTGGGGCGTGCCTGACCCGACGCGGCTCAACCGGCTGGCCGGCATCACCCAGCCCGTCCTCGTCGCCAACGGCGACAACGACGTCATGGTGCCGACGCAGAACTCCGGGCTCCTGGCCCGGCACCTGTCCAACGCCCGACTCTCGATCTACCCGGGCGCCGGCCACGGCTTTCTCTTCCAGCACCCGGCCGAGTTCGCCGCCGACGTCAACGGCTTCCTCGGGTGACCACCCGAACCGGAAAGGGGCACCCACAATGAGCAGGCTCATCCTGACCGGCGTCGGCGAGCTGGCCGCGAACACGCGCCTGGTACCCGACACGGAAACCGCACTGGGCGACGAAGACGTGCTGCTGCGCATGGAAGCGGCGCCGATCAACCCCGTCGATTACCTCTTCGCCCAGAACATCTACGCCGTCCGGCCCCAACTGCCCAGCACCCTCGGCGCCGAAGGGATCGGTCGCGTGGTCAAGTGCGGCCCGGCCGCCGACCCGGCGCTGACCGGCCGGCGGGTCCTCGTCCTCGGCAGCTACGACCAGGGCGTGTGGGCGGACACGGTCGTCGTGCCCGCCCGCAACGTCGTCGCCGTGCCGGACGACGTCGACGGACTGCAGCTGGCGATGGCGGGGATCAACCCCCTCACCGCGCGGGTCATGCTCACGCGCTACGCCGACCTCAGGCCCGGCGACTGGATCGGGCAGACGCTCGGCAACTCCGCGGTCGCCCGCTGCGTGAGCACCCTGGCGAAGGTTGCCGGCGTGCGCACGCTCAGCGTCGTGCGCAGCGGCAGAGCGGCCGGGCAGGCCCGGGCCGCGGGCGCCGACCTGGTCCTGCTCGACGGGCCCGACCTCGCCGGCCGCGTCGCGGCGGCGCTCGGCGGCGACCGGCTGCGCCTGGTACTCGACGGTGCGGGCGGGACGCTCCCGGCCGCGCTCGTGGCCGCGCTGGAGTTCGGCGGCACGGTTGTCAGCTACGCGTCCGTCACCGGCGAACCGCCCGCGGTTCCCCTGGGGCCCTTGGTGTTCGAAGAATTCGCCGTGCGCGGGCTGTGGGTCACCAACTGGTTCCGGCACGCCCCCCGCGCCGAAGTGGCGAAGGCCGTCGGCGAGATCGTCGATCTCATCACCCGAGGTGTCCTCGCCGTGCCGGTCGACTCCACCTACCCGCTCGAGCGCCACGCCGACGCGTTCGCGCGGGACGCCGCGGCCGACCGCGCCGGAAAAGTGCTGTTCACCTTCCACCACGAGAAAGTCTGAGGAACACCGTGTCCACCTACCGTGCCTACCAAGTGACGGAAACCGGCGACTTCGCCCTCGTCGAACGAGAACTGACCGAGCCGCTCCCCGGGCAGGTCCGCATCCGGGTCGAGGCCTGCGGCGTGTGCCACAGCGACGCACTGGCCGTCGGCGGGCTGCTGCGCCCGGACGCGGCGACGCCGATCGTGCCCGGCCACGAGATCGTCGGCGTGATCGACGCCGTCGGCGCCGGAGTGACCGCCTGGCACACCGGCAACCGCGTGGGAGTCGGCTTCCTGAACGGCCACTGCGGTGAATGCGAACCCTGCCGGCGCGGCGACTTCGTCAACTGCGCCGCCCAGCCGCTCACCGGGACCACAGTGGACGGTGGCTACGCCGAAGTCGCCTTCGCCAGGGCCAGCGGGCTCGTGCGCATCCCCGACGGCCTCGACCCGGTCGACGCGGCCCCCCTGCTGTGTGCCGGGCTGACGGTGTTCAAGGCCCTGCGGCAGAGCGACGCCCGGCCCGGCGCGCTCGTCGCCGTGCACGGCATCGGCGGCCTCGGTCACCTCGCCGTCCAGCACGCCGGAAAGCTCGGCTACCGGGTCGCCGCGATCGCACGGGGCACCGCGAAAGCCGAACTGGCCGCGCGGCTGGGCGCCGACCACTACATCGACAGCACCGCCCAGGACGCCGCAGCGGCGTTGCGCGATCTCGGTGGGGCGGCCGCGATCATCGCCACCGCGGCCGACAGCCCCTCCACGGGCCCGCTGGTCGCGGGACTGGCACCGCGGGGCCGGATGATCGTCGTCGGCGCCGGCGCGGAGCCGATCCCGGTGAGCTCCACGGATCTCATCTTCGGCACCCGGACGATCACCGGCAGCCTGACCGGCACGTCGATCGAGAACGAGGACAACCTCGCCTTCAGCCTGCGGCGGGGGATCCGGTCCCTCAACGAGGTCATGCCCCTGGGCGAGGCGCCGAAGGCCTTCGAGCGCATGATGGCGGGCCAGGCCCGGTTCCGCGTCGTGCTCGACGTGCGGTCCCGATGACCGGCCTGCTGGACCGGATGCTCGCCGCGCACGGCGGATCGGACCGGTGGAACGAGCTGACCTCGCTCAGCGCCCGCGTGCGTGGCGGCGGCGGGCTCTGGGCGCTGAAGAACCAAGATGGCGTGCTCGACGACGTCGTCACGCGGGTCGACCTCCACCGCCAGTTTGCCAGTACAGCCCCCTTCGGTGAGCCTGGAGTACGCAGCTCGGTCACCGCCGACCGTGTCGCTCTTGAAACCGAAGCCGGGGTGGTGCTCGAGGAGCGCAGGGAACCGCGGCGCAGCTTCGCCGGTCACGACCTCGCGACGCCGTGGGACCGCCTGCAGCTGGCGTACTTCAACGGGTACGCGATGTGGACCTACCTGACCGAGCCGTTCTCCTTCACCTGGCCAGGAACCCGGGTCGAGGAGCTCGACCCGTGGCAGGAAGACGGCCACACCTGGCGCCGGCTCAAGGTGCGGTTCCCCGACGGTCTCGCGGTGCACAGCAAGGACAACCTCTACTACGTCGAGGAAAGCGGGCTGATCCGCCGGCACGACTACGTGTCCGAAGTGCTCGGCCCGGACGCCACACCGGCGGCGCACTACATCGACGGTCACGAAGAAGTCCAGGGCATCGTCGTGCCCACCCGGCGGCGGATCCACCCCATCGGCCCCGACGACTACGCTCTCAAGGAGACCCTCATCGTCTCCATCGACCTCGCCGAAATCAAGTTCACGTGACGGCGCCGGGGACGGCCGTACGGCCGTCCCCGGCCGGTCATCCGCCGACGGTGCCGAAGGTGGTGTCCAGCCAGTCGAACATCGTCTGGTGTGCGCGGAACATGGCGCCCATGTGGCAGTGCTCGCCCGCGCCTTCGGTGTCGCTCAAAGTGACCAGCGTCGTGGGCGCGTTGACCAGAGCGTCCCGCACCAGCTGCGGCTGGCCCTGCAGGAAGTGGTCCTGGTCGGCGTCCATGACCAGCGTCGGAGCCGTGATCCGGTCGGCGATCCCGCGCAGGGTGTAGTCACGGGTGCCGCGGATGAAGTCACCGAACGAGGCCGCGCCCATCGCCCACACGCCGTTGTGCAAGCCCCAGCGCAGCTGGGTGCTGACCCCGGCCAGCAGGGTCAGCACCGGAACGGCGACGTCGTCACGCTTCTCGTGCAGCCATTCCGCGAGGAACGGCGGAATAGCCTTGGCGAAGGCGGCGTGGAAGTTGTGGATGCCGTCGTCGAGGATCAACGCGGCGATCCGGTCGTCGAACGCGGCGGCCCGGGCGACCAGGTAGCCACCCAGGCTGTAGCCGAACAAGGCGACCCGGTCGCCGGCGATTTCCGGTCGCCCGAGCGCGTAGTCGAGAACCGGCGTGACCACGGCTTCCCAGTCGGGCCGGAACACGATCCCCTGCCGCCGCAGCACCGCGCCCTGCCCGGGCCCGTCGTAGGCGAGGACGTTGTAGCCCCGGCGCAGCGCGGCCGCCGCCACGGCGAAGTACGACTCCTCCAGCGTGGAGTCGAATCCGCTGGTGTAGACGACGGTGGGCCGGGCCGCGCCCGAGTCGTCGACCAGGAACAGGTAGCCCGGCAAAGTGGTGTCCTCGTACGGGATTTCCACGGCTTCGACCGGAGTGTCGAACAACTCGGTCGCGCGCACGAACGCGTCACGGGAACGCGTGGAAAGCTCCGTCACCTCCGGGTCGTCGGCCGGGTGGTCGCGCAGGAAGAACTCCGCGGTCCGGTAGTAGTTCGACGCCCGCAGCAGCGCCTCCCGCGCGCTCACGCGATGTCCATCGGCCAGGGAACGCTCGCCGATCGCTTCGGCACGCTCGGCGGTCTTCTTCCATTCCGCGTGCCAGGCGGCTTCGTCACCGTCGCCGATCCTCGCCGCGGTGGCCAGGACCTCGCCGAGGTCGGATCCGCCGTAGTTGGCGAACCCGGCGGCGCGCAGGGTCTCGAAGGAGAAGGACTCGTTGTCGAACAGGAAGCGCACGGTGAACCTCCGCGAGGCTAGTCGAGACGGATGCGTTCCGTCTCGGCAAGACGATAGGGAGGGATCGGTCGATACGCAACCGTTCCGTCTCGTGCTAGCGTCGGCCGATGAGCGACACCGTTCCCCCCGGCGGCCCCCGGCGCGCATCCGGCGGGCCGGTCTTGCAGGACGACGTCACCGCGGCGCTGACGGAAGCCTTCTTCACGGAGCTGGCCGCCGTCGGCTACGGAAGGCTCTCGCTGGAAGCGGTGGCCAAACGCGCCGGCGCGGGCAAAGCGGCCATCTACCGCCGGTGGCCCGCCAAGCGCGAGATGACCGTGGCCCTGGTCTCGCAGGTCGCGACGCGGTCGATCAAGGTCGCCGACACCGGCACCCTGCGCGGCGACCTCCGCGCGTTCCTCCAAGACGCGATCGACGCCCTCGGCCACCCCCTGGCCCGCCGCATCGTGCCCGACCTCCTGGCCGAAACCATGCGCGACGAGGAACTCTCCGAGGCCTTCGCGAAGTCCATCCGCGAACCGCGGCGTCACAACGCCGCACAGCTCCTGCGGCGAGCAGCCGACCGTGGCGAGCTTCCCGAGGACTTCGACCTCGAAGTCGGCCTGGACCTCCTGGCCGGGCCCCTCTACTGGCGCGTCGCGGTCGTCCAGTTGCCCACCCGGGAAGAGTACGTCGAGCGGCTGATCGACCACATCGTCCGATCGCTGCGAGGCCATTGTCCCAAGTAGGCCACTGCGTCCCCGCTTGAAGCGTCCACATCGGCTTGAGCACGCGGGGTGACCTGTCGGAACACCCGGCGCGTGAAGCTCGGCCCGCAGGCGTGTCTCCGTTAGTCCGGTCAACAGGCCGATGTCGCCGATGTAGGCGAGGTCGCCGGTGTCGGGATCGTGGCCGCCGAGCAGGAGGTCGCCGAGGTTGCCGGAAAGCCGGTTCTGGCCGGGGCGCCAGCCGCAGATGACGACCTCGGTTGTCTGGATGAGGGCGTGCTTGCACTAGTAGTCCGGGCGTTTGCCGGGCGCGTAGGAGCTTGGCGACGAGGCCTTCGTGGCCGGTGGCGGCGACGTGGTCGAGCAGGTCGTGCGGGGTGCGGCGGTCGGCGGCCAGTTCGGTGAAGGTGAACTGCCGGACGACGGAGCGAGCGCGCCGACGAAGTCGGCGACTGACCGGCAGGCCGGTACATCCGGCCACGCGAACCGGTGGCCGGATGCGTGCCGGTCAGGGCTTGAGGACGACCTTCTCGCAGTTGTCCTGCTTGTTCTTGAACAGCTCGAAGCCGCGGCCGGCTTCCTCGAGCGGCAGGGTGTGGGTGATGATCCGGGTCGGGTCGAGCTCGCCGCGTTCGATGCGCCGCAGCAGCGGTTCCATGTAGCGCTGCACGTGGCACTGCCCGGTCCGCAGGGTCAGCGACCGGTTCATCCACGCGCCGGCCGGGAACTTGTCGAGCAGGCCGCCGTAGACGCCGATCACCGAGACCACGCCGCCGCTGCGGCAGGACATGATCGCCTGGCGCAACGCGTGCGGACGGTCGGTTTCCGACCGCACGGCCTGCTTGACCCGGTCGTAGGCGGCGATGTGCGCGCTGCCGTGGGTGGCTTCCAGCCCGACCGCGTCGATGCACTTGTCGGGGCCGCGGCCGCCGGTCAGCTCCAGCAGCCGGGACCGGACGTCGACCTCGTCGAAGTTCACCGGGATGTGGCCTGCTTCTTCGGCCAGCTGCAGCCGGTAGGGCTCCTTGTCGATGGCGATGACCTTCGCCGCACCCAGGAGCCGGGCGCTGTCCATGGCGAACTGGCCGACCGGGCCGGCGCCCCAGACCGCGACCACGTCGCTGGAGCTGATGTCGCACATCTCAGCGCCCATGTAGCCGGTGGGCAGGATGTCGGAGAGGAACAGCACCTGCTCGTCGGTCAGGTCCGACTCGATCTTGATCGGGCCGACGTCGGCGAACGGCACGCGCGCGTACTGGGCCTGGCCGCCGGCGTACCCGCCGGTGAGGTGGGAGTAGCCGAAGATCCCGGCGACCGGGTGGCCGAACATCTTCTCCGCGATCCCGGCGTTGGGGTTGGAGTTTTCGCAGCACGAGTAGAGGTTCACGGCGCAGGCGGCGCACGCGCCGCAGGCGATCGGGAACGGCACGACGACCCGGTCGCCGGCGCGCAGCTTGCCCGGGTCGACGCCCGGACCGACCTCGAGCACTTCGCCCATGAACTCGTGGCCGAGGACGTCGCCGTCCTGCATGGTGGGGATGTACCCGTCGACCAGGTGCAGGTCCGAGCCGCAGATGGCGGTGGAGGTGATCCGGACGATGGCGTCGCGGTGGTTGAGGATCTTGGGGTCGGGGACGTCGCGGACCTCGACCTTGTTGCGGCCCGCCCAGGTGGTGGCCCTCATGCGTCCGCTCCCTTCTCCAGTTCGGCGTCCGACAGCGGTTGCGCCGGACGCTGCGGGAATTCCTTGCGGGCCTGCTTGCCCCACGGGGCACCGTCGGACCGGACGACTTCGCCGGTTTCCAGGACCTGCTTGAGCCGGCGCAGGTCGTCGTCGAGCTGCTGGTGCGGTTCCTCGCCGTAGTACTTGGCGACCGCCTTGCCGATCGCGCCGCCGGGGATCTCGTAGGCCAGGACGACGTTGACCTCGGTGCTTTCGCCGTCGGGCGCGGGGGTGAACCAGACGGTGCCGGCATTCGGCACGGTCGCTTTCCCGGTCGAGCGCCACGCGATCCGCTCACCCGGCGTCTCTTCGGTGATCTCCGCGTCCCACTCGACGTCCTGGCCGAACGGGGCGCTGGCGGTCCAGTGGCTGGTTCGGTCACCGGTGGTGCGGACCTGCTCGAGGTGGGCCATGAACGAGGGAAGGTTCTCCAGGTCGCGCCAGAACGCGAAGATCTCCGGCGGTGGTTTGCGGATGGTGGTCGTTGCTGTCAGTTCCACGGAATCTCCTTTGCGTGTGCGCCGCGCCGCCGGCGCGGAGCTGGTGTGGTCCCTTCGGGTGGCCTGCACGGCGGTCAGCAGGTCCAGCGCGGTGGTCCCGGCGATGGCGCCGGTGACCCCGGCGAGCCGTCGCCGGCGGCGGCCGCCACGGTGGGCGAGGGCGACGCCGAGCGCGGTCAGGTCCATCGCGTCGCCCGCGACCCGGGTCCACGCCCAGACGCCCTTCCGCCGGCCGGCCAAGAGCCCGGCCGCGTGGACCAGTTCCCGCACACCGACGGCCGGCACCACCGCGCGCGACGTCGCCGAGTCGTCGACGCCGCTCATCCGGCGCACGGTGCGCGGGGCGGCCAGCTGTGCCACGCCCAAGCCCAAGCTCAACCAGCCCAGCCGCCGCACCTGCTCCTGCCTCGTTCGTTCTCCTGCCGGGCTCACCGAGTGCGTCATGGTCCACCTCCGTGTCCGATCGGAGGCAGCTACCCCTCGGCGATCCGGCTAACCCACCGACCCGTTCGAGCGGCCGTGGTTTATCGGGATCCCCGAAGGAAATCCGCCGCCGACGTCGAAGCGGCGCTCACGCCGGACCCGCGGCCGGACCCGCTGGCCGAACTCGCCGCGATCCTCGACGACGTCACCGACCCGGCGCTGCGGGCCCGGCTCGTCCGGGTGCACCGCGCGCTGCGGGGCGAGGCACCCGAGCCGGCGAACCGGCCGAGCTTGGCGCCGCGGGAAGTGGACGCACTGCGCTTGGTGGCGGTGGGTGCCACCAACGTCGAGATAGCGGCCCGGCTCGGGCTCAGCACGGAGACGGTGAAGGCGTACCTGCGCACGGCGATGCGCAAGCTCGACGTGCACACCCGCACCGCGGCCGCCTACGCGGCCCGGCAGGCGGACGTTCTTTGGCTGCCCGTAGCCACGGGCGGCCCGCCGGGCAAGCTCGGTCCACGGGGTGGTGCCGAACCCTTGCCGGAAAAAGTGATTTTGCGGTCGGTCGCGAAGCGAAGCCCGGCTCGTTCATCCCAAGAAATTTACATTTCCTGAATTCGGCCATACGCGCCGTAGATACGGTTCCCTGTCCTTGACAGTGGCGAGGCCGGCGAGTTTAGTTCACTGTTCAGACGAAGTGGTCCAGCGAGGCGCTGCCGAACCCGCACCTTCTTCCCGAAACGAGGCCATGCACACGGGCGTGCGTGGTGGGCGGGGGCGTCACCGAGGAGGCAATCGTGCAGGATCGCCACGCATCACCCGCAGACGATCCGGCCGCCGGCCGTTCGCGGTTCTCGCGTCGGATGTTCCTCGGCGCAGGCGCAGGCGTTGCCGCCGGGGCGACGTTGGGACTGGCTGGGCCGGCGTTCGCGGACACGGGCAAGGTGCGTGGAGAAACTCCGTTCGGGCCCGTTGTCGTGGCGGACCCGGGAGGACGGGCGTCCTACGCCCGGGCCGTGCGTCTTACCGCCGGGCGGCCTGCCGGGATGTCGCGGACGCTGCTCGCGACGTTCCAAGGGGGAGGCGGTCCGGGCTTCCCGCTCTACCGCAGCGACGACGATGGCCGCACCTGGGAGAAGCAGGGCAGTGTGCCCAACGCCGATGAGGCCACCGGAGTCTCCCTTCAGCCGTTCCTGTACGAACTGCCCCGGGCGTTCGCGGGCTTGCCCAAGGGCGCATTGCTCTTCGTCTGCAACTGGCTGGACAGCTTCACCAGCACCGATATCCAGCTTTATGCCAGCACGGATGGCGGCCTCACCTGGCGGTTCCTGAGCACGGTTGCCCGGGGCGGACCGCCCGACACGACGAACGGCGCGACGCCGGTGTGGGAGCCTTTCCTGCTGCTGCACGACAACAGGCTGATCTGCTACTACTCCGACCAGCGGGACCCGCACTTCGGCCAGAAGCTCGCCCACCAGACCAGCACGGACCTGCACACGTGGGGTCCCGTGGTCGACGATGCGACCGGAACGACGTACCCCGAACGACCGGGCATGACGACCGTGGCCAGACTGAACAGGGGCCTGTGGATCATGACCTACGAATTCGGGGCGCCCGACGACCCCGACAACCCCGATCAGAACAATTACACCTACCACGTGCACTACCGGATCGCGAAGGACCCGGAGTCGTTCCGGTTCTCCAGGGACACCCCGCTCCTCGACCGGAATGGCGATGCGCCGAACGGAGCGCCCGTGGTGTCGTGGACTGAGTCGGGTGGGCCGGACGGAACGATCATCGTCACGGACAACGACAATCAGGACTTCTTCATCAACCGCGACCTCGGCAACGCCGGGAAGTGGACGCGGCTGTCCTCGCCCATGCCGGCCGGGTACAGCCGGTTCACCATTCCCCTCGACAGTCTCCGGAGCCCTCGGAAGCGTGGCCTGGTCTTCGTCATCACGGGAGCACAGTACGGAAAGTCCGCGCCCGTCGAGGCGGGCATCATCTCGGTGGACGACTGCGAGAACGCGGACCCCCGACGGCAATAGCGATACCGCCCGCTCCGGCGACTGCGCGGGCCCGGTGGTAGGCGGCTTCGCCCCTGCTGACGTTCCGAACTACGCGTCCCGCGGGCGGTCGCCGGTGATACGGGCGGCCTCACGTGCCGCGATCTCGACACGATCGTGGAACTCGGGCCACGCGTCGGGAAGGTTGCTGACCGTCGGGCGTGTCTCCTCGCGGCGGGCGAGGAAATCCTCTGATTGAGTGCGGTCCACCAGCCACTCGCCCGCGTGGTCATGATCGCGGATGACGAGGCGGCCATCCGTGAGTCGCTGGAGCGGGTGCTCCAGGTCGAGGGTTACGACACCAGCACCGTCGCCGATGGTCTCGCCGTGCTCGGCGGGGTCGGTGACGACGCGCCGGATCTGCTGATCCTCGACGTGATGACGCCCCGCCTCGGCGGCGTGGAGACCTGTGGAAAACAGCCCATGAACGTTTGCGGTTGTGGCCCAAGGACGGCACCTGGGACAAGATCCTCGACCGTGCCAGGCGCCGGGTGCGCCTTCGTCCCGTTCCCGGGCAGCGCCGCCAGCTACATCATCGCGAAGAAGGTGGCCAACCTGGCCGTCAGCGGTCGCCGTTCCGCGGCTCGACGTTCTCGTCGATGAGGACGGCGCCGCGCCGAGGCCGGAATGCCGATGCGTCCAGGTCGAATCCGGTCCATCGTTGGGGCGGCAGCGTGCGACTCCCTCGGTCTGGCAGTGGCGGGGCTCGCGGGCCCGTTGCTCTGGAGCTGGCAGGATGTGGTGCAGGGGAGTCGTGCTCGCCGGACGCGCGGTCCCTTTCCGGCCCGAGGATTGGACGCAATTGGGACGCTCGTCGGTGTTCACTTTCCAGTACATCGCCATCGACACGGAGGCTGGTGTCACGCCGGAGGAGTTCGAGACCTTCGTGCGTGGTGAAGGGGTTCACCTGCCCTTGTACCCGGGGTGGCGGTGGACTCTGCTGCGCGGGTTGCGCGGAGAGCGGACCGGGCAGTACCTGATGCTGTACGAGATCGAGAGCGCCGAGCAGCGCGACCGCTACGTCACGGCCCGGGGTGAGCAGACCGAGCTGGCCCGGCGCTTCTGGGCGCGGCACCCGGAGGCGGAGGTGGTGCTGGCTCGGTGGCGGCGGCTGGGCACGTACGGTGAGCTGCCGACGTTGTTCACCGACTACCGGCTGCTGGCCGACAATCCGCGGAGCACAGTCACGCCCGGTCCCCGCTACCGCGACCGCCCGGGGGAGGAGCCCGTCGCCCGGGTGGTCGGGATCCACAACCTGGCGTTGCGCGCCGGGGTGACCGAGGAGATGTTCGACCGCTTCATCGCCGAGAACCACCACCGGATCGACGACTACCCGGGCTGGCGGTTCCACGTGCTCAAGGGCGAGCGGGGCAACCGCCTCGACCAGTACGTGATGATGATGGAGATCGCGAGCCTGGACGCGCTGGACGTCTTCTACCCCGAGCCCGACATCGCCACCGGCGAGGCCGCGGAATTCGCGGCTGCCCACCGCGACACCAAGCAGATGTACGAAGAGTGGAAGCAGTTGGCCTCGTTCTCGGGCTCACCGCAGATCTACACGGACTACCTCGCCGTCGCGGAGAACCCGGCGTAGTCCCGCACGACCGGGGCGGCCCGGGATCGAGTGCTGGCGGGTGCGGAGCCAGTCGAGCATCTCGCCGGATCGCCTGCACCGCTCGGGGTTTTCGCTGGCTCGGTCATGGTGGCGAAGTCTCCTCCGGTCGTGTCGATCACGGGTGTCCTCGGCGGGCGAAGCGCCCGATCACGCGGGCCAGCTCAGGCGTTGCAGATCCGGTTGGGGACCCCTCCCAGGGGGCCGCGATTACGGTGCGCGTGTGCTGCGACTGATATTCGTTGTCCTGTTGATGAGCGTGGCCGCCTGCGGCACGCCTGACCAGCCCGCGAACCCGGTGAAGTCTTCGTCGACCACGACCGGCTCGCCGCTGTCGCCTACGCTGTCGTCTACGCCGTCGACCACTCCGGTCATGCCTACGTTGGCGAGCCTGGCCGAGCATCCTTGTCAGGCGCTGAGCCACGAGAACACCGTTCAGCTGAATGTGTTCGTCGAGGGTGCGGAAACTCCGGACCCGAGCGGCAAGTCGTGCCAGTGGGGTGCGAGCGGCGCACTACTGAGCTTTACGGCCTACCCGACGGCTGACAAGACCCAGGATCAGGACGCCCAACACCTCACTGTCAGCGAAATCGAGGGACACCGGGCGCTGCTCGGCACATTCTCGCGCAACGACATCACCTCGTACTCGATCCTGGTCGCGTCCAGCCCTGGTCAGTCGTTCCGGGTCGTGGCAACCACCCTCGGTCCGGGCGGCCCTGGACCGGACACGCTCACCGTCGGGAAGGATTGCGCAGCGGCCATCATCCACCGCTTGAGCTAGTGCTTCGCCAAGGAAGGTTGGCGTTGTAATCGTGTCGCGTGGACATCTGGTCTGGTGATTGCGAGGCTGGCCCGTGGAGGTGAGTCATGGCGCGTCAGCCCGAGGTGTTCGCGCGGTCGTTGGAGCCGGAGGCCCAGCGGCTGGTCAAAATCATCGCCGTCAACTCCAAGATCCGCCGCCCCGATCACCTACCCGACGTTGCTTGATGGAGCACTAGGTCGTCGGCATATCCTCATTGCACGATGGGTTGGCATAGGTGGCAGCCGCCGGGATGATGGGCGGCCTGGGTGCGCCGATCGTCCCGGGGAGGGGCAGCCTGTGCGAGCGTGTGTTGTCGGGGCGGGACCTGGGGGAATCGTCACCGCCAAAGTGTTGCTGGAACACGGCTTCGACGTCACGGTCTTCGACAAGTACCAGCGGGTCGGCGGGATCTGGTCACCGGGTGGCTGCTACGACGGGCTGGCCAACCAGTCCGCACGCCGCGTCTTCGAGTTCGCGGACCTGCCCAACCGCCTGCACTTCGCCGGCGCCGTGGATACCCAGCGCTATCTGGAGGACTACGCCGGGACCTTCGGCGTGCTGGATCGTCTCCGAGCGGGCACCGAGGTGATCTCCATCCGGCCGGTGGACGGGCCCGGACGGGTGGGCGCCTCCGGCTGGTCGGTCGACTCCCGGGCCGCCGGGGACGAGGCGGCGCGGGTTCGTCGCGAAACGTTCGACTACGTCGTGGTCGCCAGCGGGGCCCATCATCACGTCCGGCGGCCCGACCTGCCCGGACGTGAGTTGTTCGGCGGAACCGTGCTGCACTCCAACGAGGTGCGGGCCGGGACGTTCGCCGGCCGGCGGGTGGTCGTCGTGGGCGGCGGCAAGTCCGCACTGGACCTGGTCACCCGCGCCGGGCGCGAGGCAGCCTCGGCCACGATCGTGCAGCGCAAGGTGAACTGGATGGTCCCCGAACGGCTCCTGCTCGGTCTGGTCGGCTACAAGTGGATCCTGTTCACCCGGTTCGGTGAGGCGCTGCTGCCTCGTTACCACGACCCGGCCTGCGTCCGCCCGATCGACCGCGTCAACGACCGGGTCAAGCGAGCTGTGTGGTGGCTCATCACCCGCGACATGCTGATTTCCACGGGGCTGCACCGGCTGCCGAAGGAGCTGCGGCCCGCTCACCCGCTCCCCTTCCACCTGGCACACGTCGGAGTGATGCCACGCGGCTACGCACGGGCCGTCCGTCGCGGCCTGATCGCCGCCAAGGTCAGCGCTGTCGAGGCGTATACCGACAAGGGGCTGCGCCTGGCGACCGGCGAGGAAGTGGCGGCGGATGTCATCGTGTTCGCCACCGGCCACCACAAAATCTTCCCGTTCCTGGATCCGGACGTGCAGGTGCACGATCCCGCCGGGCGGATACGCCTCTACCGGGGCATCGTGCCACCCGGCGCCGACCGGCTGGGATTCGTCGGATTCCGGCAGGTCTTCAACAACATCATGGGCGTGGAACTCACCGCGCACTGGCTGGCCCGTCACTTCCGGTCGACACTGCGCACGGCCCCGAGTGAGCAGGAGATGCAGCGGCGCGTCGACGCTCGCCTGACCTGGCAGGAGCGGGTGCTTCCGGGCTCCGGTGGCTACGACTTCGGCCCCTACGACATCCACTGCGCGGACGAACTCCTGCACGACATGGGTCTACCGTCCCGCCGCGCCGGCAACCTGTTGGCCGAGTACCTGCTTCCCGGCGGACTCGCACATCGCTATGCGGGCCTGACCAGCTCGAATTCCGCGACTCGGAAGCAGAACACGTCACGGAACACCTAGTGTCCTGCGCCAGAGGGGTCTCACCGTCTTCTCTCGGACGTGGCAGTCGGCGGGGGAGTCGGCGGTCTTGAGATCGATCCGGAGCCGCTTGAGCGCGGCCAAGTGGGGGACGAGCGCTGGGTCCTCACGCGTGGTCTGTCGGCACGGTCAGCTCATCGAGCCAGCTGAGAATGCGATCCGCTCATCGGGTACTTGCCGGATGGCGGTACGACCGATGCCGGGTCAGGCTTGGTCAGTGCGACGGAAAGGAGACGAGACACGATGTGGAGCACGCGGCAGCTCGCCGACCTCGCCGGTACCACCGTCAAGACCGTCCGGCACTACCACCGGATGGGGCTGCTGGAGCTGCCCGAACGTGCGCCCAACGGGTACAAGCGGTACCGGACGACGCACCTCGCGCGGCTGTTGCAGATCAAGCGGCTGGCCGAGCTCGGTCTCTCCCTCGCCCGGATCAAGGCCATGGAACGCGGCGGAGAAGGCTCCGAGGACACGATCGACGTGCTCGACGCCGAGCTTGCGGCCGAGATCGAGCGCCTGCAGCGGACCCGGGAGGAGCTGGCGACCCTCCGTGAGCACCGCGCTCCCCTCGACGTCCCGGCGCCGTTCGGGCCGGTCGCGCACGGGATGTCGGCGCAGGACCGTGCCCTGCTGACCGTGTTCTCGGCAACCTTGCGGGAGGAGGCGCTCGACGACCTCCGCCGGCTCATCGCGGAACCGACCGACAACGACGTCGACGAGGATTTCGACCGCCTCCCCGCAGACGCTCACGATGAGGCGATCGAGACCCTCGCGGGCCGGCTGGCGGGGTCGATCCGGCGGAGCCACGCCCGGTTCCCGTGGATGACCGTCCCCGGTTCGGCGGGAACGCGTGGCCGGGAGCTCGCCGAAGCCGCGCTCGGACCCGCTGTCGTCGAGCGGTTGAACGCCGCCCAGCTCAAGACGCTCGTCCGCGCCCATACCTTGGTCGAGGCGCAGAGCTGAGCACGCTCAGCCGCCGGTGATGCCGTGGTAGAGGATGCCCGCGCTGTTGTAAACGGTGTGTACCACCACGCCCGGCCAGAGGGAGCCGGAGAAGCGCAGGAGTATCCCGGCGCCGAGCCCGACGGCGAACGCGAGCGGCATGACGGCGTTGAGGCCATGGGCGAGCGCGAACACCGCCGCGCTGACGAGCACTCCGGCCCAGGAGCCCCAGCGGAAGAGGAAATTCGCGATCACCCCGCGGAACAAGGCCTCTTCACCGAGCGGCGTGAGCACCCCGCCAAGCGCGATCGTCACCACGAGGGACAGCACTCCGGCTCCCGCCGCGTCGCGGTAGCTCTGCTGGACGCTCTCCGAGCCGGGGAAGAACGGGTCGAACAACGCCGAGATCGGCCAGCTCAGGCCGAAATACGCGAGACCGGCCGCGACGCCGACGAGTAGCCATCCGGGGTGCACGCGCCGCATTCCGAAAGAGCCGACGTCGCGGATGCGGACGAGCAAGGCAGCGGCGAACGCGCCCAGCGGCGCGAGCCCCGAGACGAGGAAGTTCGCCTGGCCCGGAGACACCGGGGAATCGGCGGGAAGCCGCAGGGCGATCACCGAGCCGACCAGGTACAGGACAGCCGCGGTGAGTACCGCGACACCCAGTTCCGGCCAGCCTGGCCGACGACAGTCCCGCGCCTGAGCAATTTCGTGCGTAGCGTTCATGGCCGCGAGTGTCGACCGTGCCCTTGGGGCAGGGTCAACCCGACATCTTCCGGACAAATGCCACCGGATGTCTCCGTGCCGGCCGTGAGGATGCCGGCGACCGGCTGTGGGAGCGGCATGGTGTGTAGGTAGTCCCGCGGAGTGTTCGCCGCCGCGTCGGCGCTGAGCCCGTTCCGATTCTCCGAGATGTCGCAGGGCTGCTGGTCAGCGCGGGTGGCCGACTTTTGGAACCCCACAGCCGAGGTTTCTGGGGTATTCCGGCCGTAACCAGGTCAGACCTGGTTCAGCTCGGTCTTGACGGAGGTCGCGGCGCGGATGAAGGCGGCGACCTGGCGAGAGGTGGACTCCCGGTGCCAGGCGATCACGAGGGTGGCCTGCTCGGCGTCGAAGACAGGACGACTGACCGTACCGGGTGGCAGCCGGTCACGGATCGATTCCGGGAGCACCGCGACCATCCGCCCGAGCCGGACGAGCTGCAGCAGTTGGTCGGTGTCGGTGACGAGGTGGCCCGTCACCTCGGGGCGGGACTCTGGCCAGCGGGGCTGGGTTACGCCGCGCAGGTCGGCCATCGACACCTCGGTGCGGGCGGTCAGGGGGTGGCCGTCCGGAAGCACCACGACCTGGCCTTCGACGTGCAGGTCGTCGCTGTCCAGGCCGCTCAGGTCGTTCTGCGGCCGGTGCAGCAGTGCGAGGTCGGCGCGGCCGTCGCGGACCATCGCGGCGCGTTCGCCGACGCTGAAGGCGAGGTCGACCGGAACGGCGTCGGGGGTGGCAGCGTAGCGGTCCAGGATCGGCTGCAACAGGCCGGCGTCGCTGCCGGGTTTGAGCGCCAGGACCAGCCGCGGGGTGGTTGCCGCCGCCCTGCGCGCACGGCGCACCGCGGCGGCCACCGCATCCAGTGCGACGCGTCCCTCGGCCAGGAACACCTCCCCGGCCGCCGTGAGACGGACCCCGCGACTGGTGCGGTCCAGCAGGGTGAGGCCCATCCGCTGTTCGAGCAGGCGGATCGCCCGGGACAGGGGTGGCTGGGCGATGCCCAGCCGCTGGGCAGCCCGGCCGAAGTGCAGTTCCTCGGCGACCGCGACGAAGTAGCGCAGTTCCCGGGTCTGGACGTCCATACAAGGAGGGTATCGAGCGAGATCAGCCCGGTCCTGGCCTGGGGGGAACGACAGGTGGTTCGCTGGTCATATGAGTGATGACGCAACGATTGCCCTGGTGACGGGGGCGAACAAGGGGATCGGGCGGGCCGTCGCGGGCCGGCTCGCGAGGCTCGGGATGACGGTGTTGGTCGGGGCCCGAGACCTGGAGAAGGGCGCCGAGGCGGTGGCCGAGATCAGCGCGGCCGGTGGTATCGCGCACCCGATCGGCCTCGACGTGACCGACCAACGCGGGGTGAGCGCGGCGGCCCAGCAGATCGCCGAGCGGTTCGGCCGGCTGGACGTCCTGGTCAACAACGCCGGCATCTCCGGCGACCTCGGGGCGCAGGCGCCGGGCTCCGCACACCTCGACGCAGTGCGGGCGGTGTTCGAGACGAACGTGTTCGGTGTCGTCACCGTGATCGAGGCGATGCTCCCGCTGCTGCGCCGTTCGGCCGCGGCGCGGATCGTGAACGTCTCCAGCGGCACCTCGTCGATGACGTGGACGACCGATGCCACCCACTACCTGAGCCGGATGCCGGGTTCGCTGGGCTATCCGGTGTCGAAGGCGGCGCTGAACATGCTCACGGTGCAGTACGCAAAAGCGCTGTCACGCGAAGGGATCCTGGTGAACGCGGTCGCGCCTGGTGCGTGTGACACGGACTTCGCCAAGGGCCTGCCGTTCAAGCTGACTCGGACCGCAGCCGAGGGCGCCGCGATCGTGGTGCGGCTGGCCACGCTCGGGCGGGAGTCCCCGACGGGCGGCTTCTTCGACGACAAC
Organism: Amycolatopsis sp. cmx-4-61; assembly: GCF_046548775.1. Taxonomy (NCBI): domain Bacteria; kingdom Bacillati; phylum Actinomycetota; class Actinomycetes; order Pseudonocardiales; family Pseudonocardiaceae; genus Amycolatopsis; species Amycolatopsis sp. cmx-4-61. Next base: position 6,348 of record NZ_JAEBEI010000027.1, on the reverse strand, counting down.
GGCAGGCTGCCTTGGTGAGGGGCCGGAAGGCAGGACGACGGGTGCGCTGAGGGCAGGGCAGCGCTGGTCACCTGTGGCTCACGCGGAATCGGCGCGGCGGTCGTGCGACGTCTAGCAGTCGACGGGGCAGCGGTGGCCATCGAATACCGGACCCAGGCCGACGCGGCCGCACGGCTCGCTGCCGAGCTCAACACCGGCGTCCAAGGCCGCCGTCGAGGCGGTGGTGCTCAACCTCGCCGTGGAGCTGGGACGCCGCGGCATCACGATCAACGCGATCGCTCCGGGCGGGGTCACGACCGAATGCCCGCTTCCGCCGAGGCCGGCTACTTCCCGGTGCCGACCCCGCCGCGACCACGTGTCTCTCCTGGACCGTCGGCTCAGCGCTCGAGGTGCCCGGACACGGGCCCCGGCCCCGCCGGACGGTCCTGGCTCCCGGAGACCAGCAGGTCACCACCACCAGGCGCGCGCGGGGTGAGCGTCAGCTTCACCTTGTGGGTCCGGCCCCGGGCCACCCCACCCTCGGCGTCGGCGGAAACCACCCACGCCTTGAACCCGGCCTTCACCTTCGCGTCCTGCCGCATCTCCACCGCGAACTCCAGCTCGATCGGCCCGACCACGAACTCGACCGCACTGCCCGCCCCGCGCGCCGCGGCCGCCATCAGCTCGTCCCGCACCGACGCCACCGCGTCCGCCAACTCGATCTCCATGCCCCCAGCCTCGCAGCACACCCGCAGCATGCAACAACCACCACTCGGAACCCGCCACAGCCAAGATCAAGCCCGGGGACTGTCGCGGTCGTCCGCTGCGGCGAGGGGCAGCTCGGACTTCGGGCTGCTGTAGGAGCGCCGCGGCCGCCACCAGACCCACTGCGCCGCGCCTGCACGCAATGGCTGCCGTGGTACGCGTACTCCGCTGGTTCCGTTTCTTCGGAAAGTCATCCGGAACGACTGCTCGACGACGTCCGCGCAGCTGCCGAATGGCTCGGTCACCTGGACGAAAGCCCGTCCGACAGCGACCTGGCCGCCGAGCGGGCCCGATGACGAGCAATGCCTGCTGCGCATCCACCACCAGGTCCGTTTCCGCCACAACCTGAGCGCGGCAGGCCGAGCCGTCGTATTTCCCTACCGGGTGAAGTGGCCGACGGGTGGGTTATCTCCCCGAGGCCACCCTGCTACGCTGATTCCAGCGGCGCTGTGGACGAATTCCGGTAAACGCAATCAACCATTTCCTTTCGGCGTGCCCAGGTGACCTCTCCGCGAAAGCTGGAAGGAAACACGCATGAATGGCTCTTCCGTCGGACCTCCGCTCGCGGGCGTGCCGTACATGGACCTCTTCCAGACGCAGATCGAGGGCATCGCGCGTCACATCCGCGACACCCAGATCCCCGGGATCCGCGAGGCGATGAAAATCGCCTACGAGTGCCGGGCCGCCGGCGGCCGGCTCTTCTCGCACGTCCTGGTGGGGCACTTCGCCATGTTCGCGGCCAGCCCCGGCGTGCCCGGGCAGCCCTCGGTGCTGCCGCAGCGCGCCGACCGGAACATCTCCGCGGACTACAACCGGATGAAACCGGGTGACTTCCTGCTCACCAACGGCGCTTCGCTCATCAACCCCGACAAGGGAACCATCCCGGACGTCGGCCCGGACGAAGCTCGCGCCCGCGGCGCGTACACCGTCGGCATCACCTGCAGTTACGCTCGTTTCTACAAAACGCCCGTCGGGGCTTTCGTGCCGGTCAAGATGCTGACCTCACTGGAGCAGATCTGCGACCGCGTGCTCGACAGCGGCTGCACCTGGAGCTGCGGTGTGATCTCGACCCCGGCGATTCCCCAGTTCAAGATCATTTCTTCCAGTGGCCTCTCGCAGTTCCTGGTCTACTGGGCCTGCACGGCCGCGTTGTGCCGGCAGATCGGCACCGAGGGCGCCGACGACGGGGCCGGCGCGGCCGCCGAATACCTCGACCGGGCCCTGGAAAGCTTCGCGCTGATCCGCGAACACGAGTTCGAGTTGATCGACCGCGTGGCGCGGGCCTGGACCGACCGCGTCCTGCTCTTCGCCGGGGCCGCGACGCACCCGCGCATTCTCGTGTACGGGCACCCGCAGGTCGGAAAGCCCTACGAGGGCACGCAGAACATGTTCGTCAACGAGGCCTACGAGACGGCCGCCGGCAGCATGATCATGCAACCCTACGACCTGTACAAGAGCCAGCTCCAGCCCAGCGACATCGTGCTCATCGGCGCGATCAGCCCGGCCGACAGCGACGAAATCCAAGTCGCCCGGTACGCCCAGCAGATCGGCGCGATGGTCGTCGCCTTCGGTCCCTTCGCCGAGCGGGAAGGAGCCGGCACCCTCCGCGACTACGTGGATGCCGCCATCGACACGCACAGCGGCGACGGCGCGGGCATCCTCGACATCCCGGGCTTCGCCGAGCCGGTCTGCCCGACCAGCGGGCTGTCCGGGAACCTCGTGCTCTGGCTGCTGACCGCGCAATGGACCTACCACATGGTCCAGCGCGGCCAGACACCCAACTTCTGGCAGAACTACTGGGAAGTCGGGGCACACGAGTACGACGACCGCGCCCAGGCGGACTTCCTCGAGCGCGGCTACTGAACCCACAGGGGAGTGCTGACCATGTCCGCGAGCATCGGTTCCCGTCCCGTCGTGCTGAGCGACCGGCAAGGCTTCGACCGGCGCTGGTTCGCCCCCGCACTCGAAGCCGTTTACGTCCCCAAGACCGACACCGAGGCGGTCACCCAGGTCGGCGAGGCCATTTCCCGCTACGGGCGCGACGTCAAGGTCGTGTCCGGGCGCCACTGCTACGAGAACTTCGTCTACAACGAGACGACCAGGGCCATCGTCGACATGTCCACGATGAACCGGGCCGGCTGGGACGACCGGCGGGGCGCCTACTTCATCGAGGCCGGGTGCGAGAACTGGTCCGCCTACCGGGTCCTGCTGAACGGGTTCGCCAAGACGCTGCCCGCCGGGAGCTGCTACTCGGTCGGCGCCGGAGGGCACATCACCGGCGGCGGCTACGGCCTCCTGTCGCGGCTGCACGGCCTGACCGTCGACCACCTCAGCGCCGTCGACATCGTGACGTGGAACGCGCCGGCGAACCGCGCGGAACTGCACCACGTGTCGGCGAAGAGCACGTCGGCCGACGAACGAGACCTTCTGTGGGCCCTGCAGGGGGCGGGCACCGGCAATTTCGGGGTCATTCTGCGTTATTACTTCGAGAGGCTGCCGGACGCTCCGGAATTCGCTTCGATCTACACGCTGTCCTGGAACTGGGCGTCGCTCACCCCGAACTCCTTCGCGGACCTGCTCGCCGCGTACGCGGATTTCGTGCAGGACATGCCCGACACCGATTTCAGCTTGCTCAAGCTCACGCACGTTTCGGCCGGTCAGCTCGGGATGATCGTCCAGTCCGTGTCCCCGGAAGGAGCCACCCGCCTCGACCACCAGGCCGAGGCCGGGCGGCGGTACACCGAAGCGCTGACCCGGTTCGAGGCGATCGCCGAGCAGACACCGCTGGAGAACCCGCTCAGTGGTCATCCCGGCTGGACGACGGCCCCGGCCGGCAACGGCAACGTGCAGCACGTCACCTACCTCGAAGCACTGCAGACCCTGAACGGCTCAGGGCCCAACCAGTTCGGCAAGTACAAGTCCGCGTACATGAACAAGGCGTTCCCGCCGGAGCAGAGCGCGGCGATCTACCGCTGGCTCAACACGACCCCGAAGGGTGTGCCCGCGTCGGACATGAGCCAGAGTCTCCTGCAGGTCGACAGCTACGGCGGGGCCATCAACCGTGTCGCGTCCGACGCGACCGCGGTCCCCCAGCGCAACGCGATCATGAAGCTGCAGTACCAGACCTACTGGCTGAACGCCGCCCGCCCCGGCGAGAAGATCCCGGACGACACCCAGGCCGACGCGCACCTGAGCTGGATCAACGAGTTCTACCGCGACGTCTACGCGAAGTACGGCGGATTTCCCGACCCGGCCCGCGACCCGAGCGGAACGGTGGCCGGCGCGTACTACAACTACCCGGACGACGTGCTCGGCACCCACGCCACGCGCAACGTCGACAACGCGCTGTGGCTCTACTTCCTGGACAACTTCCGGACCAACCCGCGCAACCTCGTCACCGTGAAGCGCCGCTGGGACCCGGCGAACGTCTTCCACCACGCGCAGTCGATTCCCCTGCAGTGAGCCGGAACGGACGCTAGCTCGACGACCCCGGCTTCGCGAGACCCCAGGTTTCTCAGCGCCGTCCGTCCGGGCCGAGATGGTCGTACAGCTTCTGGGCGTGCCCCGGTTGAGCACCGCGAAGGCGGCCTGCTGCCGCTGGTGCGGCGCTCCCACCTCGGTCCGCAGTGCGCCGAGCCGGCGGCGACCGGCCGGATCGCGTGGGCGGCAGGTCGTGCGTCGTGGCGTGATCACCGTTGCGGGCAAACAGGATTCGTCCCTTATCGGAAGCTCGCCCGGGTAAGTTTCACGCTCGCTTGGCCGAGCGCGGATTTCCAGTATCGTACGAATCGGTTCGAGGGTGCTGCCGGTACCCCGCCCCGGCAGTCGCCGCGTTCCGACTGCGCCGCACGGAGATGTCGAAGACGCCATCGGAGGTCGCATGCGCCCCTTCACCCGCCAGCCGTGTCGATCACCCCGCTTCCGCCGCGGCGCGCTCGCCGCTGCGCTGGGGCTCGCCGTCGCTCCGGTCTTCGCCTCGGTCACGGCACCGCCCGCGGACGCGGCGTCGACCTTGCGTTCGCTGGCCGAGGCCCAGAACAAGTACATCGGCACCGAGCTGACCGGCAACATGGTGAACAACGCGACGATCACCTCGCTCGCCGGCGCCCAGTTCGACATGGTGACCCCCGGCAACGAGATGAAGTGGGACACCACCGAGCCGGCCAACGGTTCGTACAACTTCGGCCCCGGCGACCGGATCGTATCCTTCGCGCAGGCGCACAACATGCGCGTGCGCGGGCACAACCTGGTCTGGCACGCCCAGCTGCCCGGGTGGGTGAGCGGCCTGCCGCGCAACCAGGTGCAGGGCGCGATGGAAGCCCACATCACCACCGAGGTGAACCACTACAAGGGCAAGATCTACGCCTGGGACGTGATCAACGAACCCTTCAACGAAGACGGCAGCCTGCGCCAGGACGCCTTCACCGCGGCCATGGGGACCGGCTACCTCGCCGACGCGATCCGCACCGCGCACACCGCGGACCCGAACGCCGTGCTGTACATCAACGACTACAACATCGAAGGCGAGAACGCCAAGAGCAACGCACTTTACAGTCTCGCGCAGTCCATGTTGGCCCAAGGCGTACCACTCGGCGGTATCGGTCTGGAAAGCCACTTCATCGTCGGGCAGGTCCCGTCGTCCATGCTGGCGAACATGCAGCGTTTCGCGGCGCTGGGACTGGACGTCGCGGTCACGGAGCTCGACGACCGCGTCCCGCTGCCGGCTTCCGGCGGTAACCTCCAGCAGCAGGCGGCCGACTACGCGACCGTGGTGAAGGACTGCCTGGCGGTCACCCGCTGCCCCGGCGTTTCGCAGTGGGGCGTCGGCGACGCCGATTCCTGGATCCCCGGGACCTTCCCTGGCTACGGCGCCGCGAGCATGTACGACAACAACTACCAGCCGAAGCCCGCCTACAACGCCACCGCAACGGCTCTGGGTGGCGGACCTCCCAGTGGCGGTGGGACCGGGCCGGTGCACGCGGTGGGCGCGGGCAAGTGCCTGGACGTGCCGAACTCGACCACCACGGCCGGCACGCAGCTGCAGATCCGGGACTGCTCCGGCGGGTCGAACCAGAGCTTCACCCTCACTTCGTCGGGCGCGCTCAGCGTGTACAGCGGCGGTGACTGCCTCGACGCCAGCGGCCAGGGCACGAGCCCCGGGACCAAGGTGATCATCTGGCCGTGCACCGGCCAGGCCAACCAGCAGTGGACCGTCCACTCCGACGGAACGGTCACCGGCGTGCAGTCCGGGCTCTGCCTGGACGTCACCGGAGCGTCCACCGCCAACGGCGCTCTCGTCGAACTGTGGACCTGCAACGGCCGGAGCAACCAGCAATGGACGCTCGGCTAGCTACGTAACCACCACGCGCTCGGCCGGGAAAGGGAACTCCGTCCTGCCAAGGTTCAGGCGTCGGCGGTCATGGTCGGCTGCCTCGCCCTGACCGCGGGTGGTGCCGTGACTGGCACCCGCCGCACCGGCCTAGTGCCTCGGCAAGGAACGTTGACGTGGTAACCGTGTCGCGTGGACATCCGAGCTGGTGATCGCGAGGCTGGCCGGTGGAGGTGAGCCATGGCGCGCCAGCCGGAGGTGTTCGCGCGGTCGTT
>NZ_JAEBEI010000026.1:0-108026 GCF_046548775.1 Amycolatopsis sp. cmx-4-61 | reverse complement strand
TCTCGGCCACCGGCTCGGCCCGGTTGCGCGCCGCCGCGCGGTGCGCGTCGGCCACCTTGTGCTGGGCGATCCCGTAGACGAAGGCCAGAAACGGGCGGCCTTGATCGCGGTACGAGGGCAATGCCGTCAGCACCGCGAGACACACCTCCTGCGCTTGCGGGCTCTCGAAACCCGCTTCTTCGCCGCGTCCGCCGAGATGCCGAGGAGCCCGGCGATGTCCTCCGTCGCGGGGCCGGCCTGCCGGAGCGCCAGGGCATCCCGCTGGTCTTCGGGCAGTGGCGGCCAGCACCATGTTGCGCACAGCCACGCTCGCTGGTTCTGGACCGGATCCGAGCCGGACTGTGTCCGCGAACACCCGGCCATCCGAGACGGAGCTGGCCGGCTTCACCGCGAACCCCGGCCAGCTCGGCGTAGCAGGACTTGCGAAGGTCCGGCGCACGCTCGGCCAGAACCTCGGTCGAATCACCGGAATCGTCCGTCACGCCGGATCCGGATGGCCGGGGGCCGGGGGAGCCCCGTGCGCCGGCTCCGTGCCTCGTGCGGTGTCGGACGTCTGTTCGGCCGGTCTGCTCACTTGGCCTCCTTCTCCGGGCTCACGTTGGTATGTGACGGAAAGGGCCTGCGGTGACAAAAGATCTTCCCCGAAGGGTGAGCTCACTCGTTCGGCGCAGTCGTGGCCTGCGGTGACGCCGGTCGCGGCAACGCCGTGTTGGGCGGGGGACCGTCGTCCCGGCGGGCTAGTCTGCCGCGGGGGGAAGCGCCGGGTGAGACAGGGAGAACCGTGGACCAGGAGACGCTCACCACCGTGGTCGGCCGGGTGGCAGGCACCGAGGACTCGACGCCGCTGCAGTTCTGCGTGGCCATCGATCCGGAAGCCTATCTGCAGCTCGACGACGTCGTCGTGACCCGGCGGGAACTGCCCGGGCTCGGCGAAGTCACCTCCTACGGCATCGTGACGCAGGTGAGCGCGCGACACGAGGGCGCCAGCTTCGGCAGCGACGTCTTCCTGATCTCCGACGGGGTCCTGCCCGCCCAGGTGCAGGAGATCGCCGAGATCGCCACCACCCGCGTCGAGCCCGAGTGCTACGTGCCGCCGAGGCCGGGCAGCCGGGTCGAGCGGGCCGTGGGGGAGGACCGCGCGCAGGCGCTGTACTTCGACAACATGACCCGCCAGGTGGCGGTCGGGCTGGGCCGGGACGGCGAACCCGTCTACCTCAACATGGACTTCCTCGACGGCACCCGCGGCGCGCACGTCAGCATCAGCGGCGTCTCCGGCGTGGCCACCAAGACGTCGTTCGCGTTGTTCCTGCTGCACTCGATCTTCCGCGGCGGCGCCCTGCCCAACGCCCACAACGCCAAGGCCCTCGTCTTCTCCGTCAAGGGCGAGGACCTGCTGTTCCTCGACACCCCGAACGTCCACCTCGACGAGAAGCTCAAGGCGGAGTACGCCCGGCTGGGCCTGCCCGCCGAGCCCTTCGCGTCCGTCGGCTTCTACGCGCCGCCGACGCCGTCGGACACCACGGGGAAGCCTTACGTGACCGGGCGGACCTCGGGCGTCGGCGCGTTCTGGTGGACCATCGCGGAGTTCTGCGCCCGTGACCTGCTGCCCTACGTCTTCGCCGACGCCGAGGACGAGCGCAACCAGTACACGATGGTCATCCACCAGGTTGCGAACCGCCTGCGGCTGGACAGCACACCGGCGGGCAAGGACGGCGCCGCGAACGTCGACGGCGTGCTGTGCCGCACCTACGCCGAGCTCATCGACGTCATCTGCGAGCGCGTCACCGACGAGGAAACCCGGGCGAGCTGGGCGGGTGCGGTCACCGGCGCCGGCACGGTGAACGCCTTCATCCGCCGCCTGCGCTCGAGCCAGCGCGCGCTCTCCGGCCTCATCCGCGGCGACCTCGCCGACCACCCCGCGCGCCAGTTGTCCACGGAGAACCAGCAGGTGACCGTGGTGGACATCCACAACCTCGTCGAGCGCGCGCAGCGGTTCGTCGTCGGCGTGACGCTCGCCGCGGAGACCGCGCGCAAGGAAGCGGCCGGCCCGGGCGGGCTGCTGTTCACCATGCTGGACGAGCTCAACAAGTACGCGCCGCGCGAAGGCAGCAGCCCGATCAAGGAGGTGCTGCTGGACATCGCCGAACGCGGCCGTTCCCTCGGCGTCATCCTGATCGGCGCGCAGCAGACCGCCAGCGAGGTCGAGCGCCGGATCGTCAGCAACAGCTCGGTCCGGATCGTCGGCCGCCTCGACGCCGCCGAGGCGTCGCGGCCCGAGTACGGCTTTCTCCCGGCCAGCCAGCGGGTCCGCGCGACGCTCGCCACGCCGGGCACGATGTTCGTGAGCCAGCCGGAGATCCCGGTGCCGATCGCCGTCGGCTTCCCGTTCCCGGCCTGGGCCACGCGGCTTTCCGAGGCCGGGCGGATCCCGACCACAACAGCGGGGTCGTCCACGGCGAAGAAGTCCGATCCCTTCGCCGGCCTCCCTTCGCGCGGCAGCGACCCCTTCGGCGACGACCCGCCGCCGTTCTGAGCCCATCGCAAGCCCACCGTCCACCACCCGAACGGAAGGACCGAGGGTGAAGTTCCTGCACACCTCCGACTGGCACATCGGCAAGACGCTCAAGGGGCGCAACCGCCTCGACGAGCAGCGGGCCGTGCTCGGCGAAATCGTCCGGATCGCGCGGGACGAGCCGTTCGACGCGATCCTCGTCGCGGGTGACCTGTACGAGACGTCGGCGCCGTCGGCGGCCGCGCAGGAACTCGTGGTGCGGGCGCTGATGGCGCTGCGCGAAACCGGTGCCGAGGTCGTCGCCATCGCCGGGAACCACGACCACGCCGCCACCTTCGAGGCGTACCGGCCCCTGCTCAAGGCCGCGGGCATCCAGCTCACCGGCGACCCGCGCCCGGTGCACGACGGCGGGGTGTACTCGTTCGACGCGCGTTCGACGGGCGAGCGCGTCAACGTCGCCGTGCTGCCCTTCCTTTCCCAGCGCTACGCGGTCCGCGCCGCGGAGCTGCTCGCCGGGACGCCGGCGGACAACGTCGGCGAGTACGACCAGCGCGTGCGCGACATCCTCGAGCACCTCAAGACCGGGTTCACCCCCGGCGCGGTGAACCTCGTCATGGCGCACCTGACGGTCACCGGCGGCACGATGGGCGGCGGGGAGCGCGCCGCGCAGTCCATCTTCGAGTACCACGTGCCGGCGACGGCGTTCGGCGCCGACCCGCACTACGTGGCGCTGGGCCACCTGCACCGGCGCCAGTCGCTGCCCGCCGCGTGCCCGGTGCACTACAGCGGTTCGCCGTTCGCCGTCGACTTCGGCGAGCAGGACAACACGAGCGTCGTGCTCTCGGTGGAGGTGAGTCCCACGACGCCGGCGAAGATCACCGACATCCCGCTGAACGCGGGCCGGAAGCTGCGGACGGTCCACGGCACGGTGGCGGAACTGACCGGCCGCGCCGAGGAGTTCGGGGAGGACTACCTCCGCGTCTACCTCCGCGAAGCGACCAGGGCCGGGCTGCGCGAGGAGATCCAGGAAGCCCTGCCCAACGCCCTGGAAATCCGCATCGACCCGGAGTTCGCCGCGCCGGTGACGACGTCGAACGGCGACCGCGCGGTCGCGGACCGTTCGCCGGGGGAGCTGTTCGCGGCCTACTGCGCGGACCGCACGGTCGAGGACAAGCGCGTGCAGGCGCTCTTCGCGCGGCTGCACGACGAAGAGACGAGCGGGGTGTGACATGCGGCCAGTGCTGCTGGAGATGACCGGCTTCGCGTCCTTCCGCGAGAAGACCGAAGTCGGCTTCGAGGACACGGACTACTTCGCGCTCGTCGGGCCGACCGGCGCCGGCAAGAGCACGGTCATCGACGCCCTCACGTTTGCGCTGTACGGCTCCGTCGCCCGCTGGGACCACGAAGGCCTCGTCGCGCCCGCGCTCGCGCCGACGGTGAACCGCGCGACCGTCCGGCTGGTCTTCGACGCCGGCGGCGCGCGCTACCACGTCGTGCGGGAAGTCCGGCGCAGCGGCGGCAAGAAACCCACGGTCAGCGTGAAGAACGTGCGCCTGGAACGGCTCGTCGACCCCACCGCACTGGGCGGCCCCGAGGACGACGCCGACCCGATCGCCGCGGACTCCGAGGTCACCCCGGCGGTCGAACGCCTGCTCGGGTTGACGTTCAAGCACTTCTGCACCTGCGTGGCGCTGCCCCAGGGCGACTTCGCCGAGTTCCTGCACGCCAAGGCCGCCGACCGGCAGAAGATCCTCATCAAGCTGCTGGGCCTGGAGGTCTACGAGCGGATCGGCCGCCGGGCCGGCGTGACGGCGGAGCAGCAGAAGCAGCGCGCCGCCGTCCTCGCCGAACAACTCGGCAGCTACGCCGACGCCACCGAGGAAGCCGTCGCCGAGCTGGCCGCGCGGATGGCGGCCCTGGCCGAGCTGGAGACGCGGGTGAACGCGGCCCTGCCGGGGTTGAACGACGCCACCCGCGCGCACGACGACGCCCGCCAACGCGTCGCCGCTCTCACGGCCGAGCTGAAAATCCTCGACTCCGTGGCCCGTCCGGACGGCGTCGAAGACCTCGAAACCCGGCGCCGCGCCGCCGCGGACGCGGTGACGACGGCCCGGACCGCGCTGGAAACCGCGGAGACGGCGGACGAAGCAGCTCGTGCCGCCCTCGCCGCGGCCCCCGCGCGCGGCGAACTGGAGCGCCTCCGCGCCGACCGCGCCGAATTCGAGGAGACGGAGAAGGCCCTTCCCCGGCTCGAAGAAGCGGCGACGACGGCGTTGCAGGCGAAGGACGCCGCCGCCGTCTCGGTCACCGAAGCCCTCGCCGCCGTCGAGGCGGCCCGGAAGAACCGGGACTCGACCGCCCGGACCGCGGAAGACGCCGCGGCCGAAGCCGGCCGGGCCCGCCAGGACCGCGACCGCCTGGCCGCCCTGCGGCCGCCCGCGGATCTCGGGGACCTGTCGGCGGATGCGGCGCGCGTGGCGAAGCGCACGGCGGAGGCCGCCGCCCGCCTCGGCACGGCGGAGACGGCCGACGCCGAAGCGCGGGCGGCGCTGGCCGCCCAACCGGACGTCGCCCCGCTCGCCGCCGCCCGCTCCGATGCCCGCACGCTGTACGCCCTGTGCGAGGCACAACGGAAGGCCGCGCCCGAGCAGGCCGCGCGCCGGACGGAACTCGAGGCGGCGCGAGGCGCCTTCGCCCGGGCGGACGCCGAAGTGACGGCGGCGAAGACCGCGGTGACCGAAGCCGAACGGGCCGGGCAGGCGCTGAGCCTGCGGGCCGGCCTCGCCGTCGGGCACCCGTGCCCGGTGTGCGAGCAGGAAGTCACGGCCCTGCCGGACTCCGTCGGCCACGCCCACCTGGCCGAGGCCCGCGAACGCCTCGAGCGCGCCGAAGGGGAGCGTGCCACGGCCGAAGCCGCGCTGCGCGCGCTCGAACGGGCCGTGGACCGCGACGCCGACTCGGCCGCGTCCGCCGCCGCTCAGGCGGAAGAACTGCGCGCGGTGCTGGCGGAAGTGGCCGGGCCGCCGGAGTCCGCGGTGCTGCGGCGGCCGGTCGAGGCGTCCTTCACCGAACCGGACTACGCGGACCTCGTCGCCGCTGTGCGCGAGCGCGGCGAGTGGCTGTCGAAGACGATCGACGGCCGCGTCCGCGTCGCCGAGGCCGCGAACGCCGCCGACCGGGAACTGGCCGCGGCCCGCGCCGAACGCGCGGCGGCGCAGGACGAGGCCGACGTCGTCGGGAAGTCCTTCGCGGCGGCCCGGGAAGCGCTGCGGGTGGCCCGCGATCCCTTGGTGGAGCTGGGCGCGCCCGCGGTCGACGACGGTGACGTCCCGGCGGGCTGGCAGCGGCTCACCGCGTGGGCCGCGGCCACGCTGGCGGACCGGCGGACGGCGCTGGCCGCGCTCGAAGCGGCGGCCGAAGCGGCGGGCAAGGAAGCCGTCGTCGCGGCCGACGATCTGGCTTCCGCCGAGCGGAACGCCGAGGAGCGGCGGAAGCGGGCGGTCGACGCGGGCCTGGCCGAGCAGTCGGCGGCCACCGAGCTCGCCACCGCCCGGCGCCGGCACGGTGAACTCGTCGCGGCGCTCGACGGCGCGCCGTCCGCGGAAGCCGTTACCGAGCAACTGGCGAAGGTCGCTTCGCTGGAAGAAGCCGCGAAGCGGGCGGACGCGGAGCTGCGGACCGCCCGGGCGGCCGCGAAGCGCGCCACGGAAGCCCAGGCGGGCATCGGCGTCCAGGTCGAGGCCGAGCGCCGGCGGTTGTCCCGTGCCCGCGACCCGCTGGTCGGTCTCGGTGCCCCGCCGATCGACGGCGAGAGCCTGCTGGGCGCCTGGACCGCGCTCACGGACTGGGCCGCCGGCCAGGCGAAGGACCACCGCGAGCGGCTGGCCGTCGCGGAGACGGCCGAGGGCGAAGCGGCCGAAGCGTTGCAGGCGGCCGAACGCGCGGTCGCCGACGACGTCGCCGCGCTCGGGGTCGCCGTCCCGGCGGGACCGGTGCGCGACCGCGTCCCGGTCGCCGTCGCGACGGCCCGGGCGCGCGCCGAAGCCGACCACACGGACATGCAGCGGCGCGTGGCCCGGGTGGCGGGGCTGCACGAAGACATCGCCGCCGCGGAGTCCGACGCCCAGGTCGCGCGGCTGCTCGCGGATCTGCTGCGCTCGGACAAGTTCCCGCGCTGGCTGATCGCCGGGGCGCTCGACACGCTGGTCGCCGAGGCGTCGGCGTCGCTGCTGGAACTGTCCGGCGGCCAGTTCGAGCTGACCCACGACAAGGGCGACTTCCTGGTGGTGGACCACAACGAGGCCGACGCCCTCCGTCCGGTGAAGACGCTGTCGGGCGGCGAGACGTTCCAGGCGTCCCTCGCCCTGGCCCTCGCGTTGTCTTCGCAGCTGGGGGCCATGGCGGCCGAAGGGGCGACCCGCCTGGAGTCGATCTTCCTCGACGAGGGCTTCGGGACGCTCGACGAGGCCACCCTCGACGTCGTGGCGTCCACTTTGGAGAACCTCGCCGCGTCCGGCTCCCGGATGGTCGGGGTGATCACCCACGTGCCGGCGCTCGCCGAGCGCGTCCCGGTGCGGTTCCTGGTCACCCGGGACGGCACCGGCTCGCACATCGCCAGGGAGGGCGCATGACCGTTCACCACCTCGATCCGGTGGCCGGGATGAACTTCAGCATCGACGCCTGGGACCCGGGCTACGGCAGCTCGATGGAGGCCGAGGACCTCGGGCGTTCCCAGGCGGAGGTCGAACTCGACGTCGAGGTCCCCGAGGCCGAGTGGGCGCCGATCGACCCGTCGCCGGTGTCCCCGCCGGAAGCGGTGCTGTTCGTCGACGGCGTCCGGCGGATCGACGCCCGCGTCTGGATCGACGACCCGGCCGGCACGAACTCGGCGTCCATCGGTCTCTGTGCGTCCTACGCGGCGGGGGTCGTGTGCTGCTGTGCGGGACGGGCGCACGTCGTCGGCACCGACGTCCGGCGCGGGCTGTTCACCGTCGCCCCGCGGGCCGACGACATCGCCACCCCGGCCGGCGTCTACACGGCGCACCGCGCGGCGGCGAAGGAGGACAAGCCGCTGCCGGTGGTGCTGTCCTCGGCGTTGCAGGAGCAGCTGGCCGAAACCGAGCTGGACACGGCGATCCGGGCGCGCACGGCGATCGCCGGGCACGTCGGCGAGGACCTGCTGGTCGTGGACGGCCCGCTGCGCGGCCGCGCGCACCTGGACCGGGCCGTGGGGTTCATCAAGAGCCACCAGACGACGTACCTGCCCGGCGAGCTCAACGCGCTGGTCGGCCGGCTCGGTCCGCACCAGCGCACGCCGGTGTTCCTGATGGGCACGACGTGGGTCCGGCACTCGTGGTACCTGCGGCTGCCGTCGGCGGGCGGCCCGCCGTGGTCGGGGGTCGTGCGCGTGGAGGCGGCGCCGCACCTCGGCCGCGAACAGGTCGCCGAGCTGGCGAACGTCACCCAGTCGGTGCTGGGGCGGTTCGCGTCCGTCGCGTACAAGGACTCGCGGGCGCCGCAGAACCTCTACCCGATCGCGGGCCTGGAGCGCGACCTGCGCCACCGGCTGGGTGACCAGCAGTTCGTGTACCGGGCGCTGCGGCTGGCCGCGGCCCGCTGACCCGGGCCCTCCGGCGGCGGCCGGGGGACCCGCCGACTCAAAGTGTCCTCTTTGGAGGGTCGGCCGGCCGGTGCCGCTCCCGCCGTTAGGCCGATCAGGGGCTTTCTCCGCCCGGGTCCGGCCCGGTTCGCCGGTGCTCCCGCCAGGTTGAGCGGCGGAAATGGTCGAGTCCAATTCTCGTTCAGGTACGTGAACGAAATCGAGCCTATGTTTCCTTGTCAGGTATGGGTTAGCTTGGCCGCCGTTGGTCCGTCCGCCTGCCGTGGGAGGCTTCGATGCGCACCGGCCCGCTCGTTCTCGCCGTGGTCCTGGGGTTGTCGCTGACGACGCCGGCGGCCGCGCAGGCGCAACCCTGGCGCGACGCCCGCCAGTCACCCGACCGCCGGGCCGCCGAGCTGATCGCGGCGATGACCCTCGACGAGAAGATCTCCCAGCTGCACCTGCAGCCCGACGCCGGGCACCAGCGGTTCGTGCCGCCGATCCCGCGGCTGGGCGTGCCGGGGTTCCGGATCGCCAACGGTCCCGCCGGCATGGGGCCCGCCGACGACAAGCCGCAGAAACCGGCGACGGCGCTGCCGGCCACCATGGCGCTGGCGTCGACGTTCGACACCGGGCTCGCCCGCCGGTACGGCCGGCTGATCGGCAGTGAAACCCGCGCGCTGGCGCACAACGTGTCCGAGGGGCCGGACATCAACATCGCCCGCGTCCCCCGCAACGGCCGGACGTTCGAGGGCATGGGGGAGGACCCGTTCCTGGTCGGCGCGCTGGGCGCCGCGGACATCCGCGGCATCCAGGAGAACGGCACCATCGCCGAGGTCAAGCACTACGCGGCCAACAACCAGGAGACCCAGCGCTTCGGCATCGACGAGCACATCGACGAGCGCACGCTCAACGAGATCTACCTGCCGCACTTCGAGCAGGCGGTCACCGAAGGCCGCGCGGGCTCGGTGATGTGCGCCTTCCCCAAGATCAACGGTGTCTTCATGTGCGAGAACCCGGCACTGCTGCAGGGCAAGCTGCGTGACGACTGGGGGTTCACCGGGTTCGTCCAGTCGGACTGGGGTGCCGCGCACAGCACCGTCGGCTCGGCGAACGCGGGCATGAACCTCGAGATGATCGACGGCACCTGGTACGGCGAGAAGCTGAAGCAGGCCGTGCTGGCCGGGCAGGTGACCGAGCAGCGGGTGGACGAGCTGCTGCGGCCGCGGTTCCGCACGATGTTCGCCTTCGGGCAGTTCGACCACCCGCCGGTGCTCACCCCGCTGCCGACGGCCCGGCACGACGCCGCCGCGAAGGAGTTTGCCGAACGCGGCATGGTGCTGCTCCGCAACGAACACGCCCAGCTCCCGCTCGACGCGGGAGTGCGGTCGATCGCGCTCGTCGGGCCGTTCGCGACCCAGGCCAAGACCGGCGGCGGGGGCAGCTCGGCCGTCATCCCGACGTCCACTGTGGACCCGTTGCCGGGCCTGCGGCAGCGCGTCCCGGGCGCCACGGTGACCCTGGACGACGGCAGCGACGTGGCCCGCGCGGCCGCCCTGGCCCGGACCGCCGACGTCGCCGTGGTGATGGTCGGGGACAACGAGACCGAGGGCAGGGACCGGCCGAGCCTGGCGTTGGAGGGTGACCAGGACGCCCTGGTCACCGCCGTCGCCGAGGCCAACCCGCACACCGTCGTCGTGGTGAAGAGCGGGGGCCCGGTGCTCATGCCGTGGGCGGCGCGCGTGCCGGCGATCCTCCAGGCGTGGTACCCCGGCCAGCAGGACGGCGCGGCGGTGGCGGGCGTGCTCTTCGGCGACGTCAACCCGTCGGCGAAGCTGCCGATCACCTTCCCCGCGGCGGAGGCCGACACCCCGGCGAACACCCCGGCGCAGTTCCCCGGCGTCGACGGCGTCGCGACCTACTCGGAGGGGCTGCAGGTCGGCTACCGGTGGTTCGACGCGCAGGGCCGCGCCCCGCTGTTCCCGTTCGGCCACGGCCTGTCGTACACGACGTTCGCCTACTCGGGTCTGTCGGTCCACACCACGGGCGACGGCGCCACGGCGACGTTCACGGTGCGCAACACCGGCAACCGGGCGGGCGCCGAGGTCGCGCAGCTGTACCTGGGTTTCCCGGCGGCCGCGGGCGAGCCGCCCCGCCAGCTGAAGGGCTTCGAGCGGGTCTCGCTGGCGCCGGGCCAGGCCCAGCGGGTGACGATCCGCCTGGACGCGCGCGACTTCTCCGTCTGGGACACGGCGGCCCACGCGTGGCAGCCGGTGCGCGGCGGGTTCACGGTGTCCGTGGGCGGGTCGTCGCGTTCACTGCCGCTGCAGGCCGCGCTCGTGCGGCGCTGAGCGTTCAGGCCTTGCAGCCGGGCGCGCTGACCGCGGCGAGCATCAGCTCCGGCGATGCCGTCACGGCGCCGACCGGGTCGTAGGTGCCGTCGAGGTCCGCCTGGGCCTGGTCCAGGGCCTGGACGGCCGGACCCTGGGATTCTTCGCTGTTCGGCTTCGCGCGGTCGAGCGTGGTTTTGGCGGCGGCGGCGCGATCGCGGGCCGTGGTGAACTTCGTGACGAAGGCCGTGCGGACGGTTTCGCCGAGCGGGACGGGCGCGGGCGGCAGGGCGGTCAGCTTGCCGATCGCCTCGCCCGTGCGGTCCGCGAGGCCGCCCAGCTCCGCGCTGATGGCCCGCTGCACCTCGCCGACGCTGCTGGGCGTCGGCCGCGCGGGCCCGGCTTCGCGGTTGGTCCGCTCCTGGTAGCCGCGGACGGCGGCGCAGAAGCCGTCCATCCAGCGCACGGCGGCCGGATCGGCGACCGGGGACGGCGGGATCGTCTCGACCGGGCTCAGGTAGTGCGACTCCGGGGCCGTGGGCGGCGTGCGCTCACAGCCGGTCAGCAGCAGGCCGGCGCCGAACAGGGCGGCAGCGATCTTCATGGGTCACCCCTCGCGTTTTGCCCGCTACACGCGCGAGCGGCCCGGACGGTTGCCTCACGCGGCGGCGAGGGCGCCGCCCAGCGCCCGGCGGCCCGCGTCGGTGAGCTCCGCCCGCGTCCACTGCCCGACGGCGCCGGCCCGGGTGGGGCGGATCAGGCCGGCCCGCGCCAGCTGGTGCGCCGTCGCCTGGTCGCAGCACGGCAGGCCGTCGACCCGCAGGTCGGGTTCGCAGCTGCAGGTCAGTTCGGCCCGGCCCGCGCCGACGGCCCGCAGCATCGCCATGGCCCGGCGCGTGAGTTCGGTGTGCATGGTGGTCATCCCCCTCGTGTGGTGCCGACTATGAGGAGACGTGGCCGCCGTCACCGAATACGCGGTTCCGCCCGCGGTCACCCGAACGGCGCTACTTACGCTTCCCCCAGCGCTCGTCGTCCGGGTCTTCGCCCCGCCGGAGCGCGTCGAGGTAGGCCCGGTCGACGGCGAAGCGGGCCGCGATCTCCCGGCCTTCGGCGACCGCGCCGTGGCCGGGGATCAGGACGTCGACGTGTTCGGCGGTCTTCTCCAGCCGGTCGAGCACGGCCTGGTAGGCGTCGGGTTGCTCGTCGCGGCGCGGGTCGAGGAGCGGGATGAGGACGTCGGACAGCAGGTCGCCGGCGATCAGCACGCGCCGGTCGGCGAGCAGGACGGCGGCGTGGCCGACGGCGTGCGCGTCGTGCTCGATGACCTCGCCCGGGATCGGGGTGCCGTCCGCGGGCAGCGGGGTGAGCCGGGCGATCGGTTCAAGAGGGATGTCCGGCGCGGTTTCCTTCGCCATGGCCTGGGCGCGTTCCCGTGCCTCGCCGGCGATGCGGGCGTTGGCGGCCGTGGCGTACCGGGGGACGTCGCCGAAGCGGGGGTGCCAGAGCAGGTGGTCCCAGTGCGGGTGCGTGGAGAACCCGGCGACGACCGGGATCCCGAGCCGGTCCAGGTCGTCGGCGAGCGCGTCGAGTTCGGCGCCGTGGATGCCGGGGTCGACGACGACCAGCCCGTCGTCCCCGCGCACCACCGTGGTGTTGCTCCAGACCCATTCGCTCTGCCGCACCCAAACTCCGTCGGCCACCTCGTTCAGCATCGGGTCACCGTGCCAGGCGCGACCGCCGGGCGCAATGGAGCCGCACCGGAGCTCAGAGCCGTTCTTGCAGAGCGTCCGCCGCGGCGAGGAGGTCGGCGGCCCAGCGCGCGCCCGGCTTGCGGCCGATCCGCTCGATCGGCCCGGACACCGACACCGCGGCCACCACGGTTCCCGCGGAATCCCGCACCGGGGCCGAGATGCTCGCCACCCCCGGCTCGCGTTCGGCCACGCTCTGCGCCCAGCCGCGCCGCCGGACCTCCAGGAGCGTGCGCTCGCCGAAGACCGCGTCGGCCAGGATCGTGCGCTGCGTGTGCGGGTCCGCCCAGGCCGCGAGCACCTTCGCGCCCGAGCCCGCCGTCATCGGCAGCCGCGAACCCACCGGCACCGTGTCGCGCAGCCCGCTCGGCGGCTCGGCCGTCGAGACGCACACGCGCTGGACGCCGTCGCGCCGGTACAGCTGGACGCTTTCGCCCGTGACATCACGCAGCTTCGGGAGCACCACGCCCGCCGCGTCGAGCAGCGGGTCCGTCGAACCGCCCGCGAGTTCGGCCAGCGCCGTACCGGGGCGCCAGCGCCCGTCCGGACCGCGGCGCAGCAGCCGGTGCACCTCGAGGCCGACCGCGAGCCGGTGCGCGGTGGCCCGGGGCAGGCCGGTCCGCGTGCACAGTTCCGCGAGGCCGCAGGGGTCGTCCGCGACCGCCTGCAGGACGGCCACTGCTTTGTCCAGTACTCCGATACCGCTATGCTGTCCCACGAACCGATACTAGCGTCCCGCACTTTGGGAAGTCCAGTATCTGGGAAACCCGAACTCGAGCTGCGCCCTTCCTTCGCGGCTCGCATCCGTTCCGCCGGTGCGCGCCCGAGTTCCGACCGTGGAAGGAGCCGGAGATGACCAGCCCGACCGGCAAGGCCCGCACGCTGGCGGAGAAGGTGTGGGAAAGCCACCTCGTGCGCCGAGGCGAAGGCGCCGAACCGGACCTGCTCTACATCGACCTCCACCTGCTGCACGAAGTGACCAGCCCGCAGGCCTTCGACGGCCTCCGCCTGGCCGGGCGGCCGGTGCGCCGCCCCGACCTGACCATCGCGACCGAGGACCACAACGTCCCGACCGTCGACATCGAGCTCCCCATCGCCGATCCGGTCTCGCGCACCCAGGTCGACACCCTTCGCCGCAACTGCAAGGAGTTCGGGGTCCGGCTGCACCCGATGGGTGACGCCGAGCAGGGCATCGTGCACGTCATCGGCCCGCAGCTCGGCCTGACCCAGCCCGGCATGACCGTGGTCTGCGGCGACAGCCACACCTCCACGCACGGTGCGTTCGGCGCCATCGCCTTCGGCATCGGCACGTCCGAGGTCGAGCACGTGCTGGCCACCCAGACGCTGCCGCTGCGGCCCTTCAAGACGATGGCGATCACGGTCGACGGCGAGCTGCGTCCCGGCGTCACGGCGAAGGACATCATCCTCGCGGTGATCGCGAAGATCGGCACCGGCGGTGGCCAGGGCTACATCCTGGAGTACCGCGGCCAGGCCATCGAGGCGCTTTCGATGGAGGCGCGGATGACCGTCTGCAACATGTCCATCGAGGCCGGCGCCCGCGCCGGGATGATCGCGCCGGACGAGACGACGTTCGCCTACCTGAAGGGGCGTCCGCACGCGCCGCAGGGCGCGGACTGGGACGCGGCGGTCGAGAACTGGCGGCAGCTGCGCACCGACGAAGGGGCGGAGTTCGACGCCGAGGTGCACCTGGACGCGAGCGAGCTGACGCCGTTCGTCACCTGGGGCACCAACCCCGGCCAGGGCCTCCCGCTGGGTGCCGAGGTGCCCGACCCCGAGCAGATCCCCGACGAGAACGACCGCATCGCCGCGGAAAAAGCCCTGTCCTACATGGATCTGAAGCCGGGGACGCCGCTGCGGGAGATCTCGGTCGACACCGTCTTCCTCGGGTCCTGCACCAACGGCCGGATCGAGGACCTGCGGGCCGCGGCCGAGGTGCTGCGCGGCCGGAAGGTGGCGGACTCGGTCCGGATGCTGGTGGTTCCGGGCTCGATGCGCGTGCGCCAGGCCGCCGAGGCCGAGGGGCTCGACCAGGTCTTCACCGAGGCGGGCGCGGAGTGGCGCCAGGCCGGCTGCTCGATGTGCCTCGGCATGAACCCGGACCAGCTGAAGCCGGGCGAGCGCAGCGCGTCGACGTCGAACCGCAACTTCGAAGGCCGGCAGGGCAAGGGCGGCCGGACGCACCTGGTCTCGCCGCTCGTGGCCGCCGCCACGGCCGTGCGGGGCACGCTGTCGTCGCCGGAAGACCTGCTGACCGCCGCCCGCTGACCCACCCGAGGAGCTACCGCCATGGAACCGTTCACCCAGCACACCGGCGTCGGCGTCCCGCTGCGCCGGTCCAACGTGGACACCGACCAGATCATCCCGGCCGTCTACCTCAAGCGGGTGACGCGGACGGGGTTCGAGGACGGCCTGTTCGCCGCTTGGCGCGGTGACGAGGACTTCATCCTCAATCAGGAGCCGTTCCGGAACGGGAGCGTGCTGGTCGCGGGCCCGGACTTCGGCACCGGATCGTCGCGCGAGCACGCCGTCTGGGCGCTGATGGACTACGGCTTCCGGGTCGTCATCTCCGCCCGGTTCGCCGACATCTTCCGCGGCAACTCCGGCAAGGGCGGCCTGGTGGCCGCGCAGTGCGAGCAGCACGACGTCGAGCTGCTCTGGAAGCTGCTGGAGAACGAGCCCGGCACCGAGGTCACGGTCGACCTCGAGACCAAGACCGTGCGGGCCAAGGACTTCACCGCGCCGTTCCAGATCGACGACTACGTCCGCTGGCGGCTGCTGGAGGGCCTCGACGACATCGCGCTCACGTTGCGCCACGCCGAGCAGATCGACAGCTTCGAGGCGGGCCGCCCGTCCTGGAAGCCGACGACGACACCGGTGACCGCCTAGCCCCGGGGTGGGATCGCTTGCTCATCAAGGGATCCCACCTCCGTCCGGGCGGCTTTTCCCGGATTGCGGCGGCACCGGGAAACTTTCCCTGTGCCGTTGGATTCGTGCTGCGTTGGTAATACCGTGTCGCTAGCCGGCCGACGCGGCCGTGGAGCCTCCTGGAGGACTGGACATGGCCAACAAGGCCCAGCTGATCGAGGCGCTGACCGAGCGCCTGGGCGACAAGAAGGCCGCCGCCGAGGCGGTCGACGGTCTGGTCGACATCATCATCCGGACGGTCAACAAGGGCGAGAAGGTCAACATCACGGGCTTCGGGGTGTTCGAGAAGCGCGCCCGAGCAGCCCGGACGGCCCGCAACCCGCGCACCGGCGAGGCGGTGCGGGTGAAGAAGACGAACGTCCCGGCGTTCCGCGCGGGAACGACGTTCAAGGACGTCGTCTCGGGCGCGAAGAAGCTCCCGAAGGCGACCCCGGCCGGAAGGGCATCGGCCTCCCGCCCGGCGGCGACGGGTCCGGCGACGACGACCCGGACACGTCCGGCGGCGGCTCCGAAGACGGCGCCCCCGAAGACGGCGGCGGCAAAGCCGGCAACGACCCGGACGCGGACGGCGGCAAAGTCGACGACGGCTGCGAAGCCGGCGGCGGCGGCGAAGCCCGCTGCGGCGGCGAAGTCGGCCACTGCCGCGAAGTCGGCCACGGCGAAGCCTGCTACGGCCGCGAAGTCCCCGGCGGCGAAGACGGCGACGGCTCGCACGACCACGGCCCGCAAAACCACGGCGACCAAGACCACCACGGCCAAGTCCCCGGCGGCCAAGACCACCGCAGCCAAGACCCCGGCAAGGCGGACCTCTGCCGCGGCGAAGAAGGACTGATCGGCCCGAAACTGTCGTACCCCTCCGGTAACGTGAAATCCGGGGGACCCCCAGGGGGCGACCCCCTGTTGGACGAGCAGCTTTTCCGTCAGGGCCCCGCGCGACGCGCGGGGCCCTGACGCATGTCGGCCCCGGTGCAGCACAAGTGATCCGCCGCCAGCCGCCCGAGAACAGGCAGCCTGGGCTTGCGCGCTGCAACGCTCGGCTCGTGTGCCCGCAGAGGCGGCTTGCGTACCGGGTTAGTCGGCTGGCGTGCGCGACGAGTCGGTTTGCGTGCCGCGAGAGTCGGCCGTGCACCGGCGTGGGTCGGCTGGCGCGCGTGGAGAGTCGGTTTGCGTGCCGCGAGGGTGGGCCGTGCACCGGCGTGGGTCGGCTGGCGTGCGCGACGAGTCGGTTTGCGTGCCGCGAGAGTCGGCCGCGTACCGGGTGGACTGGCGTGCCGCTGGGGGTCGGCCGCGTACCGGAAGAGTCGACCCGCGTACCTGCAGAGTCGGCTTGCGTGCCCAGAGGGTCGGTCGGCGTACCTGCACGCCCGGATCGCAGGCGAGCCCAGACCGGAGCGAACCGGCCGCCCGGTCAAGCAAGCTGAGACCGCAAGCCGAGCCGCAAGCCGAGACCCGAACATCTCCCGCACCTACGCAAGCAACCCGACCATCCCGAACCCGCGCCAGCCGCGAGTCACTCACCGCACCAGCCGGTGTCCCGAACGGACTCCCGCGTCACCCGCTCGGCCCAGCCCCTACCGCGAAACCGGTTCCGGCCAATTTCGCAAAGTTGCTTGAGCGCCCGGCCGAGTGATGCCACGCTGCCTTCCTCGGGGCCCGCGTCCGGCGGGGCCGGGCTGCGCGAGGCGAACCTGGGGGCGACCACCATCGACATCCGGCTGCTCGGCCCGTTCCAGGTGCTCGTCGACGGTTCGCCGGTCGTGCTGACCAGTTCGCGCCAGCGTGCGCTGCTCGCCACCCTTGCGCTCTCCGCCGGGCGGCTCGTGTCGATCGATGCCCTCGCGCGCGGGGTCTGGGGCGAAACGCCGCCCGCGCACATCCGGGGCAGCCTGCAAACCTACGTCATGCGCCTGCGCCGCCTCTGCGGCGACAACTCCGTCGTCACCGAACCGGACGGCTACCGGCTCGTCGTCGACCCGTCCCGGGTGGACGCCCTGCGTTTCCTCCGAACCCTCGACCAGGCCGCCGCCGCGGCGGAACCCGCCCGCCGCCGGGAACTGCTCGCCACCGCCCTCGACGCCTGGGGCGGTGTCCCCCTCGAAGGCGTCGGCTCGCCCGCGCTGGCCGCGGAATGGGGGCCGCTGCTGACCGAGCGCTACCTCTTCGCCGTCGAACAGCGCATCGACCTCGACGCCGGCCTCGTGCCCGACGCGCGGCTCGTCGCCGAACTCACCGACCTCGTCGCGCAGCACCCGCTGCGGGAGTCGTTGTGGGAACGGCTGGTGCGCGCCCTCGCCCGGTCCGGGCGCCGCGCCGAAGCACTCGCGCGCTACGCCGGCCTGCGCGCATTGCTCGCCGACGAACTGGGCGTCGAGCCCGGCGAAGACCTCCGCCGCCTGCACGCGGAACTGCTCGCCGCCGACGCCGATCCGGTCGGCCACACCGTGCCGCGGCAGCTGCCCTTCGACGTCGCCGGGTTCACCGGCCGCGGCCCGGAACTCGCCGAACTCGACCGGCTGCCGCCCGGGGGCGCGTCCGGCATCGTCGTCGAAGGCATCGTCGTCGAAGGCATCGTCGTCATCGAAGGCACCGCCGGCGTCGGGAAGACGTCGCTGGCCGTGCACTGGTCCCACAGAGTCCGCGAGCGCTTCCCCGGCGGCCAGCTGTTCCTCGACCTGCGCGGGCACTCCGCCGAAACCCCGGTCACCCCCGGCGCCGCGCTCGCCGGCTTCCTGCGCGCCCTCGGCGTCCCGGCCGAAACCCTGCCCGCCACCGTGGAGGAACGCTCGGCCCTGCTGCGCAGCAGGCTGGCGGGCAGCCGCACGCTCATGCTGCTCGACAACGCCCGCGACGCCGACCAGGTCCGCCCGCTGCTGCCCGGGCCCGGCAACCTCGTCGTGGTGACCAGCCGCAACCAGCTGCGCGGCCTCGTCGCCCGCGACGGTGCCCGCCGGATCGCCCTGCGGTCCTTCGACGACCGGGACGCGACCGCGCTGCTCGCCGGCAGCGTCGGGTCGCAGCGCGTCGCCGCCGAGCCCGGCGCCGTCGCCGAACTCGTCGAGCTCTGCGGCCGCCTGCCGCTGGCACTGGCGCTGGCCGGGGAACGCGCTTCCCGGTTCTCCGGCGTCTCGCTCGCGGGAATCGTCGAGGAGCTCCGCGACCAGCGGCTGCGGCTCGACACCCTCCGCGACCCGCAGGACGCCGGGACCGACCTGCGGGCCGCGTTCTCCTGGTCCTACAAGGCACTGCGCCCGGCCGCGGCCCGCTTCTTCCGGCTGCTCGGCCTGCACCCCGGCCACGGGTTCAGCCTGTCCTCGGCCGCCGCGCTCGCGGGCGCCGGCCTGCGCGAAGCGCGGGAACTCGCCGACCAGCTCGCCGCCGCCCACCTCCTCAACCAGCCCGGCACCGACCGCTACCAGTTCCACGACCTCCTGCGCGTCTACGCCGGCGAGCTCGTCGAAACCGAAACGACGGAGGCCGAACGCGCGGCGGCACTGCGCCGGCTCCTCGACTGGTACCTCGCGAGCGTCGCCGAAGCGAACAAGCTCGTCCGGCCGGACCTGCTCACCGAGGACATCACGCTCGACCCGCCGCCGCTGCCCGCGGTCCGCTTCGCGCAGCACGAGCAGACGATCGCCTGGTACACCACCGAACGCCAGGCCCTCACGGCACTCGTCGGCATCGCCGCCGGGCACGGCTGGACCGCACACGCCTGGCAGCTCGCCTGGCTCCTGCGCGGGTTCTTCGCCGAACGCCACGACCGCGACGACTGGATCGCCACCGCGCGCACGGCCGTCGCCGCGACCCGCGACGCCGGCGACCGCACCGGTCTGCAGTACAGCGCCAACAACCTCGGCTCCGCCTACCTGCGCACCCTCCAGCCGGACAAGGCACTCGAAGCGCTGGAGGAAGCGCGCGCCGCGTCCGAGAGCGGCGAGGGCACCGCGCTGGCGGTGGCGATCCTGTCCAACCTCGCCGGCGCCTACTACGTCCGCGCCGAATACGCCGAAGCGGAACGCTACGCAATGCAGGCCGTCCACCTCGCGCGCGACCACGGCCAGCGCACCTTCGTGCCGCACGCGCTCCTCAACGTCAGCGCGAGCCGCATCGGCCTGCGCGACTACGACCACGCCGCCGAAGCAGCGCAGACGGCCCACGAAGCGTTCGCGGAACTGGGCGACCGCTACCACGCGGCGCTCGCGCTCGGGAACGTCGCCGAGGCCCTCGAAGGAGCGGGCCGGCACGACGAAGCGGAGCGGGCGGGCCTCGACGCGCTCGCCGAACTTAAGGAATTGAACGCCGACTACGGCACGATCGACGTCCAGATCACCCTCGGCCGGCTCAAGCGCCGCACCGGCCGCGAGCGCGAGGCGAGCGGCCACTGGGCCGAGGCGCTGACCGTCAGCCAGCGCCTCGGCGACCCCCGCGTCGCACAGGTGCAGGCCCTGCTGGCCACGGTTCCGGCGGAAACCCCCTCGCCCGGGGATGCGCCGTACCCCTAGCCCGGCGCAGCCCAGCGGGACCCGGGACAAGTACACCAAGATCGACTGTCACGCCGCTGTCTCGTCCTGGCCGGCGCGTCGCCGGCGCGGCTCAGGAGTGGCTGGGGGCGGGGGCGGGGAGCGCGCTCGGGTGGTAGTCCGCGGCCACGAGGACCGGGCCCGCCGAGTCCGTCGGCGGCCGGAACGACAACACCCAGAACGAGCCCTTCTTGCTCGGCACCACCCCGCCGCGCGCGGCCGGGAGCTCGACGCCGTCGCGGTCCGCCAGCGCGCTCACCAGGTCCGGGATCACGCCGCCCTGGCTGCACACCACCGGCGTCCCGCCGTCTCCGGCCACCGCCAGCAGCCGCGCCACGCCCAGGACCGGGTCCGGCCAGTAGCCCTCTTCCGAGAACACCGGCTCGTGGCGGACTTCGGCCGTGACGTCCTCCGCGACCCCGTGCACCGTCTGCACGCACCGCAGCCGCGGGGCCGACAGCACGCGGTCCGGGCCGAACAACGACAGCACCCGGCGCAGGGCCGCCGCCTGGCGCTGGCCCGCCTCCGACAACGGGCGGAGGTCGTCGTCGCCCGACCACTCGTCGCGCTTGCCCGCCTTGGCGTGGCGCACCAGCAACAGCGTCGTCAGGCCCACCGGCAGCTCGCCGAACGCCCGCAGCACCCGCACGTCCTCCGGCCGCGTCAGCAGCTTCTCCGCCGCCGCCGGCTCGAGCCAGCGCAGCTCGTCGACCTCGTCGTTCGTCGCGAACCCGCCGGAAACCGCTTCCGCGGCGAAGTAGTCGACGGTCTTGGGCACCGTCCCGGAACCGCGGCGCGCCGGCACCGGGTACGCCGTCCGGGCCAGGTAGCGGCCCAGGACCGCGGTGAACCCGGTCTCCTCCCGCACTTCGCGCACCGCGGCCTCGGCGATCGTCTCGCCCGGGTCGAGCTTCCCCTTCGGCAGCGACCAGTCGTCGTACCGCGGGCGGTGCACCAGCGCGACCTCGGTCACGCCCCCGGCGACGCGCCACAGCACCGCGCCGGCCGCCCGTACCTCCTGGGTCATCCGGCGGCCCCGTGCAGCTTCGCCAGCTCCAGCTGGTGGTCCCGCACGCGTGAGCCGTCGGCCGGGAACGGCGACCACTCGCCGCTCGCGGTCAGCACCCAGCAGCGGGTCGCCGGGTCCAGCGCCGAGTCGAAGATGTTGTCGAGCTGCGCGGTGAGCTTCGGGTCCTTGACGCGCACCAGCGCCTCGATCCGCCGGTCCAGGTTGCGGTGCATCATGTCCGCGCTGCCGATCCAGTGCGTCCCGCCCGCGCGGAAGTTGAAGATCCGCGAGTGCTCCAGGAACCGGCCGAGGATCGACCGGACGTGGATGTTCTCCGACAGGCCTTCGACGCCCGGCTTGAGCGTGCAGATCCCGCGCACCACGATCTCGACCGGCACTCCGGCCTGCGACGCGTGGTAGAGCGCGTCGATGACCTGCTCGTCGACCAGTGAGTTGCACTTGATCCGGATCCCGGCCTGCTGCCCGGCCCGCGCCAGCTCGATCTCCTCGCCGATCGCGCGGACGATGCCGCGGCGGATGCCGTGCGGCGACGTCAGGATCGTCCGGTAGGTGTCCTGCCGCGAATAGCCGGTCAGGACGTTGAACAGGTCCGTGACGTCCGCGCCGATGCTCGGGTCGGCGGTGAACAGGCCGATGTCCTCGTAGAGCCGCGCGGTCTTCGGGTTGTAGTTGCCGGTGCCGATGTGGCAGTAGCGGCGGATGGTCGAGCCCTCCTGGCGCACGATCATCGACACCTTGCAGTGCGTCTTCAGCCCGACCAGGCCGTACACGACGTGCACGCCGGCGCGCTCCAGCGTCCGCGCCCAGGTGATGTTGGCCTGCTCGTCGAAGCGCGCCTTGATCTCGACCAGCGCGACGACCTGCTTGCCCGCCTCGGCGGCGTCGATCAGCGCGTCGACGATCGGCGAGTCGCCCGAGGTCCGGTACAGCGTCTGCTTGATCGCGAGGACCTTCGAGTCGGCCGCCGCCTGCTCGATGAAGCGCTGCACGCTGGTGGAGAACGAGTCGTAGGGGTGGTGGACCAGCACGTCGCCCTCGCGCAGCGTCGCGAACACGCTCTTCGGCGTCTCGCGCTCGCCGAACGCCGGGTGCGTCGCCGGGACGAAGGGCCGGTCCTTCAGTTCCTTGCGGTCCACAGCGGACAGCTGGTGCAGGCAGGTCAGGTCGAGCAGGCCGGGCACCTCGACGACGTCGGCCGGGTCGACGTCCAGCTCGCGCAGCAGCAGCTCGAGCATGTGCTCGCTCATGTCCTGCGCGACTTCCAGGCGCACCGGCGGGCCGAAGCGGCGCTGCGCCAGCTCGCGCTCGAGGGCCTGGAGGAGGTCCTCGTCGCGGTCTTCGTCGACCTCGAAGTCGGCGTTGCGGGTGACGCGGAAGACGTGGTGCTCGGTGACGTCCATGCCGGTGAACAGTTCACCCAGGTGGGCGGCGATGAGCTCTTCGAGGGGGAGGAACGTCGCCGTCCGGCTGGTCCGCTCGGTCTCGATGCGCATCAGGCGCGGCACGTTGCTCGGCACCTTCACGCGGGCGAAGCGCTCGGTGCCGCCTTCCGGGTCGCGGACCGTCACCGCGAGGTTGAGCGAGAGGCCCGAGATGTACGGGAACGGGTGTGCCGGGTCGACGGCCAGCGGCGTCAGGACCGGGAAGATCTGCTCGGAGAAGTAGCTGGACAGCCGGAGCTGGTCGGCGCCGGCCAGGTCGGCCCAGCCGACGATGTGGATGTCCTGCTCGGCCAGCTGGGGGCGCAGGTGCTTCTCGAAGGCGCCGGTCTGCCGCTCGACGAGGTCCTGGTTGCGCTTGGCGATGTAGCCCAGCTGCTCGCGCGGGGTGAGCCCGTCCGCGCTGCGCACCAGCAGGCCGGTCTCGTCGCGGCGCTTCAGGCCGGCGACGCGGACCATGTAGAACTCGTCCAGGTTGGACGCGAAGATGGCGAGGAACTTCGCCCGCTCCAGCAGCGGCTGCGACTCGTCCTCGGCCAGCGCGAGCACGCGCGCGTTGAAGTCCTGCCACGACAGCTCGCGGTTGAAGTACCGGTCGTCGGGCAGCGTCTCGACGGCGGTCGGCGCGGCGGTGACCGCGGGCGGCGCCGACGGCACGGCCCGGAACTCCTCGGCCGCCCTCGCGTTGCCCTGCGTGGAGCTGCGTCGCCGCGTCGCCGCCGGGGTGGCCGCGGCGGTCGTGGCCTTGCGGGCGCGCGCCTTGCCGGCGGTGGCGCGGGCGGCGGTGTCGCGTGCGGTCGACTTGGACGGCACCTTCTTGGCGGTGGTCGTCTTCTTCGCCGTCTCGGCGCTGGCCGGGTTCCGTCGCCTCCGCGGTGCGGGCGTGCCGCCGTCGTCTGTGCTCACGGCCCCCATTCTTCACTAAGCGGGGCCGGATTGCGCAGGCCACGGTGAAGGTCAGGTGAACAGCTCGGCGGTGTGTTTTCCCACACCGAGGGCGCGTACGTGACCCAGATCATCCGCGGTGTCGACGTCGCTGCGCAGGGTCGGCAGGGGCTGGGCCAGCGGGACGGCTCCGGAAGCGGCGTGCCGGCTCGCGGACCCGGGCCCGAAGCGCGGATCGAGGGGCGCGCCGGGCGCGGCCAGCAGCAGGGTGGTGCCGGTGCCCTGCCGATCGGCGACGAAGGCCCGCCGCCCGGCGGCCTCGGCGAGGGCGGCGGTGAGATCGCCGGCGCTGAGCGCGGGGAGATCGGCCTGGAGCGCGCCGACGACGGCGCCCGGGTCGCCGGCTTTGAGCAGGGCTTCGCCGTGGCGGAAGGCCGCGTTGAGCGTCTTCTCCGCGGGTTCGGTGACGATTTCGACCCCGAGTTCCCCCAGTTCGGCGACGGCTCCCGCGTCGGCGGCGACGAGCAGGACCCGCCGCACGTGCGCACTGGAGACGACGGCGGCGAGGGTGTCCTTGGCGAGCGCGAGGACGAGCCGGGGGTGGCGGTCCGCCTCGACGGCACCACGCAGCCGCGACTTGCCGTCGCGGGGGTGTTTCATCGGCACGACCAGATCCACGTCCACGTGTCCATCTTTACCGGAAAGCTTGCGCCGGTGTCGGCGGGCCGGGCGGGTTGTCCACAGGCGACGGGGGTTGTGGACAACTTGGGGGAGGTGGGGCCCGGGGATGGCCGCCCGACCCGCCCGACCCGGCCGGAACCGGTCTCGAGCTGGGCGAACCCACCCTCCCTGGACTGCCCCGAGCCCGGCGCGGCAGGATCAACGCCGGATGTGACCGACGGAGGAGGAGATCGTGGCCCGGCGTGAGAAGGGCGGCTTCTGGGTGGGGCTCGCCGCCGTACTGTTCTACCCGCTCACCGCCATTGCGCGGCGGGTCTACGTCGGGGCCGAAAAGATCCCGCGGCAGGGGCCCGCCCTGCTCGTCATGAACCACATCTCGCACCTCGATCCCGCCGTCGACGCCGTCTTCGTGCACCGGCAGAAGCGCGTCCCGCGGTTCCTCTTCAAGGAGAGCCTGACGCGCGCGCCGATCCTCGGGCCGATCGTCTCCGGGTCCGGGCAGATCCCCGTCTCGCGGGGGTCGGCCGCCGCCGGGGACAGCCTCAAGGCCGCGCACCAGGCCCTCCAGGACGGCAAGATCGTCGTCATCTACCCCGAAGGCACCATCACCAAGGACCCCGCCGGCTGGCCGAAGGAGTCCTTCACCGGCGCCGCGCGGCTCGCGCTGCAGAACGACGTCCCGATCATCCCCGTCGCCCGGTGGGGCACCAGCCTGATCTTCGACGGCTACACGAAGAAGTTCAGGCCTTTCCCGCGCAAGACGATCACCCACTCCGTCGGCGACCCGATCGACCTGTCCGCCTACCGCGGCGGCAACACCCGCAGCGCCACCAAGCTGCGCGAAGTCACCAAGGTCATGATGGACGAGGTGACCCGGCTCCTGGCCGAGATCCGGCACGAGGAACCGCCCACGGCGAAGCCGGGGGATCCCGCCTGATGCGCGCCGACGTGCAGCGGGTCACCGTGCTCGGGGCCGGCTCCTGGGGCACCGCCTTCGCCAAGGTGCTCGGCGACGCCGGGCGGGACGTCACCGTGTGGGCGCGCCGCGAACAGGTCGCCGAGGACATCCGCGAGCGGCACACCAACCGCGCCTACCTGCCCGGCGTGCCCCTGCCCGAGAACATCACCGCCACCAGCGACCCCGCGGAAGCACTGCGAACCGCCGACGCCGTCGTCCTCGCCGTGCCCAGCCAGAGCCTGCGGGCGAACCTGACGGCGTGGCGTGGCCTGCTGCCGCCCGACGCCATCCTGGTCAGCCTGGCCAAGGGGGTCGAGCTCGGCACGCTCAAGCGGATGAGCGAGGTGATCGGCGAGATCGTCGGGATCGACGGAGGCGAGGTCGTCGTCGTCACGGGGCCGAACCTGGCCAAGGAGATCGCCGCCGGGCAGCCGTCCGCCTCCGTGCTGGCCTGCGCCGACCACGAACGCGCCGTGGCGATCCAGCGCGCCTGCGCCAACTCCTACTTCCGCCCCTACACGAACACCGACGTCGTCGGCTGCGAGCTCGGCGGCGCCTGCAAGAACGTCATCGCGCTCAGCACCGGGATGGCCGCGGGCCTCGGCCTCGGCACGAACACGATGGCCACGCTGATCACCCGCGGCCTGGCCGAGATGGCCCGGCTCGGCGCGAAGCTCGGCGCCGACCCGCTCACCTTCGCCGGGCTCGCCGGCGTCGGCGACCTGGTCGCGACCTGCTCGTCCCCGCTCTCGCGCAACCGCACCTTCGGCGAACGCCTCGGCCGCGGCGAGACCCTCGAACAGGCGCAGGCGGCCACCGGCGGGCAGGTCGCCGAGGGCGTCATGTCGTGCTCGTCGATCCGGGCACTGGCGCAGAGCGTCGGGGTCGACATGCCGATCACCGACGCCATGCACCGCGTCTGCCACGAGGGCGTCGACCCCCGCCAGGCCGGTGCGGAGCTGCTCGGGCGGTCCCAGAAGCACGAGTGGTCCTGACGCTCCCGGCAGATGGGACGGCTTGACCGGGCCGGAAGCGGCTGGGACTCTGATCGCATGTTCGCGCACGAGACGACTCAGCCGCGGGGCCGCATGGGCCTGGGCGCGAGCGTGTGCGCGTGTCGCTGTTGTCGGTGAACCCAGCCCCGGCCCAGCTCGACACTTTCTTCCCCGTGAGGACCCCATGTTCGCCGTTCCGGACAACACCCTGCTGCGTCCCGAAAACCCCGCGCTGCGCCACCCCGTGCGCGTCGCCCTCGAGGTGGCCGCCGACCGCGACCGCTGGCGCCACCTGCTGCGCTACGACCCCGACGAGCGCTTCGCGACGCTGGTGTCGAAGGACGAGCGTGAAGAGGTCTGGCTGATGAGCTGGCTGCCCGGCCAGCGCACCGACCTGCACGACCACGCCTTCGCCAGCGGCGCGTTCACGGTGGTCGGCGGCCGCCTGACCGAGGCCGTGGCGCGCCGCGCCCCGGACGGCCGCGCGGTCACCGAGCTGCACGCCCTGTCCGCGGGGCAGTCGCGGGTGTTCGGGCCGGGGTACGTGCACGAGGTCCGCAACGACGGCCCGGACCCGGCCGTCTCCATCCACGTCTACCGCGACGCGGGCCGCGCGATGCGCCCGTACCACCTCGACCCGGTGGACGGCCCGATCCGGGACTGAGCCTTCAGTCCAGGTCGCCGCGCCGGCGGAACTCCCGCTCGATCCGGTCGCGGTCCGCGCCCGCGGCCAGCAGCGTGTGCAGCAGGATCCGCGACTTCCGCGCGTCCAGCCAGCCCGCCATGGTCGCGCCCATCGCGATCAGGCTCGACTCCGAGCCGTGGAAGCCGTACGTCGAGCGCAGCGTCGGGCCCGCCCCGGTCCGCGAGGCGACGACCACCGGCACAGCCGGCACCAGCCCCGCGACCACGTCGGCCGTGCCGGCCGACACGTGCCCGACGCCGGTCGCGGCGAGCACCACCCCGCGCACGCCCGGCTGGGCGGCCACGTGCGCCAGCACCGCGCCCGAGTCGTCGAGACCCGCTTCCACCACCGGCACCAGGCCGCCGAAGTCGTCACCCTCGAGCGCGGGCGGCCGCGGCGGCGACGGGTGGAACCAGTGCACGGCGTGCTCGACGACCATGCCCAGCGGCCCGGCCGGCGCCGAGGAGAACGCCTCGAGGTGGCTCGAATGCGCCTTCCGCACCCAGCGCGCCGCGTGGACGTCGTCGTTGAGCGTGACGAGCACACCCCGGCCCCGGCTGCGCGGATCGGCCGCGACGGTGAGCGCGTTGCGCAGGTTCGCCGGGCCGTCCGGGCTGAACAGGCCGGCGTGGCGCATGGCCCCGGTGACCACCACCGGGACGTCGGACGGCCAGCAGAGGTCGAGGAAGTACGCGGTCTCCTCGAGCGTGTCGGTGCCCTGGACGAGGACGAACCCGTCGGCGTCCTGGCGCAGCCCCCAGTCGCGGCACCGCCGCAGCGTCGCGAAGTCCAGCGACGCGCTGCCGATCCCGGCCAGGGTTTCGGCCAGGACGTCCATCGGCAGGTCGCCGAGCCCGCCGAGCAGCTCGGCCGCCCCGAACCGGGGGACGGCACCGCCGTCCCCGCCGACCGGGGCCATCGAGATGGTGCCGCCCAGCGTGGCGACGGCGATCAGGGGACGGGCCATGCCGCCACCCTATTCAGCCGGGCTTGACGGCTTGGAGCGTGTAGCTCGCCGCCAGCCGCGACGGCGTGTCGCTCAGCCGCCATTCGCCGGTGGCCTCGTCGAGCGCCATCTGCCCGGGCAGCGCGTTCCACGGCACGCTGTCGTGCTCGGTGAACCCGGTCAGGGTCAGGCCGTGGTCCAGCAGGGCGGTGATGAGCTCGCCCAGCGAGTGATTCCACGAGTGGGTGACACTGTGGCCGAGGGGCCGGTCGACGGCGACGTAGGTCCCGGGGTCGTCGAAGACCAGCGGCTCCGCGTGTTCGAAGTACGGGTACCGCGGGGACGGCGGCTCGGTTGCGTCCAGCGTGCCCAGCATCGGGTGCCCTTCGCGGACGAAAAGCCGCCCGCCGGGTCGCAGCAGCCCGGCGACCACCGCCGCCCAGCACGCCACCGAAGGCAGCCAGCACAACGCGCCGATCCCGGTGTAGACGAGGTCGAACCGGTCGGCGCCCAGCACGTCGACGGCGTCGTACACGTTCGCCTCGTGGAAGCCGATCGACGCGCCCGCCGCCTCGGCGAGCCGCCGGGCCTCGGCCAGCGCCGCGCCCGAGAAGTCCAAGCCCGTCGTGGTCGCGCCCAGGCGGGACAGCGAAACCGTGTCGGTGCCGATGTGGCACTGCAGGTGCACCGCGCGCAGTCCCGTGAGGTCGCCCAGGCGCGGGCGGTCGAACCGCACGACGTCGCTCAGGTGCGCCGGATTCTCGGCGAACCGGGCGAAGCCGTAGTCCGGCGAGGACGCGTGCAGCACCGCGCGTTCGTCCCAGTTGGCCTTGTTGACCGCGAACGAGTCCGTCACGTCGTCGCCGCGCGCTCGGCCGCGCTCCGCAGCACGCAGAACTCGTTGCCCTCGGGGTCGGCGAGCACCGCCCAGCCCGTGCCGTCCGGGTTCCGGAGGTCGTTCACCAGCGTCGCGCCGAGGCCGAGGAGCCGTGCGACCTCCTCGTCGCGGGGGATGTCCGGCCGCAGGCACAGGTGCAGGCGGTTCTTCACCGTCTTCGGCTCCGGCACTCGCTGGAAGAGCAGCGTCGTGCCGTCGGTGAGCTCGAAGCCGACCTCGTCGTCGCCCGGCCGATCGGTGTCCGGGACCGGTTTCCCGGTCACCCGGCTCCAGAACTCGCACAGCGGGTACGGGTCGGCGCAGTCGACGGAGACGTTCAGCACGGACGACGGCATGGCACTCCTCGGCAGTTCGGGTGCCGCCGAGTCTGGCCCGGCCCCCGCCGGGAGCGCGAACCGTTTTACGACGCCAGCGCGAGCCCGGCCGTCCGGTGCACGCGGCGGCTGTCGTCGACGATGAGGATCTCGCAGCCCGGCCGGTCGGCCGCCCAGGTGATGCCGTCGGTGCCCATCGCGAACGCCGCCGTGGCCAGCGCGTCGGCCGTCACCAGGTCGCCGGCCACGACGGTGACGCTCATCAGGCCGGTCGCCGGGGTGCCCGACCGGCCGTCGAGGATGTGGGAGCCGCGCTCGTACGCCGCCGACGTCGCGATCGCGCCGTTGCGCGACTCCAGGACCGCGCACACCGCCATCGGCTGTTCGGGGTGGCGCACCCCGACCCGCCACGGGCGCCCCGGTGCCGGCTCGCCCGCGGTGACGACGTCGCCGCCGGCGTTGAGGCAGAACGTCGTCGCGCCCTCGGCCTTCAGCATGTCGGCCGCGCGCTGCACCGCCCAGCCCTTGACGACCGCGCACGGGTCGAGGCCGCGGCCCGGCAGCCGCGCGCGGAACGCCCCGCCGGAGAGCTGCTCGTAGTACGCGCAGAGCTCCAGCACCTCCAGCAGGTCGTCGCTGAGGTCGGCGGCCGTCAGCTCGCCGCGGTCGTAGCGGCTGACCTCGCTGTCGTCCTTGAACGGGCTGAACCGCGCGTCGACGGCACGGAACCACGCGAAGACGTCGTCGACGACCTCGGCGAAGTCGCCTTCGTCGCGCAGGTCCAGGGAGATCGGCAGGCCCATCACCTGTTCGACGCGGGTGGTCATCGCTTTCCTCTCGCATCGATCGCGGCCTGCAGGGAGGTCTTGTACGACTCGCTCGTCTCGGTCGCCCCGGTCACCGTGTCGATGTCGGCGCTCTGCGCCTTCATCGCCTCCTCCTGCAGGCGCGGCAACGCGGTCAGCGAACGCCCGCTGTCCGGGGCCTGCAGCAGCGTGATGGCGGTGAACCGGGTGCCGGTGAAGGTGACCTGCACCTGCACGGTGCCGTACCGGCTGGACTCGGCGGTGCCCTGCGTGGTCGCCGTCGCATCCGGGGTGTCCGGGGTGTCCGAAGTGGACGGCGCCGTCGACGTCGGTGCCGAAGCCGGTGGAGCGGCCGATGTGGACGGTGGCGCCGCCGATGTGGACGGTGCGGTGACCGGCGGTGGTGCCTGCGCGACGGCGGCGGTGTGCTGCACCGGGCCCGGCTCGAACCGCCAGACCGAGATGAACCCGGCGATCGACAGCGCGACGACGAAAATGGTCTTCTTCACCACGTCCCCCTAGGCCGCGAGGCTGAAACGTTCGGCGTGGACCTGGGAGTTCGGCACCTTCAGCTCACGCAGGCTGCGCAGCACGGCCGAGGTCATCCCCGGCGGGCCGCAGACGAACACGTCCCGCTCGCGCACGTCCGGCACCAGCATGTGCAGGTTCGCCGGCCCGAGCATCACCCCGCGCGGCCCGACCGCCTGGTCCGGTCCGGTGAGGACGCTCACCATGGCGCCGCGGGCCTTGGCCAGCTCGTTCAGCTCCGGCAGCAGCACGGCGTCGGCCTGGTTGCGGACCCGGTACAGCACGACGACGTGGCCGTCGATGTCCTCCAGCAGCGCGCGGATCGGGGTGATCCCGACCCCGCCCGCCACGAGCAGGGCGTTGGGCCGCCGCTGGTGGATCGTCGTGAAGGCGCCGTACGGGCCTTCGGCGAACACGCGCGTCCCGACGCGGAGGTTGCGCAGCCCGGCGCTGGACTCGCCGAGCGCCTTCGCCGTCAGCCGCAGCGAACGGCCGTCCGGCGCGGCCGAAAGCGAGAACGGATTCGCTTGCCACCACCGGTCCTTGGTCAGGAACCGCCACAGGAAGAACTGCCCCGCCCTGGCCGGCATCCGGTCCAGGTGCCTGCCGGACATGTACACCGAAACGACGTCCGGCGACTCGGACACCACGGCCGTGACGCGCAGCTGGTGGCGCAGGTTCCGCCACAGCGGCAGGACGACGCGCCCGGCGAGCACGGCGGCACCGGCGCCGAGCCAGAGGGTCCACCAGTAGGCCTTCGCCGGCTCCGAGCCGGCGAACGACTGGCCCAGCGCGATCTGGTGCGTGAAGGCCAGCAGCACCGCGGCGTAGGTGTAGAGGTGGATGAAGTGCCACGTCTCGTAGGCCAGGCGCTTGCGCGCGAACTTCGCCGACGCGGCACCGACGACGAGGATCACGGCGAAGGCGACCAGCGCCCGCAGGATGCCTTCGAGCGTGTTCGCCATTTCGACCAGCTCGTCGACGACACCCTTGCTCGAGACCTCCGCGTAGCCCATGGTGATGAAGACCAGGTGCGCGAGCAGGGTCCACAGGATCGTGAAGCCGGTCCAGCGGTGCCACGTGGTGAGCCGGTCCATCCCGAGCCTGCGGTCCAGCCAGGGCAGCCGGGCCACCAGCAGGAGCTGGAACGCCATCGCCAGCGCGCCGTACATCCCGGCGAGCCTGCCGATCGTGATCAGCACGTTCTGCGAAACGCCGGCCTGGACGAACAGGAGCGTGACGGCGGCCACGTTGGCGCCGAGGAAGAGGAAGAGGCCGGATTTCGCGGCGATCCGGGGGCGGATCGCCGGGCGCGCGGCCTCGGCGGTCTGCGTCATGGTGGTCACACGGATTCCCCTTCGGTTCGGTTCACGAAGGCCAGCCTCGCCGCCCGTCCTGTGGCGAGGCTGGGTGCCGGCTGTCGGAATCCTGTCGGCCGCCGGTTCCGCCTCGCCCGAGCGGCCCGGGGCGGGAGAAGATACGGAGGTGCAGAGCCCCGACCCCGTGCGCCTGCTCGTCGTCGACGACGAGCCGCACATCGCCGACCTCGTCGCCACCGTCGCCCGGTACGAGGGCTGGCAGGCGGTCACGGCCGGGACCGGGCAGGCCGCGCTGAGCCGGGCCGCGGAGTTCGGGCCGGACATCGTCGTGCTCGACCTGATGCTGCCCGACCTCGACGGCTTCACCGTGCTCGACCGGCTGCGCGACGGCGGCAACGCGGTGCCCGTGGTCTTCCTCACGGCGAAGGACGCGACGGCCGACCGGATCGCCGGGCTCACCCGCGGGGGTGACGACTACCTCGTGAAGCCGTTTTCGGTCGAGGAGCTGATGGCGCGGCTGCGGGCGGTGCTGCGCCGCAGCGCCGGTCTCGCGCACCAGCCCGAGGCACGCGGCGCCGTGCTGAAGGTCGGCGACCTGACCCTGGACGAGGACACCCGCGAGGTCCGCCGCGGCGAGCGGCTCGCCGAGCTGACCCCGACCGAGTACGAGCTGCTGCGCTACCTCATGCGCCGCTCGCCCGCGGTGCTGACCAAGGCGCAGATCCTCGACCACGTCTGGGAGTACGACTTCGGCGGCCGGTCCAATGTGGTCGAACTGGTCATTTCGCACCTGCGGCGCAAGGTCGACGCGGGTGACGGCGAACCGCTGATCCACACCGTGCGCGGCGTCGGCTACGTCGTGCGGCAGGCCCACCGGTGAGGCGCTGGTACGAGGCCTGGCAGCGCTCGCGGCTGGGCACCCGGATCACGCTCGGCCTCGGCGCGCTCGCGCTGGTGGTGTTCGCCGCCGTCGGCGTCACCATGGTCGGGATCATGCACGGCTACCTCGACCGGCGGCTCGACGAGCAGCTGTCCAAGAGCCAGAACACGCAGCTGCCGCTGCTGCGCGAGACGCACGGCTCGCCCCAGTCGGTGTACTCGTGGTACTCGGCGCTCTACAAGGTCACCGGCGGGATCGCCGTCCCGGAACCGGGCGGCAAGCTGCCGGATGACGCCGAACAGCTGGCGAAGATCGCCGCCGAAGCCGTGGGTGGTGACGTCACCCGGAACATCTCCCTGCCCGGCGACGGCCCGTACCGCGTGCGCGCGTGCCCGGTCGACACCGACTCGGTGCTGCTCTCGGCCGCGCCGCAGAAGGACCTCGACGGCACGGTCCGGCAGCTGGTCTGGGTCGAGGTGGGCGCGTTCGCGCTCGCGCTGGGCGTGCTGGTGGTCGTGGGACGGCTGGTGCTGCGCCGCGGCCTGCGCCCGCTGGCCGACATGGCCGGCACCGCGCACGACATCGCCTCGCACGACCTCACCGCGAACCCGGACCTGCCCGTGCGGGCGGCGGGCACCGGCGGCGGCGCCGAAGTCGAGGAGCTGCGGACGGCGTTCAACGTGATGCTCGCCCACATCGACACGTCACTGGCGGCCAAGACGGCGGCCAACGAGCGGCTCCGCCGGTTCGTCGCCGACGCCTCGCACGAGCTGCGGACGCCGCTGACGTCGATCCGCGGGTACGCCGACCTCTTCCGCTACGCCGCGGCCAACGAACCGGCCGAGCGCGAGGCGCACCTGGCGAAGATCCGCGAGGAGACCGCGCGGATGACCGTGCTCGTCGACGACCTGCTCCTGCTGGCCCGCCTGGACGCGCGGGCCGCCGAGACGCCGCTGCGGCCCGAGCGCGTCGACCTGGCCGAGCTGGCCGGGGACGCGGCGGACGCGTTCGCCGCCGGCCGGCCGGACCACCCGCTGACATCGGCGCTTTCGACGGCGTTCGTGGACGCCGACCCGGTGCGGCTGCGGCAGGTGCTGGACAACCTGCTGGCCAACGCGGCCGTGCACACCCCGCCCGGGACGTCGGTGCACGTCTCGGTGACAGCTTCGGGTGATCACGCCGTGGCCCAGGTGACCGACACCGGACCCGGGATCGCCGCGGAGCACCAGGAGCGGATCTTCGACCGGTTCTTCCGCGTCGACGACTCCCGCACCCGCGGCAACGGCGGCACCGGGCTCGGGCTGTCGGTGGTCCAGTCCTTGGTCACCGCGCACGGCGGCACGGTGTCGGTGTCTTCGGTGCCTGCGGTGCCTGCGGTGCCTGCGGGGTCTTCAGTGCCTGCGGGGTCTTTGAAGCCCGGCCGGACGACCTTCAGCGTGCGGCTGCCGCTCGCGCGGTGACGTGCGCCGGCGTGGTCCAGCCGGGGGAGAGGTCCTCGGACGGCTCGGGCGCGCCGTAGACCGTCCGCACCGGCAGCACGCCCGCCCAGGCGACGTCGGCTTCGACGTCTTCGGGTTCGTCGCCCGGGCCCTCGGCGCGCACCTTCACCGACGCCTCGGCGAGGTCCAGCGCGAGCACGGACACCGCGGCGAACTCCTTGGCGTTGACCTCCCGCGCGTGCTCCCACGAGCCGGGCGCGAGGTGGTCGGTGAGCACCTTGAGGCCGTGCATCTTCGCGTCGGCGTCGAGGACCGGCTTCGCCTGCCCGAGGATGACGGCGCTGCGGTAGTTCATCGAGTGGTTGTTGACCGAGCGCGAGTAGACGATGCCGTCGAGGAGCGTCACCGTCACGCAGACGTCGAGGCCCTGCGCGGCCGTGCGGAGGCTCGCCGCGCCGGTCGACCCGTGCAGGTAGAGCGTGTCGCCGTCGCGGCCGTAGCCGGTGGGCAGGACCAGCGGCACGCCGTCGCGGACGATCCCGAGGTGGCAGATCAGGCCTTCGTCGAGGACGGCGTGCAGGGCCGAGCGCTCGGTCACGGCGCGGTGCTTCTTGCGGCCGAGCGTGGTGCGGGGCGTGGTCGACAACATGCGACCAGCGTCTCCCGGGCAGTGGCCTCGGGAAACGGCCACTTCTCGTACACTTGGGAAGTCCACTCTGGCAGGAGGTCTTCGTGTCCGACACCGCGCTCCCGGTGAGCCTCGACCGGTCGGCGGTGACGCCGCTGGCGGTGCAGCTGGCGGACGCGCTGCGCGAAGCCGCGGCGAGCGGCCACCTGCGCGGCGGCGACCGGCTGCCCTCGACCCGGGCGCTGGCCGGACGGCTCGGCGTCAGCCGCACGGTGACGTCGGCGGCGTACGAGCAGCTGCACGCCGAGGGCTGGATCGCCGGGCGCCACGGGTCCGGCACGTACGTGACGACTCCGCCTTCCTCGTCGGCTTCGGAGGTTCCGGCGCCTGCCGTCCCGGCTCCCGAGGTGGTTTCGCCGTCGCTGCTGGATCTGGGCCCGGGCACGCCGTGGGCCGCGGGTTTGGACCGCGCCGCCTGGCGCCGCGCCTGGCGCGCGGCGGCGGACCCCGAGCCCCTGGTCCGCGCGCACCGAGCGGGGCTGCCGGAGTACCGCGCGGCGGTGTCGGAGCACCTGCTGCGTCACCGGGGACTGGCGGCGGGCTCGGTCCTGGCGACGGGCGGCACGACGGCGGCGGTGGTCGAGCTGGCCGCGGCGGTGCTGGAGCGCGGGGACCTCGTCGCCGTCGAGGAGCCGGGGTACCAGCGGGCGGTGCAGGCGTTCCGGCGGGCGGGCATGCGGGTGGTCGGGGTGCCGGTGGACCTCGAGGGGCTGCGACCGGACTTCGTCCCGGAGGGCGCGCGGGCGGTGTACTGCTCGCCGGCGCACCAGTACCCGATGGGCAGCAGGCTGAGCGCGGCCCGGCGGGTCGCCCTGGTGGAGCGGGCCCGAGCTACGTCGATGCTGGTGATCGAGGACGACTACGACGGCGAGTTGCGTTTCGACGTGGCGCCGCTGCCGATGCTGGCTTCGTTGGCGCCGGACGTGGTGGTGCACCTGGGGACGACGTCGAAGATCCTCACCCCGACGCTGGGGGCGGGCTGGATGGTGGCGCCGAAGGCGATCACCTCGGCGGTGCTGGCGTACCGGGATTCGACGGGGACGCGCCCGTCCCCGGCGGGACAGCGGGTGCTGTACGAGTTCGCGCGGAACGGGGACCTCGGGCGCCACCTCCGCAAACTCCGGCGCGAAATGGCGGACCGGCGGACATTGCTGGCGGGCGCGCTCGCGGCGGCGGGCATCCCGATGCGCGGAGACGACGCGGGAGCACACCTGGTGGTGCCGTTTTCCTCGGCCCCGGTGGAGGCATCGGTGATCGCGGCGGCCGAGCGGCGGGGCATCCGGCTGGACGGGTTGTCCCGGCATTTCGCCGGGGAGCCGTCGGCTTTCGGGGTGGCGATCGGGTACGCGGGGTGTTCGCGGGAGGCGTTGGTGGCGGCTTTGCCGACGTTGGTGGCATTGCTGCGGTGATCGGCGGCTCGGTGGCTTTCCGAGCGGGGTCTTTCCGGCTGGAACGGGGGTTGTCCACAGGTGGGCCGTGATGTGGACGGTCGGGGGTCGGCGGGGGTTTTCGGGGCTTTGGTGTCGGTGGGCGGGGATATTGTCAATTCGGTGGGTGGTTCCCCCTGGGAGGGCGGGTTCTGTCCGGGGCGGGTGTTTGGCGGGGTTCGGCTGGTGGACGCGGTCCGGCGGGGCCGAGGAGGTGGGTGGCACGGCGGACGTGAGGCGGGCGGGCGGCGTGGGGAGGGGAGCGGCCTGCTGAAGTCGGCCGGGCGAAGGTGGCCTGGTGGGGCTGAGGGGTGGGAGCGGCCCGCCGAACTCGGCCCAGCGACTGCGGCCACTGCGGCCCGCGGAAGCCGACCCCCTGAACTCAGCCGACCGAAGCCGGTCCGGTGGGGGCTGAGGATGCGAGCGGCCCACCGAACCCAGCCCCGCGAACGACACCCACCGACCCCCGCGACCTACCGGACGTGCCAGGCCCGTCACCGGTTGCGTTCACCGCGCGACAGCCGCCCTCCGGCGCACCGGGCTGGGCCGTTCCGCGAGGTCACCGGGTACGGTGGCTCACCATGAGCGAGAAGATCCGGGTCGCGGTCGTGTTCGGCGGGCGCAGCAGCGAGCACACCATCTCGTGCCTGTCCGCGGGCAGCGTCCTGGGCCACCTCGATCCCGAGCGGTTCGAGGCCGTCCCCGTCGGGATCACCCGCGAAGGCCGGTGGGTGCTCGGGTCCGGGGACTCCGCCCAGCTCGCCATCCGCGGGCGCGAACTGCCCTCCGTCGAGGACGGCAAGGGGCTCGTGCTCGCCGGGGATCCCTCCAGCCAGGGCCTCGTCGCCGTGGAACCCGGGCGGGAAAGCGAAATGCTCTCGCGCGTCGACGTCGTCTTCCCCGTGCTGCACGGGGCCTTCGGCGAGGACGGCACCATCCAGGGCCTGCTCGAACTCGCCGGCATCCCCTACGTCGGGCCCGGTGTGCTCGCCAGCGCCGCCGCCATGGACAAGGAGACCGCCAAGAAACTCCTTGCCGCCGAAGGGCTTCCGGTCGGGACCTACACCGCGCTCAAGCGCGGGCAGTCCACTTTGGACGACGCAGACCGGGAACAGCTCGGCCTTCCCGTGTTCGTCAAGCCGTCGCGAGCCGGCAGCTCCGTGGGGATCTCGCGCGTCGCCGACTGGGCCGACCTCGACGCCGCCATCGAACTCGCGCGCGCCACCGATCCGAAGGTGCTCGTCGAGGGCGCCGTCGTCGGGCGGGAGGTCGAGTGCGGGGTCCTCGAGTTCCCCGACGGCCGCGTGGAAGCCTCGCTCCCGGCCGAGATCCGCGTGCTGTCCGAGGACGAAAACGCCTGGTACGACTTCGAAACCAAGTACCTCGGCGACGACGCCGAACTCGACATCCCGGCCAAGCTCGACGACGCCCTCACCGAGAAGCTCCGCGCGATGGCCGTCGAAGCGTTCCGGGCCCTCGACTGCCAGGGCCTCGCGCGCGTCGACTTCTTCGTCACCGAGGACCACGAGCTGATCATCAACGAGGTCAACACCATGCCCGGCTTCACGACGAAGTCCGCCTACCCGAAGATGTGGGAGGTCACCGGCATGGACTACGCGACCCTGCTGACCACCCTCGTCGAGACGGCGATCGCCCGCGGCACCGGCCTCCGCTGACGCGAACTCAGGAAAAGCGCAGCGGCTTCGGGGGCAGCTTCGCCGCGACCGTGTCCGAGATCTGCTGCAGCGGCCCCGTCCCGGCGCTGTCCGGCACCGTCAGCGCCGC
Source organism: Amycolatopsis sp. cmx-4-61 (assembly GCF_046548775.1). Taxonomy (NCBI): domain Bacteria; kingdom Bacillati; phylum Actinomycetota; class Actinomycetes; order Pseudonocardiales; family Pseudonocardiaceae; genus Amycolatopsis; species Amycolatopsis sp. cmx-4-61. Next base: position 70,671 of record NZ_JAEBEI010000026.1, on the reverse strand, counting down.
GTAGACCTCGCGATCGACCACGTACCACGTCGACGCGCCCTCGCCCGGCACCTGCAGCCACTGCACGCGGTTGACCAGCCGCAGCGCCGCCGTGGGCGTCAGCTCCGGCGGCCGGTCCAGGCCGCAGCGCAGCACCAGGGGATCCGGCGCACCCCAGGCCACCGTGGCCGGCGGCGCCGGCGACGCCAGCGAGCGCACCTTCAGGGAAGCGCCGTTCGACGTCAGCTCCGCCGGCACGGCCCCGAGCAACGTCGTGCACGTCGGCGACCCCGCGAAGGGCGCGGGCACCGGGACGAGCGGCAGGGGACCGGAGTCCGCGGAATCCGCGGCGGGCCGGGTCAGCGCGAACACGGCGATGGCGACCGCCAGGGCCACGGCGAGCGCCGCCGCCGTGACGAGCACCACCCGGGGTGGGGCACCGGTGTCGGAATCAGGCACCGGACCATGACACCACAGTGACACTGCCCGGCGGACGACCCCCGGACCCCCGCAACCCGGTGATCAGAGGTGCACCACCGGGCAGGTCAGCGTCCGCGTGATGCCCTCCACGTTCTGCACCTTCGCGACCACGAGCTGACCCAGCTGGTCGACGTTGTCGGCGGCCGCGCGGACGATCACGTCGTAGGGTCCGGTGACATCCTCCGAGCTGGTCACACCCGGGATGCTGGAGATCTCGGCAGCCACCGCGGCCGCCTTGCCGACCTCGGTCTGGATGAGGATGTATGCGTGGACCACGGCGCGCCCTTTCGTCGGGATCTTGTCGCTCAAGGTAGGAACGTCATCAGCAACGTATCGCCAGCTCACGGAAAAACATAGGGCACCCGACTATCGGTGATCGATCTTTGTCCCGGTAGAGAAAGCAGAGGTGACCGGTGTCACCGAACGACGGAACGGTCGCCGAGACCGGCGAGTTCGCGCTCATCCGAGCCGTCACCGAAGGACGGCGCCAGCCCCCGGGCACGCTGCTCGGCCCGGGCGACGACGCCGCGGTCGTCGCCGCCCCGGACGGCCGCGTGGTCGCGAGCACCGACGTGCTCGTCCAGGGCGTCCACTTCCGGCTCGACTGGTCGACCCCCGAGCACGTCGGGCGCAAGGCCGTCGCGGTCAACCTGGCCGACATCGCCGCCATGGGCGCCACCCCGACCACCGTCCTCGTCGGACTCGCCTGCCCGCCCGACACCCCGCGCGAGGTCGTCACCGGCCTGGCCGACGGCATGTGGGCCGAAGCCGAGCGCGCCGGCATCGGCGTCTCCGGCGGCGACATGGTCCGCGCCGACCAGCTCGTGATCAGCGTCACGGCCCTCGGCGACCTCGGCGACCGCGAGCCGGTGACGCGCTCGGGCGCCCGGCCCGGTGACGTCGTCGCGGTCAACGGGCGGCTCGGCTGGGCCGCCGCGGGCCTGGCCGTGCTCGGCCGCGGCTTCCGGTCGCCGGTCGGCGTGGTCAACGCCCAGCGCTGCCCCGAGCCGCCCTACGAAGCCGGTCCCCGCGCCGCACTGGCCGGGGCCACGGCGATGATCGACGTCTCCGACGGCCTGCTCGCCGACCTCGGCCACATCGGCGAGGCCTCCGGCGTCGGCATCGACGTGCGCACCGCCGACCTCGACGTCCCCGCGCGGCTCACCGAAGTCGGCGCCGCCCTCGGCGCGGACCCCCTGGACTGGGTGCTCACCGGCGGCGAGGACCACGCACTGGCGGCCACCTTCCCGCCGTTCACCGAGCTCCCGGACGGCTGGCGCACGATCGGCGTCGTCACCATGCCGGACTCCGGGATCACCGTCGACGGGAAGACGTTTTCCCGAGAAGGCGGCTGGACGCACTGGCGCTGATCTAGGCTCCGGAAGTGTGAGAATCGTTCCGGTCCCCTACGACCACCCGGACGCGGCCAAGCTCATGGCCGCGGTGCAGCAGGTGTACATCGAGCGCTACGGCAGCGAAGACATCACCCCGATGAGTCCCGCCGACTTCGATCCGCCGCAGGGCCTGTTCCTCGTCGGCTACCAGGGGGAGGAGGCGGTCGCGTGCGGGGCGTGGCGCGCCCACGACGGCCCGGAGCCCGACTTCCGGCCGGGTGACGCCGAATTCAAGCGGATGTACGTCTCCGACGCCGCGCGCGGGCGCGGGTTCGCGCGGATGATCCTGTTCGAACTGGAACGCACGGCGGCGCTGTCCGGCCGCAAGCGCGCGGTCCTGGAGACCGGGACGAAGCAGCCGGAAGCGATCGCGCTCTACACGTCGTCGGGCTACACCGAGATCCCGCACTTCGGCGTCTACAAGAACGAGCCGGAAAGCCGCTGCTTCGGCAAGGACCTCACCTCGGCGTGAGCTTCAGCAGGGCCGCCGCGTGGGGCCGCAGGGACGCCGACACGTCCGTCCCGGTGTCGCGGTGGGCCCACAGGTCGCGGACCCGCCAGGTGCCGGGGATCGACGCGGAAACGGTCGCGGTGGTGCTGCCGGTGTTGAGCAGCACCACCGCGAAACCGCCGTCGCTCAACGGTTTTCCCCACACCTGGTAGCCGGGGCCCGCGTCGAGCCGCCGTCCCTGACCGCCCGCGAAGTCCTGGTCGACGGCGATCGCTTCGGCGTTGCCGAGCGTCGCGAGGTCGGTGGCGCTCAGCTTCGCCGGGTCGGTGCCGGCGAACAGCGGCGCGTTCAGCACGGCCCAGACGCTGAAGTGCGCGCGCGACTCGTCGGCGGTCAGCGTCCCGTTGCCGACCTGCAGCATGTCCGGGTCGTTCCACCCGCCGGGTGAGCCGCTGTACACGGCCACCCCCGCCTGCCGGTCGATCGTCTCGAGCACCGAGTCCCAGGTCGGGACCAGGTCGTAGGTGGTGCGCCACAGGTTCGCCACCGGGCGCGCCCAGGTCCACGGGCTGGAGACGCCGTACTCGGAGATCGCGTAGACGATCGGGCGGGGCAGCGCGGCGAGTTCGTCGCGCATCTTCTCGAACGCGGCCTTCCGGTCGAGGCCGTCGACGGTGTCGGCGTTGCACCAGTCGTACTTGAGGTAGTCGGCACCCCAGCGGTCGAACGTCTCGGCGTCCTGGCGCTCGTGGCCGAGCGAGCCGATGCCGGCCGCCGGGTAGGCGTCGTTCGCCATGGCGCACGTGCGGCTGCCGGGCACGGCGTAGATGCCGAACAGCAGGCCGCGGGAGTGGACGTAGTCGGCGAGGTCGGCGATCCCGTGCGGGAACCGCTTCGGGTCCGCCTGCAGCGAGCCGTCGGCGGCGCGGGCGGGAGCCTGCCAGCAGTCGTCGACGACGACGTACTGGTAACCGGCGTCACGCAGGCCGGTGTCGGCGAGCGCGTCGGCGGCTTTGCGCACGACGTCCTCGGTGAGGTCGTGGCAGCGGACCTGGTTCCAGCTGTTCCAGCCCATCGGCGGGGTCCCGGCCAGGCCGTTCGCCAGCGCCGGGTTGACGACGGGCAGGCTGAGCAGCCACGTCAGCACGACGAGGAGGAGCACGAGCAGGCTGGTTTTCGGCTTCGCGGCGATGGCGTGATCCAATCGCACCGGAAGTGAAACCGCAGTTACCGATTCGACCGGAAGCAGGCCGCCCGTCAGCGGCACGGAACCGTTGCTGCAAAAGTCATCGGCCGTGGCTGTAGTCGGATCGGTAACGAACAGCAGAGCACCCGGAGGCGGCATGGCCATCTACGCGCTCGGTGATCTCGAACCGACGATCCACCCCGACGCCTACGTCCACCCCGACGCCACGGTGATCGGCGATGTCCGGATCGGCGCGCACGCGTCGGTGTGGCCGCAGACGGTCCTGCGCGGCGACCACGGCTACATCGAGATCGGCGAGCGATCGAACGTCCAGGACGGCTGCGTCCTGCACTGCACCCGGCGGCACCCGACGATCCTCGGGCCGTCGTCGGCGATCGGCCACGCGGTGCACGTCGAAGGCGCGACGATCGGCACCGGCTGCCTCGTCGCGTCCGGTTCGGTGGTGCTGAACGGCTCGGTCATCGAGGACGGCGGCATGGTCGGCGCGGGCGCGGTGCTCTCGTACGGCTCCCACGTGAAGACCGGCGAAATCGCGCTGGGCGTGCCGGGGAAGGTGCGCCAAAACACATCGTTCGGGCCGGAGAACATCGCGATGGTCGTGGATTCCTACGTCGAACGGGCGAAGCGGTTCAAGGCGGAGCTGAGGCGGCTCGACCCGCTCGGGTGACGCCGGCCACGCCCGGTAGGCTTGCGCGCCGTGACCGCACGACCGCTGCAGGACATCGTCGAGGCAGGCTGGGCGAAAGCCCTCGAACCGGTGGCGCCGCAGGTCGCCGCGATGGGGGAGTTCCTCCGCGCGGAGATCGCCGCGGGCCGGACCTACCTCCCGGCGGGTGAACACGTGCTGCGGGCGTTCCAGCAGCCGTTCCACGACGTCCGCGTGCTGATCGTCGGGCAGGACCCGTACCCGACACCGGGACACGCGGTGGGCCTGAGCTTTTCGGTGGCGCCCGACGTCCGGCCGATCCCGAAGAGCCTGATCAACATCTACAAGGAGTACTGCGACGACCTCGGCCACCCGCAGCCGTCCAACGGCGACCTGACGCCGTGGGCCGAGCAGGGCGTGCTGTTGCTGAACAGGGCGCTGACCGTGCAGCCCGGGAAGTCGAACTCGCACCAGGGCAAGGGCTGGGAAGAGGTCACCGAGCAAGCGATCAAGGCCCTGGCGGCGCGGTCGGAGCCGATGGTGGCGATCCTGTGGGGCCGCAACGCCCGCAACCTGCGGCCGATGCTGGGTGACGTCCCGTGCATCGAGTCGGCGCACCCGAGCCCGCTCTCGGCGCACAACGGCTTCTTCGGGTCCCGGCCGTTCAGCCGGGCCAACCAGCTCCTGGAACAGCAGGGTGCGGCGCCGGTCGACTGGAAACTTCCCTGAGGGTCGTGTCCGGACCGGCGTGACGGCTCCGACCAGGGGGAAACGAACCCTTCTCCGGAGGAAACCATGAACGTCACCTCGGCCGACGGCACGACGATCTTCTTCCAGCAGCGCGGCGACGGCCCGCCGGTGATCCTGATCGGCGGCGCGTTCAACGACCGGACGACGGTCGAGGGCCTGGCCGCGGTGCTGGCCGGCGACTTCACGGCGGTCACCTACGACCGCCGGGGCCGTGGTGACTCCGGCGACACTCCTTCGTACGCCGTCGAGCGCGAGATCGAGGACCTCGCGGCGCTGATCGCCCAGGTGGGCGGAACGGCGTCGGTGTTCGGGCACTCGTCGGGCGCGGTCCTGGCCCTGGAGGCGGCCGCGGCGGGCATCGGGATCGAGCGCGTGGTGGCGTACGAGCCGCCGTACGCGACGGACGAGCACCCGCGGGCCGACGTCGTGGCCGAGGTGCGGGCGCAGCTGGCGGCGGGGGACCGCGATGGCGCGGTGGCGACGTTCCTGCGGGTCGCGGGCACACCGGCGGAGATGATCGAGGGGATGAAGTCCGCGCCGGTGTGGGGCTGGTTCACGGCGCTGGCGCACACGCTGCCGTACGACCTGACGATCGTCGGCCCGGACGCCCGCCCGCGCTCGGAGAAGCTGGCCCGCATCTCGGTGCCGACGCTGGTGATCGGCGGCGGCGCGAGCGACGAGGCACTCCAGTCAGGCGCCCGCGCGGCGGCGGCGGCAGTTCCGGGCGCCCGTCACGAGACCCTGGAGGGCCAGGACCACGGTGTCCTCCAGTACCCGGAGACGCTGAAGCCGTTGCTGACCGATTTCCTCAAGTAAAAGCGCCCCAAGGCGGCCTTGGTTGCGTCTGACGCACCGAAGGCCGCCTTGGGTGCGTCAGACGCACCGAAGGCCACATTGGGGCGCTTGGGCCGGGCATGAAAATGGCGGGTGCTCTCGCGAGCACCCGCCATCCCAAACTTCGCTGCAGCGTCAGCCCCGGACGACCTTGCCCGCCTTGATGCACGAGGTGCACACGTTCAGGCGCTTGCGCTGGGACACACCCACCTTGGCGTGGACGGTCTGGATGTTCGGGTTCCACCGGCGGTTGGTACGGCGGTGGGAGTGCGAGACCGCCTTGCCGAAGCCCGGTCCCTTGCCACAGACGTCGCACACGGCAGCCACGTCGAACTCCTTTGGATCTGGGTCATAGAAATGAGCCCAGATGCACTGGGCAACTCGACCATAGTAACTACTGCGTTCCGGGCCCCCGGCACCGGGTCGATACGCTGCCCGGGGACCGGGTAGGAGGTTACGGGGTGCGGGTGCTGGACGCGGCGGCGGTGTCGGCCTGGGCGGCGGGCTGTGTGCGCAGCCTGGCGAGCCTGCGGCCGGCCATCGACGGCATCAACGTCTACCCCGTCGCCGACTCCGACACCGGCTCCAACATGCTCTTCACGATGACCGGCGCGGCCCGGGAACTCTCGGAAGCGACCCCCGAAACCGCCGCCGACGCGCTGAAGGTGCTCGCGCGCGGGGCCGTCGCCGCCGCCAAGGGCAACTCCGGCGTGATCCTCTCCCAGGTCATCCGCGGGCTCGCCGACCGCGCCGAAGGCGACCTCGACGGCCCGTGGCTGGCGCGGGCCCTCGGGCACGCCGACGAGGCCGCCACCGGCGCCGTCAGCCGCCCGGTCGCCGGGACCATCCTGACCGTCCTGCACGCCGTCGCCCTCGCCGTCCGCGGCGACACCGGCCCGCTGCCCGAAATCGCCGCGAAAGCCGCGAAAGAGGCCGCCCACGCCCTCGAAAAGACGCCCGAGCAGCTGCCCGCCCTGGCCAGGGCCGGGGTCGTCGACGCCGGGGCGCGCGGCCTGGTCGCCGTGCTCGACGCGCTGGTCGGGGTGCTCACCGGTGCCCCCGTCCAGCAGGAGCACGCCCTCGAAGTCCACACCGAAAGCGCCGAGGCCTACGCCTGGGAGGTGATGTACCTCCTGGACGGCGTCGACGAAGCGAGCCTGCCGACCCTGCGCAAGGAGCTGAGCGGCCTCGGCGACAGCGTCACGGTGGCCGGCGACGGCTCGGGCAGCCACGCCGTGCACGTCCACTGCGCCGACATCGGCGCCGCCATCGAGGCCGGGCTGACGCTCGGCCGCCCGCGCAAGATCCGCGTCGAACCCCTGCTCACGCCGACGCCGATCGAGCCGGGGGGCGGGATCGACCGCACGGTCGTCGCCGTCGTCCACGGCGGGGCGCTGGCCGAACTGCTGCGCGCCGAAAGCATCCCGGTGCTGGCCGTGCCCGAGGGCGGGACACCGAGCGTCGAAGACATGATCGGCCTGCTCAACGAGGCCGCCGGGCAGCAGGTGACCGTGCTGCCCGGCAGCGCCGCCCTCACCGCCGCGGCCGACGCCGCGGCCGGGCACCCCATGGCGGCCGGCCGGGACGTCGTCGTCATCCCGTGCGCGTCGCCGGTGCAGGTGCTGGCCGCCCTCGCCGTGCACGACGCCGGGCGCCGCACCAACGACGACGTCGTCGCGATGGCCGAAGCGGCCGCCGCGACCAGGCGTGGCGAACTGCGGATCGCGCAGGAGGAGTCGCTAACCTGGGTGGGCCGGGCCCAGTCCGGTGACGTGGTCGGCCTGGTCGACGACGAGGTGGTGCTGATCGAGCCCGCGCCCGCGTCGGAGACGAACCTGGTCGCGGCCGCGATGAAGGTGCTGAACCGGATGCTGGCGCTCGGCGGCGAGCTGGTGACGGTGCTCAGCGGGGCGGCGGCCCCGCCGGGGGTCGCCGAAGAACTCGCCGAGCAGCTGCGGGTGGAGCACCCGGAGGTGGAACTGGCCGGCTACGCCAGTGGCCAGGCGGACGCCGTGCTGCTGATGGGAGTCGAATAGCGGATGGCCGGACTGCGCGACAAGCTGCCGTTGCTGCTGGGCGCCAAGACGGCGAAGGCGCTCGCCACGTCGTTGGACATCGAGACGGTCAGCGACCTGCTGCGCCACTACCCGCGCCGCTACGCCGAGCGCGGCGAGCTCACCGACATCCACGGCCTCGAGCTCGGCGAGCACGCCACCGTGCTGGCGCGCATCGAAAAGGTGAGCAAGCGGCGGATGAAGGCCCGCAACGGCACCATCCTCGACATGGTCATCACCGACGGGAAACGCCGGCTGACCTGTGCCTTCTTCAACCAGGCGTGGCGCGAGAAGGACCTCGTGCCGGGCAAGACCGGCCTGTTCGCCGGCAAGGTGTCCGCCTTCCGCGACACCCTGCAGCTGACCAACCCCGAGTACGAGCTGTTCGAGGCCGACCGGGCCGAAGAGGCGATGGACGACTTCCTCGCCGCGATCATCCCGGTCTACCCGGCGGCGCAGGGCATGCCGACCTGGTCGATCGCCAAGTGCGTGCGCCAGGTCCTCGACGTCCTCGAGGTCGACGACGACCCGATGCCCGCCGAGCTGCGGCGGCTGCACAAGCTGGCCGACCTCGACAACGCGCTGCGCGGCATCCACCGCCCGGAGAACTGGGCCCACCTGGAGGCGTCGAAGAAGCGGCTCAAGTGGGACGAGGCCATGGCCGTCCAGCTGATCTTCGCGCAGCGGCGCCACTCGGCGATCTCGCGCCCGGCGAAGGCGAACCCGCACGTCAGCGGCGGTCTGCTGGACGCCTTCGACAAGCGGCTGCCGTTCGACCTCACCGCGGGCCAGCGCGGGATCGGCGACGAGATCGCCACCGACCTCGCGTCCGAACACCCGATGAACCGGCTGCTGCAGGGTGAGGTCGGTTCGGGCAAGACGGTCGTCGCACTGCGGGCCATGCTGCAGGTCGTCGACAACGGGCGGCAGGCCGCGATGCTGGCGCCGACCGAGGTCCTCGCCGCGCAGCACGCGCGGTCGCTGCGGGAGATGCTCGGCGACCTCGGCCAGGCGGGCGAGCTGGGCGCGGCGGAGAACGCCACGCGCGTCACGCTGCTCACCGGGTCGATGGGCGCGAAGGAGCGCAAGAAGTCCCTGCTGGAGATCGTCAGCGGGGAAGCGGGCATCGTCGTCGGCACGCACGCGCTGATCCAGGACCACGTCGCGTTCGCCGACCTGGGCCTCGCCGTCGTCGACGAGCAGCACCGCTTCGGCGTCGAGCAGCGGGACGCGCTGCGCACCCGCGGCGCCGGCGACACCAGCCCGCACGTCCTCGTCATGACCGCGACGCCGATCCCGCGCACGGTCGCCATGACGGTGTACGGCGACCTGGAAGTGTCGGCGCTGCGCGAGATGCCGGTCGGGCGGTCGCCGATCGCCACCACGGTCGTGCCGGTCGCCGAGAAACCGGCGTGGTTCGAGCGGATCTGGCAGCGCGTCCGCGAGGAGGTCGGCAAGGGCCATCAGGCGTACGTCGTCTGCCCGCGGATCGGCGACGAGCCGCCGTCGGACAAGAGCGACAAGCGGCCGCCGCTGGCGGTCCTCGAAGTCGCGCCGGAGCTGGAGCACGGCCCGCTGCAGGGCCTGAAGATCGGCGTGCTGCACGGCCGGATGCCGCCCGACGACAAGGACGCGGTGATGCGCGCGTTCTCCGCCGGGAACCTCGACGTGCTGGTGGCCACCACGGTGATCGAGGTCGGCGTGAACGTGCCGAACGCGACCGCGATGGTGATCATGGACGCCGACCGCTTCGGCGTCAGCCAGCTGCACCAGCTGCGCGGCCGCGTCGGCCGGGGCAGCGTGCCGGGGCTGTGCCTGCTGGTCACCGAGGCCCTCGACGGCACGGCCACCCGCGAGCGGCTGGCGGCGGTCGAGTCCACGACGGACGGCTTCGAGCTGTCGCGCCTGGACCTCGAGCTGCGCCGCGAAGGCGACATCCTCGGCGCGGCCCAGTCCGGCAAGCGCTCGACGCTGAAACTGCTGTCGCTCCTGCGGGACGAAGACGTGATCGCCGCGTCCCGGGCGCTGGCGCAGGAACTCGTGACGAAGGACCCGGAGCTGACGAAGTACCGCGGCCTGGCGCAGATGGTCGCCGACGTCGTCGACGTCGAGCGCGCGGAGTACCTGGAGAAGAGCTGATCCGCGCCGCCACGGTCGCCGACGCCGACGCGATCGGCGAGGTCCACGTGCGGTCCTGGCAGGCCGCGTACGCGGGGCTGATCCCTGCGGACTTCCTCGCGCGGCTCTCGGCCTCCTCGCGCGCGGCGGCGTGGGCCCGGCGCATCGGGGACGGCGGCCGGGTGCTCGTCGCCGAGGAAGACGGTGCCGTCGCGGGGTTCGCCGCGTTCGGGCCGGGACAGCTGTACGCGCTCTACCTGCTGCCGGAGTACTGGGGGCGCGGGCTCGGCCGGGCGTTGCACGACCGGGTCGTCGCCGAGATGTCCGGGGACAGCGCCATCCTGTGGGTGCTCGCGACGAACGAGCGGGCGAAGGCCTTCTACGTCCGGCAGGGCTGGGTGGACGACGACGCCCGCCAGACCGAAACGATCGACGACGGGCGCGTCACGCTGGAGGAGATGCGGTTCCGGCGTCCGTTGCCGTGAAAACGCCCGCCTTCGCGGCGGCCGCGGCGGCTTTCGCGGCGATTTCGGCGTCCTCCGGCGTCAGGCCTTCCCGGGAGACGAACAGCCGGTAGAAGATCGGCCCGCAGGCGACCCGGACCACCTCGACCGGGTCCGTGCCGGGCGGGACCTCGCCGCGCTCGAGCGCGCGGTGCACGGCGGCGGCCGAGCGGGCGTGGCGGTCGACGTAGAACTCCCGCAGGGCGTCGGCCGCGCGCGCGGAGAGGAACGCGGCCGAGATCGACGCCGTCGGCAGCTCGCGTTCGCCCGGCGTGGTGAAGTAGCGCACCAGCTCGAGGTTGATCGCGCGCAGGTCGCCCTCGAGCGAACCGGTGTCCGGCACGGCCCACTCCTGCTCGGTGCCCATCTGCAGGGCCGCCGCGACCAGACCCTCGGCGGACTCCCAGCGGCGGTACAGCGTGGTCTTGTGCACGCCGGAGCGTTCGGCGACCGCCTCGACGGTCAGTTCGGCGTACCCGCGTTCGCCGAGCAGTTCGAGGGTGGCTTCGAGCGCGGCGAGGCGGGTCCGCTCGGTGCGGCCGCCCGGGCGCTTGGTCCCGGAAATCTCCGTTGCCAACTGCTACTCCTGTTGCGTTAGTGTGCCCAGTATGACAGGAACCGTCGACGTTGCCGAGATCGCCGAACTGATCGGCGACGCCGAGGTCGTCGCCATCGGCGAGAACAACCATCACATCCGCGAGTTCGGCGTGCTGCGCGACCGCCTCCTGCGCCACCTCGTCACCGAGCGGGGGTTCACCGTCCTCGGGTTCGAGGGCGGCTTCGCGGAGGGGCACCTGGTCGACGCGTGGCTGCGGGGCGGTCCGGGTGAGGTCGCCGACATCGCGCGAGACGGCTGCACGTTCGGCCTCGGGAACTCGCCCGAGGTGCACGCGATGCTGACGTGGCTGCGCGGCCGCGGCGTCCGGTTCTTCGGCCTCGACGTGCCGGGCTCGGCGGGTTCGCCGGTGCCCGCGCTGCAGGCGGTGCGGGAGTTCCTCGCCCGCGTCGACCCGGCTCAGGTGTCCCTTGTGGACAATGCGGTGGCCGCCTGCGAGCCGTACGCGTCGGTGAGCAGCGCGGTGGCGCCGGGGCGGTACCGGGAGATGAGCGTCGCGGCGCGGGATGCGGCGACGGCGGCGTTGAGCGTGCTGCACGGACACCTGACGGCACTGGCGCCGGTGCACCGCGACGAAGCCGCCGTGCACCAGGCGGAGGGCGCGCTGCGCGTCGACCTGTACCTGCGGGAGCTCGACGCGCTGACGGCGGGCCGGGCACCGGAGCCGCAGAGTTCGTCGCGGGACGCGTACATGGCGGCCACCGTGCGGTGGCTGCGGCGGCGGTTCCCGGGCGAGAAGATCGTGCTGATGCTCCACAACGGGCACCTCCAGCGCGTCCCGTTCTCGCCGATGCCGGGCATGACGGCGCCGTCGGCGGGGACGCACCTGGCCGCCGAGCTGGGGGACCGCTATTTCGCGCTCGCTCTGACCGCCGTCTCGGGGACGACGACCGGCCTGGCCCCCGACCCGGCGTTCCCGCTGGGGTTCCGGATGTTCGAGCAGGCGCTCGACGCGCCCGCGGAAGGCAGCGTCGAGGCGGTGCTGGCTCCCCGGGCGCCGTGCGTGGTCGCGCGTCCGGCGGCCTCGGCCATCCGGCACGCGCACCTGACCCCGGCGGTGGACGTCGCGGCCGCTTTCGACGCGGTGGTCTGCCTGGCCGGCCAGGAAACGATCTTCGGTGACGGCGGCTGAACAGGTCTGCCCGTTCGGCTGCTTGCCGTCGGGCGCGGCGCGGGCGTTTCCTACCGGTATGGCCGGGCGGAGGCGGGCGCTGATCGTCGCCAACGGCGAGTACGACAACGCGGGTTTGCAGCGGCTGGGCTCGCCCGCGGCGGACGCCGACGCCCTGGCCGGCGTGCTGGCCGACCGCGCCGTCAGCGACTTCGAGGTCCGCGTCGTGCGGAACGAAACCGCGCACGTGGTCCAGGCGGAGATCGAGGACCTCTGCCTGGAGGGCAGGCCCGACGACGTCCTGCTGCTGCACTTCTCCTGCCACGGGCTGAAGGACGACGCGGGCGGCCTGTACTTCGCCGCCCGCAACACCCGTCCCGACCGGCTGCGGTCGACGGCGGTGTCCGCGCAGTTCGTGCAGCAGTGCCTCGGGCAGAGCCGGTCGCGCAGCATCGTCCTGCTGCTGGACTGCTGCTACGGCGGGGCGTTCGGGCAGGGGGTGGCGGTCCGGGCAGGGGGCGACGCGAACGTCCTCGACAGCTTCCGCGGCGGCCGCGGCCGGGCGGTCATCACGGCGTCGAACTCGATCGAGTACGCCTTCGAAGGCGCCACGCTGGCCTCGGACGAGCCGGCCCGGCCGTCGGTGTTCACCGCGGCGCTGGTGGAGGGCCTGCGCACGGGCGAGGCCGACCGCGACGAGGACGGCTGGATCGCGCTGGGGGAGCTGTACGAGTACCTGTTCGACCGCGTGCGCGAGCGCAACCCGAAGCAGACACCGAGCCGCGACATCGAGATGCAGGGCGAGCTGTACCTGGCGAAGAGCCGCCGCCGGCGCATCAGGCCCTCCCCGGTGCCCCGCGACCTGGCGGCGGCGATCGAGGCGGAGAACCCGTTCACCCGCCTGGGCGCGGTGGCGGAGCTGCGGCGCCGGTTGTCGAGCGCGAACCTGCCGGTGGCGATGGGCGCGTTCGAGGCGCTCCGGGTGATGGCCTCGACGGACATCGAGCACGTGGCGGCGGCGGCCTCGGACGCACTGTCGTCGGCCGCGCTCCGGGTGGACGTTTCCTCGGTGCAGTTGTCGGCTTCCCCGGGCGTCCGCGCTTCGGCTTCGGTGCGGCTGCTGGGGCCGCCGGTGGCGCGGGAGGTGCGGTTCGAGGCTTCGCACCCGTGGATCGCGGTGACGGAGGTCCCGGGCGGAGCGGAAGTTTCGCTCACGGCGGGGGAAGCGGGGACGCGGCGGGGGAAGGTGGTGGCGAGCGGGCCGACCGGCGACGCGGTGGTGGCGGTGGAGATCGAGGCACTGGGAGAGCCGGTCGAGGCGGAATCCGCGCCCGCTCCGGCGAGTGACCAGTGGCCCGCGACATCCGAGGCGGGTCCTGGGGGATCGGCGGTTGACCTCGGGGTCGGCCGTGCGGCGGTTTCCCCCGCGGCTTCAGGGGGGACGGAGTCGGCGGCAGACGAATCTGCGGGGGAGTCGGGACCGGCGGCGCCCACTTCAGCGGGTGGGGCGGCGGCGGGGTCGGGGCCGCCGGCCACGGTGCGCGGGCCCGTGGCCGGGTCCGAACTCGCGGGCGCAGCCGAACCGGTCCGGGGGCCGGCGGCAGGCTTCCCGCCGAAGTCGGCACCCGGGTCCGGACCTGCCGCCGTAGCGAAGCCCGCAGCCGCACCTGTCCCCGCAGGCTTTCCACCGCGCACTGCACCCGCCGCGGCGGAGTCCGAACCTTCCGCCGCGGCAAAACCCGAAGCCGGGCCGGCGGCGGTACCCGGCACCCCGGCCGCCGCCGCGCCCCCGTCGGCGGCCGGGCCGGAGCCGTCGGGTGGTTCCGTCGATCCCGTCGGCGGGTTCGCCGGGGTTCTCGCCGTCGCCGGGAGCGTCTTCGCCGTCACCGGGCTTCCGCTGAACTACCGCTACGACAGCTACACCCTCGTCGCGTACCGGCCCGGCATGGCGCCCTACGTCCTCGTCGTCGGCGCGTGCGCCCTGCTCGGCGGGATCCTCGCCCTCGCGCCGCGGACCCGTGCGCGCCTCGGGCCCGCGCTGCTGCTCGGCACCGGGCTGGCCGCCCTCTTCGGGCTGCTGCGATTCCTCGGCGAGGCGGTCACCCTCGCCGGCGGCTCCGGCACCGACCTCGGCGCCGGCTACACGTTCCAGCTGCTCGCGCACCTCGCGTGGGTGGTCGCCGCGGCGTTCGCGCTGGCCGCCCTGCGCCGGCGTCGCGCGCTGCGCTTCGGACCGGTCCGCGGCCTGCCGTCCTGGCTGGCCGTCCTGCTCGGCGTGACGACCGCGGGCGCCTGGCTCGGCCAGCTCGGCGAGCTGACGGCCTACGACTCGAGCGACGGCGGCCGCGCGGCCGCCTACTTCCTGCTCGGCGCGGGGCTCGCCGTGGCCGTGCCGCTCGTCGCCGTCGTGGTGCGGCCGCGTGCGGTCGGCTGTGCCGTGCTGGCCACCGGGACCGCCGGGCTGGTGGGCGTGCTGGCGCCGACGTTCGCCGCCGTCCTGGAGCACTCGTCGCTGACCTTGGCCGGGCAGGCGGTCGCCGTCGCGGCTCTCGTCCTGCTGGCGATCGACACCGGGGTCCTCGCCCTGCGGAATCAGCCGAACGGGCGACGGCCCTGAGTTGTCGCCCGGACACCGCAGGGGTACCACGACGATCATGAGGATGCTTCTCGCGGCCGTGGCCGTGCTCGCCGGGCAGGTCTCGAGCGGCGGGGTGCAGCCCGATCCGCCCGGCTGGGGGCTGGACCGGATCGACCAGCGGACCGGCCTCGACCACGCCTACCACTACGCGACCGACGCCTCGGGCGTCACGATCTACGTGATCGACAGCGGCGTCGACGCGAAGCACCCCGACTTCCAGGGCCGGGTCGCGCCCGGGCGGGACTTCCTGAACGGCGGCTCGGACACCACCGACACGAACGGCCACGGCACGCGTCTCGCCGGCATCGCCGCGGGCAAGGACTACGGCGTCGCGAAGGGCGCGCAGATCGTGCCGGTGCGGGTGCTCGACAAGGACGGTGGCGGCGACATCGACCGGATCATCGCGGGCATCGACTGGGTCGCGCAGAACGCCCAGCAGCCGGCGGTCGCGGTCCTCGGCATCGGCGGCGCGCCGAACGACCAGCTGGACGCGGCGGTCAAGCGGCTGGCGACGGTGGTCCCGATCGCGGTCCCGGCCGGCAGCGAGACGGCCGACGCGGGCGGGTTCTCCCCGGGCCGCGTGCCGGAGGCCCTGACCGTGGCGGCGTCCGACGCCCAGGACCACCCGGACAAGACGTCGAACTGGGGCCAGCCCGTCGACCTGTACGCCCCGGGCACGGACATCCCGACCCCGATCGCGGGCGGCACGGCGGCGGGCCCGGAATCGGGCACGTCGATGGCGGCGGCGTTCGCGGCCGGCGTGGCGGCGCTGTACCGGGCCCAGCACCCGGGCGACACGCCGGCCCAGGTGGACGAGGCCCTGGTCCGCGCGGCGACGCCGGACGTGCTGACGGGCGTCCCGGACGGCACGGCGAACCGGCTGCTCTACGCACCGCCGACGGGGTGAGGTGCTGGGTTGTCCACAATGCAGTAGGGGTGTGGACACCGTGTCCGGTATGCGGCTTTTCCGGCTTGTGTGTCGGGGAGGGCCGATAGAATGGAGACGGGGCCGGACCCCCGGAGAGGGCGGGGGTTGCTTTTTTTGGGGGGGCGGCTGCTTTTGGAGGGCGGCGGCTGCTTTGGGCGGCTGGCGGCTGGGGCCGGAGTCCGGAAAGCTGGTTCCGGAGGAGGTGCGCCATGCCCGGGTTCCCGTTCCCCGAACTCCGACGACCCTCGTTCGACCTGGCCGAGCTGGTGGGCCGGAAGGTCGAGGACGCCAGGGCACGCTGCGAGCGCGACGGCTTCCAGGTGCAGGTCTTCGACCTCGACCGGCATCCGGCGGTCACCTTGGAGCTCAACCGGAACCGCATCCGGCTCACCGCGCGCCGAGGCGTCGTCCGGGACTGCCACCAGGGCTGACCACCGAACCCCCTGGTCCGCATGATGTCCATCACCCGGGACCGAACTCCCGCAGAGCGGGAAGAACCGGGTAACGTGCGTTGACTTACCGATCCAAGAGGGAAGGACCGGGCATGTTCCGCAAGGTTCTGGTGGCCAACCGCGGGGAGATCGCGATCCGGGCGTTCCGCGCCGGCTACGAACTCGGTGCCGGCACGGTTGCCGTGTTTCCGCACGAAGACCGCAACTCGCTGCACCGCCTGAAGGCCGACGAGGCGTACGAGATCGGCGAACCCGGTCACCCCGTGCGCGCCTACCTCTCGGTCGACGAGATCGTCGCCGCCGCGAAGAAGGCGGGGGCCGATGCCGTCTACCCCGGCTACGGCTTCCTCTCCGAGAACCCCGATCTCGCGCGCGCGTGCGAAGAAGCGGGGATCACCTTCGTCGGGCCGAGCGCCGACATTCTCGAACTCACCGGTAACAAGGCGCGCGCGGTCAAGGCCGCGCGCGAGGCCGGCGTGCCGGTGCTCGGGTCGTCCGAGCCCTCCAGTGACGTCGACGCGCTGGTCGCCGCGGCCGAAGAACTCGGGTTCCCGGTCTTCGTCAAGGCCGTCGCCGGCGGTGGCGGGCGCGGGATGCGCCGCGTCGAGGACCCCGCCCTGCTGCGCGAGTCCATCGAGGCCGCCGCGCGCGAGGCCGAGTCCGCCTTCGGCGACCCGACCGTCTTCCTCGAGAAGGCCGTCGTCGAGCCGCGGCACATCGAGGTGCAGATCCTCGCCGACGGCGTCGGCAACATCATCCACCTCTACGAGCGCGACTGCTCCGTGCAGCGGCGCCACCAGAAGGTCATCGAGCTCGCCCCGGCGCCCAACCTCGACCCCGAGCTGCGCGACCGCATCTGCGCCGACGCCGTCAAGTTCGCCCGCCAGATCGGCTACCGCAACGCCGGCACCGTCGAGTTCCTGCTCGACAAGCAGGGCAAGCACGTCTTCATCGAGATGAACCCGCGCATCCAGGTCGAGCACACGGTGACCGAAGAGGTCACCGACGTCGACCTCGTGCAGTCGCAGCTGCGGATCGCGTCCGGGGAGACCCTCGACGACCTGGGCCTGAGCCAGGACAGGATCTACCTGCGCGGCGCCGCCCTGCAGTGCCGGATCACCACCGAGGACCCGGCCAACGGCTTCCGGCCGGACACCGGGATGATCTCCGCCTACCGTTCGCCGGGCGGCTCCGGCATCCGGCTCGACGGCGGCACCGCCTTCTCCGGCACCGAGATCAGCGCCCACTTCGACTCGCTGCTGGTCAAGCTGACCTGCCGCGGCCGTGACTTCGACACCGCCGTCGGCCGCGCGCGCCGCGCTGTCGCCGAGTTCCGGATCCGCGGGGTCGCCACGAACATCCCGTTCCTGCAGGCCGTCCTCGACGACCCGGACTTCCGCGCCGGGCGCGTCACGACGTCGTTCATCGAGGAGCGCCCGCAGCTGCTGACCGCCCGGCAGTCCGCCGACCGCGGCACGCGGCTGCTGACCTACCTCGCCGACCAGACGGTCAACAAGCCCCACGGCGAGCGCCCGAAGACCCCGGACGCCACCCTGAAGCTGCCGAAGCTGCCGAAGGACGCCGAGCCGGCGCCGGGCTCGAAGCAGAAGCTCGTCGAACTGGGCCCGGCCGGATTCGCGGAGTGGCTGCGGAAGTCGCCCCACATCGGCGTCACCGACACGACGTTCCGCGACGCCCACCAGTCGCTGCTCGCCACCCGCGTCCGCACGAAGGACCTGCTCGCGGTGGCGCCGGTGGTCGCGAACACGCTGCCGCAGCTGCTGTCCCTGGAGTGCTGGGGCGGCGCGACCTACGACGTCGCGCTGCGGTTCCTCGCCGAGGACCCGTGGGAGCGGCTCGCCGCGCTGCGCGAGGCCGTGCCGAACATCTGCCTGCAGATGCTGCTGCGCGGGCGCAACACCGTCGGGTACACGCCGTACCCGACCGAGGTGACCACCGCCTTCGTCCAGGAGGCGACGAAGACCGGCATCGACATCTTCCGGATCTTCGACGCGCTCAACGACGTCGAGCAGATGCGCCCGGCCATCGAAGCCGTGCGCGAAACCGGGTCCGCGGTCGCCGAGGTGGCGCTCTGCTACACCTCGGACCTGTCCGACCCGGGCGAGAAGCTCTACACGCTCGACTACTACCTCAAGCTGGCCGAGCAGATCGTCGGCGCCGGGGCGCACGTCCTGGCGATCAAGGACATGGCCGGGCTGCTGCGCGCGCCCGCGGCGACCAAGCTCGTCACCGCGCTGCGCAAGGAGTTCGACCTGCCGGTGCACATCCACACCCACGACACCGCGGGCGGCCAGCTGGCCACCTACCTCGCGGCCATCAACGCGGGCGCGGACGCCGTCGACGGTGCGGTGTCGTCGATGGCGGGCACGACGTCGCAGCCGTCGCTGTCCTCGATCGTGGCGGCCACCGACCACTCGGCCCGCACCACCGGGCTGGACCTGCGGGCGATCGGCGACCTGGAGCCGTACTGGGAGAGCGTGCGCAAGATCTACGCGCCCTTCGAGGCCGGGCTCGCGTCGCCGACCGGGCGCGTCTACGACCACGAGATCCCCGGCGGCCAGCTGTCGAACCTGCGCACGCAGGCCATCGCGCTGGGCCTGGGTGACCGGTTCGAGGACATCGAGGCGATGTACGCCGCGGCCGACAAGATCCTCGGCCACCTGGTCAAGGTGACGCCGTCGTCGAAGGTCGTCGGCGACCTCGCGCTGCACCTGGTCGGCGCGGGCGTCTCGCCGGCCGACTTCGAGGCCGAGCCGAACAAGTTCGACATCCCCGACTCGGTGATCGGCTTCCTGCGCGGCGAGCTCGGCGACCCGCCGGGCGGCTGGCCGGAGCCGTTCCGCACCAAGGCCCTCGAGGGCCGCGCGGCGGCGAAGCCGGTCGTCGAACTGTCCGAAGAGGACCGTGCCGCGCTGGCGTCGGCCCCGCGGCGGACGCTCAACCGGCTGCTGTTCCCGGCGCCCACGCGGGAGTTCGAGGCGCACCGCGAGGCCTACGGCGACACGTCCGTGCTGCCCAGCAAGGACTTCTTCTACGGGCTGCGGCCGGGGGAGGAGTACTCGGTCGACCTCGAGCCGGGCGTGCGGCTGCTCATCGAGCTGGAGGCCATCGGCGAGGCCGACGAGCGCGGCGTGCGCACGGTGATGTCGACGCTCAACGGCCAGCTGCGCCCGATCCAGATCCGCGACCGCTCGATCGCCTCGGACATCCCGGCGACCGAGAAGGCGGAGAAGGGCAACCCGAAGCAGGTCGCGGCGCCGTTCGCCGGCGTCGTCACGCTGCAGGTCGCCGAGGGCGACACGGTCGAGGCCGGGGCGACGGTCGCCACGATCGAGGCGATGAAGATGGAGGCCTCGATCACGGCGTCGGCCGGCGGCCGGGTCGGCAGGCTGGCGATCACGAACGTGCAGCAGGTCGAAGGCGGAGATCTGCTGCTGGTTCTCGAGTAAGGCGTCGTGAGCGGCAAGGCGGATTCTCCGCGTTGCCGCTCACGACCGCGGGGCGGCAGCGATACGCTCGGCGGATGCTGATCAACGCGGTACCGCAACGGCAGGGCGCGGCCGGACCGCGCGCGGCGGAGCTGCCGGACGGCTGTGTGGCGCTCGCGGAGCTGGCCGGGCACGTGCTCGGCCGGCCCGTCCACCACGTCCGGCAGACGCGTGCGGTGTCCGAAGTGGACCGGGGGATCGCCTCCCGCGCGGTGCTGACCGGCGCCAACCGGGCGGCTCAGCTGGCCGCCCTGGAGGCCCCCGGCGGGCCGGTCCTGACGATCGGCGGCGACTGCGGCGTCGAGCTGGTCCCGATCGGGGTCGCGCGGTTCCGGCACGGGCCCGGGCTGGGCGTCGCGTGGTTCGACGCCCACCCGGACCTGAACACGGCGGAATCGTCGCCGTCGGGCGCGTTCCACGGGATGGTGCTGCGCTCGCTGCTCGGCGAGGGCGACCCGGACTTCGCGGCTTCACCGGCGCTGACGCCCGGGAACGTGGCGCTGGCCGGGACCCGGGTGTTCGACCCGGAGGAGGAGGCGGCGGTTTCACGCGGCCTCGCGGTGACCTCCGTGCGCGCTCTGACTGGGGTGGAGAAGCTGTACGTCCACGTCGACCTGGACGTGCTGGACCCGGGCGAGTTCGCGGGCTTGAACCACCCGGAGCCCGGCGGCTGGACGATCGCCCGGCTGGTGGCGGAGCTCGACGCGCTGGCCCGGTTCGAGGTGGTCGGCGCGGGGATCACCGAGTGCGTGGGGACGCCGCGCGAGGTCGAGGTCCTGGAACCGGTGATCGCGGCGGTGGGGCGACTGCTCGGGAACAAGTAGGCGCCGCGCTCGGCTCGGCCGGGAGTTCCGCTTCAGTTGCGCTTGAGTTGCGTCGGGTCGGGCGCGCCGGGGAGTTGCGCTCCAGTGGCGTCTTACTTGCGCTTCAGTTGCCGCAGGGCGGGAATGCTCGGTCAGTTGCCCTTCACTTGCACAGCGCTCGGCTCGGCCGAAAGTTGCGCTTCACTTGCGCTTCAGTTGCCGGAGTGTCGGCGCGACTGGCGAGTTGCCTTTCAGTTGCCGGAGGTGGGGATGCTCGGCGAGTTGTCCTTCAGTTGCTCTTTAGTTGCGCGGAGTCCAGTTGCGCGGAGGGCGGGCGGCTCAGTGCGGCCAAGCCATGCGGATCGCGTCGAGAGTCGTCTCCAGGTCCGCGCCGAGGTCCCGGGCTTGGCCCGCGAACTCGGCCGCGGCGGCCCCCAGGAGCGCCGCGCGGTCCGGGCGGCCCGACGGGATCGTCACGACCGTGCCGCGGGCCCGGGCCGTCGCCACCCAGCCCGCCGCCTCCAGCTCGCGGTACGCCCGGGCCACCGTGCCCGACGCCAAGCCCAGGTCCCGCGCCAGCTGGCGGATCGGGGGCAGCCGGGTCCCCTCCGGCAGCGCTCCCGTCGTCGCCGCCCGGATCACCTGGGCGTGCACCTGCCGCCATGGTGGCACGCCGTTCTCGGTGTCGACGACGATCTTCACGCCGTGGCCGGCAGCCGCTTCGCCGGGGCCGTCACGGCCAGGAACGCCGCCAGGCCGGCCGCGACCGCCAGGAACGAGCCGAAGTCGCCCACCGGCCAGCCGACCGCCGTGCACGCACCGATGCCCAGGCCGACCGCCACCCGCGCACTGCGGCAGCGCAGCGCCAGGTCCGCGCGCGGGGCACCGGCCGCCGGGCGGCGGACCGCCAGCAGCGTGATCGCCGCGCTGACCACCGCCGTGCCCGCCGCGACCGCCAGCAGCTTCCCCTGCCCCGTCAGCCCGAGGTGCAGCAGCGATCCGGCGACCGCGAGGCCGCCGAGTACGAGGATCCACGCCGGGACGATCCCCAGCAGCGTCCGCGGCGCCAGCACCGCCTCCCGGCGCGGGCCGCGGGACGGGCGCTGCGCCAGCAGTTCGGCGATCAGGCCGCCCAGCAGCAGGGTCGCGAGGATCGTGCCCGCGCCGGCGTCGTCGAGCGCCGGCGGGATCGCGAGGAACAGCCACGGGTACCAGAGCCGGCGCCGCTTGAGGTAGCGGACGGCGAGCTCGATCTCGCCGTCGTCGGGCTCCTCGACGCCCCAGCGCTCCAGCAAGCGCTTTCCGTGCTTCCTCCCCGGCCACAGCACGATCAGGATCGCCAGCCCGATCAGCCCGGTGAACAGGGCGACGCCGAGCACGTTGTCCCACGGCATGCGGTTCCTCCTCTGCTTGTACCAACCACACGATACAAGATGCCGGCGTAACCGCAACGGCGGCTGCTCGTTGGGGGTTCGTTCGGGGTTCGTCCGTTCGCACGCACGTCACCGTGCAGTCGGCGGGACGCTTGTCAGCCGTTCGCAGCCCGGCGGCGAAAA
This sequence comes from Amycolatopsis sp. cmx-4-61, assembly GCF_046548775.1. NCBI lineage: Bacteria > Bacillati > Actinomycetota > Actinomycetes > Pseudonocardiales > Pseudonocardiaceae > Amycolatopsis > Amycolatopsis sp. cmx-4-61. The sequence goes on along the minus strand of NZ_JAEBEI010000026.1, from coordinate 48,642 downwards.
ATTGTCATTCCGGTGACAACAATCCGGTTTTCCTTCACGGGTGTGACACGTTTGGCGTTAGTTTTTCGATGTGCCGGTTGTCACCCCGCAACAGGCGCGGGGTGCCCGGCCGCGGGGCGTCCGCGACCGGAGCCCGAGGCCGAGCAAAGGAGCTGCGATGTCGGTGGAGCGCGGATTCGATCACGCTGCGCCGCCGCCCACCGCCGCCCTACCGCGCAAGCTGGCCGACATCCTGCGGCCGGAACTGGCCAGCCTCGCTGCCGAAATCGTCGAAGAAATCCGCGCGACCATCCCGGCGTACGCGCGCCCGCTCGACGGGCCCTACGGCAAGTCGATCCGGGCCGGCGTCGAATACGCGATCACGTTGTTCGTCGCGCAGATCGCCGACCCCACCGTGTCGAAGGAACAGTCCCACGAAGTGCACCACCGGCTGGGGCAGAACGAAATGCGCGAGGGCCGCAGCCTCGACACGCTGCAGTCGGCCTACCGCGTCGGCGCGCGGGTGTCGTGGCGGCGGATCATGCGCGTCGGACGGCGCAGCGGCCTCTCCTCCGCGGTGATGTCCCAGCTGGCCGACGCGATGCTGGCGTTCATGGACGAGCTCGCGTCGGTCGCCCTCGACGGCTACCTCGAGGCGAAGGCGCGCACCGCGGGCGCGCTGGACACGTGGCGCCGCAAGCTGCTGCACCTGATCCTGGAGACGCCGCCCGCGTCCCCGAAAGCGATTGCCGAGCTGGCCCAGCTGATCGGCTGGCCGGTGCCGTCCGACGCGACCCCGGTGGCGATCTGCCCGGCCGGCGGCGTCGCCCCGGCCCGCCGGCACGCCGGGCTGGACGCGGACGTCCTCGCCGAACTCGACACGCCGGACCCGAAACTGGTCGTCCCCGGCGAACTGAGCAGCGCCCGGCTGGCGGCGCTGCAAGTGGCCCTGCCGGACTGCCGCCTGAGCATCGGCCCGTGCGTCCCGCTGGCCTCGGTGGCGGATTCGCTGCGCTGGGCCCGCAACGCGCTCCAGCTGGCCGAACGCGGCGTCCTGGCGGCGCGCCCGGTCCTGCGCGCGGAGGAGCACCTGGCGACCCTGCTGGTGAACTCCGACACGGGCCTGGTGGGGACGCTGCGGCACCGCCTGTTCGCCCCGCTGGCGGACATGACGGGCAAGCAGCAGGAGCGGCTGCTGGAGACGCTGCGGGCGTGGCTGGACAGCCAGGGCAACGTGGTGGAGATCGCGGAACGCCTCGGCGTCCACCCGCAGACGGTCCGCTACCGCATGCGCCAGCTGCAGGCGACGTTCGGCGACAGCCTCCGCGACCCGGCGGCGCGGTTCGAGATGGAGCTGGCGCTGCGGGCGGGTGCTGCGCCGCTGCCGTTGCGGTACCCGGTGAGCGAGCTGCTGCCGTCACCGCGGTCGGGCGGTTCGCGTCCACAGTGGACTTCCAGCTAGGCCGGCCCGATCGGCAGGGCCGGCGTGAAGGCGGTGTCCTGGCCGTCCTCGGGGTGGCACACCGAGGTGACGAACGCGGGTGTGCCGTCCGGCCGGTGCAACGACAGCATCAGGACCAGCTGACCCGCGGTGAACGTGATCGAGCCGGACGTGCCCGAGTGGTGCGTCTGCTGTCCGCCGGTGAAGCCGGCCGCCACCGGGCCGGCGCCCCACGTGTCCGGCGTGATCGTCGCGGCGGCCGTGGAGGACCGGGGGGCGTTCGCCGCTTCGGCGAAGGCCGCGACCCGGCCGCCCAGCAGGCCGTCGCTGCCCCGGCTGGTGAACCAGGTGAGCGCGGCCGGGGACAGCGTGACGCTTCCCGAAACGTTCGTGGTCCGGAAGTTCACGTCGGGAGCGACCGTGTCCGGCCCGGTGAACGCGTCCGTCAGCGTGACCGTCTGCGGCGAACCGTCGGGGAACTGGCAGGCGTAGGCGATCGGGCCGGCGTGGAACGTGGTGCTCGCGCCGGCGGGGGCCGCGGCTCCCGCGAGCGCGGCCGTCGTGACGAGAGCGAGGGTGAAACCGCGGGCAGTGCGCATGACGGCCTTCCGGTTCAGGAGATCGCGATGTCCGGCTGGACGCCCGGTTCTGCGCCGGCCGTGAAGCTCAGCGGGCCGGGCGTGGGGACCGGCTGCTGCGGGAAGCCGCCCGAGCGCCCGTGAAGTCGGAAGCTTGGGGCGCGACACCCGGGTAGGTGCACGTGTACGTCAAGGCGGCCGCGGCCGCCGGTGCGATCCTCATCGCCCCCCTCGTTCGGTTACCTCGGTTTCGTGACCGCCTTCTTCGCCGCGGGGTTCTGCGAACCCGGGGCCGGCGGCTGGGAGCCCTCCGGGCACTGGGCGGGGTCGGGCGTGTCGCAGCCGACCAGGTTGAACGTGTCGACGACGGCCCGGTTGCCGCCGCCCGAGCTCATCCCCTCGAGGAGCGGGTTCAGGTCCTGGCCGTTGGTGCCGCAACCGGTGAAGCCGGGCAGCACGAACCCGTCCGGGTCGGTGGTGATGTGACCGCTGCCGAACGCTTCGTACGGCCCGCTCAGCTTGAGCTTGACCGATTCCTTCGTCATGCAGTCGGGACCGAGGTCGAGCGGGACGCCGTTGATCTCCGCGTGGCTCATCCGCGCGTACACCTCCAGCGAGGTGCGCAGGGACGGCAGCCCGGTGACGTCGTCGGTGTACAGCTGGCCGGTCACCTCGATGATCTTGGAGTTCCGGTAGTCGACCGGCAGGAACTCGACGGTCGCGGTCACGGGCACGAACCCGAAGCCGAGGAACGTCGTGCTGACCGGGCTGAACACGCTCGCCCCGGAGATGCTGGAATCGCCGGTGTCCAGGTTGATCGAGATGAACCCGTTCATCAACAGGGCCGGCGGGGAGACGACCGTCGCGCCGAGCTTCTGGATCGTCGACGTCGTCAGGATGGTGACCAGGCCCAGCGGCTGGGTGTACTCGTTGGCGGGCGGCTCGTCCTGGGCCGTCACCTCGCCGGGCGCGGCGGACTGCTGCTGCTCGGCCTTCGGTGCCGTCTTCGGCAGCACGAGGATCTTGCCCAGCGTGGCCTGCTGACCTTCGTCGAGGGTGCACGCGACCTTCGGCGGCGCGGTGGTGGGCGCGGGCGCGTCGGGCGCCGGGACGGCTTCGAGCGTCAGGGTCGGCGCGGTCACCGTGACGGTGACCGCCCCGACGGTGTTGATCGCGATGTCCGGCACGGCGCCGGTGGCGGTGAGGACGACGTCGCCGGTCTCCGGCAGCGGGGTGGGGGCCACCACCAGGGAAACGGGCACCTTGTCCGAACGGTCGTCCTGCTGCACGGTGAGGTCCAGCTGCACCGCGCCCCGCAGCGAACCGGTGGTGGCGCCGGCGGGCAGGAGCGACAGGGCGACGTCGCGGGGGAGGCCGAGCTTCGCGGAGTACGCGCCGATCGTCGCCGACGTGCCGGTCTTCGCCTGCGCGGGCAGCGTCGCCGTCGTTTCGACGGTGAGCGCGCGCGGGCCGAGCGGGTCGGCGAACGGGCAGTGGACCGAAACCGACGCGCTCGCCTGCGTGTCCGGCGGGACCGCGGGGCCGGGTGCGGCCGAACCGACCCCGGTCAAGGCGCCGTTCGCCGCGGACAGCAGGCCGGCGGCCGCCAGCGCGGTCACCGTGACGGAGCGGGGCCGGACTCGACGTGGCATCGGTTTCCCTGGTGTTCTTGGTGCGGAAGGACGGGCGAACCCGGTGCGGGCCCCCTCTCACGAGGCGGCCCGCACCGGGGACCGGCGTCAGTTGACGGTGATGCTCGGGCTGAACGCGGCGTTCTGCGGCGGGTTGGTGACCTTGAGGGTGCAGCTCATCGACCAGGCGGTCCAGGTGTTGGTGGCCTTCTTGTGGAACTCGAGGGCCGCCGTGACCGTCGTGCCCATCGACAGCGTGTCGGTGCCGGACGCCGCCGGCGCGGTGTAGGTCGGCACGCTCGACGTCGCGACCTGCGCGATGTTCACCGTGATGGCGCCGCCGGCCGGGTAGATGGTCTCCGGGATGTTCAGCCCGGTGGCCGCCGGCTGCGACAGCGTGCCCGACGCCGCCGTCACCGGCACGGAGGCGGTGCCGCGGATGCCGTCGTAGCCGACCGCGGTGAGCAGCGCGTGCACACCGGCGCTGATCGTCGCCGAGCCGCCCACGTTGGCCGGGGTGAGGGTGCCGCCGGCCGCGACGCTGTCCTCCGCGTCCAGGTGCGCGGTGACGAGGACGGGCTGCGGCGTGATGCCGGGGAAGGTGCAGGTGTAGGTCAGGGGGGTGGTTCCGCCGGCGGTGTAGGTGACCGTGGCGGCGGCCGCGGTGCCCGCGGTCAGCACCGCGATGGCGCCGATGGCGGTAGCGGTGGTCGCGATTCCGGCGGACAGCCTGCTGAGTCGGGACATACCCATCTCCTTTGATTCAGTACAGTCTCGGCTTTGGCTGATCGATTGCTCGCCGTCGTTGCTCTGTCGATCACGTTCGCCCGCCCCCATTGCCCCGAGCGGCGGGACGTGAATTCACCGACGTGCGAGGTGGAGGTCCATCTGCCGGGAATGAGGCTACTCGCGAGTTCATTACGGAACAAGACTTTGTGGCATCGTCAGTCCACCGCGCCGGAGTGGTCCGGTTTTCTTGTGCGCACGCGCGCAGGCCCGGCCGTGGTTTCATCGGATTTTGACAAAGAAGCATCGCGTGTCCGAACGGTGCCGGGAACGGTCTACCATTCACGATCTTGCCGAAGCAATCGCGCAGAACGAAACGCGAGAAAGGAGGCTACCGTGCCTCTTACTTCACGTTGTGAACGGGTATCGCTCAGGACGGCCGTATTGACGGTCTCGGCGGCGACGGCCCTGTCGCTCGGCGCCGTGCCGGCGTCGGCGGACACCGTCGGCGGGGTGATCGCCTGGGGAAAGCAGGATTACAGCATCACGGTCCCGCCGCCGAACGTCCTTTCGGGCGTCTCCGCCGTGTCGGCGGGCAGCACGACCGTGCTGGCGCTGCAGAGCGGCACGGTCTTCGCCTGGGGCGCGAACAACTGGGGCGCCAACGTGGTGCCCGCCGACGCGAAGTCCGGCGTCGACCGGATCGCCTCCGGCTGGGGCCACGAACTGGCCCTCAAGAACGGGAAGGTCATCGCCTGGGGCAACAACTGGTACGGCCAGACCACCCTGCCGGCCTCGGTGAGCAGCGGCGTCATCGCGATCTCGACGTCGAACATGCACAGCCTGGCGCTGAAGCAGGGCGGGCAGGTGGTGAGCTGGGGGACGCGGACCGACGTGCCGGCGTTCGCGCAGTCCGGCGTCACCGCGATTTCCGCCGGCGGCGACCACAACCTGGTCCTCAAGAACGGCGGTGTGCTGGCGTGGGGCAACAACGGCTACGGGCAGACGACGGTTCCGGACGGGCTTTCTTCGGGCGTCACGGCGATTTCCGCCGGGTTCAGCCACAGCCTGGCGCTCAAGGACGGCCGCGTCTACGCGTGGGGCCGGGACAACTACCACCAGATCGACGTCCCGGAGGCGGCCCTGTCCGACGTCGCCGGCATCGACGCCGGGTTCAACCACAACCTGGCCTTCAAGACCAACGGTGACATCGTCGCCTGGGGCTCGGACTTCGTCACCGAGTCGGAGCCGGTGACGTGCGGGCCGGTGTTCGCCGTCTCCGCCGGGGACAACGACAGCTTCGTGCTGAAGGAAGACGTCAGCGCGCCCTGCTGAGGGCGGGGGTGGCGGGCGGAGCGCCCGCCACCCGTCGCGTCAGCTCTGCGGAGCGGTCAGATCCAGCGAAATCGTGTTGCCCGGCCCGGAAACCAGGGCGCCGAGCGCGAGGTCGGCGATGAAGCAGTTGCTGAACTCCGGGATCGTGTACGTGGCGCCGATGGTGATGGTCGGCGAGGTGATGTCGATGTTCGGCGCGACCAGGTTCAGGTCGACCGGGGTCTTCGTCCGGCAGGCACTGGGCACGGTCGGCAGCGGGATCACCGGCACGATCAGCCCGACCCAGATGTCGGAGATCTCCATGTTCGCCTTGGCGTGCGTGGTCAGCGTGCCGTCGGCGATGGTGCCGGTGGCCGGCCCGAGCGGGATCACCTTGACCTTGGCCTTGATCCGGAACAGGCCGGAGACCAGGGAGATGTCGGCCTGCGACGGCGGCAGCGACAGGTCCGCCTTGAGGCCGACCGAGCCGGTCTGGTCGTCGATGATGAGGTTGCCCTGGAGGGTGCCGGGGCCGAGCTTCATGGTGCTGCCGGTCTTCTTGACCGTGGTGGTGCCGGTGACGCTGTAGGACACGGGGATTTCGATGACGTCGGCCGAAGCCGGCGTCACGGCCACCCCGCCGAGCACGACGGCGGCCGCCGACGTGAGCACGGCCAGTCTCTTGAGCTGCGTTGCCACGGACATGGTTGTCCTCCTTGTGCGTTTTCCCGTCCGTTTCCGGGTGCTCCCGGAAACGGTGAAGTACGCTGTTTCAGCGTGGTTCGAGCCCGGTGATGACCCAGCCGCCGTTGGTGCGTTCCGCGGTCACGGAAAGCTGCGCGGCGGCGGTGTCGGTTGCATTGTTGTCGGCCCGGACGGCTGATTGATCGAGAAAGACGAGTAACCGCGCGTGACCATTGTCGAGTTCTTGGACGGCGATGGCCGAAACGCGCGAAGTGAGCACGAGTTTCTGTTCCGGCGCCTTGCGCCTGACTTCGGCGAAGAGCTTGTCGTAGGAATCCTTGGCGGGCCCGCGCAGCACGGCGGCGGCGGCCTTTTCGGTGACGTCGGTCCGGTCGTAGGAATAGGAGAAGATCCGGTTGACGGCGAGGGTGACGGCGGAGGTGACATCGGCGGTGGCCCCGACATCGGTGAGGGCCCGGTTCGCGGCGGCGGGGTTGTCCGCGGCGGAGCGGGCTTCGAAGGTGAACCAGACCCCGGCGCCGGTGAGGACGAGGGTGGCGGCGAGGAGGAGCGCGGGGAGACGGCGCCAGGCGGGACGGGCTTCGGCGGGCTCGGCTTCGGCTGGGTCGGTTTCGGTTGCTTCGTTCGCGGCGGCGGTCGGCTTGCTCCCGGTGGCGTCGCCGGATTCCGCGGCCGGTTCGGTGGCGGTCGCGGGGAAGTGCTCGGTGGTCGCACCGCCCTCGGCGGCGCCGCCGCCGAGGGCCGCCGGCTCGCTCGCGGCGGGCGTGGCGAGAGCGGAGGCGGGGCCCTCGTTCTCGCTCGCGGCTACGGACTCGGCGGAGCTCGGGTCGGTGGTCGGCTCGCTCGCGGTTGTTTCCGCGGCGCCCGAGTTCCCCGCGGCGCGGTGTGGCGCGGCCTCGGCCGGATCGGCGAAGGGCTTGCCCTCCGCGGCCGCCGTCGTCCTCGGGCGGCTCATCGGGCACCCACCGGCAGCTGGTCCAGCGCGCTCAGCTTCCAGCCGTCCGGGGTCCGGCTCAGCGCCGCCGCGAAGCGGTTGCGCTTCACCGCCGGGGCCGTTCCCGCCTTGGCCATGGTGATCTCCACCGAGGCCAGCATCTTCGCCGTGCCCGAGTGGTCGTCCAGCTCGCTCAGCGCCGCGTCCACCACGCGGCCCGTCGCCACCGTCGCGTTCGCCGCCAGGGTCCTCTTCGTCGTCTCGTCCGTGCGGGCCAGCTGGTCGTGCAGCGGGCCCGTCGAGGCCGCCAGCCACCTGCCCAGTCCGCCGTCGACGTCGTGGTAGTCCAGCGTGTTCAGCTGGGCCACCAGCGTGCGGCCGGTGGCCAGTGCCTCGTCGCGGGCCGTCCCGTACGTCGCCGTGGCCGCGTGGGCCGCCGCGTACCAGGAATAGCCCGACCAGCCCGCGAACACGGCCGCCGCCGCGGTCAGTGCCGCCAACCCGACCTTCACCGCAGCCACAGCATCTCCTCCAGGCTCGTCGCCGTCGCCTGCGTGCCGAGCGCGAGCGGGCTCGTCACCCCGCCCGGCAGCGCCGGGGCCGGGACCGGCGGGTGCGGCGCGTTCTGCGTGCCGCGCACCGAACTCGGGTTCCCGTACGGCAGCGTGCACGCCGCGTCCGTTCGGAACGGCAACGGCGTCAGGTCCCGGCTCGACCGGTGCGGTGTCCCCTCGTAGCCCTGCAGGCACGGCGGCGGGTCGTCGAAGTTCAGCACCAGCCCCATCCGCAGCGCGTCGCCCGAGTCGTTCAGCGCCGAACCCACCGCCGCCACCGCCTTCGGGGTGTCGACCAGGAACTGCTGCTCCGCCGCGGTGCGGGTGGCGAACACGCGGGACGTCGTCAGCAGGTTGGCCAGCAGGATCGGCAGGCCCGGATCGTTCTCCTTGAGCAGCCCGCTCAGCTCGGACGCCGCCGGCGGTGCGCTCGCGATCACGCGCCGCAGGTCGCCGTCGGAGTTCGCCAGCTGCTGGGCGAAGACGCGCGCGTTGCTGCTGAACGACCGCCACTCCGCCGACGAACCGAGCTGGGTGCGCAGCACCGTCGCGCCGTCGTCGATCAGCTTCGACGTCTGCGGCAGGTGGCTGCTCGCCTCCTGGGTGAACGTCGTCGCCGAGTCCATCAGCGCCTGCAGGTCCGGGCCCGAGCCGCGCAGGGCGTCGTCGAGCTCGTTGACCACCGTGCGCAGGTCCTGGGTCGGCACCGACGCGGTGAACGAGTCCAGGTCCGTCAGCAGGTTGTTCACCGGCAGCGGCAGGGTCGTCGACTCGCGCCGGATCACCGAGCCGCCGTCGAGGTAGGGCCCGTCGGCCGTGCGCGGCTGCAGGTCGACGTACTGCTCGCCGACCGCCGAACGGTTCGCCACCACGGCCCGCGAGTCGGCCGGGATCGGCGGGGCCGAGTCGTCGATCAGGAGGTCGGCCTCCATGCCGGTGACGGTCAGCCGCAGCGGCCCGACCCGGCCGACGGCGACGCCTCGGTAGGTCACCTCGCCGTTGGTGAACAGGCCACCGCCCTCGGCGAGCTCGAGTTTCACCGTGTAGCTGCCGGAGCCGAACAGCCGGCCCAGCCCGGCGTAGTTCGCGCCGACGAACGCCGTCGTGGCCAGCGCGATCACGACGAACAGCACGACCTGGACGCGTACCCTGGTGCTCAGCATCAGCTGCCTCCGGAGACCCGGGTCCCGCTGCTCGGCAGCGGGAGCGTCGGCAGGCCGGGCGGGACACCCTGGCCGGGTGGGGGCAGCGGCACCCCGGGGGCCGGGATCATCGAGACGTAGGCGTTGACGTAGTCGCCCTTCACCGCGCCGAGCACCGAGTCCGGGAAGGGGAACGTCGGCAGCATCTGCAGCGACTGCGGCAGGTTCTGCCCGGCCGCGGCCAGCTGCCCGAGGATCGGGGCGAGCGCGCGCAGGTCGGCGACCAGGTCGGCGCGGCTGCGGTCGACGACGTCGGTGGCGACCGTGCCGAGCCGGTCCAGCGCCTGCAGCATGGACACGAGCTGCGTGCGCTGGTCGGTGAGCGTCTGCAGCCCCGGGGTCAGGTCGGTCAGCGCGCCGGAGACCTGTTCGTGGCGGTTCGCGAGCGTGGCCGACAGCCGGTTGAGCCCGTCGAGCGCTTCGGTGATGTCCGAGCGGTGGGCGTCCAGGCCGGTCACCAGGGTGTCCACTCCGGACAGGAACGACCGGATCTGCTCTTCGTTGCCGTCCATCACCTTCGACAGTTCGCGGTTGATCGTCTGCAGCTGCCCGATCCCGCCGCCGTTGAGCAGCAGGGACAGGGCACCGAAGATCTCTTCGAACTCGGGGTTGCGGTTGGTGCGGTCCAGGGTGATCGTGGCGCCGTTCGCCAGCCGCCCGGCGTTCTTGACTTCACCGTCCGGGGCGGCCAGTTCCACGAACTTCTCGCCGAGCAGGCTGGACTGCCGCAGCCGCGCGACCGCGTTCGCGGGCAGCACGACGTCCCCGTTGACCTCCAGGACCGTTTCGGCCGTCCAGCCGTCGCCGCCCAGCCGGACTTCCCGCACCCGCCCGACCGGGACGTCGCCGACCTTCACCGCGGCCTGCGGCACGAGGTCGAGCACGTCGGCGAACTGCACGGTCACCGAGTACGGGTGGTCGCCGACGTCGGCGCCGCCCGGCAGGGGCAGGTCGTAGACGCCCTTGAACTCCCCGGCCGAGCACCCCGCGAGCGTCAGGCACCCGACGGCCACGGCCGCGACGATCCGCTTCACCGCCGCCCCCCGTTCGTGTAGACGTCGCCGGTGACCGGCAACGGCAGCGGCTGGAGGTAGTAGTCGAAGTTGCCGCGGCCCCGCAGCTGCCCGGTGGCCGGGTCGACCGCGTTCAGCACGTTGGTCACCGCGAGCGGGACGGAGTCGAGCGTGCCCGCCAGCGACTCGCGCTGCTCGACCAGCGTCCGGGTCGTGGTCACGAGGTTGTCCACGTTGGCTTTCAGCGCACCGCGGTTGTCCCGGATGAACCCCTGGACGTCGGCGAGCGCGCGGCCCAGGCCGTCGAGGGCCCTGGCCAGGTCGCCGCTGTTGGCGGCCAGGGTGCCGGAGATCTGCGCCAGCTGCCGGTTCACGTTGCTCACCTGGCTGTCGTTGGTGGCCAGCATGGTGGTGAACTGCTGCAACTGGTCGACCGTGCCGAACAGGTCGCTCGAGTTGCCGGCCAGTGTCCGGGCCAGTTGCGCGAAGTTGCGGACACTGTCGTTGAACGCGCGGCCGTTGCCCTGCAGGTTCTGCGCGCCGGTCTTCAACAGGTCCGACAGTGCGCCCTGGGAGTTGGCGCCGTTCGGGCCGAGCGCCTTCGAGATCGTGTCGAGGCTGGCGTAGAGCTGGTCGAGTTCCACCGGGGTGGCCGTCCGCTGGATGGGGATCGTCGCGCCGTCCGGCAGCCGCGGCCCGCCGCGGGCGGGCTTGGCGAACTGCAGGTAGCGGTCGGCGACGACGCTGGGGGCGATCACCAGGAGCGTGGTGTCCTCGGCGACGCCGACCGAGCCGTCGACGCTCATGTCCACCTGCACCTGCTCGCCGCGCGGGGTGACCTTGTCGACCTGGCCGATCCGGACGCCGAGCACGCGGACGTCCGAACCGGGGTAGACGCCGACCGCGCGCGTGAAGTACGCCGTGACGTGGTGCTGGCCGGAGCCGGAGAACACCCACCACAACGCTGCGCAGACGACGAGGGCCAGCAGCAGCGCGGCGGCGACGAAACGGCTCACCAGGACGCCGGTGCGGGTTGTGGTCAACGCGCTCACTTCGCCCCTCCCGGGTTCTTCGGCGGGGTGCAGGGGTCGTGGTTCTCGGGCAGCAGCCCGCAGAGGTAGGCGTCGATCCAGCGGCCGTTGCCGGTCGTGTTGGTGAGCACCCGGAAGTACGGGCCGGCCAGCTGCAGGCCCCTGGTGAGGTTGTCGTTCTGGCGCTTGAGCAGGTCGGTGACCTGGTTCAGCGACGCCAACGCCGGCTTGAGCGCGTCGGAGTTGTCGTGCACCAGGCCGCTGAGCTGGCCGGCCAGCCGCGCCGAGCCGTCGAGCAGGTCCCGGATCGCGTCGCGGCGGCTGTTGAGCTCGGTGAGCAGCAGGTTGCCGTCGGAGATGAGCTTTTCGAAGTCGTCGTTCGAGTTCGCCAGCGTCGTGGTCAGCTTCCGCGCGTTGGCCAGCAGCTCGGCGATCTGGCTGTCGCGGCCGGAGATCGTCTTGGACAGCCGGGACAGCCCGTCGAGGGCGCTGCGGACGTGCTCGGGGGAGTTGCGGAAAGTGTCGGACAACGTGGTGAAACTGTCCGCGAGCTGCTTGGTGTCGATCGCGCCGACGGTGTCGGCCAGGCCGGTGAAGGCGTCGGTGACGTCGTAGGGCGTGACCGTCCGGGTCCGCGGGATCGCCCGGTCCGGGTCCTGGGCGCCGTCGCCGGTGGGGTCCAGCGCGAGGAACTTGCGGCCCAGCAGGGTCTTGATCTTGATCTGGGCGGACGTGCGGTCGCCGACCCAGGCGTTCTTGACGCGGAAGGAGACCAGGACGTGGTCGTCGGCCAGCTCCACCCGGCGGACCTCGCCGACCTTGATGCCGGCGATCCGGACCTCGTCGTCGGGCTGCAGGCCGGCGGCCTCGGAGAACTCGGCCTCGTACGTGGTGCCGCCGCCGACGATCGGGAGGTTGTCGTAGTTGAACGTGACGGTCAGCAGCGCGGCCAGCGCGACGCTGCCGACCACGCCGAGGACGATCGGGTTGCGCTCCTTGAATGACTTCACGATTCGCACCTCGGCGTGGGGACGAACACGCCGCGCGGGGGCGTGGTTTCGAGCGTGGCGCGGCAGAGGAAGAAGTTCATCCACGAGCCGTAGGAAGCGGTGCGGGCGATCTCGTTGAACTTCACCGGCAGGTTGGTCAGGAAACCGTCCACATCGGACTGGTTCTGGGCCAGCGTCCCGGCGACGTCTCGCAGGCCGGCGATGCTGTCCTTCAGCGGCGGCCGGGCCTGCTCGAACAGCCCGGCGGTGGACTCGGTCAGCGCGCCGATCCCGCTGATGGCGTCGCCGATCGCGGCGCGGTCGCCGGCCAGCCCGGACACCAGCTGCCGCAGCGTGGAGACGAGGTTCGCCAGCGCGTCACCCTTGCCGTTGACGGTCTTGAGCACGTCGTTGAGGTTGCCGATCACTTCCCCGATCACCCGGTCGCGCCCGGCGAGGGTGGTCGTCAGCGAGCCGGTGTGCTGCAGCAGGCTCTCGACGGTGCCGCCTTCGCCCTGCAGCACCTGGACGATCTCGCCGGAGAGCTCGTTGACGTCGTTCGGCGACAGCGCCTGGAACAGCGGCTTGAAGCCGTTGAAGAGGTCGGTGAGGTCCAGCGCGGGCGTCGTGCGGTCCAGCGGGATTTCGGCGCCTTCGGGCAGCTGCTCCCGGGTGGCGGTGGTCCCGCGTTCGAGGGCGACGTACCGCTGCCCGACCATGTTGCGGTACTTGATGATCGCGCGGACGTCGGCGGGCAGGCGGCGGCCCTGGTCCAGGGAGAACCCGACCACCGCCCGGTTGCGGTCGCCGATGTCCAGGGATTCCACCTGGCCGACGCGGACCCCGGAGATGCGCACGTCGTCGCCCACGTTGAGCGAAGTGGCGTCCAGGAACTTGGCCGTGTAGCGCTTGGTCGCCCCGACACCGGAGTTGGTGATGGAGACGGCGAGCAACGCCGTGGCGAGCGCGGTGACGGCGATGAAGATCAGGCTCTTGATCAGCGGGGCGGCGATGTTCCTCACTTGAGCGTCACCTCCGTGCCGCGGTAGAGCGGACCGACGAGCACGCTGCTCCAGGCCGGGACCGACCCCGTCGGCACCCCGATCGACGGGGCGACCAGCGTGGCCAGCAGTTGCTCCTCCTGCGGCGAGTTCGCGACGCCGAGGTCGCCCCGGCCGCCGGTCAGCAGCGGGTGCCCGGTGGTGCCCGGGACCGCGGCCGCGGTGCCGGTCGTCGGGGCGACGCCGGAGGGGTAGCAGCGCGGCTCGCCGCTGTCGGTGAAGCGCGGGTCGTCCCGGCCCGGCAGGTACTTGCCGCTGTCGGCGGTCACCGCGACCACGGCGTGCATGCCCGGTTCGTCCGTGCCCGCGCCGAGCACCTTGTCCATGGATTTCCTCAGAGCGTTGAGCGAGCCGATCGTGCAGGCGAAGCTGGGGGAGTACTTCGCCGCGATCTCCAGCGGCGCGCGGCTGTCGGCGGCCAGCGAGATGAGGTTGTCCCGGTTGGCGGCCAGGAAGGCGGAAACGTCCTGGGACGACGACGTCACCTGCTGGTACACCCCGGCCAGGTCGGCCTGCTTCTCCTTGACCGTGTTCAGCGTGACGGCGGAGTCGGTGAGGGCGTCCAGCAGGTCGGGCGCGATGTCGCCGTAGAGCCGGGAAACCGAGGCCAGGTCGCGGACGTCCGAGGTCAGCCGGGGCAGGTCGGGGTTGAAGTTCTTCAGGTAGGCCGACGCGGTGTCGATCGTCTTCCCGAGCTGCTCGCCGCGTCCCTCCAGGGCCGTCGAAACCGCGGTCAGGGTCGTCGCGAGCTTCTGCGGCTGGACGGCCTGCAGCACCGGCAGCAGGTTGCCGAACACCCGTTCCAGCTCGACCGCGTTCGCCGAGCGGTCCTGCTCGATGACGTCGCCGGCGACCAGGTGCGGGGCCCGCTCGCCGTCCGGGATGGACAGCTGGACGTACCGCTCGCCGAACAGCGTTTTCGGCACGAGCAGCGCGGAGACGTTGCGGGGCAGCATGTCCACCTTGCCGGGTTCGAGAGCAAGCGCTATCTCGGCACCCTGCGGGGTCGCCCGGACCTCGCGGATCTCCCCGACGAGCACCCCGCGGGCCTTGACCTGCCCGCCCGGCGAAAGCTGGTTGCCGATGCGGCTCGCCTTGAGCGTCACCGGGACCGTGGTGACGAAGTCCTTGTCGTACACCTTGATCGAGAGCGTCACCAGGACGCCCATCACCACGAGGAACAGCACGCCCGCGGTGCGGATCCCGGCCTTGCGGCGGGTGTCGCGTCTCATCCGGCCACCTGCACGGTCGTCGTCGCGCCCCAGATCGCCAGGGACAGGAAGAAGTCGAGCACGCTGATCGCGACGATCGCGGTGCGCACCGCGCGGCCCACCGCGACGCCGACGCCGGCCGGGCCGCCGCTTGCGCGGAAGCCGTAGTAGCAGTGGGCCAGCACCACCACGACGCTGAACACCAGCACCTTCCCGAACGACCACAGGACGTCGCCGGGCGGCAGGAACAGCAGGAAGTAGTGGTCGTAGGTGCCGGCGGACTGGCCGAAGAACAGCACGGTCACTTCCCGCGAGGCGAGGTAGCTCGACAGCAGCCCGATCGCGTAGAGCGGGATGACGGCGAGGAACCCGGCGATCACCCGGGTCGTCACCAGGTAGGGGACGCTCGGGATGCCCATCACCTCGAGGGCGTCGATCTCCTCGGAAATCCGCATCGCGCCCAGCTGCGCGGTGAAGCCGCAGCCGACCGTGGCGCTCAGGGCGAGGCCGCTGACCAGCGGCGCGATCTCGCGCGTGTTGAAGTAGGCGGAGACGAACCCGGCGAACGCCGACGTCCCGACCTGGTTCAGCGCGGAGTAGCCCTGGAGGCCGACGACCGTGCCGGTGGCGACGGTCATCCCGACCATCACGCCGATCGTGCCGCCGATGACGGCCAGCGCGCCGCTGCCGAAGCTGACTTCGGCCAGCAGGCGGACGACTTCGCGCAGGTAGCGGCGCAGGGCCCGCGGGGTCCAGGCGATCGCGCGGAGGAAGAAGAGGATCTGGTCGCCGAGCGTGTCGAGGAAACCGAACCGGCGGTCGACGGCCTCGCGGACCCGCGCGGCCCTGGGGAGTTCCGTGGTCGTCACTTCAGCTCCCCTTGGGCGGCACGAGTTGCAGGTAGACGGTGGTGAGGACCAGGTTCAGCACGAACAGCAGCAGGAACGTGATGACCACGGACTGGTTGACCGCGTCGCCGACACCCTTGGGGCCACCACGCGGGTTGAGCCCGCGGTAGGAGGCCACGACCCCGGCGACGAACCCGAAGATGACCGCCTTGATCTCGCTGATCCACAGGTCGGGCAGCTGGGCCAGTGCGGAGAAACTCGCCAGGTAGGCGCCCGGGGTGCCGTGCTGCATGATCACGTTGAAGAAGTAGCCGCCGAGCACGCCGACGACGCTGACCATGCCGTTGAGGAACACCGCGACGCCCATCGCGGCGAGCACCCGCGGCACGATGAGCCGCTGCACCGGCGAAACGCCGAGGACCTCCATGGCGTCGATCTCTTCGCGGATCGTGCGAGAGCCGAGATCAGCGCACATCGCGCTGCCGCCGGCGCCGGCGATGAGCAGCGCGGTGACGATCGGGCTGGCCTGCTGGATGATCGCGAGCACGCTCGCCGCGCCGGTGAACGACTGGGCGCCGATCTGCGTGGTCAGCGAGCCGATGTGCAGCGCGATCACCGCGCCGAACGGGATCGAGACCAGCGCCGTCGGCAGGATCGACACGCTCGCGATGAACCAGAACTGCTGGATCAGCTCCCGCACCTGGAACGGGCGGCGGAAGGTCAGCCGGACGACGTCGAGGCCGAGCCCGTAGAGCCGCCCGGTCTGCCGCAGTGCGGCCGCCCCCGGGAACGACGCCGTCGTCGTCCGTTCGGCCATTCGTGTGCCTCCAGCGGTTTCGGCGGCACGACGAATACGCCCGAGATGACCAAAGGGAAATGGTCCGAATGGGTCAACGAATTCCGGCCATTCACGGTCTCGGGGGCACCGTGCCGTTTCCTACTGGTCGGTACGCTAACGACGGCCTTGCTGGGAGACAAGAACTTGAGCAGGATCACGGGGTCACGGGCTGGTAACCGGGCGGTTTCTTGTCCGGCGCTGACAAACGGACCCGATCTTGTTGTCAGCGGAGGAAAAGAAATCGCCGTCCGAGTGGCGGCGCGGGCCGGTGCCTACACATTCGGCGTAACCGGAACGGACGGCGGGTGCCGTCCGTTCCGGGGCCGGGTCAGGACTTGAGGGCGGCGATGAGCTCGTAGGAGCGGACGCGGTCGGCGTGGCCGTGGACCATCGTGGTGATCATCAGCTCGTCCGCGCCGGTGTCGGCCAGGAGCTGCTCGAGTCCCTTGTGGACGGTTTCCGGCGAGCCGACGATGCTGGAACCGAAGCGCTCGGCCAGGAACGCGCGGTCCATCTCGGTGTACGGGTACGCCGCGGCCTCTTCCGGCGTCGGCAGCGCGATCGGGCGCCCGCGGCGGAGGCTGAGGAAGGTCAGGCCGGACGGGCCGGCCAGGAACCGGGCGCGCTCGTCGGTTTCGGCGGCGACCACCGACACCCCGAGCATGACGTACGGCTCGTCGAGCACCCCGGGCCGGAAGTTCTCGCGGTACAGCTGCACGGCCGGGATGGTGTTCTCGGTGGCGAAGTGGTGCGCGAAGGA
This sequence comes from Amycolatopsis sp. cmx-4-61, assembly GCF_046548775.1. Taxonomy (NCBI): domain Bacteria; kingdom Bacillati; phylum Actinomycetota; class Actinomycetes; order Pseudonocardiales; family Pseudonocardiaceae; genus Amycolatopsis; species Amycolatopsis sp. cmx-4-61. Next base: position 31,827 of record NZ_JAEBEI010000026.1, on the reverse strand, counting down.
GAACGGCAGCCCGAGCCGGCCGGCGAGCTGCGCGCTGAAGCCGCTCGAGCCGAGCAGCCAGATCGGGGGCTGGTTGCCCTCGGCCACCGCCGCGTTGACGCCGCGGGCCTCCGAATGGGTGAAGTAGCCGATCAGTTCCTGCAGGTGCTCCGGGAAGTTCTCCGCGGACAGCCCGCCCGGCCCGCGCAGGGCGAGCGCGGTGCGCTGGTCGGTGCCGGGCGCGCGGCCGATGCCCAGGTCGATCCGGCCGGGGTGGAACGCCTCCAGGGTGCCGAACTGCTCGGCGACGACCAGCGGCGCGTGGTTGGGCAGCATGACCCCGCCCGACCCGACGCGGATGCGCTCGGTGGCGTCGGCGACGTGCCCGATCAGCACGGCGGTGGCGGAGCTGGCGATGCCGGGCATGTTGTGGTGCTCGGCCAGCCAGTAGCGGTGGTAGCCCAGCCGTTCCGCGGCGCGGGCGAGGTCCAGGGTGTTGCGCAGCGTCTCCCCGATGCTGGTCCCCTCCGACACGGGGGACAGGTCGAGCACGGACAGCGGCACGTCAGGCAGTGAGCTCACAACCGGGGTCAACGCCCCGGTGCCCCGGTTGCTTCCCGCTCCCCGGTGACGATCTTCACGCCGGTGTCGGCAAACGGCCCCGGAGCGGCCCGCGATGGGGATACGGTGGATGAACCCGAAAAGAAATCCAGGAGGACGGGTGCCGCGTCCGGAGCGACCTTTGGACCCCGGAGACGACCTGCTGACCGAATTCGCGGCCGATCTCCGCCGATTGCGCGAGAGCGCCGGGAATCCGACCTACCGCGAACTGGGCCGGCGGGCGCACTACTCGGCCGGGACGCTCTCCGAAGCCGCCGGCGGGCGGAAACTCCCCAGCCTGGCCGTCACCCTGGCCTACGTGCGGGCCTGCGGGGGAGCACCGGCGGAATGGGAGGAACGCTGGCACGCCGTCGCCGGCGAGGCCCGCCGGGAGGGTGCCGGTCCACCGGCCGAGCCGGATTCCGGGGAGATTCCGCCGTACGTCGGGTTGGCCGCTTTCGGCGCCGCCGACTCGGGACGATTCTTCGGACGGGAGCGGCTGGTCGAAAAGCTCGTCGACCGGCTCGCGGGACAACGATTTCTCGCTGTTCTCGGCGCGTCCGGTTCGGGGAAGTCGTCCCTGTTGCGCGCCGGGCTGCTGCCGTCGGTGAAGGGGCCCGTGGTCCTGCTCACCCCGGGGGCCCGGCCGCTGCAGGAGTGCGCGGTCAAGTTCGCCGCCGCCCTCGGCGTCGCGCCCGGCGCCCTGCTCGACGACTTCGCCGCGCACCCGCGCAACCTCGGGCTCGCCGCCCGTCAGCTGTGCGACGGGGACGAAGAGGACCTCGTGCTGGTCGTCGACCAGTTCGAGGAGGTCTTCACGCTCTGCCAGGACGACCAGGAGCGGGCCCGCTTCCTCGACGCGCTCGTCACCGCGACCACCGAACCGGGCAGCCGCACCCGGGTCGTCCTCGGCATCCGCACCGACTTCTACACCCACTGCGCGCGGCACCCCGAGCTCGCCGAGGCCATGCAGGACGCGCAGGTCCTGGTCGGCCCGATGACGACCGAGGAGCTCCGGCAGGCGATCTCGCGGCCCGCCGTCGACACCGGGTACCGCGTCGAGACGGCCCTGGTCTCCCGGCTCGTCGCCGACGCCACCGGCCGTCCCGGCGTGCTGCCGCTGCTTTCGCACGCGCTGCTGGAGACCTGGCGGCGGCGCCGCGGCACCACGCTGACCCTCGCCGGCTACGAGTCGACCGGCGGCATCGAGCGGGCCATCGCGCAGACGTCCGAAGCCACCTTCGCGAAGCTCTCCCCGCGTCAGCAGCGGCTGGCGCGACAGGTCTTCCTCCGCATGACCGCGCTCGGCGAAGGCACCGAAGACACCAAGCGGCGCATCGGCCGCGCCGAGCTCGACACCGACTCCGACACCGAATCCGGCACCGACCCCGACACCGCCGCTGTCCTCGGCGAGCTGGCCGCGGCCCGGCTGGTCACCCTCGACGACACCGGCATCGAGATCACCCACGAAGCCCTCATCCGCGGCTGGCCGCGGTTGCGCGAGTGGCTGACCGAAGACCGCGAAGGCCTGCGCGTCCACCGGCAGCTCACCGAGGCGACCGACGCCTGGGAATCCGTCGGCGAGGACCCCGGCTGGCTCTACCGCGGCACCCGGCTGGCCATCGCCCGGGAGTGGGCCGCGCGCCAGGACGCGGCGCTGTCGCGGCGCGAACGGCGGTTCCTCGACGCCAGTCTCGCCGTCGAGCACGCCGAGCGCGAACGCGACCGCCGCCGCACCCGGCGCCTGCACCAGCTGGTGGCCCTGCTCGCGGTGCTGCTCGTCGTCGCCGTGGCGGCCACCGCCTACGCCGTGTACGCCGAGACCACGGCCACCGAGCAGCGCAACGACGCCCTCGCCCAGAAGGTCGCCGGCCAGGCGCTCGCCATGCGGGCCACCAACCCCGCGCTGGCCGCGCAGCTCGCGCTCGCCGCGTACCGGCTCGATCCGGGGGCCGAGGAGCGCAGCGGCCTGCTCGGCATGTTCGGCTCGCCGTACGCGACGCGGCTGACCGGGCACACCGGCCGGGTCAACACCGTCGCCCTCCGCCCGGACGGGCAGGTCCTCGCCACGGCCAGCTGGGACGGCACCGCCCGGCTCTGGGACGTCCACGACCCGCACCACCCGCGGCCGCTGGGCGTGCTCGCCGGGCACGAAGGCAACGTGAACAACGTCGCCTTCGCCGCCGACGGCCGGACTGCCGCCACCGCCGGCTTCGACGGCACCGTCCGCGTCTGGGACGTCTCCGACCCGGTGCGCCCGGGGCCCGGCACGATCATCGAGCGGCACGCGGGCAAGGCCTACGCCGTCGCCTTCAGCCCGGCGGCGCCGCTGCTGGCGACCGCCGACGTCCGGGGGACGATCCGGCTCTACGACACCACCGACGCCGGGCACCCGCGGCCTGCGGGGGAGCTGACCGGGCACACCTCTTACGTCAACAACCTCGCCTTCAGCGGCGACGGACGGCTGCTCGCCTCCGCGTCGGCCGACAAGACCGCGCGCCTCTGGGACGTCGCTTCACGGCGTGAGCTCGGCGTCGTGGCCGGGCACACCGACGTCGTGCACTCGGTCGCCTTCAGCTCCGCCGGGCCGGTGCTGGCCACGGCGAGCCAGGACCAGACCGCGCGGCTGTGGGACATCGCCGATCCCGCGCACCCGGCCCCGCTGGCGGCGCTCACCACGCACAAGGCGATCGTGCGGTCGGTGGCCTTCGCCGCCGACGGGCGCACGCTCGCGACGACCGGCTTCGACCGCACGGCCCGGCTGTGGGACGTCACCGACCCGAAGCAGCCGCGCGAGCTGCCGTCCCTGCCCGGACACACCGGTGCGGTCGTCTCCGCGGTGTTCACCCGCGACGGCCGCGCCCTGGCCACGGCCAGCGACGACCAGTCCGCCCGGCTCTGGGACCTGCCCGCCCCCGGCATCCCCGCGCACACGGCCCAGGCGTGCCACGCCGCCTTCGGCCGCGGGGGCGGGCTGCTGGTCTCCGGCGGCTACGACGGGACCGTCGGGCTGTACGACGTCACCGTCCCGCGCGCGCCGCGGGCGCTGGCCACGATCGGCGGGTTCGGCGACGCGGTCTGCGGCGTCGCCGTCAGCCCGGACGGCCGGACGCTGGCCACCGGCAGCTGGGACCACACGATGACGCTGCGGGACATCACCGACCCGGCCCGCCCGGGACCGCCGGTGGTGTTCAACCGGCTCCACGACGACGTCGACGCGGTCGCCTTCAGCCCGGACGGCCGCCTGCTCGCCACGGCCGGCGACGGCCACACCGCGCGCCTCTGGGACCTGGCCGACCGCCTGCGGCCGGTGGAGATCGCGCAGCTGAAGGGGCACGCGGACGACGTCCACGCGATCGCCTTCAGCCCCGACGGCCGGACGCTCGCCACCGCGGGCTGGGACCACACCGCGCGGCTGTGGGACATCTCGGTGCCCCGGGCCCCGCGCCCGCTCGCGAAGCTGACCGGGCACACCGACACGATCTTCTCGGTCGCCTACAGCCCGGACGGCAGGCACCTCGCGACCGGGAGCGCCGATCGCACGGTGCGCCTGTGGGACGTCGCGGACCCGGCGCACGTGCCGCCCGCGGCGGTGCTGGACGGCCACGCGGACGTGGTGATGTCGGTGTCCTTCGGCGCCGGCGGCCGGACGCTGGCGTCCGGCAGCTACGACCGCACGATCCGGCTGTGGGACGTCGCCACGGCGGCGCCGTACGCGGTCCTGCCCGAGCAACGCGACCGCGTGTACGTCGCACAGTTCGCCCCCGACGGCCACACATTGGCGGGCGCGGGCGGGGACGGCACGGTGCGCTTCTGGGAAGCCGACCCGGACCGGGCGGCCGACCGGATCTGCGCGGCGGTGTCACCCCGGATCACCGAAGCCGAGTGGCGCGAGAGCTTCCCGGACCTGGACTACACCCCGCCGTGCCGCTGACCAGTGTTCGGGGTTGTTCGGCGTTGTTGTTCGGTGCGCGAGCGCGGACACCGAACAACGCGGATGGGCTAGACATGCCGGTGGACGAGCTCGTCCCTGCGACGTTCACTTCACCGGGGGTCTGAAGGGCTCCTTCGAGGGCACGGGAACCCCGCCTCCCGCTCCGCGAAGGGGCCCTTCAGCGTGTCTCCGGTCAACCGCGCACCGAAGGCCACATCGGGGCGCTCGGGTCAGGCCGCCGGGATCCAGTCGGGATCCGAGGCGAGCACGATCAGCTGCTGCGTCGCGCGGGTCAGGGCCACGTACAGCACCCGGCGGCCCGTCGTCGACTCGCTGATCAGGTCGACCGGCTCCACCAGGACCACCGCGTCGTACTCCAGGCCCTTCGAATCGAGGCTGCCGACGACCTTCAGCCGCTCGTCGGCCTGGCCCGACAGCCAGCCCTCGACCTCCGGCACCCGGTCCATCGCCGTGATGACGCCGACCGTGCCCTCGACCGCGCCCAGCAGCTCCTTCACCGCCGCCTGCGTCGCCGACGCCAGCCCGGCCGCCTCGATCGGGCGGACCTCCGGCTCGATCCCGGTGCGCCGGACCGCCGCCGGCAGCTCGCCGGGCTCCGCGTGCCCGGCGACCACCTTCGCGGCCAGGTCGAAGATCTCCGCCGAGTTCCGGTAGTTCGTGCGCAGCGTGTACCGGCGCCGGGCCGTCTTGACGCCGAACGCCTGGTCGCGCGCCGAAGCCGCCTCCGCCGGGTCCGGCCAGGAGCTCTGCACCGGGTCGCCGACCACCGTCCAGCTCGCGTACTTGCCGCGCCGGCCCACCATCCGCCACTGCATCGGCGACAGGTCCTGCGACTCGTCGACGACCACGTGCGAGTACTCGTCGTAGTGCTCCGGCCGCGTGGGCGCCCCGCCCGAACGCTCCGGTTCGACCTCGATCACCTGGCGCCGCTTGCGCTTCGGCGGCGGCCCGACCAGCACGCGCAGCTCGTCCAGCAGCGCCACGTCCGCGATCGACCAGCCCCGCGACCGGTCCGCGAAGTCCGCGGCCAGCATCGAGATCTCCTGCCGGTTCAGGATGCCCTTCGCCGACGAAGCCAGCCGCTTCTCCTCGCCCAGCCACTTGAGGATCTGCGCCGGGTACAGCACCGGCCACCAGACGACGAGGAAGCGGTGGAAGTCGATCCGCTCGCCCAGGTCGGTGATCAGCTCGGCGCGGTCGAACGGCCTGCCGTCGTCCTTCGCGTGCTGCTCGGCCTTCGCCGCGAGCGCGTCCAGCAGCAGCTCGGCCGCCCGGATGCGCGACCGGTTCGGCGGCGCACCCTGCGTGTGGGCCTTGCGGCGGACCTTCTCCAGCTCGCGCGCGCTCAGCTTGAGCACCTCGCCGCGGTAGACGATCCGCATCTCCTCCGGCGCCTCCGGCGGCGTGTCGCGCAACGCCCGCAGCAGCACCTTCCGCATCCGCAGCGACCCCTTGACCGCGGCCAGCGGGGCCGCGTCCTGCCGCGTCGCCTCCAGGCCGTCGAGGACTTCGCCGAGCGCGCGCAGCTCGACGTTCGTCTCCCCCATCGAGGGGAGGACCCGCGAGATGTAGCTGGTGAACACCCCGGAAGGCCCGATCACGAGCACCCCGGCCCCGCCCAGCTGACGCCGGTAGCGGTACAGCAGGTAGGCGGCGCGGTGCAGCGCGACGGCGGTCTTGCCGGTGCCCGGCCCGCCGGTGATCTCGGTGACCCCGCGCCACGGCGCCCGGATGACCTCGTCCTGCTCCTTCTGGATGGTCGCGACGATGTCGCGCATCTTCTCGCCGCGCGAACGCCCCAGCGCGGCCATCAGCGCGCCTTCGCCGACGATCTGCATGTCCTCGGGCACGGCGTCGGCGATCAGGACGTCGTCGTCGACGTCGAGGACGTTCTGGCCCGAGCAGCGGATCACCCGCCGCCGCACGACGTCCATCGGTTCCTCGGCGGTGGCCTGGTAGAACGCCGCCGCGGCGGGCGCGCGCCAGTCGGTGACGAGGTTGTCGAACTCGGCGTCGCGGATGCCGAGCCTGCCGACGTAGGTCCGTTCTCCCTCGCGGTCGTCGAGCCGGCCGAAGACGAGGCCCTCGTACTCGGCGTCGAGCGTCTGCAGCGTCTGGTTGGCGTGGTGGACCATCATGTCGCGCTCGAACAGCATCGACGCCTGCTCGAAGATCGCCTCGCGCTGCGCCCCCTGGCCGATCTCGTAGCCCTTCGTGCGCATCGCCTCGGCCTGGGCCTTCAGTTCGTCCAGACGGGTGTACACGCGATCGACGTGGGCTTGCTCGATGGCGATCTCGGCCCGTCTGACCCGAGGTTCGGACACGCATGGCTCCTTGACAGCTTTGGGATCGCCTCCGAGGGCGAAGAACGACTCTACGCGGTGGTTCCGGCCGGGACACCAATGTCCCGCTCATCCACGCCGGGTGTCGTCCCCCCACAATCGGGGGGTGACCAGGATCGTGGCCGGGACGGCGGGCGGACGGCGGCTGAAGGTGCCCCCGAAGGGCACCCGGCCGACGTCGGAACGCGTGCGGGAAGCGCTGTTCAACGCCCTCGAGACGGCGGGCGAGCTGGACGGCGCCCGCGTCCTGGACCTCTACGCCGGGTCCGGCGCGCTCGGCCTGGAAGCCCTCTCCCGCGGCGCGGCGGACGCGCTGTTCGTGGAGTCCGACCGGCGCGCGGTGGAGGTGCTGCGCGGCAACGTCGCGGCCCTGGGCCTGGGCGGCACGGTCCGGGCCGGGCAGGTGGAAGCGGTGGTCGCGGCCCCCGCGCCGGCCGCGTTCGACCTCGTGCTCGCCGACCCGCCGTACGCGGTGGACGCGGCGGCGCTCGGGTCCGTCCTGGCGGCGCTGGCCGCGGGCGGCTGGCTGACGGCGTCGGCACTGGTGGTGCTCGAGCGCGCGGCCCGCGACGGCGAGCCGGACTGGCCGCCGGGCTTCGTGCCGACCCGCGCCAAGAAGTACGGCGACACCGCCGTCCACTGGGCGGAGTACACGGCTGTGGCGTGAGCCACGCGGCGGAAACCGGGTCCGGCACGGTAGCGTCCGCGCCATGCGGCGTGCGGTCTGTCCCGGTTCCTACGATCCGGCCACCAACGGCCACCTCGACATCATCGAACGGGCCAGCGTGCTGTTCGACGAGGTCGTCGTCGCGGTGGGGGTGAACCGGTCGAAGAAGGGGCTCTTCGAGATTTCCGAACGGCTCGACATGCTCCGCGAGATCACCGCGAAACTGCCGAACGTGCGGGTCGACTCGTGGGAGGGCCTGCTGGTCGACTACTGCCGCGAGAACGACATCGCAGCGGTCGCCAAGGGCCTGCGCTCGGTCAGCGACTTCGACTACGAGCTGCAGATGGCGCAGATGAACCGCGAGCTCACCGGCGTCGAGACGCTGCTGATGGCGAACAACCCGGCGTACGGCTTCGTGTCCAGCTCGCTGGTCAAGGAGGTCGCCGCGCTCGGCGGGGACATCGAGCACCTCGTGCCGCCGGTCGTCTACGAGCGGCTCTCGGAGAAGTTCCCCAAGCTGGGGCGCTGACCCGCCACCGGGTCCACATCGGACGCCGGGCTGTCCGCTTCTGACGATCACCCATCGGAGTTACGGTCCGAAACGACGACTGCCGATCGCGCGTGGCTGCCGTTCTGTTCGCGCTGTCGGCGACGCTGTTCGCCGGGGGACACGCCCGGCGCCGGTGGCGTTCACCGCTTCGGCGCCCGATGCGGGCAGACTGGGCACAGCGACAGGGGATTGGAGTTGCCGTGTACCGGGTTTTCGAGGCGCTCGACGAGCTCGTCACCATCGTCGAGGAGGCGCGCGGCGTCCCGATGACGGCCAGCTGCGTCGTGCCCCGGGGAGACGTGCTCGAACTGCTCGACGACGTCCGCGACGCGCTGCCCGCGGAGATCGACGACGCCCAGGACGTCCTCGACAAGCGCGACGACCTGATCCACGCCGCCCGCAAGGAGGCGGGCGAGACGGTGGCGGGCGCGAACGCCGAGGCCGAGCGCACGATCGCCGACGCGACGGAGGAGGCGGAGCGCATCCTCGCCGACGCCCGCGCCCGCGCGGAGCAGATGCTCGCCGACGCCCACGACCAGGCGGACCGCACGGTCGCGGCGGGCCAGGCGGAGTACCAGAACCTCACGGACCGCTCCCGCGCGGAGTCCGAGCGCATGATCCAGGCCGGCCGCGACGCCTACGACCGCGCCATCGAGGACGGCCGGGCCGAGCAGGCCCGCCTGGTGGCGCAGACGGAGGTCGTCCAGGCGGCGCACGCGGAGTCGGCGCGCATCGTCGACGAGGCCCACGCGGAGGCCGACCGCCAGCGCGCGGACTGCGACGCGTACGTGGACGGCAAGCTGGCGGAGTTCTCGGAGCTGCTGGCGACGACGCTGCGAACGGTCGATTCGGGGCGCAACCACCTGCGATCCCCGGCGAACCTGCCCAGTTCCAGCGGGCGGCCCACGCTGTACGACTACCAGGTGTGACGAGCTTCTCAACCTTGCCCCGGCCTGGTCGTGGCTCTGGTCCGCGGCCGGGATCCGGGCGTTCGCGCGAGTTGTCCACAGCCCGGCGAAGATGGGGACAGTGGGGCCCTCACCTGCGGCTTTCCCGGATTTCGTCGGGTGCTCCCGGGTAGACTGGACCGGGGACCGGCCCCCTGGGAGGGCGGGCGCGCGTGGGGTGCTTCCCGGCCGCGTCCTCCGCGGTGCACCGCCGCCCCACCCGCGCGGGTGCCAGCTCAAAAGAGGTGGCGACCGGTGCGTACCCTGGACGGGATGTCCGAGAACAAGACCCCCCAGCTCGACGACCGCAGCCCGTGGGTGATCGACACCCGTGAGCTCGGCCGTCACGCCGGCCTCAGCCGCGCCGTCCGGCGCAGCGTGCCGGTGGAGACGCCGCTCGGCGTCCCCGATGTCATCACCATCGAAGCCGGCTCGGAGCTGGAACTCGATCTGCTCCTCGAGTCCGTCGTCGAAGGCGTGCTCGTCAGCGGCACCGCGAAAGCCACCGCCACGGGCACCTGCGCCCGCTGCCTCGACCCGCTGACCGAAGAGGTCGAGGTCGAGGTCCAGGAGCTGTTCGCGTACCCGGGGTCGGCCACCGAGGAGACCACGGACGAGGACGAGATCCCCCGGTTGATCGACGACCGGATCGACCTCGAACCCATCGTCCGCGACGCCGTCGTGCTGGCCCTGCCGCTGGCACCGCTGTGCACGGAAGACTGCGCCGGGCTCTGCATCGAGTGCGGCGTCAAGTGGGCCGATCTCGAGCCCGGACACGGGCATGAGAAGATAGACCCTCGGTGGGCCGCACTGGTCGAGCGCTTCGACGAGAACGCGGGCGAAAAGCCTGCGCAAGGGCCCAGCTGAGCAAGCCTGACGAGCGTCCAGCTCGTTCCGGAGGAAAGTTCGCTCGCACCGCGAGCAGACCGTCATAAGGAGATCTACTCGTGGCCGTCCCGAAGCGGAAGATGTCGCGATCCAACACGCGCTCCCGCCGCAGCCAGTGGAAGGCGGCTCCGGTGCAGCTGGTGCCCTGCTCCAACCGCGCCTGCAAGCAGCCGAAGCTCCAGCACGTCGCGTGCCCGTCGTGCGGCCAGCACAACGGCCGCCAGGTCGTCGAGCCCGCCTGATCGGACAGCCGACATGGGGGGCAAGACGCCCGGGGGACCCGCAGCCGATCCGGCGCCGTTGCTCGAAGCGCTCGGGGTCACTCTCGACCCCGAGCTGCTCCGGCTGTCGCTGACCCACCGTTCGTACGCGTACGAAAACGGGGGGCTGCCGCCGAACGAGCGGCTGGAGTTCCTCGGTGACGCCGTGCTCAGCGTCGTCGTCACCGATCACCTGTACAACACACACCCCGACCTGCCCGAGGGTCAGCTCGCGAAGCTCCGCGCCAGCGTGGTCAACATGCACGCCCTGGCGCGGGTGGCGCGCGGGCTCGGCGAGGGCGGGCTCGGGGCGCACCTGCTGCTCGGCAAGGGCGAAGAGCTCACCGGCGGCCGGGACAAGGCGAGCATCCTCGCCGACGGCCTGGAAGCCGTCATCGGCGCCGTGTACCTCGAGCACGGCATCGAGATCGCGCGCAAGCTCGTGCACCACCTCTTCGACGCCCTGCTCGCCGAGGCGCCGCTGCGGGGGGCCGGGCTCGACTGGAAGACGAGCCTGCAGGAGCTGACCGCTTCGGCCGGCCTCGGCGTGCCCGAGTACAAGGTCGAGGACACCGGGCCGGACCACCGCAAGGAGTTCACGGCCACGGTGCTGATCGCCGGCCGCGCACTGGGCCACGGCACGGGGTCGACGAAGAAGGAAGCCGAGCAGAAGGCCGCCGAGACGGCCTGGCGTTCGCTGTCCGCCGAACTCGAGGCGCAGAAGCCGGCCGAACCGGAGTCCTGATCAGCGGGAACCCCCGTTGACGGCGCCGCCCTCCTCTCCGTAGCTTGGCGATCATCCGCCGCGCTCGTACTCGATGGAGAGGTAGGGCGGATGCGTCTGTTCTTCGTACCCTTGATCGCCGCGGCACTCGTCGTCGTACCCGGTCCGGCGGCCTCCGCCGCGCAGATCCGCGTCACTTCGCTCGCGGCGCTGCAGTCCGCGATGGACAAGGCGAACCCCGGTGACACGATCGCCCTGGCCGACGGGACCTACTCGGCGGGCTCGACGCTGACGATCAAGCGGTCCGGCACCGGCTCGGCGCCCGTGACCATCGCCGCCGAGCACACGGGACAAGCCACCATCACCGGCTCGAAGACGTTCGCCTTCGCCGGCGGCGTCTCGAACGTGGTGCTGCGCGGGTTCAGGTTCCGGGGCAGCGCGCCCCTGTCCGTCCCCGCCGGCGCGCCGGGCAACCGCCTGAGCCGCAACGACTTCCAGCTCGCGACCGACGGGAACTGGGTCACGGTCAGCGGCGACGACACGGTCGTCGACCGCAACGTCTTCCAGAACCGCACCACCCAGGGCGTGTTCCTGCAGGTCCTCGGGCCGTCCGGCGCCATGGCCGAACGCGTCCACGTGCACCACAACTACTTCTTCAACCACCGGTTCACCGGTTCGAACGGCGGCGAGTCCCTCCGGCTCGGGCTGAGCGACCGCCAGTCGTACTCCGCGAACGCGCTGATCGAGAACAACCTGTTCGAGAAGGCCGACGGCGACAGCGAGGCGATCTCCGTCAAGTCGTCCGACAACGTGGTGCGGTACAACACGATCCGGGACAGCCGGGGCTACCTCGTGCTGCGCCACGGCAACCGCAGCACCGTCGAGGGCAACGTCCTGTTCGGCTCCGGCATCCGGTTCCACGGCAACGACCACCGGATCGTGAACAACTACGTGGCGAACTCCGGTGACCGCGCGATCGTCTTCGGCTCCGGTGACGAAGCCGACAGCGGCCCGACGAGCAAGCTGCACGACCGGCCGGACCGCGTGACCGTCGCGTACAACACGGTGCTGGGCAGTTCCCCGGTGATCGACGGCGACGGCGGGGACTTCAAGCCGAAGGACTGCGTCGTCGCGGACAACATCGTCAAGGGCACCTCGGGCACGCTGGTCACCCTGCCGGGCGGATCGGTCGTGAAGTACGAGGGCAACATCACCTTCGGTGCCGCGGCGGGGATTCCGTCGCGCACCGTCGACCCGAAGCTGGTCAAGGACGCCGCCGGGCTCTACCGGCTCGCGGCCGGCAGCCCGGCGATCGGCACGGGGGTGGGGTCCTACCCGTACGCCGCGAAGGACTTCGACCTGCAGGCCCGCACCGGCACCTTCGACGTCGGCGCCGACGAATACTTCGCGTCGGGGACGACCCGGGTTCCGCTGACGAAGGCCGACGTCGGGCCGACCGCTCCCTGAATTGTCGTACCCCCCGGGCACAATGGCCGTATGCCCGAACTCCCCGAGGTCGAAGTCGTCCGCCTGGGCCTGCAGGCGCACGTCGCGGGGCGGACCATCCGCGAGGCGGAGGTCCTGCACCCGCGCGCCATCCGCCGGCACGCCCTGGGCGCGGAGGACTTCACGCAGCGGCTCGCCGGCACCCGCGTCGAGGCCGCCCGGCGCCGCGGCAAGTACCTGTGGCTGGAGCTGTCCGACAAGGAGGCGCTGCTCGCCCACCTGGGCATGAGCGGGCAGATGCTCGTCCAGCCGGAGGGCGCGCCGGACGAGAAGCACCTGCGGGTGCGGCTGCGCTTCGACGACGACGGGCCGGAGCTGCGCTTCGTCGACCAGCGGACGTTCGGCGGCCTGGCGCTGGACGACCTCAGCGGCAACGGCAGCGACGTGCTGCTCCCGGACACGATCGCGCACATCGCGCGCGACCCGATGGACCCGGAGTTCGACCTCGACACGGCGGTGCGCGCGCTGCGGTCGCGCCGCACCGAGGTCAAGCGGGCGCTGCTCGACCAGACGCTGGTCTCGGGCATCGGCAACATCTACGCGGACGAAGCGTTGTGGCGGGCCCGCCTGCACGGCGCGCGGCCGACCGAAAAGCTGACCATGGCGAAGGGGCGCGAGCTGCTGTCCGCGGCGTCGGACGTGATGCACGCGGCCCTGGGGGCGGGCGGGACGTCGTTCGACGCGCTGTACGTCAACGTCAACGGGCAGTCGGGCTACTTCGACCGGTCGCTGGACGCCTACGGCCAGGAGGGGAAGCCGTGCCATCGCTGCGGCACGGCGATCCGGCGGGAGCCGTTCATGAACCGTTCGTCGTTCTCGTGCCCGCGGTGCCAGCCGCGGCCGAGGGCGAACTCGGGTTGATTAAACGTGTTCCCCTTTCAGCTAGGATGAATACGCCTGGTAGCTGAGGGAGTGCATCGTGGTCAACGAGCCCGGAAAGTCGACGCTGGCCGACAAGATCGACCGGCTGTTCCACGTGGTCCGCAGGCCCGATCGGGAGCCGTACAGCAACGAAGAGGTCGCCAAGGCCTGCCGCGAGGCCACGGGCGAGAGCTTTTCGACGACGTACCTGTGGCAGCTGCGCACGGGCCGCCGCGACAACCCGACCAAGCGGCACCTCGAGGCGCTGGCGCAGTTCTTCGGGGTGCCCCCGGCGTACTTCTTCGACGACGAGCAGAGCCGCAAGATCGCCGAAGAGCTGGCCCTGCTGGGCGCCCTGCGCGACGCCGGGGTGCGGGACCTGGCGCTGCGCGCGGTGACGCTGTCTTCGGACGGCCTGGACACGATCAGCGACATGATCGACGCGATCGCCCGGAGAGAGGCCGGCCGCGGCGCCAAGAAGGAGAGCTGAGGGGTGGCGCCCCGGCGGTGACGGCGGGTGGGCGGCCGGAGCGCGGGTTTCCGGTGCCCGGTGCGGCTCGCCGCCGGGACCGGAAGTGGCCCGGGTCCGTGCGCGGCCGTCGTTTTCGCGTTTTTCGACCCCGTGCGTAACCCCGCAAGATCCGCCGCGTTGAACCCGCCGAAGCCGTTCGGGCGGTGTGGTGAGGGGGACCTGAAGTGGCGCGACCATCGTGGCGGTGGCGGCGGCCTGCCCGCTCGCTCTGGCAGCGGGCCCGTCAGGTGGCCGACGGCGTCAGCCTGCCCGAACCGTTCGACGCCGAAGCCTTCGTCGCGGGACTGGCCGCCGAGCGCGGGCGGCCCATCGAACTGATGCCCGTCAGCGCTCCCGAAGGCGCGCCCTGCGGGCTGCTGATGAGCACCGAACGCGCCGACTACATCCTCTACCCGACCAACACGACCGCCCTGCACCGGCGGCACATCCTGCTGCACGAGGTCGGGCACCTGGTGTGCGGTCACGTCGGCGCGGACGCGGGCGCCGACGGCATCGCGATCGACGCCGCTATCGACGCTGCCATCGACGCCACCGCCGGACGGCAGCTCATGCCGAACCTCTCGCCCGAACTCGTCCGGCGCGTGCTCGGCCGCACGACCTACTCCGAGGTCGAGGAGCGCGAAGCCGAACTCGTCGCGAGCCTGCTCGCGCAGCGCGTCGTCCGGCCCGCGGAGCCGCGCGGACCCGCGCCGGACGTCCCGGACGGCGTGCGGCGCTTCGATTCCCTGTTCGGCCCGCGCACGCCGTGATCGAGTCGCTCGCCTACTACCTCTGCCTCGCGGGGTTCGCCGGGTTCGGCTACAAGCTGGTCGAAGCGCGCCACAGCCAGCCGGCGCGCACGATGTGGTTCCTCGCCGGGTTCGGCATCTGCATCGCCACCGGCATCGTCGTGCTGACCCCGGCGATGTCGGCCCTCGCCGGCCCGGGCCCGGTGGCCGAGTGGGTGCTGAGCCTGGCCGGCGACGAGCTGAAGCTGGGGGCGATCGGGTTCGCCGTCGCCTTCACGCAGTCGGTGTGGCGCGGCGAAGGCGCGCGGCTCGCGCCGCACGCGCTGTTCACCGGAGTGACCATGGCGGTGCTCGCGGTCTGCTTCGCGCTTTCGCAGCCGCGGCGCGTGGGCGACGAGACGGTGTTTTCCGGTGCCGGCCTGCCCTTCGCCCTGGGCGACAAGGTGGTGTTCCTGGCCTACAGCCTGGTCAGCCTCGGCCTGCTGTTCGCGGTGTTCGTCCGCAGCGCGTGGCACGCGGAGCCGGGGCCGCTGCGGGCCGGGCTGTGGCTGCTGGTCGTCGGCGTCGGCGCGGCGGCGGCGTGGACGTTCTGGGACGTCGACGACGTCGTGCAGCTCGCGCGGACGGCGCGGATCGGCGCCCGCGAGGACCTCCCGTCGTCGGTGCTGGCGGCGGTGACGATCGGGTTCGTCGCGGCCGGCGCGACGCTCAGCGCGTGGGCGCCGGCGGTGACATCGGTGCTCGGCCGGGTCCGCGCGTACCGGGCGTACCGCCGCATCGAGCCGCTGTGGACGGCGTTGCGCACGGCGGTCCCGGGCATCGCACTGGACCCGGGCCGCGAACTGGCGGGCGGCGCGGAGTTCGCGCTGTACCGCCGGGTGATCGAGATCCGCGACGGCCACCTGGCCCTGCGAGCCCACTTCGACCCGGACCTCCCGGCCCGGGCGGAGGCGGCGGCCCGCCGGGCGGGAGTCCGCGAGGCGGAGGTGGCGGCCACGGTGGAGGCGGTGACCCTGGCGGCGGCGATCGAGGCGGGCCGCGCGGGCCGCCGTTTCGACCGCGAGCCGGACGCACCGGCGGAACCGGACACCGAAGCGCACATGGCAGCGGACATGGCAGGGGACACAGCAGGGGACATGGCAGGGGACATGGCAGGGGACACAGCAGGGGACATGGCAGGGGACATGGGAGGGGACACGGAAGCGGACGTGGCCGCGGAGGCCGCCTGGCTGGTCCAGGTGAGCCGGGCCTGGCAACGCCGCGCCACGCTGGTGGAGCACGCGAAGGCGCCCCTCGGCTAGAGCCGGTGCCGAAACCGGTGGGGCGGCCGGAAAACCGAGCGTGTTGACCTTCACCCTCGGGGAAGCCGCAGAGTGGTCGGGACCGGGCACCCGCCCGGGACGAGGAGCCCCCCATGCACCTGGTCAGTATCGGCGAATTTTCGCGGCTGTCACGGCTGTCGCCCAAGGCACTGCGGCTGTACGGCGAACTCGGCCTGCTCGTGCCGGCCCGGGTGGACGCGGACACCGGCTACCGCTGGTACGCCACCACGCAGCTGGAGCAGGCGCGCGTGGTGGCCTCGCTGCGCCGGGCCGGTGTGCCGCTGGCCCGGATCAGGGCCATCCTGGCCCGGGATCCGGCTTCGGCCGCCGCGGAGATCCGCGCGTACTGGGCCGAGGCCGAAGCCGAGCACGCCGCCCAGCGCGTGCTGGTCGGGCGCCTCGTCGATCACCTTCACGGTAAGGAGGAGCCCGCCATGTACGAGGTCACCGTCCGCGACATCCCCGAGCGAAAGCTGCTGAGCGTGGTCAGCAGGGTGAGCCAGGACGAGTTCGAATCGATGACACGGGAGCTGTTCATCCACCGGTTGCGCCGGGGCGGCGTTCCGCGGGTCGAGGGGGTGGCCGGTGCGCCGTTCATGGTCTACCACGGGGAGGTGAGCGGGGACAGCGACGGCCCGGTCGAGTGGTGCTGGCCCGTCCCCGACGACCGGGCCGCCGAGATCGCGGCCGGGTTCCCCGACCTGACCCTGCGCACCGAACCCGCGCACCAGGAGGCGTTCGTCCGGCAGGAGACGCCGGGGCCGTGGGCCGGTGCGAACCAGGTGGAGGTCGCGGTCGGGGCGCTGTTCGCGTGGGCCTCGCGGCAGCACCGGCAGCCGGCCGGCGGCGTGCGCGGCGTGCTGGTCCCGGACCCCGCCCACCGGGGCACCGGGCCCTACGTCGAAGTCGCTCTGTCGCTGCGCTGACCCGTCGCTCGGCGCCGGTGGAACTCCGGCGCCGAGCCGTCAGCGCGGGTAGCGCGCGCCGTTCACCGTCACCCGCAGCGTGTACAGCGAGCTCGATGCCGTGATGAACAGCTCGTTCCCCCGGGCGCCGCCGAACGTGAAGTTCGAGCAGATCTCCGGGATCCGGAGCTTCCCGATCCGGGTCCCGTCGGGGGCGAAACAATGCAGGCCGTCGTGGGCCGCCGCCCAGACCCGGCCTTCGCCGTCCACCCGGACGCCGTCGAAGCCGCCGCTGTCGCTCGTGGCGAAGATCTTGCCGCCCGTCAGCCTGCCGTCCGGGCCGACGCCGAACTCCCTGATGTGGCTGGGGTCCTGGCGCGTGTCCGCGATGTACAACCGCGATTCGTCCGCCGAGAACGCCAGCCCGTTCGGCCGCTCGAAGTCGTCCGCGACGATCTCCACCGTGCCGTCCGGGGCCGCCCGGTACACGTGGCACGCGCCGATCTCGCTCTCCGCGCGGTAGCCCTCGTAGTCGCTGTCGATGCCGTAACTCGGGTCGGTGAACCAGATCGAGCCGTCCGAATGCTCGACGACGTCGTTCGGGCTGTTGAGCCGCTTGCCGCGGTACGCCGACGCCAGCACGGTGATCGAGCCGTCGTGCTCGGTGCGGGTCACCCGGCGAGGGCCCTGCTCGCAGCTGATCAGCCGTCCGTGGCGATCGACCGTGTGGCCGTTCGCGTACCCGGACGGCTGACGGAAGACGCCGACCCGGCCGGTCGTCTCGTCCCAGCGCAGCGTGCGGTCGTTCGGGATGTCGCTGAACACCAGGTAGCGGCCGGCCGGGAAGTACGCCGGGCCCTCCGCCCAGCGGCAGCCGGTGTGCAGGCGCTGCATCCACTCGTCGCCGTTGACGGGCCGGAACCGCTCGTCCAGCAGCTGGAAGTCCGTCTTGACCAAGTCCATCGCCCCAGCATGGCCCTCCGCCGTGCGCACTACTGTGCAATGCGTGGTACCTTTCCAAGCGTAAGACTGGAGGGTGCAGTGGAGATCAGTCAGCTGCTCAAGGGCGTGCTCGATCTCGCCGTCCTCGCGGTGCTCCGCGAAGAAGACGGCTACGGGTACGACGTCCTGAGGAGACTCCGGGCCGCCGGCCTGGACGAGGTGGGGGACGCGTCGGTGTACGGGACGTTGCGCAGGCTCTACAAGGCCGGCCTGCTGACCTCGTACGTGGTCCCGAGCGAAGAGGGACCCCATCGCAAGTACTACAGCCTGAACGAGCCGGGCCGGGCCCGGCTGGCGGAGTCGGGCAAGACCTGGCAGAGCTTCGCTTCGACGATGAACGTGCTTTTGGGAGAGGCAGCATGAGCGACAAGCCGACCGCCGTGCGGGTGTATCTGGCGCGGGTCCGGACCGCGCTCGCCGACCTGCCCGCGAGCGAGGTCGAAGAGATCCTCGAGGACGTCCGCCCGCACCTGGCGGAGCTCGAAGCCGAGCTGGGGGAGGGCGCCCGCGTCGAGGCCCTGATCGAACGGCTCGGCACGCCGGAGAGCTACGCCGCCGAACTGCGCGCGTCCGGCGGGTACCCGCCGCCGGCGGAGGGCGCGACGCAGGTGCTCGCGACGGCCGCGCCGAGCCTCGTGCGGCCGCGGATCGCGTGGTGGGGCCTGGTGCTCTGCGCGCTGGCCCTGGCGCTGCTCGCGTTCGGGGCCGCCGTTTCCGTGCGGGCCGGCGTCCTGGTGGGCCTGCTGCCGTTCGTGCCGGTGTTCCTCGTCAGCGTGGCGCTGCTGCTGAGCGGCGGGGTCGAGCCGGTCTTGGCGCTGCCGGAAGTGGCGTGGCTGCGCACCACCATGGCCAAGGGCCGCGAGCAGGAGGACGCCGGCAAGTTCCTGCGCTACCTCGGCTCGCTCAAGCCGGCGTGGTGGGTGCTGTGCGCGGTCACGCTGGTCTGCTTCGGCCTGGTGCTCATGCTGCGGCAGCGCAGCGCGGTGGTGCTGCTGCCGTTCCTGCTCCTGGCGGCCGTCGCGGCCGTGTGGGCCGGGCCGCGGCTGCGCGCCGACCGGCGGCTGCTGTGGGTGGCCGTGCCGGTCTCGGCGTTCGTCATCGGCGGCGCGCTGGGCGGCTTCGGCGCCGCGATCGACCTGTTCGCGCGCGGCACGTCTCCGGCCCCGCGGACGTACTACCCGTCTTCGGCCGACAACTACGGCAACGACCAGCTCACCTACGGCGGCCGCGAGGTGGACAACGTCTACGCCTTCGACGCCGACGGCAAGCCGCTGACCGAGGTCTACCTCTACGACGAAGAGGGCAGGCCGATCACGGTCACCCGCTACGGCTGCGAGCGGGCGAGCGGCAGCCGCCAGAAGATCGGGCAGGACAACCGGTTCCCGCGGCCGAAGATCGAGGAGGGCGTCACCGACGACCAGGGCAACTTCAACGGCTACAACGGCTACCGCGGGGCGTGCCGCGAGATCACGCAGGTGCCGTTCGGCGCCGCGATCCCGAAGGTGACCGTGCCGCCCACGGCCACCACGCCGCCCGCGCCACCGACGCCGACCAGGTAGGGGACGGGAGCGGTCGGGGCCGCTCCCGATGCGGCGAAGGCCGCCTCCGGGAGATCCCGGAGGCGGCCTTCGGACTCGGATGCGTCAGTGGCCGAACGCGCTGCGCGCCGCGAGGTCCGCCAGCAGCGCGCGGCCCTTCTCCGCGTTGCGGGGCTGGGCCAGGACGTCGTAGCGGCGGGCCACCAGCTGGCTCTGCGAGACGAACCCGCGCTTGTTCCGGTTCACCGCGTAGCCCAGTGCGCCGAAGAGCAGGTTGAACCCGAGGCCGGCGACGAGGCCGATCACGATCGGGACCAGGCCGGCGCCCGGGTTGAGCAGGCTGAGCATCAGGCCGAGGAACACACCGAACAGCGCGCCGGACGTCGCCGCGCTGCCGAGGACCTTGCCCCACGACATCCGCCCCGCGATCCGCTCGACGAGCATCGGCTCCACGCCCACGATCGTGACGTCGGTGACGGGGAAGTCGGTGCCCGCGAGGTGGTCGACCGCGCGCTGTGCCTGCTCGTAGGACTCGTACGAACCGATCGGCCAGCCGGTGGGCATGGTCGGCAGCTGGGGCCGGGCCTGCTGCTGTCCGATCGTGCTCTGCTGCGTGAATGTGGTCATCGATCTCACCTCTCTTGTCCCGTTCAACGTGCGGGGACCCCCGTTTTCCTCCCGGCCGGGCGGATTCACAGACTCTTCTCAGCCGGGCAGCCCGGACATTCCGGGCGCCAGCGCAATGGTCTGAAAAGATACCTTTTCTCGGGTTGACCGGGACGGTGTCACCGGGTAGGAAGAACCGGCAAAGGATTCATATCAAACCTTTGGGGCGACGATGGCACGCAGGCGAGGCATGCTCACGCTCGACGAACTCCGGGCGCGCGTGGACGCGGGCACGATCGACACCGTGCTCGTCGCGCTCACCGACATGCAGGGCAGGCTGCAGGGCAAGCGCTGCTCGGCCGAGTACTTCCTGGACGAGGTCGTCGGCCACGCCACGGAGGCCTGCAACTACCTGCTCGCCGTCGACGTCGACATGAACACCGTCGACGGCTACGCGCTCTCGTCGTGGGAGAGCGGCTACGGCGACTTCGTGCTGCGCCCCGACCTCGAGACGCTGCGGGAGATCCCCTGGCACGAAGGCACCGCACTGGTGCTCGCCGACGTCGAGCGCGTGCAGGGCGGGCCGGTCGCGGTGTCGCCGCGGCAGATCCTGCGCCGCCAGCTCGACCGGCTCGCCGAACGCGGCCTCGCCGCCTACGTCGGCACCGAGCTCGAGTTCATCGTCTTCGACGACACCTACGAGGCCGCCTGGGACAAGCGCTACCACGGTCTCAAGCCCGCCAACCAGTACAACGTCGACTACTCGATGCTCGGCACCGCGCGGCTGGAGCCGCTGCTGCGCCGCATCCGCAACGACATGGCCGGCGCCGGGCTCTACCCCGAGTCGGCCAAGGGCGAGTGCAACCCCGGCCAGCAGGAGATCGCCTTCCGCTACACCGACGCCCTGACCACGTGCGACAACCACAGCGTCTACAAGAACGGCGCCAAGGAGATCGCCGCGCAGGAGGGCAGGAGCCTGACCTTCATGGCGAAGTACAACGAGCGCGAGGGCAACTCCTGCCACATCCACATCAGCCTGCGCTCGACCGAGGGCCGCGCGGTGCTGGCGGGGGACAGCGAGCACGGCTTCTCGAAGCTGATGGAGCAGTTCCTCGCCGGTCAGCTCGCCGCACTGCACGAGCTGACGTACTTCTTCGCGCCGAACGTCAACTCCTACAAACGGTTCATGCCCGGCAGCTTCGCGCCGACCGCGATCGCCTGGGGCACCGACAACCGGACGTGCGCGCTGCGCGTCGTCGGCCACGGCGAGTCGCTGCGGGTCGAGAACCGGGTGCCGGGCGGGGACGTCAACCCCTACCTCGCCGTCGCCGCGCTCGTCGCCGCCGGCCTGCACGGCATCGAGAACGAGCTGGAGCTGGAAGAACCCTTCACCGGCAACGCTTACGACTCCGATCGCGAGACCGTGCCGACGACGCTGCCCGAAGCCGCCGCGGCGCTCGCGCGGAGCGAACTCGCGCGGGAGGCGTTCGGCGACGAGGTCGTCGACCACTACCTGAACGCGGCGAAGATCGAGATCGACGCCTACAACGCCGCCGTCACCGACTGGGAGCTGATCCGTGGCTTCGAACGCCTCTGACGACCGCCCGGTCATCGGGCTCACCAGTTACCTGGAACCCGCGAAGTTCCTCGTCTGGGAGACCGAAGCCGCACTGCTGCACCGCGTCTACGTCGACTGCGTCGTCGCGGCCGGCGGCATCCCGGTGCTGCTCCCGCCGGTGTCCGACGCGCACGACCGGCTCGTGTCCACTGTGGACGGGCTGGTGCTCACCGGCGGCGCCGACGTCGAGCCCGGGCGCTACGGCGCCGAGCCGCACCCGGCCACCTACGTCCGGCCGGAGCGGGACGCCTTCGAGTTCGGCCTGTTCGATGCGGCCCGGCGCCAGGGCAAGCCGGTCCTCGGCGTCTGCCGCGGCCTGCAGGTGATGAGCGTCGCGCTGGGCGGCACGCTGGCCCAGCACCTGCCCGAGACCGCGGGCACCACCGAGCACCAGCCGGCCCCGGCGACCTTCGGCCGGGGCACGGTCACGCTCGCCGAAGGCAGCCGAGCGGCGGCGATCCTCGGGCCCGAGACCAAGACGCTTTGCTACCACCACCAGGCGATCGACCGGCTCGGCCACGGCCTGGAGGCGGTCGGGTGGGCGGGCGACGGCACCATCGAGGCCGCGGAACTACCCGGTGAGTTCACCCTCGGCGTCCAGTGGCACCCCGAGCAGGACAGCGACGGCGTCCGGCTGTTCCAGGCTCTCGTCGAAGCGAGCAAGGAGAGGGCATGACCAGCACGTTCGACGTCCTGAACCCCGCCACCGAGCAGGTGGTGCGGACGGTCCCGCTGACCAGCGCGGAGGAGACGGACGCGGCGATCGCCCGCGCGCACGCGGCCTTCCCGGCGTGGCGGGACGTCACCCCGGGCGACCGCGCCCGGCTGCTGCGCCGCTTCGCCGACGCCGTCGAGGCCGACATCGAGCACCTCGCGCGGCTGGAGGTCGAGAACTCCGGGCACACGATCGGCAACGCCCGCTGGGAGGCGGGCAACGTCCGCGACGTCCTCAACTACTACTCCGCCGCCCCGGAACGCCTGATCGGCAAGCAGATCCCGGTGCCGGGCGGCATCAACGTGACCTTCCAAGAGCCGCTGGGCGTCGTCGGCGTGATCGTGCCGTGGAACTTCCCGATGCCGATCGCCGGCTGGGGGTTCGCGCCCGCGCTGGCCGCCGGCAACACCGTCGTCCTCAAGCCCGCCGAGCTGACGCCGCTGACCGCGCTGCGGCTGGCCGAGCTGGCGCGCGAGGCGGGCATCCCCGACGACGTCTTCCAGGTGCTGCCCGGCAAGGGGTCCGTGGTCGGGCAGCGGTTCGTCGACCACCCGGGTGTGCGCAAGGTCGTCTTCACCGGCTCCACCGAGGTCGGCAAGCGGATCATGGCGGGCTGCGCGGCGCAGGTGAAGCGGGTGACGCTGGAGCTCGGCGGCAAGAACGCCAACATCGTCTTCGCCGACTCCGACCTGGAGAAGGCCGCGGCGACCGCGCCCTACGGCGTCTTCGACAACGCCGGCCAGGACTGCTGCGCGCGGTCGCTCATCCTGGTGCAGGCGAGCGCGTACGAGGAGTTCATGGCGCTGCTCGAACCCGCGGTGCACGGCGTCGTCGTCGGCGACCCCGGCGACGAGAAGACCGAGATGGGCCCGCTGATCTCGGCCGCGCACCGCGCGAAGGTGGCCTCCTACGTGCCGGACGACGCGCCCGTCGCGTTCCGCGGCACCGCGCCTTCCGGGCCGGGCTTCTGGTTCCCGCCGACCGTCCTCACCCCGGCGGACCTGCGGCACCCGGCCGCGGCGGAGGAGGTCTTCGGCCCGGTCGTCGCCGTCGTGCCGTTCGCGGAGGAAGCCGACGCGATCCGGATGGCGAACGCGACCGAGTACGGCCTGTCCGGCTCGATCTGGACCCGCGACGCCGGGCGCGCGTTCCGGGTGGCGCGCGGCGTCGAATCCGGCAACCTCTCGGTGAACTCGCACTCTTCGGTGCGCTACTGGACGCCGTTCGGCGGCTTCAAGCAGTCCGGCCTCGGCCGCGAGCTCGGCCCGGACGCCGCCGCGGCGTTCACCGAAACCAAGAACGTCTTTCTCAGCACGGAGGAGTAATGGTCCAGCGTTTCGAAGGCCGCGTCGCGGTCATCACCGGCGGCGCGAGCGGCATCGGGCTCGCCTCGGCCCGCCGCCTGGCGAGCGAAGGCGCGAAGGTCGTCATCGGGGACCTGACGCCGGATTCGGGCAAGGCCGCGGCCGACGAGATCGGCGGCGCGTTCATCCAGACCGACGTCACCGACGCCGAGCAGGTCGAGAACCTGTTCCACAGCACGGTGGAGCAGTTCGGCTCGGTCGACGTCGCCTTCAACAACGCCGGCATCTCGCCGCCGGAGGACGACTCCATCCTGACCACCGGCATCGAGGCGTGGGAGCGGGTGCAGCGGGTCAACCTGACGTCGGTGTACCACTGCTGCAAGGCCGTCCTGCCGCACATGCAGCGCCAGGGCAAGGGCTCGATCATCAACACGGCGTCGTTCGTGGCGGTGCTGGGCGCGGCGACGTCGCAGATCTCCTACACCGCGTCCAAGGGCGGGGTGCTGGCGATGAGCCGCGAGCTCGGGGTGCAGTTCGCGCGGGAGAACATCCGCGTGAACGCCCTGTGCCCGGGACCGGTGAACACCCCGCTGCTCAAGGAGCTGTTCGCGAAGGACCCGGAACGCGCGGCGCGGCGCCTGGTGCACGTGCCCGTCGGCCGGTTCGCCGAGCCGGAGGAAATCGCGGCGGCGGTGGCCTTCCTGGCCAGCGACGACGCCAGCTTCATCACGGCGTCGCAGTTCCTCGTCGACGGCGGCATCTCCGGCGCGTACGTCACCCCGCTCTAACGCTCGGCCTTCGTGACGTCGTAGACCTCCCGCAGGTAGCGCCAGGCGGCGTTGAGCTTCTTGCGCTCTTCGGAGTGCCGTGGGCGGGTCGTCCCGGCGCAAAGCCAGCCGGTTTCGTTAGCTTTGTGAGGTGACGCACTGGCGCGCCGGCGAATGGGCGGAAGCGGTCCGGACGGGCATCCGCGCGAGAGGGCTCTCCCTCGACGAGGCCGCCCGCCGCATCGGCGTCCCGACGTCCACCCTGCGCAGCTGGATCGAGCACCGGCACGCGCCGAAGGTGACGGTGTTCGACCACTGGGCCGAGATCGCCGAGGTCACCGGGCTGAGCGAGGCCGAGCTGCTGCGCGTCGCCGGCGTGCTGCCCGATGCGCTCGCTTCGCCGGTGCACGTCGCCCAGGCGGCGAAGGCCCTGCGGGAGGGCATCGACCTGGCCGGGCAGTTCCTCCGGCAGGCCACCGCGCTGGTCTACTCCTCGCCCGGCACGCAGGTGGCGAACGCCATCGCCGCGTCGCCGATCGACTGGGAGATGCGGATCCGCTCGGCCACCCGCGGCGACGAGGTCCGCGTCACCTACCACCACTACGTCGGGATCGTGCCGCCGCGGGACCTGCCCCACGACGACGCCGAGGTGCGGCGCATCATCGAGCACGACGTCCTCGGCGAGCTGTGGCGGCCGCTCGGGCTGTACTGGCGGGTCGCGGAGGTGCACGACTGGCACGAACCGCCCCGGCTGGTGATCCAGGTGCCCGAGCAGGAGGCGACGCGGCCGCCCGCGCCGTCGCCGGTGGTCGCGGCGCCGCCGGTCGTGGTGCTGTCGCCGATCTGGGGGTACGGCGAGCTGCTGGCGTCCCTGATCGCCGACGGGCTCGGGTTCGGCAACGTCGACTTCCGCTACTTCGGCCTCCCGGACGCGATGGCCGACCGCGTCCGGACCACCGCCCGCGAGCTCGCCGAACCCGCGCCGCGGCTGGTGCACTCGGTGCCGCCGATCATGCTGCTGCACGGCCTGGCCGTGCCCGACCTGACCGGACGCCTCCCGGCGGTGGTCCGGTACGGCCCGAAGATGCGCGCCCGCGCGGCCCGGATCTACCGGGACGCACTGCTCGAAGCGGGATTCGCCGACCCCCTCGCCGGAGCGCGGGCGATCGAGGCGGCGATCTCGGTCCCGCCGGGCTGCGCGTACTTCGAGGTGACGCTGGCCGACGAGGACGTCTTCGACGGCGACCGTCCCTCCCTGGACCGGCTCAACGACGCGGTGGCGTGGCACGCCGAGCAGATCGTCGAGCAGGTCCTGCTGGGTGCGGGCCTGCCGCCGGTGCCCCTCGGCGGCCCGTTGAAGCGCCTGGTCCTGCCCTCGGGCCGGGTCCGCCGCCCGCCCCCGCTCGCCGGGAGCGTGGTCCGCCGGGTCGCCGGGCCGTGACCCCCTTGTCGTGGGCCGCTCGAAGGCCGATGTGGTGTTGCTCGGGTGAAGTGGACGGACCTCGAACCCGGCAGGTACCGTTACCGCCACAACTGCAGATCGGGCCGTCGAGCCGAGGCGGGAGAGCCCTCACGAACGTGGTGGGGCACCGAAGGAGCAAACTCCCCGGAATCTCTCAGGTACCTGCTACCGCTTCAGGCGAGGCCACTCTGGAAAGCAGGCGCACCCGCGCCTCACCCAAGGTGAAAGCCGCTTCACACGCGGTGAAACTCTCAGGTGCCATGACAGAGGGGGAGTTCCCAGCGCACCCGTGTGCCCGGCCCGAGGAGCTCCCCATCACTTCCACGCAGTTCGACGCCCGCCACATCGGCCCGTCCGAGGCCGAACGCGCGAAGATGCTGGCCGAGTGCGGCTACGGCAGCCTGGACGCCCTCGTCGGGGCCGCCGTCCCGACCGCGATCCGCGCGACGAAGGAACTCACCCTCCCGCCCGCCGCGTCCGAAGAGGACGCCACCGCGGAGCTGCGCGCGCTCGCCGCGCGCAACCGGCCGATGACGCAGATGATCGGCCTCGGCTACTCCGACACCGTGACGCCCGGCGTGATCCGCCGCAACGTCCTCGAGAACCCGGCCTGGTACACCGCCTACACGCCCTACCAGCCGGAGATCTCCCAGGGCCGTCTCGAAGCCCTCCTCAACTTCCAGACCATGGTCGCCGACCTGACCGGCCTGGCCACCGCGAACGCCTCGCTGCTGGACGAGTCCACCGCCGTCGCCGAAGCCGTCACGCTGATGCGCCGCGCCTCGAAGTCCAAGTCGAACAAGGTCGTGCTGGACGCCGAGTGCCTGCCGCAGACCATCGCCGTCGTGCGCACCCGCGTCGAGGCCCTCGGCATCGAGGTCGAGGTCCGCGACCTGCTCACCGGGCTGCCCGAGGACTTCTTCGGCGTCGTCGTCCAGTACCCGGGTGCCTCCGGCGTGCTGCGCGGCCGCGGCTTCTACCACGCGATTTCCGAGTCGGCGAAGGCCGCGGGCGCGCTGTTCACCGTCGCCGCCGACCTCCTCGCCCTCACCCTGATCACCGCGCCCGGCGAGTTCGGTGCCGACGTCGCCGCCGGGTCGACGCAGCGCTTCGGCGTCCCGCTCGGCTACGGCGGCCCGCACGCCGGGTACCTGTCCGTCCGCGCCGGCCTCGAGCGGTCGCTGCCCGGGCGCCTGGTCGGCGTCTCGGTCGACGCCGACGGCAACCCGGCCTACCGCCTCGCCCTGCAGACGCGCGAGCAGCACATCCGCCGCGAGAAGGCGACGTCGAACATCTGCACCGCGCAGGTCCTCCCGGCCGTGCTGGCCGCGATGTACGCGGTCTACCACGGCCCGGACGGCCTGAAGAAGATCGCCCAGCGCGTCCACGGCCTCGCCGCGGGCTTCGCCGGCGCGCTGCGCAAGACCGGGGTCGAGGTCGTGCACGAGTCGTTCTTCGACACCGTCGTCGCGCACGTTCCGGGCCAGGCCGCCGAGGTCCACGCGGCCGCCCGCGCGGCCGGGATCAACCTCGGCCACGTCGACGACGACCACGTCCGCGTCGCCTTCGACGAGGTCAGCACCCCGGCGATCACCGCGAAGGTCCTGAAGGCGTTCGGCGTCGAAGCCGACGTCGAAGACGGTGTCGCGCTGCCCAGCGGCCTGGCCCGCGAGAGCGGCTTCATGGGCCACGAGGTCTTCGGCACCCACCGTTCCGAGACGGCGATGCTGCGCTACCTGCGCAGGCTCTCCGACCAGGACTACGCGCTCGACCGCGGGATGATCCCGCTCGGCTCCTGCACGATGAAGCTCAACGCCACCACCGAGATGGAGCCGATCAGCTGGCGCGAGTTCGCCGGCATCCACCCGTTCGCGCCGGCCGAGGACGCCGAGGGCTACCACGTCCTCGTGGCTCAGCTGGCCGAGTGGCTGGCCGAGGTCACCGGCTACGACAAGGTGTCGCTGCAGCCGAACGCGGGCAGCCAGGGCGAGCTCGCCGGCCTCCTCGCCATCCGCGCCTACCACCGCGCGAACGGCGACGACGCCCGGGACGTCTGCCTGATCCCGTCGAGCGCCCACGGCACCAACGCCGCTTCCGCGGTGCTCGCCGGGATGCGCGTGGTCGTCGTCAAGTGCACCGACGAGGGCAACGTCGACCTGGCCGACCTGCGGGCCAAGGTGGACGCCCACCGCGACACCCTCGCCGCGATCATGGTCACCTACCCGTCCACCCACGGCGTGTACGAGCACGACATCGACGAGCTGGCGAAGATCGTCCACGACGGCGGCGGTCAGGTCTACGTCGACGGCGCGAACCTCAACGCCCTGCTCGGCCTGGCCAAGCCGGGCGAGTTCGGCGGCGACGTCTCGCACCTGAACCTGCACAAGACCTTCTGCATCCCGCACGGCGGCGGCGGCCCCGGTGTCGGCCCGGTCGCGGTGCGCGCGCACCTGGCCCCCTACCTGCCGAACCACCCGCTGCTCGACGCCGCCGGTCCGGAAACCGGCGTCGGCCCGATCAGCGGCGCGCCGTACGGCTCGGCGTCGATCCTGCCGATCTCCTGGGCCTACGTCCGGATGATGGGCGCGCCCGGCCTGACCGCGGCCACGAAGGTCGCGGTGCTGGCCGCGAACTACGTCGCCTCGCGCCTGGCGCCGCACTACCCGGTGCTCTACACCGGCCAGGACGGCCTGGTCGCGCACGAGTGCATCCTCGACCTGCGCCCGCTCACCAAGGAAACCGGTGTCACGGTCGACGACGTCGCCAAGCGGCTCATCGACTACGGCTTCCACGCGCCGACGATGTCGTTCCCGGTCGCGGGGACGCTGATGGTCGAGCCGACCGAGTCCGAGGACCTGGGCGAGATCGACCGGTTCTGCGACGCGATGATCGCCATCCGCGCCGAGATCGACGAGGTCGCGGGCGGCAAGTGGACTGCGGAGGAGTCGCCCCTGCGGGGTGCCCCGCACACCGCGGAGACGCTGGTCGGGGAGTGGGACAAGCCCTACAGCCGCGAGCTGGCCGTGTTCCCGGCCGGGGTGTCGCGCAAGAACAAGTACTGGCCGCCGGTGCGTCGCATCGACGGCGCCCGCGGCGACCGCAACCTCGTCTGCTCCTGCCCGCCCCTCAACGCTTACGAAGGCTGAACCCGTGTCACGTGAAACGTCCCTGCACGGAGTCCACAAGGGACTCGGTGCGCTGTTCACCGACTTCGCCGGCTGGTCCATGCCGGTCCGCTACGCCAGCGAGCTGGCCGAGCACAAGGCCGTCCGCGAGGCGGCCGGGCTGTTCGACCTCTCGCACATGGCCGAGATCCACGTCATCGGCGAGCAGGCGGCCGACGTCCTGGACTTCGCGCTGGTCGGCAACCTCACCGGGGTCAAGCCGGGCCGGGCGCGGTACACGATGATTTGCAACGCCGAGGGCGGCGTCCTGGACGACCTGGTCGTCTACCGCCTGGCCGACGAGCACTACCTCGTCGTCGCGAACGCGGGCAACGCGCAGGTCGTCGCGGACGCCCTGGAAGAGCGGGTCGCGGGCTTCGACGCGAAGGTCGACGACCGGTCCGAGACGACCGCGCTGATCGCCGTGCAGGGGCCGAAGGCCGTCGAGATCCTGGGCGCGGTCACCGACGCCGATCTGGCCGCGCTCAAGTACTACGCCAGCGTCCCGGCGTCGGTGAAGGGCCACGACGTCCTGCTCGCCCGCACCGGCTACACCGGCGAGGACGGCTTCGAGCTGTTCGTCGACGCCGACGAGGCCCCGGCGCTGTGGCGCCTGCTGCTGGAAGCAGGTGAGCCGCACGGCCTGGTCCCGGCCGGTCTGGCCTGCCGCGACACGCTGCGGCTGGAAGCCGGGATGCCGCTGTACGGCAACGAGCTCACCGTCGGGCAGAGCCCGTTCGAAGCCGGGCTCGGCCGCGTGGTCAAGTTCGAGAAGCCGGGGGACTTCGTCGGCCGGGCGGCGCTGGAAGAGCGGGCCGAGGCCGACGTCCCGCGCGTCCGGGTCGGGCTGAAGGGCGCCGGCCGCCGCGCTCCGCGCCACGGCTACGCGGTCCTGGCCGACGGCACGGAGATCGGTGAGGTCACCAGCGGCGCGCTGTCGCCCACCCTCGGGTACCCGATCGCCATGGCGTACGTCGATCGGGCGTACGCCGAGCCCGGTACCGAGCTCTCCGTCGACATCCGGGGCAGGATCGAGCCCGTCGAGGTCGTCGCCCTGCCCTTCTACTCCCGCGCGTAAGGACTCCCCGAACCGTGAGCATTCCCGAGAACCTGCAGTACACGAAGGAACACGAGTGGCTGAAGGTCGAGGACGGCGTGGCCACCGTCGGCATCACCGCCTTCGCCGCCGAATCGCTCGGTGACATCGTGTTCGTCCAGCTGCCCGAGGCCGGCTCGGCCATCACCGCGGGCGAGGTGTTCGGCGAGGTCGAGTCGACCAAGTCGGTCAGCGAGCTCTACGCGCCGGTCTCCGGCGAGGTCGTCGAGGTGAACGGCACCACATCGGACACCCCCGAGGTCATCAACTCCGACCCGTACACCGAAGGATGGCTCCTGAAGGTGCGTCTGACCGGGGACGTGCCGGACCTGCTCGACGCCGCCGCGTACGCCGCGCACACCCAGGAGAACTGATGACGACCTTCGACGCGCCCCTGTCCGAAGTCGACCCCGAGGTCGCCGCCGCCGTCGCGGACGAGCTCACCCGCCAGCAGTCGACCCTGGAGATGATCGCCTCCGAGAACTTCGCGCCGGTGGGCGTGCTCGAGGCGCAGGGCTCGGTGCTGACCAACAAGTACGCCGAGGGCTACCCCGGCCGCCGCTACTACGGCGGCTGCGAGCACGTCGACGTCGTCGAGCAGCTCGCCATCGACCGCGCGAAGGCCCTCTTCGGCGCCGAGCACGCCAACGTCCAGCCGCACTCGGGCGCGCAGGCCAACGCCGCCGCGATGTTCGCCGTCCTGAAGCCGGGCGACACGATCCTCGGCCTCGACCTCGCGCACGGCGGTCACCTGACGCACGGGATGAAGATCAACTTCTCGGGCAAGCTCTACAACGTCGTCGCCTACCACGTCGACAAGGAGACCGGGATCGTCGACCTGGCCGAGATCGAGCGGCTGGCCGTCGAGCACGAGCCGAAGCTGATCATCGCCGGCTGGTCCGCCTACCCGCGTCAGCTCGACTTCGCCGAGTTCCGCCGGATCGCGGACCGGGTCGGCGCGAAGCTGATGGTCGACATGGCGCACTTCGCCGGGCTGGTCGCGGCCGGGCTGCACCCGTCGCCGGTGCCGCACGCCGACATCGTCACCACGACCACGCACAAGACGCTCGGCGGCCCGCGCGGCGGCCTGATCCTGTGCCGCGAGGAGCTGGCGAAGAAGATCAACTCGGCGGTGTTCCCCGGTCAGCAGGGCGGCCCGCTGGAGCACGTCATCGCGGCCAAGGCCGTCGCGCTGAAGATCGCCGCGAGCGAGGAGTTCAAGGAGCGCCAGGAGCGCACCCTCGAAGGCTCGCGGATCCTGGCTTCGCGGCTGTCGCAGGAAGACTGCGCTTCGGCCGGTGTCCGGGTGCTGACCGGCGGCACCGACGTCCACCTGGTGCTGGTCGATCTGGTCCGGTCCGCGCTGGACGGTCAGCAGGCCGAGGACCGGCTGCACGAGGTCGGCATCACGGTCAACCGCAACGCCGTCCCGTTCGACCCGCGCCCGCCGATGATCACCTCCGGCCTGCGGATCGGCACGCCGGCGCTGGCGACCCGCGGCTTCCAGGCCGAGGACTTCACCGAGGTCGCCGACATCATCGCCGAAGCGCTGAAGCCGGACTTCGACGACGCCGTGCGGTCTCAGCTCCGCGGCCGTGTGGAGAGCCTGGCGAAGAAGCACCCGCTGTACGCGGACCTTTCGCGATGAGCGCGTCGCCCGAGGGCCGGAAGTTGTTGCGTCTCGAGGTGCGTAACAGTGAGACGCCGATCGAGAAGAAGCCGTCGTGGATCAAGACGCGGGTGCGGATGGGTCCGGAGTTCACCGAGCTCAAGGGTCTGGTGCGTCGCG
>NZ_JAEBEI010000025.1:0-111159 GCF_046548775.1 Amycolatopsis sp. cmx-4-61 | reverse complement strand
CCGTCCGAGGCCCTGCGCCGGGCGGCGCTACCAGGCTGGCTGTACTTCTACAATCATCACCGACCCCACAGCTCAACCGGCGGCAAGCCGCCGGTCACCCGACTGACCAACCTCTCTGGACATCACACCTAGTGCGGGGATTCCGGCGGCGGCGGTGCCTGCCGCGGCGGTGCCGAGGAACTTCCTCCTCGACCAATTGGTGTTGCTCATGCGTCATGTCCTCTCGACGTTGGGCGGAACACGAAGCGGTATTATCAGAATATATTTGATAACATCATCAGGCCGACAGTTTCGACCTGAAGACGAGATGGAAAGGTGGTGCGCCGACCGGGTAGGCGGGAGCAGGAGCTACGGGCCTGCCGGGTGGTTCGGTTCGTCCGCAGCGCCACGGATCAGCAGCGAAGCGGTATGGGCGATGTGATCGCGCAGCAGGGCCTGGGCGCGGTCGGCGTCTCGCGCGATCGCCGCTTCGAGGATCTGCCGGTGCTCGGTGCCCAGGTCGCGGTCCGGTTCCGTGCCGAAGGACACCGACCACTGCAAGTACAGTTCCGCCTCCTGGCGCAGCGATCGGGCGGTGTCGACCAAGCGCTGGTTGCCGCAGCCGGCCAGCAAGGCCGCGTGGAACGCGCTGTGGGCGGTGGACCACTCGTCACAGGGATGGTCGGGGTCATCGGGGTGCTGGAACGGGGATCGTTCCAGCAGGTGATGGGCGGCCATCGCTTGGGCCTCCCAGTGCACGCTTCCCTCCAGGATGGACAAGCGCAGCACCAGTGACTCGATTTCGACCCGAGCCTGGGTCAGTTCGGCCAGATCGCGGTACGACAAAGGTGTGACGATGTAGCCCTGGTGGGGCCGGGTCGTCACCAGGCCGTCGGCGGCCAGGCGGGTGAGCGCTTCGCGAGCCGCACCGACGCTCGTCCGGTATCGGTCGGACAGGAGCGGGAACTTCAACCGTTCGCCCGGGGTCAGCCGTCCGCCGAGGATGTCGGCGCGCAGTCGTTGATAGACCCCGTCCGTTCGCGTCACGCTCGCGCTCCCGGTCATGGCGACCATCGTAGCGGGTTACGACTGTAACCCCAAGATTCGAAACTTCATTGACATATCGAATCTTGGGCCGTAGAACGGATCAGCCGCGCTGCGTTCAGCGCATGGGCCCCTAGCGGGCGACCAAGGGGCGGCGGTCCGCCGCATCGAAGTTCTCTCTTTTGTTCAGCAGACAGCCGGAGGCCGCTGATGTCCTCTCCTGCCGCCGCGACGCCGCCTGCCGCGCGGTCCGCGTGGCTCGTCGTCGCTCTCGGCTTCGGCGCGATCGTGTTCGAAGGCTACGACTTGATCGTGTATGGCTCGGTCGTTCCCGCCATGCTGGCGCACCCTGGGTGGCAGCTCTCGGCCGCCGAGGCCGGTGCGATCGGCAGCTATGCCCTGCTGGGCATGTTTCTCGGTGCACCGGCCTCGGGGTGGCTGACCGACCGGTTCGGGCGGCGCCGGCTGTTCATCGGACTTCTCGTCTGGTTCTCGGTGATGATGGTGCTCGTCGCACTCGCTCCGACACCGGCGTTGCTGGGGGTTGTTCCGGTTCCTGGCCGGGCTGGGTTTCGGCGGGATCCCGCCGACCGCCATCGCCCTGGTTGTCGAGGTTGCGCCGGCCGGGCGCAAGCTGTTCTACAACTCGGTGATGCTGTCCGGGTTCCCCGTCGGTGGTGTGGTCGCGGCTCTGGCGTCCCTCACGTTGCTGGACACGGTCGGGTTCCGCGGGCTGTTCGCCCTCGGCGCGGTGCCCTTGGTGACCCTGGTTCCGCTGGCGTGGTGGGTGCTGCCGGAATCCGCACGGTTCGCCTCGGCCGAGCGGCCGGCCGGCGGCGCGAAGATCCGCGCGCTCCTGCGCGACCGATCAGCGGTGGCCACGGCCCTGTTCTCCGTGGCGAACTTCTGCGGCTTCCTCCTGGTGTTCGGGCTCAACACGTGGCTGCCGCAGCTGATGCGCGGCGCCGGTTACGACCTGGGTTCGGCTCTGACATTCCTGCTGGTGCTCAACATCGGCTCGGTGGTCGGCGGCCTGGTCGGTGCTGCCGTCTCGGACCGCTTCGGCGGACGCGTGGTGGCGACAGTGCTTTTCGTGCTCGCCGCCGCAGTCATGCTCCTGCTGACCGCGCCCCGCTCGGCGACGCTGACCTCGGTTCTGGTCTTCGTGGCCGGGGCGATGGTGGTCGGCAGCCAGTCGGTCCTGTGGGGTTACGTCGCCACGCACTACGAGACGGAGGCCCGCGCCACCGCTCTGGGCGTGACCTCGGGAATCGGCAGGCTCGGCGCGGCCGCCGGGCCGGCGATCGGCGGGTTGCTCGTCTCGTCCGGGGTCGGGCTGGCCGGCAACGTCGCCGTGTTCGCCGCGGCCGCGCTGATCGGCGCGGTGAGCAGCGGGCTGGTGCCGCGTCGTCGTGCGGTGGCAACCGTGGCACTGCGTCCCGAATCGGACCCCGTGTCCTGACGCAGAACTACAGTGCCCCGTCGGGATGTCTCCGGGCCCGGCGGGGCACTATGCGATCGCGGTCAGAGACCGAGCAGGCGTTCGGCGTTGCCGTGGGCGATCTTGGCCCGATCGGCCTCGCTGAGCGGCGTGGTGCGCAGGAAATCGGTCGCGGTGCTCATCTCCTCGAAGGGGTAGTCGGTGCCGAAGAGAATGTGGTCGGCTCCCAGCGCGAGCAGCGCGCAGAGCAACGGCGGAGCGTCGCAGACACCGCTGGTGGTGATGTAGAGGTTGTGCCGCAAGTACTCCGAGGGATTCCCGCGGGCCAGCTCGATGCCGTGGTGGTTGTGAAAACCCCAGCGCGAATCCAGCCGCCAGAGCACGTAGGGCAGTCCTTCGCCCATGTGCCCGAGCAGGAGCTTGGCGTCGGGGAACTCATCGAACACGCCGCCGAAGATCAGCCGCAGGACGTGCGAGGACGTGTCGGTGCCCCAGCTCCACATGGGACCGATCAGCTCGGGGTGCCCGGACAGCACGTGCGCGGTGTCGACTCCGTTGGCCGGGTGCAGGTACAGCGGGACGTCGAGCCCGGCGGCGTACTCCCACACCACCCGCAGCGCGGGATCGTCGAGGTAGCGGCCCTGGGTGTGCGCGTTGACCAGCGCTCCCTTCAGGCCCAGCTGGGTGACCGCGCGCTCGAGTTCCTTGGCGGCCGCCTGGGGATCCTGCAAGGGCAGTGCGGCGAAGCCGGCGAACCGATCGGGGTGCTCGGCGATCGTGCCGGCGAGCAGGTCGTTGACGCCGGCGGCGCGCGAGACCGCGATCGCGGGATCGGTCTCGGCTTGGATGCCGGGGGCGTTGAGGGACAGGACCTGGACGTCCAGCCCGGCTGCGTCCATTGCGGACAGACGCTCGCCGGTGAGGTCGAGCAGGCGTCGTGAGGCCTCGGCCCACCGGCCGGGCTGGGCGATCGAGGCCGAACTCGCTCCGTAGCCGGCCAGTTCCTCGGTTACGAAGTGCTCTTCCAAGCCGATCGTGCGCATCGCACTCTCCATCCGGGCTGTTCACTATATTGCATTGAGTTCACCAATGGTGGAACATGGGTTCATGGGTGTCAATCTTGACGAGGTCGACGTCGTGGTGATCGGCTACGGACCGACCGGGATGACGACGGCCGCGCTGCTCGGGCGCGCGGGCCACCGCGTCACGGTGCTGGAGCGCTACTCCGGGCTCTACAACCTGCCGCGCGCGGCGAGCTTCGACGACGAGACGATGCGGACCTTCGCCCGGCTCGGCATCGCCGACCGGCTGCTCCCGACGGTGCACGCGCAGCCGACGTACGAGTGGCGCAACGGCGCCGGCGACCTGCTCATCGAGCACGCCTATGCCGCCGAGGGCCGCAGCGGCTGGGCGGAGTGGTACATGATGTACCAGCCGGATCTGGAAGACGCGCTGCACGAGGTGTGCCGGTCGACGCCGGGCGTCGAGATCCGGCTCGGGGCGGCGGTCACCGGTATCGACCAGGCCGGGGAGCAGGTCGTGGTGACTACTGCCGACGGATCTCGTGTCCGCGCGCGGTTCGTCGTCGCCTGCGACGGCGGCAACAGCTTCGTGCGCGAGGCACTGGCGATCGGCCAGGACGACTACGGCTTCGCCGAGCCGTGGATGGTCTGCGACTTCCGGCTCAACCGGCCGGCCGAGGCCATCGGGTTACCGCGGGCGCTGCAGCTGGGCGATCCGCGGCACCCGACCTCGATCATCTCCCTCGGCCCGCGCCACCACCGGTTCAGCTTCATGCTCGAGGCCGGGGAAACCACCGAAGACGCCGCCGCTGTCTGGACTCGCGTCGCGGACCGGCTCACCCCCGCCGATGCCGAGTTGATCCGCGTGGCCACCTACACCTTCCGCTCCCTGGTCGCGCATCAGTGGCGCGCCGGACGCGTGCTGCTCGCCGGCGACGCCGCCCACCAGATGCCGCCCTTCCTCGGCCAGGGCATGTGCTCGGGCGTGCGCGACGCGCGGAACGTGGCTTTCAAACTCGATCTGGTCCTGCGCGGAGCTGTCGAGGACACGGTGCTCGACACCTACCAGAGCGAGCGCGAGCCGCACGTACGCGCGGTGATCGAGAAAGGCGTCGAACTGGGGCGAGCGCAAACGATCCGGGACCCGGAACTGGCCGCCGAGCGCGACCGGACGCTGCTGGCCAGGCGGGCGGCGGCCGAAAAGCCCGAAAGCCTGCGCCTACCCGGCCTGGGCGACGGCTTGGTGGTCGACGGCGGTGGTGAGCTGTCGGTCCAGGGACGCGTCGACGACGGGACCCGGGTGGAGCTGCTCGACCGGATCGTCGGCGGCGGTTTCCACCTGCTGGTCGCCGAGGAGGCGCTGGCCGAGCTCGACCGGGCCGCGCTCGACGCCGCCGGGATCCGCGTCGTGGCGTTCGGCGACCGGCCGGGCGGCGCGGTGGTCGCCGACGTCGACGGGACCTACCGACGCTGGTTCGCCGAGCTGGGGGCGACGGCGATCGCCGTCCGGCCCGACTTCTACGTCTTCGGTGCGGGCACCGACCCGAAGGGCCTGGCCGGGGAGCTGCTCGCCGCGGTCGCACCCGTGCCGGGCGCGGCCGGCGGATTCGTATAGTGATCCGGTGGCAGACATCGACGGGGCAGCCGACGCCCGCCAAGGCATCCAGTCGGTCGAAATCGCCATGACCGTGCTGCTCGCGCTCGAGGAGGGCCGCGGGCCGATGAGCCTGACCCAGCTCGCCGCCGCGAGCGGGATGAGCGTCAGCAAAGCGCACCGGTACCTGGTCAGCCTCGGCCGCATCGGGCTCGTGGCCCAGTCGCGCAGTTCGGGGCACTACGACCTCGGGCCGTCGATGCGGCGGCTCGGCATGGAAGCGCTGCGGCGGATGGACGAGGTCGGGCTCGCTTCCGAGCACCTGCCCGGGCTGCGCGACCGCACCGGCCACGCGGTGAACCTCGCGGTGTGGGGCGACCACGGCCCCGTGGTCGTCCGGTGGGACTACGGGTCCTACGCGCTGCCCATCACCGTCCGCGTCGGCGCGACGATGCCGCTGTTCGCCTCGTCGATCGGCCGGGTGTACCTCGCGCACCTGCCCGAAACCCTCACCGGGCCGGTGCTGCGCGCCGAGCTCGACGCGGAAACGACGCGCCGCCCGGCTTCCGCGGAGATCTCGCGGATCACCAAAGCGGTGCTGCGCGACGGCGTGGCGGTGACCTCCGGCGGGGTGGTCCCGGGCGTGAGCTCGGTGGCCGCGCCGGTGTTCGCCGCGGGGGAATCGCTGCCGCTGGCGGTCGCGCTGGCCCTGCCGGCCCGGGAAGCCACCGACGCGGTGGTCACCGACGTCACCGCGGCGCTGCTGGAGACCACCGCGGCGATGTCGGCCGAACTCGGCCACTCCTCGGACCGGGCGGCGGGTCAGCGGTAGTTCTGAGTGATCTGCTTGTACTCGGTGAAGTCGTCCAGACTGGCGACCCCGCCGAGCCGGCCGAGGCCGCTGCTCTTCCAGCCGCCCTCTTCCATTTCGACGGCGAGGTTCGCCCAGCTGTTGATCGAGATCAAACCCGCTTCGAGGCGCCGGGCGACGCGCATCGGCCGGTCGGCGTCCCGGCTCCACACGCAGGCGCTCAGCCCGTACTCGGTGGCGTTCGCCAGCTCGACCGCCTCGTCCTCGGTGTCGAACCGCTGCACCACCTGCACCGGGCCGAACACCTCTTCCTGCACGATCGGCAGTGCGGTGTCGCCGACCTCCAGCAGGGTCGGGTGGTAGAACGCGCCGCCGGCCAGCGCCGGGTCGGTGGCGGGGCCGCCGCGGACGATCGCTCGGGCACCGCCGGCGATGGCCGTCTCGACCATGGCGTCGACCCGGGCGACCGAGGCCTTGTCGATGAGCGGGCCGATCTCGCTCGCCTCATCGGCGGCCGGACCCGGCCGGACGGCGCGCAGCCGCTCGGCGAGCCGGTCGATGACCCGGTCGGCGATCTCCCGGTGCAGGAGGACCCGGCTGCCGGTCATGCAGAACTGGCCGGCGAAGACCGTGCAGGACGCGACCATCGTCTCGACGGCGGCGTCCAGGTCGGCGTCGGGGAACACCAGGTGCGGCGTCTTGCCGCCGAGCTCGGCGCTGATGCGTTTGAGCGACCGCGCGGCGTCGGCGAGGATCAGGCGTCCGGTCGCGGTGCTGCCGGTGTAGCTCACCACCGGCACCTGAGGCGACTGGACGAGGTGCCGGGCGCCGTCGCTGCCGGACTCGATGAAGATGTTGACCACGCCGTCGGGCAGGTCACCGACACCGGCGAGGATGTCCGACATCAGGCGGGCGGTCTGCGCCGCCTGGGCGGGCATCTTGACCACGGCGGCGCACCCGGCCGCGAGCGCCGGTGCCAGCGACCGGATCGACAGGTACGCGGGGGAGTTCCACGGCGTGATGACGCCGGCGACGCCGACCGGCTGGCGGATGGACATCGACTGCTGGCCCGGCTTGGTCTCGCTCACCCGGCCGAAGTCCTGCACCGCCAGGCCCGCGGCGAACCGCAGCGCCCGCGGGATGAAGTGGACCTCGTAGCCGGCTTCGCCGGCCAGTTTGCCGTTTTCCAAGCACAGCGTGTCGATGAGTTCGCCCGCGCGGGCCTCGTAGGCGTCGGCGAGGTGGTGCAGTGCGGCGGCCCGGTGCATCGCGTCGTCGCGCCAGCCGCTGCCGGTGAACGCGGCGACGGCGGCGTCGATCGCTGCCTGGGCGACCGCGGCGTCCCCGTCGGCGTACCAGCCGATGGTTTCCCCGGTCGCGGGATTGGTGCTCGGCCGGTCGAGGACGCCGGGTCCGGCCGGCTTGCCGCCGATCCAATGCCGGGCCTGCGGGTGGTGGTCCATGCGTGTGCTCCGTCCGATCGCCGGGTCCTGTGCGGGTGGGTGGGTCAGACTCGCCAGAGGCCGCCGTCGGCCACGATGGTCTGACCCGTTACGGAGGCACTGTCCTCACTGGACAGAAAGCAGGCGGTGCCGACGATGTCGGCCGCGGTGCCGATTCGCTTGATCGCCTGCATTTCGGCGACCGCTTGGAGGATTTCGTCGCCGATGAACTGCTCGCCGCCGGGGGTGCGCGACGCCGTCGGCGCGATCGCGTTGACGGTGATGCCGAACGGCGCGAGGTCGCTGGCCAGTGCACGGGTGAAGCCGACGACCGCGCCCTTGCTCGCCATGTAGTGCGCCATCCGGGGCACGGCGAGCCCGAGCGAGTTCGACGCCAGATTGACGATCCGTCCCCAGCCGGCCTCGCGCATCGGGCCGATCACCGCTTTGGTCATGAGGAACTGGGAGTCCACATTGACCTCGTGGGTGCGCTTCCACTGAGCGAAGCCGAGTTCGAAGACGTCCGCGAACGGGAAGACGCCGGCGTTGTTGACGAGGATGTCCACGCGGCCGGCGAACCCCAGCATGTCGGAGGTGAGGGCGGCGACCTGGTCCGGATCGGACAGGTCGCCGCGCAAGGCGAGCCCGTTGCGGCCGATCTCGCGGACGGCCGCGACGGTGTCGTCGGCGGCCCGCTGGTCGATGGCGATGATGTCCGCTCCGCGATGGGCGAGTCCGGTGGCGATGGCCCGGCCGAACCCGCCGGCGGCGCCGGTCACGACGGCGGTGCGCCCGGTGTGGGTCGGCGGATGCTGCGCTGGTGATCCTGGGGACATCGTTGCTCCCTGCGCGGGCGTTCCGCGGCACGTCCTGAGACAGCATCAGACTTCACTATGATGCATTGACTTCACTTATCATGGAACAGTGGCTTCGCGGCTGTCAAACCCGGGCATCCTCGCCGTGACAGCTCCGCACCTCGAAGGAAAGGAACTGCCGTGAAGATCGTGACTCTCGAAGAGCACTACCTCGACGTCGCCGTGGCCCGAGCGAGTGCACCCGCGGCCCAGGCTCTGAGCCCGCACTTCGCCGCGAGCTTCGCGGCGGACAGCGGCTTGCCCTACTCGCCGAGCGCCGGGGTGCTGCGCGATCTCGGCGAGGGGCGCATCGCGGACATGGACCGGCACGGGATCACGATGCAAGTCCTGTCGAGCCTGTCGACCCAGCAGCTCCCGGCCGGCGTCGCGGTCGAGCTCGTGCGCGCGACGAACGACACCCTCGCCGATGCCGTGCGCCGGCATCCGGACCGGTTCGCCGCCTTCGCGGCCTTGCCGACGGCGGTGCCGGACGACGCCGCCACCGAACTGGAACGCTGCGTCGGCGAGCTGGGCTGCGTCGGCACGATGATCATGGGCCGAACCGACGACGAGTTCCTCTCCGCACCCCGGTTCGACCCGATCCTGCGCACGGCCGCGGCGTTGCGCGTGCCGATCTACCTCCACCCCGGGGTGCCACCGAGGGCGACGAGTGCGTCGAACTACGAAGGTCTCGATCCGCTGGTCACCGCTCGATTCCAGACCGCGGCCTGGGGATGGCACCAGGAGACCGCCGTCCACTTCCTGCAGCTGGTCCTGAGCGGGGTGTTCGACCGGTACCCCGAGCTGCAGATCATCCTCGGCCACTGGGGCGAGATGGTGCCGTTCTACCTCGACCGGCTCGACGAGGCGCTGCCGCGGCGCGTCACGAAACTGGAGCGGACCATCGCCGACTACGTGCGGCAGAACGTCTACCTCACCCCGAGCGGGATGTTCAGCCACGCCCAGCTGCGGTACTGCGTCGACGTCCTCGGCGCCGACCGGATCATGCACTCCGTGGACTACCCGTTCATCGGCAACGAGGACGCGGTGGACTTCCTGGACAAGGCCGAACTGCCCGAGCCGGTGAAGGAAAACATCGGGCACCGGACCGCGGAGCGGCTGCTGAAGCTGAGCTGATATTCGAAAGTTCGTTGATTAATCGAATCTTGCGGTGTAGATAGGAAGAACCCCGAATCGGCCGTCCCGGGAGAACCGTCCACATGCGACTTGCCAACATCACGAATCGAGCCGCGCTCATCGAGAACCACCGGCGCGCAGAGAACTCTCGACATAGCCGAAGCATCAGCCGGCCGCTGCGGCCCCGGACTCCCGGAAGTCTTCCGGAACTGGACCGACGGCGCCGCCTGGGCGGCCGACCTCGATGTCCCGGTCGAGCGGCTGGCCACGCTCGACCGCGCCCGCCTCGGTGCATCGTCTCCCGCACCGAGCCAGGTCTTCGCCGTCGGCCTGAACTACCACGCGCACGCCGCCGAATCCGGCTTCACGGCTCCCACCGAGCTTCTGCCGGTCTTCACCAAGTACGTCTCGAGCTTCTCCGGGCCTGACACCGCTGTCGTCTTGCCGCCGGACGGAACCGTCGACTGGGAAATCGAGCTG
Organism: Amycolatopsis sp. cmx-4-61; assembly: GCF_046548775.1. Taxonomy (NCBI): domain Bacteria; kingdom Bacillati; phylum Actinomycetota; class Actinomycetes; order Pseudonocardiales; family Pseudonocardiaceae; genus Amycolatopsis; species Amycolatopsis sp. cmx-4-61. The sequence continues at coordinate 101,355 of NZ_JAEBEI010000025.1, read as the reverse complement.
GTCGTGGTGATCGGCCGGGAGGCCTACGACATCGCCGAAGCGGATGCGTGGTCGTGTCGCCGGGCTCACCGCCGGCCAGGACCTCTCCGAGCGGCTGACCCAGATGCGCGGGCCGGCGCCGCAGTTCGGGCTGGGCTAGTCCTTCCCCGGGTTCTCCCCGCAGGGGCCGTGGCTGGTGACCCCGGACGAGTTCGCCGACCCCGGCGACATCGCACTGGGTTGCGCCATCGACGGCGAAGAGGTCCAAAAAGGACGTATCAGCGGTCTCATTTTTCCCGTCGCGCGGCTGATCGAAGCGCTGTCGAAGATCGTGACCCTTCTCCCCGGTGACGTCGTCTTCACCGGCACCCCGGCCGGGGTCGGGGTCGGCCGCGAGCCGAAGCGGTTCCTGCGCCGGCGAACGGCTGGACAGCTGGATCGAAGGCATCGGCGAACTGCTCCAGACGTTCGTCTCCGCCACCGACGGCGAGTGAGGGAGAACAGCCATGGCATTGCACGGGCTGGGCACCGTGACGATTGGTGTGCCCAACGTGGCGGAGACCATCGCCTACTACACCGACTTCGGTCTCGAGTACCGCGGCGACGGTCGCTTCGCCACCCGCGACGGCGGAGAACAGCTTCGGATCGTCGCCGCGCCGGCCCGCAGGTTGATCGAGCTGGGCGTCGCGGCCGACGATCAGGACGACATCGCGACGATCGGCCGGCGGCTCCGCGCGCACGGCGTCCCAGCCGAGGGAGCAGACGCGGCCGTGCGTACGGTCGAACCGGTCACCGGTACCGGCGTCCGGGTTGCGGTGCGCCCGCGGATCGTGGTCCGGCCTGCGGTGCCGGCGACGCCGCACAACGGGCCGGGCCGGATCGACCGATGGGGGCGCGCGCCCTTCATCGCCCGGACCGAGCCGGTACGCCCGCGCAAGCTCGGCCACGCCGTCCTCGGCAGCACCGACTTGGAAACGAGGATGCGGTTCTTCACCGACGGGCTCGGTTTCCAGGTCAGCGACTACATGGGAGGCAAAGCCGCGTTCCTGCGCTGCTCGGTCGAGCACCACAATGTGCTGATGATGGCCACGCCGATTCACTTCCTGCACCACACCAGCTGGCGGGTCGACGACGTCGACAAGGTCGGCCGCGGCGCGCAGGCGATGCTGGAGGGCAATCCGGAGCGGCGCATCTGGGGCCTTGGCCGGCACTACGCGGGAGCGAATTCTTCTAACACCTCAAGGATCCCGCCGGCAATTTCTCTGAGTACTACTCCGACATGGACACCGTCCCCGAAGACGAGCTCTCGGGGACGGGCCGTATCGCGTTTACAAGAACCGGCTGCGCGGGTGGACTGCCGACGTCTGGCCCGAGCCCTACAACAACACCACTGGGGCGGGCGGGTTCGCCTAGCCCGAGTTCAAGGGCTGCCACGCCCGGACATGCTGGGCGGTGCTGGACACCACCGAAGGCGCGATCACGACGGTCGCCGCGGAAGAGGGCCTGTTTCTGCGACTGTTCACCCCAGCCTCGGGGCCCGATCCGCAGAACGCCGTAGCCACCTACCTAACGGGGAACATCTCGTTCCTCGACGGCATCGCGCCGATCGGCAACAAGTTCCACGGCGTCGCGTTCCTGGGCCCGGAGTCACCCGAAAGTCGCCACCGGCGACTACCACCACACCGTCTACCTCCGCTTCGACGCGTGACCGGTCGTTAGATCGGACCCAGACAGGGCGAGGGCGGCGCAACACCGTCGACCGGTCGGCGTTCGGCGGACCTGAACGCGTCAGGTCGCGAATGCGCGATCGCAGCGTAGCCGCTGATGGCGTCACCCAGTCGCCGTGGCGCCAGACGCCGGGGTAGCTGTCGAAGTAGGCGGCGCGGTACCGGTGGTCGCACGGACCGTTCAAGAAGCCGATCGGCATCGACAGCATGGGCTGTCGCACGACCAGCTCGCCGACCTCTCCCGCCGAACGGTCCAATGGCGCTTACCTGAGCACCAGTGTGCCCTCGGCAGCGGGCGGCTTGCCGAAAATCCAGGTATGTCCCAAAAATCCGGTCTCGCGTCGCCCGTCGGTGTCGAGTCCCGTCCTCGACCGCTACGCTGCTCGCGGTTGAGCACACAGCCGATCCGCGGACGTAGATCCGTCACCAGGTCGAGTCGGCCTTCCTCCGCGCACCTTGCGGTGCGAGACAGTGCGGTGCCCATGACGTCATCACCCGACCCCGCCGCCGCAGGGCATCATCCGCTGGTGGGCCAGCCCCACAGCGACGAGGAAGGCACGGTCGCCGAGGCCGAAGCCGAAGCGGCCGAGATCAGCACACCCGAACAGCCGCTGGGAACAGTCGGTAAGCGACTCGACCGCCGATCCCCCTTCTTTATCGGCATGGCCGCCGCAGCCGGCGTTGCCGTGACCTACGGGCTGATCCAGCTCATCGCCGATGCCGAGCAGATTCTCGTGCTGGTCGGGCTGGCGCTGTTCCTCGCCATCGGCATGGAACCCGCGGTGTCCTGGCTCGCCGTCCACCGCTTCCCCCGCTGGCTCGCCGTCACCACCGTGTTCGTCGTCGCCTTCGCCGCGGTCGGCGGATTCCTCGCTGCCGCCATTCCCGTCATCGTCGAACAGGCCACCGCGCTCGTCGCCAAGGCGCCGGAGTACCTGCGCCAGGCCCAGGACCACAACACCTTCCTCGGTCGGCTCAACGAAAGGTTCCACCTGCAGCAGGCCGTCGAATCGTCCCTCAGTTCGGGAAGCGGCCTCACCGGCGGTGTCCTGGGAGCCGGCAAGGCGGTCTTCGGCGTCGTGACCGACACCTTGATCCTGATCGTCCTCACCATCTACTTCGTCGCCGACCTGCCCCGGATCCGCGCCGCGATCTACCGGCTGATCCCGCATTCCCGCCGCCCGCGGGCGATCTTAATCGGCGACAACATCTTCGCCAAGGTCGGCGGATACGTCCTGGGCAACCTGGCCGTCTCCGTCATCGCCGGTGTGCTGACGCTGGTCTGGCTGCTGATCTTCGGCGTCCCCTACGCCGCTCTGCTGGCCATTGCCGTCGCAGTGCTGGACCTCGTTCCCGTCGTCGGGTCCGTGATCGGCGGTGTGCTGGTGAGCCTCGTGGCGTTCACCGTGTCGCTGCCGGTGGGCCTGGCGACCGTCGGGTTCTTCGTCGTCTACCGGCTGGTCGAGGACTACCTGCTGGTCCCGAAGATCATCGGGAACGTCCTCAAGGTCCCCGCATTGGTCACCGTGGTCGCCGTCCTGCTCGGCGGCGCACTGCTCGGCGTCATCGGCGCCCTGGTCGCCATCCCCGTCGCTGCCGCGATCCTGCTGCTGGCCGAGGAGGTGCTCTACCCCCGCCTCGACCGAGGGTGACGACCCCGCCGGGCCGGCGGCGTCGCCGGTGGCAACGGGACATCGCCGCACCACACAGCGCTGGCCGGTGGTGTGGCGGAGCGAACCATCTGAGGTGTCGAGCGTCGTGTTTCGCTCACTCTCTTCCTGCCCACCGAACAGCCGCCGTCGGTCGCTGGCACGATGCCGGGCAGCCGTTTGACGGCGAGGACAAGCCGCACGGACACCACCGCCGTCACATCGAGCGACAGCAGACCGACCAGGGAATCAGTACCGTCAAGTCCGCCGTACTGTTCACCGCGGGCGCACTCGTGACCCTGGTTGCGGAGATCTTTCTGGAACGCAGCGGCGACGGCGTCACCGACTACGTAGGTCGCCGCCACTTCGTTGCCGGAGGATGGCGGGATGATCTCGTGGGTGGCAGTAGAGTTCCCCGCCCCTGAGGTCCTGCCAGCATGAAAAAGCGGGGCATCGGAATCCCGGTGCCCCGCTTTCTCATGCTCCCCGGTCGACCGTCAGACGGTGTGCGGGGTGTGCGCGACGGTGTTCCAGCCCGAGGCGTGGACATCGGCGTTGCCGCCGTTGCCGCCCCAGCCGGAGTTCCCGCCGGTGGTGGTGCTGTGGTTCCAGGCGTCACCGGTGGCGCCGGTGTCACCCGAGTTGCCCGAGGTCACCGTGGTGTGCGACGTCGTGGCGTTCTCGTGGTTCCAGCCACCGTGGTGGCGGCCCTGCCGCTCGTGCCCGCGGGTCGAGGTGACGGCGGTGTTGCCGCCGGTGGACCCGGAGTCACCCGAGTTGCCGGATTTTCCGGTCACCGCGTTGTTGTGGCTGGTGGCGTTGCCGGCGTCGCCGGAGTTGCCGCCGTTGCTGCCCTTGGCGGTGCCGGTCACGATGCCCAGGACGCCGTTCTGGCCGCCCTGGTCGTGCCGGTTCCAGCTCCAGCGGTGGCCACCGTTGTTCGTGGCGGAGTTCTGGCCGGTGCTGACGGCGGTGGCGTCGCCACCGTTGCCCGCATCGCCGGAGTTGCCGCCGGTGGTGGTGCTGGTGTTGGTGGCGTCGCCGGTGGAACCGGTGGCGCCGGTGTCACCCGAGTTGCCCGAGGTCACCGTGGTGGCCGACTTCGTGCCGTTCTCGTGGTTCCAGCCGCCGTTGTTGTTCCAGCCGCATTCGTGCTTCCAGCCGTTGTGGTGGCCGCGGCCGTTGTTCTGGCCGCCGACCGTCCACACGATGGCGGTGTTGCCGCCGGTGGACCCGGAGTCACCCGAGTTGCCGGATTTTCCGGTCACCGCGTTGTTGTGGCTGGTGGCGTTGCCGGCGTCGCCGGAGTTGCCGCCGTTGCTGCCCTTGGCGGTGCCGGTCACGATGCCCAGGACGCCGTTCTGGCCGCCCTGGTCGTGCCGGTTCCAGCTCCAGCGGTGGCCACCGTTGTTCGTGGCGGAGTTCTGGCCGGTGCTGACGGCGGTGGCGTCGCCACCGTTGCCCGCATCGCCGGAGTTGCCGCCGGTGGTGGTGCTGGTGTTGGTGGCGTCGCCGGTGGAACCGGTGGCGCCGGTGTCACCCGAGTTGCCCGAGGTCACCGTGGTGTCGCACTCGGCCAGTACGCACAGGCCGTAGGCGCTGTTGCCGCCGGTCGAGCCGGAGTTCCCGGAGTTGCCCGAGTTGCCCGACACCGCGTTGTTGTGGCTGGTGGCGTTGCCGGCGTCGCCGGAGTTGCCGCCGTTGCCGCCCTTGGCGGTGCCAGTCACGGAGCCGAGGACTCCGAGGAGCCCGCCACGCGAAGAGTGCGAGCCGGCGGTGTTCTTGCCGGACGCCGTCGACGTGCCGGAGCCGCCGTTGCCGGCGTTCCCGGAGTGGCCACCGGTCGTGGTGCTGGTGTTCGAGGCGTTGCCGGTCGAGCCGGTCGCGCCCGTGTTCCCGGAGTTGCCCGAGGACACCGAGGTGCTGCACTTGGCCAGGACACAGACGCCGTAGGCGCTGTTGCCGCCGGTGGAACCGGAGTTGCCCGAGTTGCCGGAGTTCCCGCTGACAGCGTTGTTGCTGCTGTTCGCGTTCCCGCCGTTGCCCGAGTTGCCGCCGTTGCCACCGTGCGCGGTCGCCGACGAGGTGCCGGCCACCACCGAGTGCAGGGTGTTGCCGAGCCCGCCCAGCGGGCCCGAGTCGCCGGTGTCCGCACTGGCCACCGCGCCGCCCAGCAGGACGAACCCGCCGGAGATGAACGCGGCGGTCAGGCCGCGTCGCACGTACTTGTGCATGACTTCCCTTTCCTTACCAACTGTCCTATGTGGATTTCGGAGGTGGAAAGGGAACGTCAGCTCGGGTGGTCGTTGCCGTAGTACTCCAGCCAGTGCAACGACCACACCCCGGCGGGCGGTGCCCGCCACGTGCGATCCGCGCCCGGGATGACCGAGCCGGCCGCGGTCACGGCGTACTCGCCGCCGTGCTGACCACCGGAACCCGCCGACATCGCGCTGCCCACACCGGAGAACCCGGTGGGTAGACCGCCGCCGGATCCGGACATCGGACCGCCGACACCGGCCGCATCCGCGTCCCCGGTTGCGTGCCGGAACCCGGCTTCAGCGTCGTGACGACGCTGAGCGCCCGCGTGCTCGACGACGACCGGAGCGATCCGGCCGGCCGGTGCGACCTGCTCGCCCGGTGCGGCCACCACCGGTGCGGGACTGACGTCTCCGCGTGGTGTGGGCTTGGCCGGTTGCCCGGTCAACGCCGGCACCACGTGGTCGGCCCCGATCGCCCGCACCACCGGCGCGGTCACCGGATCAGCCGCGTGGAGCACGGGCGACGTCACCGGAGACACGGCGTGCAGCACGGGTTCGGTGACCGGCCGCAAGGCCGTCAACACCGGTTCCGCCACGTGCAGCACCGGCCGCGTCAGCGGCGCGAGCACGGGCTCGAGCCCGCTCGTCACCGGCTTCACCGCCGGAGCCACTTGCGCCGTCACCTCGTGCACGGTGTCCGTGACCGGCTTCAGGGCCGGTTCGACGGGCTTGAGCACGCCGTGCACGGTGTGCCCGGTTCTGTCGAGCAGACCTGGCCGGCCGGGCGGGGGCGAACCTTCGGAAGCGTCCGCGGCGCCCGATACGGCCAACGCCAGCAGGGTGAACCCGAACAACGCGCCGGCCACTACGAGCACCCGAAGCACCACCGGGTGCCGAACCAGCGCGTAATCCGTCTGGGAAGTATCCATCCATCTCACCCCCTTCGGGTATGGACTTCACCGTCAGTCAGAGTTCGGGGCGAAAGGCATCACCGGATTGGGGGAGATCAAGGTTTTTTCTTTCGCCCTACCGTGTTTACTGCCGCTGAGTAACGGGTATCCGCGGTCTTTTTCTTGTCAGGTATGGCGTAGAAGCACCCGGGTTGGTGACAAAAGCGACCCGGACGGACACCCGAGGCGGCACGCGTCGCGTGGCGGCAAGAAGCAGCTCGGGGGATTGACCCATCCGCAACGCTGCGGGCTTCGAACGGGGAACGTCCACGAAGGATCCGTCCCACCGCCGGAGGCTCGTCGGTGGGTGACGCCCGCCGTTCGCGCGGGCGGGGAGGAGTTCGTCCGTGTTTGGCAAACGCTTTGCCGCTTCGATGATCAACCGGAGCGCCGAGAACGACCAGGACCGGCGCCGTTTCCTCAAAGCGGCCGGGATGACCGGCCTCGGCGTCATCGGCGCCGGTGCCGTCGGCGGCCTCGTCGCCGGACCCGCGGCCGCGGCCGCAGCCCGGCCCACCGCGGCAGCAGCCGCCGAGAGCGGGGTCAGCGACGGCGCCGTCCTCAACTTCGCCCTCAACCTGGAATACCTCGAAGCCGAGTTCTACCTGCACGCGGTCACCGGCCGCGGCCTCGACGACTCCATGACGACCGGTACCGGCACCCGCGGCGGCGTCACCGGCGGCCGTGCCGTGCGGTTCCAGACCCGTACCGCCCGCCAGTACGCCCAGGAGATCGCGTCCGACGAGAAAGCCCACGTCCAGTTCCTGCGCTCCGCGCTCGGTTCCGCCGCGGTCAGCCGCCCGGCGATCGACCTGCAGTCCAGCTTCACCGCTGCCGCCCAGGCCGCCGGCCTGGTCAAACGGGGCCAGAGCTTCGACGCGTTCTCCTGCGAGGAGAACTTCCTGCTCGCCGCGTTCCTGTTCGAAGACGTCGGCGTGACGGCCTACAAGGGTGCGGCGCCGCTGATCACCAACAAGACCTACCTGGAAGCCGCCGCCGGCATCCTCGCCGTCGAGGCCTACCACGCCGGCAACATCCGCAGCGCGCTCTACCAGCGCGGCGACGGCAAGGCCACGGTCAAGCTGTCCAACGCCCGCGACAGCCTCGACGGGCCCACCGATGACGACCAGGGCGTCATCGACAGCCGCGGCAACGCCAACATCGTCCCGACCGACGCGAACGGCATCGCCTACAGCCGCTCTCCCGGCCAGGTCCTCAACATCGTCTACCTGACGAACAAGGCCGTCACTTCCGGCGGCTTCTTCCCCAAGGGCGTCAACGGCGAGGTGAACACCAGCGCCGCCAACTGACCTCGAAGGGGTGGGCGCCAGGTCCCGTCGGGGGACGCGGCACCCACCCTGCCCGCACCGCGAACGGGGCCATCATGCTCGGACTCAGCCCGGAACACGTGCTTGTCCTCCTGGTCGCCGCGCTGTTCATCCTCGGCCCCGAACGACTCCCTGGCGCCATCGCTGCTGTCCGCAAGGCCACCCAGCAGGCCAAGGACGCCCTCGCGAACGCCCACCAGCAGATCCGTACCGAAATCGGTCCGGGGTTCGCGCAGTTGCGCAAACCGCTCGGCGAGCTCAACGAGCTCCGCAGCCTGGATCCGCGCGCCGCGGTGACCTGGCTGCTTCTGGACGCGCCGACCATCGAACCGCCGGCGACTGTGCAACCGGCGACGACACAGAACGCAGGCGGCCCGCGCGTGGACATGGAAGCCATCTGAAACGGCCGCCGTGCCCGACATGCGCCCGACCTGGCACCGCAGCCTCGATAGCCGCACGGCCCGAGCCCGACAGGAGCGCCATGACCACACCATCGCCCGGCTCCAGGATTGTGTCCTTCGGCCACCACCAGCCGGTCCGATCCGTGACCAACGACGAGCTGGCTGCTTCGCTGGGCACCTCGGACGCCTGGATCACCGAACGGGTCGGCGTCCGGACCCGGCGATTGGCCGCGCCCGGCGAGTCGGTTACCGACATGGCGACCGCAGCGGCCGGCACCGCACTCAGCCGATCCGGCCGGAACGCCGCGGACATCGACCTGGTGATCGTCGCGACCTGCACCGCGTTCGACCGGATGCCCAGCGTCGCCGCTCGCGTCGCCGACCGGCTCGGGATTCCCAAACCCGCTGTGTTCGACCTCAACAGCGCATGCGCCGGATTCTCCTACGCGCTGGCCAGCGCCGACCATGCCATCCGCTCAGCAGCCAGTCAGCGGGCGATCGTCGTCGGCGTCGACAAGATGAGCAACTTCCTCGACTGGACCGACCGCTCCACCTGCGTCATCTTCGGCGACGCGGCCGGCGCCGCGATCGTCGAGGCAGCCGACGCGCCCGGTGGGATCGGGCCGGTCGTCCGGGGATCGAACCCCGCCAAGGGCGGATGCATCACCCTCGAGTCGTCCGGCCCGCATGATTTGCCCGCGACGTTCCGCCAGGAAGGGACGGCGGTCTTCCGTTGGGCCACGACCGAACTCGCCCCGATCGCCCGCGAAGCCTGTGCCCGCGCCGGAATCGATCCGGGTGACCTCAGCGGCTTGGTGACCCACCAGGCCAACATGCGCATCATCGCCGCGCTGGCCCGCTCGATCGGTGCCCAGGACGCGGTCATCGCCACGGACGTGACCGAATCGGGTAACACGTCGGCGGCTAGCATTCCTTGGCGCTGTCGAAACTGGTGCAGCGGCGGGAAATCCCGGTGGGAGCACCGGTTCTGCTGTTCGGGTTCGGCGCCGGTCTCACCTACGCCGGCCAGGTCATCACCTGCCCGTGACCGGGCGCCCGCAGCTGCGGGCCGGACCGGTTGAGGGCCGATCGCCGTCACGGCTCTGGAGTGAACCAACCGTGACGACGACCGGCGGAACGCCGCCGCTAAGGGCGTCCCCCGGCGGCGAATCGTGCAACGCGCCGCCAGGCTGAACCACCATGATTACCGACGTGACCACGGTGGACAGAACACGGACGCCGCAGCTCCGTGGTCTACGAAGCTGCGGCGGCCGTAAAGATCAGTCTTACTTGTTGGTGCCCGGGGTGAGCACCTTGTCGATCACGAAGACGGTGGCGTTCTTGGTGGGGATGTTGCCGCACAGGATCTTCGCGCCGTTGACGGTCAGGTTGTCGCCCGAGCCCTCGATCTTCAGCGGCCCGCCCGCGGTGTTCAGCGACTCCAGCGTGCCGGCGGACTCAAGGCCCTTGGCGTCGTAGCGCTTGCCGACGACGTGGTACTGCAGGATCGGCGACAGCTCGGCGGGCTTGCCGGCCAGCTCGTTGAACTTCGCGTCGCCCAGCGCGGCGAACGCGGGGTCGGCCGGCGCGAAGACCGTGATGGCCTGCTGGCTGTTGAGCGTGTCGACCAGGTTCGTGGCCTTGACCGCCGCCACCAGCTTGGTCAGCAGCGGGTTCGTCGACGCGGCCGAGGCGACCGGCTGCGGGCCCATCGAGTCCAGCGAACCGGGCGCGGAACCCTGCGGCAGCTGCGAACAGGCCGGGCCGAAAACATCGGCGTTGGTGGTCACACCATTGGACGCGGCGGAGTCGGCCGAAGACGACGGCGCGGCCATCGACGACGACGGAGCCGGGGCGCTCGAGGAACCCGAGGACGCGGTGTCACTGCTCCCACACGCGGTGAGGGTGAGCGCGGCGGCGGCGGTCAGGCCGATGCCGGCGATACGAAGACTACGCACGAAAAATCACTCCAATTGATGACGCGGCTGAGACGACCATTTCGGTGAGCGCCTCTGTTGATGGGTATTCGGCCCCCGGAGAGATCCGGATTGGTCCTACGGGAAGAAATTCTCAGGCGGCCGTGAACGTGACGTTGTGCCAGCCGGTCGCACCGTCGGGCACGGTGCCCGCCCGCATGTCGGTCTGGGTGTAGCCGGACTTGTCGTTGGCCCGGCAGAACACCTGGTGCACCCCGGCGGGCAGGTCGACCTCGGTCCACCACATCCGCCACGTATTGAGGTTGACCTCCCGCGACAACGTGGTTTCCTGCCATGGCCCCTGGTCGACGCGGACCTCGACCTTCTCGATCCCGGTGTGCTGCGCCCACGCCACCCCGGCGACGCGCACTTTCCCACTGTGAACGTTGGAGAAACCGCGATGTGAGTCGATCCGCGATTCGGTCTTGATCGGGGCCTCCCGGCCCCAGCCGCGCTTGAGCCAGTACGCCTGACGGGCCGCCCACGTCGTGACTTCGATGTCCACGACCCACTTCGTCGCCGACACGTACCCGAACAGCCCGGGTGTGACCAGCCGGGCCGGGAACCCGTGTTCCAGGGGCAGCGGCTCGCCGTTCATCCCGATCGCGAGCATCGCGCCGCGGCCGCGGTCCTGCGCCGCCGCGACCGGCGTCCCGGACGTCCAGCCGTCGACACTGGTGCAGAACAGCTGCTCGGCACCAGGCTGCACGCCGGCTTCGGCGAGCAGGTCGGCGAGATCGACGCCGATGAAGTTCGACGTGGACACGTAGTCGCCGCCGACTTCGTTGGACACGCACGTCATGGTGACGGTGCGCTCGACTAGCGGCCGGTCGCGGATGTCGTTGTAGCTGTAGCGGATCTCGCGATCGACCATGCCGTGCAGGCGCAGGCTCCAGTCCTCGGTCCGCACCTGCGGCACCGACAATGCGGTGTCGACCCGGTAGAACTTGTCGTTCGCGGTGAGGAACGGCGGCGTACCGAGCTTGGCGAAGTCCGCGTCGGCCGGAATCGTCGGCGCGGTGCGCGCCGGGATGAGCTTGCCGACCGCTTCGCGAGACGCGGTGGCGTCGCGGGAAGAGCTGATCAGCTGGCCGCCGAATCCGGCCGCACCGGCGCCGACGACTACTCCGGCACCACCGAGCAGGAACGCCCGCCGTGACGTCCCCGACTTCTCGTCGGAGTCGGGTTCCCGCCAGACGCGCGGCGCGATCCGGTGCAGCAGCAGGAATACGCCGATACCCACGACCAGGCTGGCGGCCGGCGCGAGCAGCGCCACCGCACTCAGGTCGGGGCGCTGGTAAACGGCGAAGGCGCCGACCAAACCGAATAGGGCGATGAGCACCGTGCCGGGCACCGGGGACCGTCGCGAAAGGACACCGGCGAGCGCGGCTACGCCCACCATGACCACGGCCATGCTGCCCAGCAGCACGAGCTTGTCGTAGGTGCCGAAGGTTCGGACGGCGAAGTCCTTCAGCTCGATTGGCGTGAGATCGATGGCGCCGTTGCCCACCGCGAGGTAAGGGGAGGCGTTGATGCTGATGAACCCGGCCACCAGGGCCCCGCCGCCAGCGCGGCGGCGAGAGCGAGAATTCCGGTGAACGCGGCCGCGAAGAACCGCAACCGCGTCCGCTGCTGAGGGACGGGGCGATCAGGCGAAGAAGTCAAATCCGTCGCGGCGATGGTTGTCATTCGGTACCGAGGGGCTGCGGGATGGGTCCGGTCACCACTCCGGCACCGAGAACCACGCAGACGGGTGACGGCCGTCACCCGATGACCGTCCGCACCAATACCGGGGACCGTCGCCGACGAATCATCGGGGAAAACTCTGCAGCGGGAATCCATCCAGCTCATTTGTTCCACGGACTCACCTGCCGCGAAGTCGCCGAAAAGCTCGGCGTCGCCATCGACACCGTCAAGATTCGCACGCTCGACGGCATGATCCGCCTGCGAGACGCGTTGGGAGCAACCTGATGACCGCGACCGAAGTCCACACCCTGACCGGTGCGTACGTCCTCGACGCGGTCACCGACCTCGAACGCGCCGCGTTCACGCGCCACCTGGGCGAATGCCCGGCCTGCGCCGGTGAGGTCATCGAGTTCCGCGGGACGGCCGCCAGGCTCGCGGCGGTGATGACCGCGTCGCCCGCCACCCGGCTGCGTATCCGGGTGCTCACCGAGATCACCGTCACGAGGCAGTTGCCGCCGGTGATTCGATCGGGGCGGGAGGAGCGCCGCCCGTGGTGCACGCGCGCGGCTGTCGCCCTCGCGGCTGTCGCCGCCGCGGCGGTGGTACTCGTCGCAGGAATCGGCATCGGCGCGCTGCAGACGGCCCCAGCGCCGGCGGCACAGATCGCGCAGCTCGCACCGGACACGCACGCGGTCCGGGTGAGCGGTGCCGCCGGTGGCACCGTTGCCGTCAGCTTCTCCCGGCAACGCGGCGAAGCCGTCGTCACCGCTCAAGGGCTGCCGGCGCTGGGGGACAACCACGCATACCAGGTTTGGCTCATCGGCCCGCGAGGCGCGCAGTCGGCGGGACTGCTGCACACCGGATCCGGAACCGTCACGACAGTGCTTCCAGCCGACGCCGACCGCATCGGCATCACCACGGAACCGGCAACGGGCTCTCCGCAGCCGACGACACCGGCCGTGGGCCGGGTACCGCTCGTGGTTCGCTGATGCAGCCCACAGCTAACGGATGCGAGCGCCGGTCCTGGGGGTGAAGCGGAACTCGACGGTGACCGGAAGGGCGTCGAGATCCAGGGCCTGGCGCAACCGCGGCAAGCCGTGTGCGTCGAGCCGATTCCGGATCTCGGTGGGGTCACCGTCTTGTTCGGCGTTGAGCACGAGGGCGAGTACCGGGGCGTCGTGGGTGCCGGCGAGGGTCGCGTGCGCGGTGTGGACGCCGGGGTAGGCCTCGACCTCGGCGAGGAACGGTGCGACCGCGGCACTGGCGGCCAGTTCGGTCCGGCCGCGGCCCGGGTCGGTCTCGAATCGCCACGTGTGGGTTTTCGGCTTCCGCGTCAGCTGTGCCGCCAGCCAGCGCAGCAGGAGGAGGCCGACGACGAGCGCGACCGCGGCGACCACGTACCAGGCCCAGGTCGGTGGCGTGGCGGTGCCGGGCACGAGCGGCGCGCCGGGGTCGAGCACCGTCAGTTTCCCGAAGTGCGTGGCGACCGCGAAACCGCCGGTGGCCAGCAGGACCAGGCCGACGAGTCCGAGCAGCGTGCGGTTGAGCCGGGCCGGGCGGTTGAGACCGCTCATGACGTGCTCCTGGTGGATGTGATCCGGACCCTGACCGCGGGCACGGGGACGGGGGCGATCTGGGCGAGCCGCCGCTGGATCGCCGTACGCACGGCGTCAGACAGCCCTTCGGTGTTCGTACGCGCCGTGCGGACACGAGCGACGACCTTGCGGCGGCCGACTTTCAGCTCGGCGCGGGACACACCGTCCACATCGGACGCCGCTACGCGCAGCGTGGAGCGGTAGCTGCGCCGCGAGGCTCCCGAGCCGGTCTCGCCCTGCAGCGGGAGGACCACGAGCTCGCCCGGCAGAATCGCCGCCGCGAGCAGCACCAAGCCGAGTACTCCCGTTGCCGCCCCCACGAGCGCGGGGGCGAGGTCGTTCCACCGGGTGGCGTGCAGCCGGCCCGCGACGTCCGCGTAGCTGATCCACGGCGCCTGCCCGAGGATCAGCTGGACTGCCACGACACCTGCCAGCACGCAGCCGGCGAGCAGGACGAGGGCGACCAGCACGGCCGGCGTGCTGCGGCGGGGACGGCGTTTCACTGGACCCTCCGGGTTTCGGACGTCTCGGTGTGCAAGGCGGTCACGGTGATGTCGACCCGCTCGACGGCCAGGCCGGTGAGCTCCTCGACCCGGCGGGCCAGGTGCTCGCGGGCGGCTTCGGTGGTGTCGCGGACCGACTGGGGGTAGCCGATCGAGAGCCGGACCGCGAGGGCGGCCGTGCCGGCGGTGACCGTTGCGCTGACCTTGGCACTGCGGTCCGGGGTTTCGCCGCCGACCGTGATTCCCAGGACGCGGTTCGCGGCACCGCCGACGCCGGTCACCTCGGCGACGGCGTGGGCGGCGATCCGCTCGACGGTGCTGTCGGCGATGGTCAGCGCACCCCGTTCACCGGGGTCGGCCGGACCCGTCCGCGGCGCCGGAACCGACGGAGCTGCGGTGGTCATGATCAGCCTCGATCCCGGCCGGACAGTGCGGAAATGTCGAGCTTTCCGTCGAGGACCCGGCCGACGAGCAGGCCGAGGCCGCCGAGGAAGGCGACGAGCAGGAAGGCCCAGAAACCGCCGAACGCGGCGGCGAGGCCGAGGACGAGGCCGGTCAGCAGGCCGATGTGGGTGTGGTTCACGGGTGCTCCTCGATGATCGCGGCCACGACGGTCGCGGTGGGTGCGGCGATGTCGCCGATGTGGACGTGCACCGGCCGGTCGACGGGTCCGATGGCGGCGCGGACCGCCGTGCCGATCTCGGCGGCGGTGGCCGGGTAGCGGCCGGTGACGCCTACGGTGATCTCGGTGGGGCGGATCCGGACGCCGGGCACGCGGCGGCTGGGCAGGAGTGTGGCGATCTCCCCGAAGTGGCCGCTGTGCAGGCCGGTGATCTGCGGGAGCGCGGTCACCAGCGTGGCGATTGCGGCGGCGTCGGGCTCGACGCCGGCGGTCACAGGACCCGGCCGGACTCGGAGGTGTCGGCGCTCTCGTCGTCACCGGGGAGGTGGACGTCGGAGACGGTGAGGTTGACCTCGACGACCTCGAGGCCGGTCATCGTTTCGACTGCGGTGATGACGTTGCGCCGCACCGCGCGGGCCAGGTCCACGATGGAGACGCCGTAGTCGACGACGATCTGCAGGTCGATGGCGGCCTGTCGCTCGCCCACCTCGACCGCCACGCCTTGCCCGGCCGACGCGGTCGCACCGGGAATCCGCTCGCGCAGCGCGTTGAAGGCGCGCGCCGCACCGCCGCCGAAGGCGTAGACCCCGGCGACCTCACGGGTGGCGAGGCCGGCGACCTTCTGCACCACGACGTCGGAGATGCTGGTCGTGCCGTGAGCGGAGGCCAGCGCGCCGCGCTCGCTCTCGACGACGGCGGTGGCCGCGTGGGCGGGGCTGGTCGCCGTGCTGGTGCTCGCCGGGTTCGTCATGAAAACTCCTCGAGTTCGGATCTGCGCGGGAAAGCCCGCTTGCCTGGACCCCTGAAGGACCCCGGCCGATCGACGAACGTCACGGGTGGAATGCGTGAGGTAGCTCTCCTGACTCTGGCGTTTAGTTCGGTGACGACTTCGACTGGCGGGACGAACGACCACCAGCCCCTTACACCTCAGCCATCGATGAGACTCTGCCGTGCCCAGTCGCTGAGTGCCACCTGCCACGGCGCTGGTCTAAGGCTGTGCGGACCTGACGCCATCGTTGCTGTCAGTCGTCCACTTCGGTGCGACGCGGGTGGTCTGCCGATCAACCTGTGTGGCGGAGACGGGTGCGCGGGGTATGGCCGGTGTGGTGGCGGCGCAGGATTTCGTCGGTGGTCAGCGGGGTGAACGGGCGGCTATAGAACCCTCGCGCCACCAGGATCGCGCGTCGGTGCCGGCCGGCAACGGGTTCCGCGTCGCGGCGGCGCCTGCGTGGCGGGCTGCGGCCTGTCCGGCGGCGTGCGCGGCGAGGTTCGCCCGATGCATCTCCGCCCACTCGGCTCGTAGGGTCACCACGTTCTGAGTGCCGCGACGGGGCATGGTCGTCTTCACCGCGCTCACCTCTCAACCGTCATGTCCGCACTGGATCCTGCCGGGCAGCGTGCCCATCTGCGACCATGGTGATCGCGGCTGACGACCCGGCGATGATGTTCGCCCGTTCGGGCTAGCGCCAGGTCAAGACGCGCCCGCGCGGTGCCGCCCGATGTGGCCGTCTCCTAGGGTGGCGACCAGGGGATCGTGCGCATGCTGACCGGTGGTGGCCAGGTGGGCCGAGAGCCGGATGAGCAGACCCCGGACATCGGGCAGCGCGACGGTGAATCGGGTCGCGGGGCGGAACCCGAGGTGGGCGGTGTCGGGGTCCCAGGTGTCGACCGGGCCGGTGAGGCAGGCGAACCCCTCGACCTCCCACACCGGTGACCAGTCCTCGGCGCTGCCCCGGCGCCCGGGATGGCCGTGGGCTTGGTGGCGGTAGCGGGCGGCCCCCCGGGCGGTCCGCACGCGATCAACGCGTCCATGCCCAGGAGTTCAACGACGCGCTGCTGGCGTTCCTGGGCCGGTCCGGCGCGTGAGCCGGCCGATCAGCCGCCACCACGAGCTGGCCGTGCGACGGCCGAACGCGTCCTGACGACGCTGGTTCCGGGTGCGGCGGGGAGGTGCCGGCGCGAGCAGGTCGACGGCCCAGCGATCCGCCCACCCGGACGGCGGCGCCGATGCGCTCGTCGTTCGGCTCGTGGCCGGGAAAGGCCGCGCGAGACGGTTCTTCGGGGTGGAACGAATGTTCATGGCGGACTCCAGCGTTCCCATGGGGGCCGCTGGGGTCTGGAGCGGCGACTCAGCCGTATCGGTCAGAGGTGATTCGGTGACCGCGCCGCCGCGGTTTGGCCGGATCCGGTGATAATCTCACGAGTCGGCGGTGCGGCGGCGTCGAGGCTAGGCTGACGCCCCGACGATCAAGGGCCGGTCAGCGGCCGTCCGCGAGGAGCCGCCGCCATGCCAGCCGACCGTGCTGACGCCACCACCCGCCATCCCCGCCACCAGCGCCGCGGTGAGGCCCGCCTGCCGGCCGCCGTCGCGACACTCGTGGCCATCGCGCTCTACCTGGCGCTGCCGGACCAACTGCTGGTCGCGCCCCGGTTCGTTGTGCCCGCCGTGGAGATCGCGCTGCTGGTGCCGCTGATCGCGATCAACCCGCGGCGCGTCACGCGGCAGACCCGGCTCTCTCGGATCCTGTCACTGGCGCTGGTCGCGGTCGTCGCGGTCAGCAACCTGGGGGCTCTGGCGCTGCTCATCCACGAACTGGTCGCCGGCGCAGGCGACAGCGGTCAGGCCCTGCTGCTGGGGGCGCTACAGGTGTGGCTGACCAATGTGATCGCCTTCGGCTTGGCCTACTGGGAGCTGGACCGGGGTGGTCCGGTCAAGCGCACCCAGTCCGGCCGTGCCGATCTGCCGCTCGCCGACTTCCGGTTCTCGCAGGACGAGAACGCTGACACCGTCGAGGAGGTCGCCGAGGGTTCCAGCGTCAAGTCCGACTGGGTGCCGACCCTGGTGGACTACCTGTACGTGTCGGTGACCAATTCGACGGCGTTCAGCCCCACCGACACGATGCCGCTGTCGTCGCGGGCGAAGGTGCTGATGGCGGTGCAGAGCGTCGCGGCGCTGCTGACGTCGTTGCTCGTCATCGCCCGCGCGGTCAGCGTCCTGAAGTGACGAGGATCAGGAAGCCGGATACTGCGTCGACCTGAGCGGCCGCGCGAGGTGGACGGCGTTGCAGACCAGCGTGGCATTGGTCGAGATGACGGCCTCCGGGATCTCGTCGAGGTCGTTGGAGTCGCCGCCCTTCATGGCTTCGCCGTTCCAGTAGGTCCCACAGTGCGCCGGGATAGCGAAGCCGGTGTCTTTGAGGGGCTGGTGCCGACCTACGCCGATAAGACCCAGCTGGACTTCCTGCGCAAGCAGGTGGTCAATAGCCGTAACGTCCGTAGCGGCCGGCGGGTCGACTTCACGCTCGGCAGGCTCAACCACCCGGTCGAGCACCACCTCGTCGCGAGCATGCCGCGGGTGAACTTGCGCCGCGCGCAGCCGCTGGTTGTCGGCCTGCGACGAGCGCGGGGTCGACTACGCCCAGTGTGAGCTGTTCAAGACGTACTATTACGACCTGCAGCACCTGCATAACGTCAGCGCACCGTTGCGCGCCGAGAACCCACTCGCCGCTAGCTGCTGCAGGCCCGAGAAGCTGGATGGCTCGGGCGCACCACGTACGAGTAACGTGGGCGCTCTGTCGCTTTTATGTCCGAGGTTGGGCGCGCTACGAGGTGTTTGCTGACCGATCACCGGGGGTATCTCAGTGATCATAAGGCTGCCCGAGCCCCCGGTAGTACGACTTCTGTGCGTCCATCGGGAGCGGCCGTGCTGATCGACAGCGAACAGTCAGAAATCTGCCAGCTGCTGCTGCAGCGAGCGGGTCAGGGCGACATCGCCGCATTCGCCGGACTGTACGACCGCACCGCACCGGCCGTGTACGGGCTGATCCACAGCGTCCTGCCGGACGCGGGACAGGCCGATGACGCCACCCTCGAGGTCTACCTGCAGACATGGCGAGGAGCGTCGCGCTTCGATCCCGACCGCGACGACGCGTACTCCCTGCTAATGGCCATCGCTCGTCGGTACGTGCTCGACAGAATCCGCACCGCGCCGACTCACAACAGTGCGTCCGGGCTAGCGCATCGAGCCAAGTCGGGCGAGGACACCGACTTCACGGGGCGTCCGTCGTGTGCTCGAGTGCTGGCCGTGGTGCCCGCGGCGTGCCGCGAGGTGCTGGTGTGGAGCTACTTCGGTGGACAGTCCTTGGTCGAAGTCGCCGAACTACTCGGCATCCCCGAGGCCGAGGCCGTCTGCCGGTTGAACGACGCCTTAGCGAGTCTGCGCCAGATCGAGGACGCGAAGCCGCCTCGTCGACGGGAGGACGCACGATGACCACCCCCCGGACCTGCCGAGCCGCGAGGTCGAATCCGACCTCGTTCCCCTCTATCGCGGCAGCATGGTGGTTCGAATGGCGTGTGCTCACCGCGATTCGTCACGCCACGGGATGCGGCCCGTTCACCGCCGATGAGGCCACTAGTATGGTGAGCGCGCTCGCGATCACGACCGGGCTGGTGTGCTCGCCGCGCCCGGCAGTATGGCGCCCCACCGAAATCTCGACGTGTCCCGAGCCGAGGATGACTCGCTCGAAACCGCTCAGGAGTACTTCGGCTCGGCGTCGCACGCCCACCGAGATCATCGGCCGAGAGGTGACTGATCACGGGCGTCGCGCGAAAAGGCCGGATGCGTTGAGGTCGTCGTCCACCTGGCGCGTCGAGCTACTTGTCCCGCTTGGGGTCGGGGCTCTGATGTAGGCCATCGAGCCGATCGCTTGCGGCAGTGTTACCCGCCGTTTGAGCTGAGCGAGGCCCTGCATGTGGTCGTGTGGCGCCTGGGCGGGGTCACGCAGGCCTGGCGGTTCGATTGGATGGCAACCGTCTGCTGCTCCTCCTCGGGACGGATCACCGCGCCGTTCGCCTAGGTCGCCAAGCTCTACGGCGTCTGCTCGGCCACCTGCCCGCGCCTCGGCGCGGGGACCCGTAAGGCGTGGTCGAGAAGGTCAACCACGCCGCTTAGAGTCCTAGTGGCGCACCCTCGGGCGTCGAGGTTACCGTCGAGGAGGCCTAGGCTGGCGTCGACCTCATCGACGCCGGCTGCATCTGGCACTTCTGGTGCGTTCCGGCTGAGTTCGACCTCACCCGCCCCGTCGGCCCGCAGGGCCTGGTCGCTATCCGCGGCAACACCGCGCTACTCGTGGATGACCGTCATCGCAACTACGGTATTGGTCTGCGATACGGCGGCGGTCGAGTCTGTGCCGCACAGGAACACGGCCTCGGCCAGTTAGATGGCGACGATCAGTTCCTTAAGCGAGTAGTTCAGTTACGCGGCTCGATCAATCTTGGCACGATCAGCTGCGGAGGATCAGACCCGGTGGCGGAGTTTGGCCGTGACCCGCGCGAGCTCGTCCAGCATGAGACGGGCAGCGTCATCGAGTCCGGGGTCCGCCTCTTTTAGTTCGCCGTCCGGGGTCACTTTCAGCATGGCGAACGGTATGTTGACGGATTCCAGTACCGGCACCATCCGCAGTGTCGTCACGACTTGTTTGAGCTGCTGCACGGCCCTCGTGCCTGCACCTACGCCGCCGTAGCTGACGAAGCCGACCGCCTTGTCGGCCCACTCGTGGCAGAGGAAATCCAAGGCGTTCTTCAACACCGCGTTGTAGCCGTAGTTGTATTCCGGCGTCACGAACACCAGTGCGTCGGCGCGGTCGACGATCGCGCTCCATGCCTTGGTGTGCTCGTGAGTGTAGGTGCGCAGCCGGGGATGGTGGGGCTCATCCAGGAATGGCAGATTCACTTCCGCCAGGTCGACAATTTCGACGTCAAAGCCCGGGTGGTTGTCGGCCAGCTCGGCGAACCAGGCCGCGAACGTCGGGCCGATCCGGGTCGGCCGGGTGCTGGCGATGTGAATTTGCAAAATGGGAAGTGATGACACGCGATCTCCTCAACCTGAAGACGACGGCGATCAAGGTGGCGTCGCGGCGGCCGCATCGCGGCTATCGGGTCAATGCTGACCGGCCCCTTGGGTGCGTCGAGCAACTGAGCTATGATGTTATATCACATAACGGTGCATGGTGGATCCGGCTGCTGCGGCTAGCTCGACACCGTTAGACTTGATATCAGTCGAAGAGACAGGAGCTGCCCGGTGAGACCGCCTATCCAGCGAATCGAGTCACGTTCGGTTACCGAGCTCGTCACTGCTGAACTGCGGCGTTCGATCGTTGCCGGAGATCTCGCGCCTGGAGAGCCGTTCTCATTGCGCAGGGTCGCGGAGATGCTCGACGTCAGCTTCATACCGGTGCGCGAGGCCGTCCGCAATCTCGAGAGCGAGGGGCTGATCATCACGAGACCCGGTCGCAGCGCGATCGTTGCGCCATTGGATCTCGAGGACCTGCGAGCGATCTACCGGGCGCGCCGGACGTTGGAGCCCGAGATTGCTGCACGCTCGTGTCGGGTCATCTCCGTGGCCGAGCTCGATAGGCTGGCGGCGCAAGCGGAGGACTTCGGGGATGCTCGTCACACGATCCAGACCGTGTACGACAGCCACCACGAGTTCCATGTGGCGTTGCTCGCGCCGGCCGCGTCGCCTTGGGATATGCGGCTGATGAACCTGCTTTGGCGCGCCGCAGAAAGGTACATTCGTATCGGGTTCCGCGGCGCTGAGGGTGGCGCAGGAGACAACCATCAGCATCAGCGTGCCCATGAAAATCTGCTTGACGCGTTCCGCGGGCGTGATCCGGTCGAGGTGCGCGAGGCGGTGCTGGTGCATCTCACTCACAACGAGGAGTCGGCTCTTGCGGCGTTGCGCAAGGCGACAGCGGTTGTCGAGGGTCAAGTGGAGCAGAAGGGCAGTGCTTGAGCAGATTTGCTCAGCCGACATCGAGCCAGTGCCAGGTGTCGGCATAGAACTTGGCGACTTCCTCGGGACGGTCGTCGCCAAGTTCGTCGTCACTCGGACTTGCGCCGCTGCGTGCGGCGTTCCAAGCCAGCAGGGCGTAACTCTGGCGAAACCCGGCCAGCTCAGCGGCTGGGACCGCAATCTGCTCACCGGGTACTGCGGCAGTAAGCGTGGCATTTTCGTAGATGGCGTTGAGTGACAGAATTCGCCAGCGGTCTCCTCGGCGGGCGAGGCGGTAGTTCAGGCGTGTGTATGAAGTCAGATTTCCTGCGATACCGTCTACATCGATCGCCAGCCGCATAGCCACCGGCGCCTCGACGTAAGCCCGGTCTCCTCGCGCGTGTACCGCCGGGGCGAACATGCGATGCAGTGCTGTCACGCCCCGTCGGGCCATCGCGGCCGAGCCGGCGACGAAGCCGTTGCCATCGCCGTCGTACCAGCTCAGGTGCACGGTCGAGTCGGGCCAGTATTGGTCCGCCATGATCTCCCACCAGCCACGGTCGCGAGCCTGCCGCTCCGTGATGACAACCTGTGCCGCTTGTGTGGTGTGAGGCCATCCGGATACTCCCGGTAACCCTTGCCCTGGGTTGGCGATCGTCATGACGACTCCCTTGTCGTGACCACTCGGTCGCGTGCTCGGCGGCCAGAGCTCCCTCGAACCGCATCTTGCCGTTATATCATATCAAGGCTACCGTGGGCGGAACCTCAAGGCGATGAAGCCTGGCGGCGACGAGGTCGCCGGTTCGACCGAGGAGTGATCCTGATGTCCGCTACACCAAAGTTCGCTCACGTCGTTTTTCAGACCGCGCAACCGGAAGCCATGCGCACGTGGTACTGCACCGTCCTCGACGGGCACGTGGTCTACTCCGACGAGTCGCTCTCGTTCATCACATTCGACGACGAGCACCACCGCGTGGCTTTACTCCACTCGCCTGTACCGCTCGAGGCGAAGAAGCCGACAACAGCTGCGATGCACCACGTGGCCTACACCTTCGACACCCTCGACGGATTGCTGGACCGCTACGTCATGCTGCGGAACCGGGAAATTACACCCACTGTCTGCATCGCTCACGGTGTTACGACCTCGATGTACTACCGCGATCCCGACAACAACATGGTCGAGATGCAAATCGACCGATTCGGCGACCCGGCCGACGCGACGCGGTACATGAAGGGCGCCGAGTACGCTGCCGATTCCGTCGGCCCCTCCTTCGACCCGGAAGAGCTGCTGGCGGCCCGCCGCGCCGGTGCGACTGTCGAGGAGTTGTCCGACCGTGCGTGGGCGTCGCGGTCGAACCTTCCCGACCCGATGCCCCTTCTCTTGGGCGCGGAGAACTGACGCCATGAGCCGACAGGTACTGGCGGCGGGGTCCTACGCCATGGGACTCACGCCGTTCACCGCCGGCGGCGAGGTCGACGAGTCGGCGCTGCGCGAGCACGTCCAATGGCTTGCACAAGAGAACGTCGGCTTCTGGCCGGGAAGCCCCGCGACGGGCGAGGGCGCACTGATGACCGACGCGGAACTGCTGCGCGTTCTGGAAATCGTCGTCGACGCGACCAACGGCAGGCTGCCCGTCGTCGCAGGCAGCCGCGAATTCCCCACCGCCGCGGAGAACATTCGCTTCGCACGGGAGGCGGCGGCACGTGGCGTGGACGCGGTCCAGGTCTACCCCCCGACGCTCGGGCACTCGCTGGCGCCGACGGAGTCAATGGCCGAACGCTTCTACGACGAAGTGCTCTCGGCACTGGAGATGCCGGTGGTGCTGTCGTGCAACTTCACCACGGGCTTCGAGATCACTGCCACCGTGCTGGAACGGCCGATCCTGGACCACGACCACGTCGTCGGGGTCTTCAAACACCACCCGGACCAGCACAACGTATCGGCATTTGTGGCTCGTTTTTCGGCGCACACCACGGTATTGACCATGGCGCAGCGGCTGATGTTCTCCCATGCGGTAGGCGCGACGGCCGAGCTGGACAATCTGCAGAACATCGCGCCTCGGCTGTGCCGAGGCCTGCACGATGACATCCACGAAGGTGACATCCCCGCGGCGAACAGCAAATACCGGACCATCACACGGCTCTGGGCCGGGGTTTCGGCGGTGACGGCGCGGTACGCAGTTCCGAGGGTCGTCGCCTACAAGAGCGTGCTGTCATTGCTGGGCCTGCCCGGCGGACACGCACGCAGCCCCTACCTCGAGCCGCCGCCGGACGCGGTGCGAGCGCTCGCGCAGCTCATCGACGACGTCGGGCTCAGGGAGTTGGAGGGGTTGAAATGACTGCCGAGCACCAAGAAAGGGACAAGACCGTGATCGACAGTGCCGTCGACGACCGTGGCGTTTCCCCGCAGGTGTTCCGCGACCTCATGGCTGCGGTGTGCGCGCCGGTCACGGTAGTGACCACCATGGACGGCGACCTACCGGTCGGGGCGACGGTCAGCTCGTTCGCCTCGCTCTCGCTGACTCCTCCGCTGATCACCGTCGCGTTCGATCGTCGCTCCCGCGTGCTGGCTGCGATCCGCGACACCGGCCGGTTCGGCGTGAACCTGCTGGGTCAGTCACAGGCGGGACTCGCGGTGCTGTTCGCCACCCGCGACGCGGACCGCTTCGGCCGCACCGAATGGCACTCCGATCACGGGCTCCCGCGGCTGGACGGCGCGGCGGGCTGGCTCGACTGCGACCTGTCCGAGGCCGTCGAGGGCGGTGACCACCTGCTCCTGCTTGGCCACGTCGTCGGCGCCGGCCGGGCCGAGTACCCGCCGCTCGTCTACGCCCACCGCACGTTCGGCACCCACTCGCACTACGGCGAACGCTTCCGACCGCCGATCACCGACTCCCTCGCGGCGCTGGCCCGGTGAGCGCACCCACCCGACAGAAGGAGCACGCACGCATGGTTTCCCCCACCACCGAAGCCGCGGTCACGCCCAGCGAGGTTCTCGCCCGCGTCCGCGCGCTGCTGCCGCTGCTGGAGGAGAACGCGGCCCGCGGCGAGCAGCAGCGGCGGGTCGTCGAGGAGAGCATCACCGCGCTCGCCGGCGCCGGAGTGTTCAAGATCGCCCAGCCGCGCCGCTACGGCGGGTACGAGCTGCCGGTGCGCAGCCAGCTGGAGGTCGCGGCCGCGGTCGCCGAGGCCGACGGCGGCACTGCCTGGGTCGTCACGCTGCTCAACCAATGCGCCTGGATGACCGGCTTGTTCCCGGAGCAGGCCCAGGACGACGTGTGGGGCGCCGACCCGGACGCCCGGATCTCCGGTGTGGTCACGCCCAGTTCGCAGTCGGTCAAGGTCGACGGCGGCTACCGCGTCACCGGCCGCTGGTACTACAACTCCGGTTCCTGGCACGCCGACTGGGCCGTACTCGGCTTCCCGGTCGTCAACGACGCGGGCGAGGCGGTCGACCACGGACTCGCGCTGATCCCGCGGAGCGAGCTGGGATTCGAGGAGACCTGGTTCGTCGCCGGCATGCGTTCGTCCGGCTCGAACTGCCTTATCGCCGAGGACGTGTTCGTGCCCGCGCACCGCGTGATCTCCGCGCCCAAGGCGTGGCTTGGCGAGGTCGGCACGGAGCACACCGACGAGTCGCTGTACCGCAGCGCGTTTACGCCAGTGCTGGCGCTCGGCATCGCCGCACCGCAGCTCGGCATGGGCCGCAAGGTGCTGGAGATCGTCCGAGCCAAGGCGCTCACGAAACCGCTCACCTTTACCTTCTACGAGACCCAGGCCGAGTCGCCGGTGTTCCGCTACCAGATCGCCGAGGCCGCGATGTTGCTCGACACCGCGCACCTGCACGCCTTCCGCGCCGTGGACGAGATCGACCAGGCCGCCGCCGCGGGGACGTTCCCGGACGATGCCGCCCGGGCGCGGGCCCGCGCCGATGCCGGGTGGGTGGTCCGCAACGTCACCAAGGCCATCGACCTTCTCCTCTTCGCGCACGGCGCCGCAGGGTTCGGCGACAGCAACGTGCTCCAGCGATTTTGGCGCGATTCGGCGGTCGCCGGGCGGCACGCCTACATCGTCCCGCAGGTGAGCCTCGAGATGTACGGCACCGCGCTGCTCGCCGGCGAGGGCCAGATCACGCCGATGCTCTGACGCGATGTCCACAGCAGAACGACGAAGGAAGGAAAGCCCTTGCGGAGCACCGTCGCCCCGATCGGGTCCACCGACCCCGCGCCACCCGGTTCGCCCGGGCGCGAGGCCGTGGTGATCCGGGGGCTTACCAAGCGGTTCGGCGACGCGACCGTCCTGCGCGACGTCGACCTCACCATCGAACCCGGTGAGATCCACGCCCTGGTGGGACAGAACGGGTCCGGGAAGTCCACGCTGATCAAGGTCCTCTCCGGCGTCCACACCGCTGACGGCGGCCGGATCACCGCGGGTGGGCGCCTGTTGTCCACTCCGGTGCGGCCCACCGAGCTGCGGCACCACAGCCTGGCGTTCGTACACCAGGACCTCGGCCTGGTCGACGACCTGACCGTGCTGGAAAACGTCCGGGTCGGCCACTACGCGACCCGGCGCCTGACACGTAAGATCGACTGGGCGGCGGAGCGGCGGCGGTGCGCCGAGACATTCGCGCAGCTCGGCGCGTCGATCCCGCTCGAGGCCCGCGCCGGTGCGCTGTCCCCGGGGCAGCGCGCGGTCGTCGCCATCGCCCGCGCGCTGCAGGGCAGGCACCTCGGGACCGGCTGCATCGTCTTCGACGAGTCGACGCAGTCCCTGCCGCGGGAAAACCTGCCAGAGTTCTACGAGATCGTGCGCACCATCGCGCGGTCCGGCACCGGGATCCTCATCGTCAGCCACCGCCTCGACGAGGTCCTCACGCTCGCCGACCGGGTCACGGTGCTGCGCGACGGCGTCACGGCCGCCGAGGGCCTGAAGGTGGCGGGGCTGACCGAGGCGCACCTGAGCACGCTGATCCTCGGCCGGGAACTCGCGAGCGGGCGGATCGGCGCGGACGCCGCACCGGGAGCCACTTTCGGCACCGTCCTCGAACTCAAGGGCGTACACGGCGTGCAGCTGGCCGACCTCGACCTGGAAGTGCGCGGTGGCGAGGTCGTCGGCATCACCGGGGCGGGCGACACCGGGCTGGAGGAGTTCTCCGACATCATCGCCGGGAACTCGCGCGACTGCGGTGGTGCGCTGCGGATCGACGGCCGGGACTTCACCGTGCCGGAAACCGGGTGCGCCGAGCTGCTCGGCGCCGGGCTGGCCGTCGTGCCCCAGAACCGGATGCGCGACGGGCTGGCCGCGGAGATCAGCGCGATCGAGAACGTCACGCTGCCCCGGGTCGGGAACCGTGGGCGGGCGTTGCTCGCCCGGCAGTGGCAGCGCCAGGAGTTCGCCGAGGCCGTACGGTCGTTCGGTATCACCCCCGCAGTGCCGCACGCGCCCGCGGCCGCGTTCAGCGGCGGGAACCAGCAAAAGCTGCTGTTGGCCAAATGGCTGCTCGGCGCGCCGAAGGCCGTCATCGCCTGCGAACCCACGCAGGCGGTCGACGTGGGCGCGCGGCTGGACATCCTGCGCGCCCTCCGCGCAGCGGCGAACGAAGGCAAGGCCGTGCTGATCTGCTCGATCGAGGTCCAAGACCTCGCGCTGGTGTGCGACCGGGTCGTCGTGCTGCGAGCCGGCGGCAAGCACACCGCGCTGGACGGCGACGTCACGGCGGAAGCGATCACCGAGGCGACCTATGCCTGACCCAGCACCGATCCACCCCGGGCGCCCGCCGGCGCCCCATCCCGAAGGAGCCACCGCCGTGGGCACGACGGAGCAAGCGCCACCCGAGGCCGCCGG
The DNA here is from genome assembly GCF_046548775.1 of Amycolatopsis sp. cmx-4-61. NCBI lineage: Bacteria > Bacillati > Actinomycetota > Actinomycetes > Pseudonocardiales > Pseudonocardiaceae > Amycolatopsis > Amycolatopsis sp. cmx-4-61. The sequence goes on along the minus strand of NZ_JAEBEI010000025.1, from coordinate 74,065 downwards.
AGCCACGGAGGACACCGGAACCCCTGACGCACCGGCCAAACCCCGGCGGGTCAGGACGTTCGGCGGTGAGCTGTCGCGGCGCGGCAGTCTGATCGGCGTATGGGTGCTGCTGTTCGTCCTCTTCGGACTGCTTAGCCCGGGCCAGTTCCTGAGCGCGGGTACGCTACAGACGATCTTCGGATCCCAGCAGACGCTCGTGTTCGTCGCGCTCGGCGCTCTCTGCGCGTTCTCGGTGGGGGAGTTCGACTTCTCGGTCGCCGCTGTCGCAGGGCTGTCGGCGACGCTGCTCGCGGTGCTCGTGAGCGGCGCCGGGTTTCCGGTCTGGCTCGCGGTCGTCATGGCCGTCGCGGCGGCCATGGTGGTCGGCGCATTCAACGCGTTCCTCATCATCAGAGTCGGCATCAACCCCATCGTGACCACGCTCGGCGTGGCGACCCTGCTCACCGGTGTGTCGTCGCGGATCTCCAACGGGGGAAGCGTTTTCCTCACCAGCCCGGGCCTGTTCTCGGCGTCCGCCGCGGAGGTGCTCGGCCTGCCGATCAGCTTTTATTACGGCCTCGCCGTGGCCGCGGTGTTCACCTACGTCGTCACGTGTACCCCGCTCGGGCGCCATATGCGGTTCGTCGGCTCGAACCGGTCGGTCGCCCGGCTGGCCACGGTGCGCGTCGACCGGATCCGCGCCGGCGCCTACCTGATGTCGTCGCTGCTGTGCGGGATCGGCGGCGTGTTGCTCATCGGCACGGTCGGCGGGTTCGACCCGGCGAGCGCATCGACCTACCTGCTACCGGCGCTGTCGGCCACGTTCCTCGGCACCGCGGCCATCCACCCCGGCCGGTTCAACCCGGCGGGGAGCATGATCGCAATCTACTTCCTTGCCACCGGGATCGTCGGCCTGCAGCTGCTCGGGTTCGCGGGCTGGATCAGCGATGTGTTCTACGGCTCCGCGCTGATCATCGCGATCGTCCTGTCCACGCTGTTCCGCCGGGACGCGCGCCGGTCCTGACGACCGCGCCCGGTACACCCTCGAACGGAGTATGCATGTCGAAGCGCAGAGCAGCGGGCCTCACTGGCGCGCTGGCACTGGTGATCGGCCTCGGCACCGCTTGTACGGACGCGGGCGGTGCCGCGGGCCCGAGGGGCACCACCCCCGCCGCGAACGTCGAGCACGCCACCTCGCAGGTCCAGTCGCACCGCACCGCGTCCACCTCGGTCAAGGCGCCCGCCGCCGTCATCCCCGGCCTGGACAAGCTGCGCGGCAAAACCGTCGGCTACATCCCGATCACCCTGAAGGCCACGTACTTTCAGGCCCAGCTGGAACAGCTGACCGAGGCCCTTACCCCGCTCGGCGTCCACGTGCAGGCGTGCGACGCGCAGGCACAGCCCACCGTCGCGACGCAGTGCCTCAACCAGGCCGTGGCCGCGGGATCGGCGGGCATCATCACCGACTCGCTGCCGTTCGCCCTGGCCCGCAACGCCTACGCCGCCGCGACGAGCGCGAACATCCCCGTCGTCGCCGCCGACGTGTCCGACGCACTTCCCCCGGAGTGGCGCGGGAAGATCCTGGAGACCAACAACGGCCAGGACGTCGGCAGCCGTCTGATGGCGGACGCGATCATCTCGGACTCGAAGGGCAGCGCGAACGTTCTCTTCGCCAACACGACGTCGACGAGCACCACGCAGAAGTCGTCGGATGCGGTGCAGGACGAGTTCGCCAAGTTCTGCCAAGGCTGCAAGGTCACCACCGTCGCGTGGGACGCCACCGCAGTGCAGAAGATCCCAACCGCGGTCAGCGTCGCGCTGAACGCGGACCCGTCGATCGACTATGTGTTCGCCAGCTACGACCAGCCCGCCGGCCCGCTCGTGATCCAAGGCATGCAGCTCTCGGGCCGCAACCGGTCGCTGAAGCTCGTCGGCTACGGCGCTGACGTGTCCGCGATGCAGCGGATCTCCACCGGCGCGCAGCTCGCGGACGTGGCCGCGGACCCGGCGCTCGTCGCGTGGAACAACGCCGACCGCCTGCTGCGCATGACCGTCGGCCAGCAGCCGCCCGGCGACGACGGCTACACGACCCCGCGGCGCGTGTTCGACAGCACCAACATCCGCACCGTGAACGGCAGCAGCGTCGCCGCCTTCAAGGACGGCTCGTGGTTCACCGACGGTTCCTTCCGCAAGACCTACCAGCAGCTGTGGGGCGTCCCCGCGGCCTGAGCCACCCCGTTTCCCGTACACAGAAGGAGCACATCCGAGATGTCCGACCCCCGTCCCGGCGGCACGTTTGCACTGGGTGACCTGACCGTGACCCGCATGGGCTACGGCGCGATGCAGCTGACCGGACCCCGCGTGTTCGGGCCGCCCGCCGACCGGCCCAACGCCGTGGCAGTGCTGCGCGAGGCCGTACGCCTGGGCATCACCCACATCGACACCAGCGACTACTACGGCCCGCACGTCACCAACGAGATCATCCGCGAAGCCCTGCACCCGTACCCGGAGCAGCTGCACCTCGTCACGAAGGTCGGCTTCACCCGCGACGAGTCCGGGGGCTGGCCGCCCGCGTCGTCCCCTGACGAGCTGCGCCAGGCCGTGCACGACAACCTCGCGCACCTCGGGCTGGAGCGCATCGACGTGGTCAACCTGCGGATCGGTGGGCCGCAGGAGTCCGTGGCGAAGTCGTTCTCCGTGCTCGCCGAGCTGCGCGAGCAGGGCCTGATCCGGCACCTCGGGCTGAGCACGGTCACCGCGGAGCAGATCGCCGAAGCGCAGGCGATCGCCCCCGTGGTGTGCGTGCAGAACATGTACAACATCGCCCACCGGGGTGACGACGACCTGATCGACACGCTCGCCGCGCAGGACATCGCGTACGTGCCGTACTTCCCGCTCGGGGGCATCTCCCCGGTGCAGTCCGAGGTACTCGACGACGTCGCGGAGCGCACCGGCTCGACACCCAAATCGGTGGCGCTCGCGTGGCTGCTCCGCCGTTCACCGAACATCCTGTTGATCCCCGGCACGTCCTCAATCGGGCACCTACACGAGAACGTGGCCGCAGCCGAGCTGCACCTCCCAGACGATGCGATCGCCGAGCTCGACGGCATCGCTGCGCAACCGGAAGAGAGCTGACCCGTGAAGTCCACCCCCTCCTTCGCCCACGTCGTCTTCCAGACCTCTCAGCCCGACGCGATGCGCGAGTGGTACTCGGCGCTGCTGGACGCCCACGTCGTCTACGAGGGCCACGGCCTGACCTTCCTCACCTTCGACGACGAGCACCACCGCATCGCGCTGGCCCACATCCCCGACCTCGTGCGCAAGCCCGCGAACGCGGCTGTGGTGAACCACGTGGCGTACACCTTCGACTCCCTGGAAAGCCTGCTCGCGCGCTACACCGAACTGCACGCCAAAGGGATCGAGCCCTGGAAGCCCGTGCAGCACGGTGTCACCACGTCGCTGTACTACGAAGACCCCGACGGCAACCACGTCGAGCTGCAGGTCGACAACTTCGCCACCGCGGCCGAAGCCACCGCCTACATGGAAGGCCCGGAATACGACGCCGACCCGATCGGCGTCCGCTACCGCCCGGAGCTGATGGCCGAAGCGCTGCGACAGGGCACACCGCCCCGGGACCTCCAGACCCGGAAGTGGGCGCTCGAGACCAGCCCCGAACTGCCCCACCCGATGGAGGACTGACCGCATGCGCATCGTCAACGCCGCGGGCCGGCTGGGCCTGCTCGGCGCGTCCGGTGTCGTCGACGTCGCCGAGGCGAGCGGGGGCCGCTTCTCCCCGGATCCGCAGGCCGCCTACGACGTCTGGCCGGACCTGCTTGAGTGGGCCGGCGGCATGGGCGAGGACGTGGCGGCCCGGCCGCTCGTTCAGGCCGAGCTGGGCGCCCCGGCACCGTGGCCGCGGCAGGTGTTCGCCATCGGGCTCAACTACCTCGACCATGCCGAGGAGGCGGGAATCGATGTCGTGCCGGATTCGCTGGTGGTATTCGGCAAGTACGCTTCGGCGATCACCGGCGCGGACGCCGAGGTCGAGATTCCGCCGGGCTCGGTCGACTACGAAGCCGAGCTGGTGGTCGTGATCGGCAAGCGCGCCCACCGCATCGACGCCACGGATGCGTGGTCGCACGTCGCGGGGCTGACCGTGGGACAAGACCTTTCCGAGCGCGAGCTGCAGCTGCGCCCGCCGACACCCCAGTTCTCGCTGGGGAAGTCGTTCCCGGGCTTCGCCCCGATGGGTCCCGCGCTGGTCACACCCGACGAGTTCGCCGACCCCGACGACCTCGCGATCACGTGCACCCTCAACGGCGAGACCGTACAGAACTCCCGCACGAAGCTGATGATCCACCCGATCGCGCAGATCATCGCCCGGCTGTCGGAGACCGTACCGCTGCTGCCCGGAGACGTCGTGTTCACCGGCACCCCGGCCGGCATCGGGTTCGCCCGTGAGCCGCGGCTGCTGATCAAGCCCGGCGACGAGCTGATCACCGCGATCGAGGGCATCGGCTCGATCCGCACCCGGTTCCGCTGACCCGCTTTCCGGAGGTGACCCTCAGTCGCCTCCCCGACCAGGAACGGACATCGATCCCATGAGCACGGACTGTTTCGTCTGCGACCTCGAGAACACCGACGAATCCGCCGTCGTGTTCCGCGACGACCTGTGGGCCGCCGAGGTGGTGCCCGGCTACGAGGTACCGGGCTGGTTCTTCCTGCGCGCCCGCCGGCACGCCGAACGCATCGTCGGGCTCGACGAGCCGGAAGCCGAGACCTTCGGCCGGCGCGCCCGCGACATGGTCGCCGCGGTCACCGAGGCGACCGGCGCGGAGGCGACCTACCTGCTCGCGTTCGGCGAGAGCTTCCCGCACTTCCACGTCCTGATCACCGCGCGCGGCGCCGACGTGCCAGCCGACCGCCGCGCCGGCGACATCCTCAAGCTGCGCGGAGAACGAGCCGACGTCGAAGCGGCCCGGGCCCTCGTCCCCGCCGTCCGCAAGGCCTACACCACACTGACCACACACGCGAGCTGAACCCGCTCGGAAGAAAGGAACTACTGCAGTGAAACGAATCTGCGTCCTCGGCGGCACCGGCTACGCCGGCGGGGCCATCGCCCGCGAAGCCGCCGGTCGAGGCCACGAGGTGGTCGTCTTCAGCCGCAAGCCCCCCGCCGAGCTCCCGCCGGGAGCGAAGTCGGTGACCGGTTCGGCCCTGGTGCGCGCCGATATCGCACGAGCGGCCTCCGGAGCCGACGTCATCGTCGTCGCGCTCGCACCGACCGGAGACCTGGAGACGAGCTTCGTCGCCGTCAACGCGGACATCGCCGACGTCGCACGGATCCTCGGCGCCCGGCTGGGTGTGGTAGGCGGAGCGGGCTCGCTGCTGACCGAGCCCGGCGGCACGAAGGTGTACGAGACGGAAGAGTTCCCTGCGCGGTTCAAGGCCTTCGCGCAGGCATCCGACGACGTGCTGCACGAGCTGAGGGCAAGCGATCCCGAGCTGGACTGGTTCGTGTTGAGCCCGCCGACCGGGTTCGGCCACTACGCGCCGGGCACGGCCACCGGCCGGTTCCGGCTCGGCGGAGACGTCATGCTTAAAGGAAACGACGGCCGCGCTGAGATCTCCGGCGCCGACTATGCCCAGGCTTTCGTCGACGAAATCGAACGTCCCGCGCACCGGCGGGCGCGCTTCACCGTCGCTTACTGACTGGCAGGGAGGGATCATGATCCTGGTGACCGCGGCGAGTGGCCGTACTGGGCGCAGCCTTATTCGCGCTTTGGCGAAGCAGGGAAAGCAGGTCCGGGCGGCGGACATCGCTTCGTCGGTGCACGAGGTCACCGAATTGGGTGCTGCGGAGACGGCTGTGGTCGATCTGCTCGAGCCCGGTGCGCTGGCCGAAGCGATGGACGGCGTCGAATCGGTTGTCCACATCGGACCTTTGTTCCACCATCGTGAGGCGGACATCGGCCGGGCCGTGGTCGCTGCGGCGCGGCGTGCCGACGTGGGGCATTTCGTGCAGTTTTCGGTGACTCACCCTCAGATCGAGGCGCTGCTCAACCATCAGGCCAAGCTCGCCGTTGAACGGGCGGTTCTGCAGTCGCCGATTCCGTTCACGATCTTGCAGCCGATGCACTACCTGCAGAACATCAACGTGCCGCTGACCGTCGAATGCGGCGTGCACCGCAAGCCGTTCTCCCCGGACACGCGTTTGGCGCAGGTTGATCTGGAAGACGTCACCGCCGTGGCCGCGCAGGTGGTGGGGGACCCACACCACTATTACGCGACCTATGAGCTGTGCGGGTCCGACTACGTGAACGGTCACGAGATCGCGGCAGTCATCGCGAACGCATCCCGCCGGCAAGTCAAGGTCGAATGGCAGCCGATCAGCGACTTTGCCGACTCGGCGCGGCAACGGCGCGAAGAGGACGAGTTCCCTTACGACGCGATGTACCGGTTGTGGGGCCACTACAGCCGGTACGGGATCACCGGCAACCCGAACGTGCTCACGTGGCTGCTGGGCCGACCGCCGACGACGCTGGCGGAGTACGTCGACCGCGAACTCGCCAAGAGCTGAGCCGGCCCAGAGTCGCGTGCGCACGTCGAACCGTGCGCAAAGAACACAATCAACACTGACTGACAGGAAGAGATCATGATCCTGGTGACCGCGGCGAGTGGCCGTACTGGGCGCAGCGTGGTTCGCGCCTTGGCGAAGCAGGGAAAGCAGGTCCGGGCGGCGGATATCGCCTCGTCGGTGCACGAGGTCGCCGAACTGGGCGCTGCAGAGACGGCTGTGGTCGATCTGCTCGAACCGGGCGCGCTGGCCGAAGCGATGGACGGGGTCGAGTCGGTGGTCCACATCGGACCGTTGTTCCACCATCGTGAGGCGGACATCGGCCGGGCCGTGGTCGCTGCGGCGCGGCGTGCCGATGTCGGGCATTTCGTGCAGTTTTCGGTGACTCACCCTCAGATCGAGGCGCTGCTCAACCATCAGGCCAAGCTCGCCGTTGAACGGGCGGTTCTGCAGTCGCCGATTCCGTTCACGATCTTGCAGCCGATGCACTACCTGCAGAACATCAACGTGCCGCTGACCGTCGAGTCCGGCGTGCACCGTGAGCCGTTCTCCCCGGACACGCGTTTGGCGCAGGTTGATCTGGAAGACGTCACCGCCGTGGCCGCGCAGGTGGTGGGGGATCCGCAGCATTACTACGCGACCTATGAGCTGTGCGGGTCCGACTACGTGAACGGTCACGAGATCGCGGCGGTCATCGCGAAGGCAGCCGGCCGCCCGGTTACAGCAGCGGCGCGGCCGATCAGTGACTTGGCCGACCCCTCGCGGCAACGGCGCGAAGAGGACGAGTTTACCTACGACGCGATGTACCGGTTGTTCGGTCACTACGACCGGTACGGGATCACCGGCAACCCGAACGTGCTCACGTGGCTGCTGGGCCGGCCGCCGACGACGCTGGCGGAGTACGTCGACCGCGAACTCGCCAAGAGCTGAGCCGCCCAGAGTTGTTGTCCGAGGTCGCGTGCGCGCGCCGAGTTGTGAGGAAAAAGCATGACCACGTCGATCGACCCCATCACCGTCAGCGGCGCTCCAGGTGTCGAGGAACTTGTCACCCGCGCGGAAAGCCTCCGCGAGCTGCTGAGCAAGAACTCCGCCCAGGGCGAGCGGGACCGGCGCGTCGTGCAGGAGAGCATCCAGGCGCTCAAGGACGCCGGCCTGTTCAAGCTGTTGCAGCCCAAGCGGTTCGGCGGATACGAGACCTCGATCCGGGCCTTGGTGGACGTATCCGCGGCGGTCGGCGAGGCCGACGGTGGGACCGCCTGGGTCGTCTCGCTGCTGAATTCGGGTGCGTGGCTGGCGAGCTGCTTCCCGGAGCAGGCGCAGGGCGACGTCTGGGGAGCGAACCCCGACGCGCTGGTCTCCGGGGTCTTTTCTCCGAAGGTCGAGTCGAAAAAGGTCGACGGCGGCTTCCGCGCGAGCGGTGAGTGGTTCTACAACTCCGGATCATGGCACGCCGACTGGGCGGTGCTGAGCCTGCCGATCACCGACGACGCCGGAGAGACCGTCGACCTCGGCATGGCGCTCGTGCCCCGCACCGACGTGGACCTGAAGGAGACCTGGTTCGTCGCCGGCATGCGCGCGTCCGGGTCGAACTGCCTCGTGGCCAAGGACATCTTCGTGCCGGCCCACCGCATCATGTCCGTACCGCCGGCCATCGAAGGCGACTTCCCGACCGAGCACATCGAGGAGACGCTCTACCGGTCGCCGCTGGGGCCGTTTTTCGCCGTCGGCATGGTCGGCCCGCAACTCGGGCTCGGCCGTGCGGCGCTGAAGCTGGTACGGGAGAAGGCCGCCACCAAGGGGATCGGCAACACGATCTACACGCGACAGGCGGACTCCGTGGCGTTTCAGCTCCAACTCGCCCAGGCCACGATGATGCTCGACACCGCGCACTTCCATGCCCACCGCGTCACCGACGACCTGGACACCGCGGCGGCGAACGGCGAGAAGCTGGACTTCTCGGCGCGGGCCCGGATTCGGGCGGACATCGGCTGGGCCATCGAGCACGTCGTGAAAGCCATCGACACCCTGCTCTACGCGCACGGCTCGGGCGCATTCGCCGAGGTCAACCCGCTGCAACGGATCTGGCGCGACTCCGAGGTCGCGTCGCGACACGCGGGCATCCTGCCGATGGTGTGCTACGAGATCTACGGCAAAGCGCTGGTCGGTTCCGAAGAGCGGATCACGCCGATGATCTAACGGCGTGCCGACCGGTGCCCGCGTCGTCCACCGTGGACGACGCGGGCACCGGTCGTCCAGAAGATGGCCAGCGGGCTCACCGGCACGCCGGTGGACTGGTAGGGGAGCGGCAGTGAACAGAAACAGCCACCGCCCCGCGCCCGGCACACCGCGGCGAGCCCCTCGATCTCGGCGCCGTCGATCAATGGCATGCCCAGCCGGGTGAGCGCGCCGACGTACAGCGGCAGCACCGTACCCGGCGGAAACCCGCCCAGGCCGGCCACCGGGTCGCCGATGTCGCTCGCCAGTACCGCGACCCCGTGCTCGGCGAACCTCCGCACGGCGTCGATGTTGAAGTGCGGCATGTCGTCGCCGAGGTGTCCAGCGGTCATCCACCTGCTGCGGACACCAAACCCGGCGCGGTGTTCGGAGATGGACCGGTAGCGTTGGATCGTCGATCCATCTCGCGCGCAAAAATAGGCGGCCGCTTTGCCGGCCTGGATAAGCGCAAGGCATCATGGTCTTGGGTATCACCGTCGAACAGCGTGAGTTACCAATATGTGGGCCTACTCGTCCGTGCTGACTGGTTTGTTGTCGACTCTGCGGGCAAGACGGGCCACAGCGTGGTGACGAAGGAGTTTTGTCGCGTGGCGTTCATCTTTATATCCGCGGCACCTGAGCCATTGCCAGGTTGTCCAACCGCGCTCGGCAGGGGGCCGCGCCGAGCCGGGTGTCACCTCCCAGCCTGGTTGAGTACACCGGGCTGGGAGGGTGAAGCGGTTGCCGCCTCAGCGTCGGCGACTCAGGGCTTCACGCTTGACGAAGCCGATCACGCCGGTCGCGACAAACAGCACCGCGCCGACGATGATCAGCCAGAAGAGTCCTTTGATGACGATGCCCAACACCGCTACGACTGCCCAAACTACCAGCAGGCCAATAATGATTCCCATAGCTCCTCCTTCTCTGCGTTCCGCAAGGTGTACCCAAAGGAGCGGCTGGTCATGCACCACGAGCAGTCCGTCAGCAAAATCGGCTCCCTTGTGAGCGATCGCGCCCGGAGTGATTCGTGCGTAAACGCCCCAATGCGTCGAAATAGGACGGCCATCGTGATGGCGGTTTTCGGCCGTCTCCGCGAGCCAGTGTGTTCTCGTGAGCCCTGGGCGCGGACGACGATCGAGGCAAGGTGCGCATAGTTCTCACTCTGGCCCAGAAGGGATGTTCGAATGCGACGGCTTCGTGGTCCGGCTTCGCCAAGAAGTGCGATGGTGCTGAGGACACGGCTTCGTCCCGATTCGTTCGGCGGCCTCGCCGTGGTTCTTCGGAGCGACCCCTGGAGAGCGTCGTCGGAAGAGGGGGCGGTCTAAGGGGTCAGTTCAGAATGAGTTCATCGTCTTCAGCCGGTGATGCGAGGCGATCCGGAATCGTTGCATGCGTGAGGAGGTTCTGACCGATCAGCTGCGGGCGCGGCTGGAGCCCCTGATTCCGGTTCGGCAGCGGCTACCGCTATCCCGGCCGCGGGCGTACCGGCGACCGTGCGGCACTGGAAAGCGTCTTGTACGTCGTCTGCACGGGTATCGGCTGGAACCGGTCGCCGATGACGCTGTTCGACGCCTCAGGCGCTGCCTGCCGGCGGCGGTTGACCGGGGGCACGAGGCCGGCGTCTGGCGGCAATTGCGTGCTCTCCAAGGGGGGTATCACCCCGTCATCGCACGCTGCGGCGTCGAGCACGGCTTCGGACTCGTGGCCGACTGCCGGCCGGTGGAGCGCACTTTCGCGTGGCTCAAAACTTTCGTCGGCTGCGCAATCGCACCGAACGCCGAGCCGACGTGCATCAAGCCATCCTCAGCCGCGCCTGCTCGGTCATCTGCCTCCGCAAACTCATTCCGAACTGATCCCTGACTCGACCGGCTGCGCTACGAGGCGGACCACTCCAATTCGGCGCAGGCGCCTCGGCCCGATTGCCCCGAGACGCCAACAAGAAGACGGATAATAACGACCTGAAGGGCGTAAGCGGCATGTTGTGGCCGGCATCTGAGGGGCTGTTGCCGGCCGTCGTGGTCACCTCCCGCTGGCCACCTCGGCCCGGCCCATTGCGGGCGTGCGAAGGCGGCGCAGCAACCTCACCACTGGCGTCAGTCTCGCGGGCCCAACGTGGCCATGGCCCGGTCGATGGCGTCACTCAGCGAGCCTCGCGCCCCGGAGGCGAGCCAGGCATGCTGTCCTGCCACCAGACAGCCGAAGGCGGCTGCAGTCAGCGCGCGCGGCGTGGGATCGTCGTCGGCGTAAGACGCCCGCTCGCGCAGGGCCACGACCACCGTTTCCTGGATCTGCTGCAGTTTCTGCAGATAAACGGCGAGCAACGCGGGCGTCTCAAGAACCACCCGTAGCACGGATGCGGTGCCTCCCGGCTGGGCCGGGTCCTCCAGGACATCGAAGACTCGGCGCAGCGACGCCCAGACCGGCTCGTCGAGCGGGCGCTCGCGCAGCGTGATCAGGATCTCGTCGACGATGAGGTCGAGCTTCCCGACAAGGATCTCCTCCTTCGTCCGGAAGTAGCGGAAGACGCTGCGCTGCGACATTCCGACGGCGGCCGCGACGTCGTCAATGGTGGTCTTGTCGAATCCGCGCTCGACGAACAGGGCAAGCGCGGCCTCGCCGATCTCGCGTTGCACCGCACGGCGGGTGCGTTCCCGAAGGTTCATAGCCCTCGAACTTTAGCACCGACGCCAAACTTGACAGTAACTGACAGATTTGGCGTACACTGTTGCCATGAACAGGACCATCGTCATCACCGGGGCCAGCAGCGGAATCGGTGCTGCTGCCGCTCGGCAGCTGCACCGCGACGGCCACCACGTCGTCATCGTCGGCCGTTCGGCCCCCAAGACCGCGGCGGTCGCGCGCAAGATCGGCGCCGACCACTTCCTCGTCGACTTCACCCGCATGGAAGACGTGCGCAAACTGGCCGCCGAGCTGGATGCGGCCTACCCGCGCATCGACGTACTCGCCAACAACGCAGGCGGCGACTTCAGTGACAATGTCAAGACCGCCGACGGATTCGACAAGTCGTTCCAGGTCAACCACCTGTCGCCGTTCCTGCTCACCACGCTGCTGATGGACAAGCTGATCGCGTCCCGAGCGACACTGATCCAGACATCCAGCGTCGGCGCGCGGATGCGAGGGCGGGTCGACCTCGACGACCTCAATCAGGAGCGCGACTTCGACCCGATCCGTGCCTACGGCACCGCCAAGCTGGAGAACATCCTGTTCACCAGGGAACTGCACCGCCGCTACCACGATCAGGGCATCAACGCGGTCGCCTTCCACCCCGGCAACGTCGCGACGAACTTCGGCTCGACATCGGCGAGCCGGATGATGCGCTTTATCGCGACCAATCCGATCATCCGGACTGTCATGCTGACCTCTCCGGAGAAGGGCGCTGATCAGCTGGTCTGGTTCGCCGAAAGCCGTCCCGGCATCGACTGGCAGCCGGGTGAGTACTACGAAAAGCGCCGCGTCGCGAAGACCAGCCCGCAGGCCGGCGACCCCGCCCTGGCCCGCGGGCTCTGGGAGCGCTCCGAGCAATTCCTCGCATAAGAGCCGTCTGGACGCGCTCACCGGGTGGGCCCGATAACTGCAACAGGTGGACTTGGTCGCGTATCCGCTTTTCGGCCGGGCGCGCTGGTTGTGCCGGCGGATATAGTCACCGATCGCGTATCCTGCTCGGCGCAGGTGCGGTGGTCGGTCCTGCTCACTGATCCTGTTCAGTGTACCCTCGCTCCGTTTTGGGTCCAGCGCGTCGAACCCCGCTCGTTGAACGCGTGGATCACACTTCGGAGGTACGTTTCGGCGTGTCTGCTGTGGACTGGCGGTCAGCTCGGCCACGCTGCCCACCGTGTTGAGTGATCTTCTCCCCGCCACGCTGCGGGAGCGGGTGGCACCGCTGCTGACTCCCCATCCACCGCGGCGCCATCGGTTCCCGGGACGCAAACCGGTTGAGGACCGGGTGGCGCTGGTCGGGATCGTGTTCGTGCTCAAGACCGGGATCACCTGGAACCAGCTGCCCGCCGAAGTGATCGGCTGTTCCGGGTGACCTGCTGGCGGCGGCTTTGCGACTGGACCGAGACCGGGGTCCGGCCTGCCCTGCACGGGCTCCTGCTCGCCGAACTGCGTGCCGCCGGTCAGCTTGCTCTGGACCGCTGTGCGGTGGACTCCTCGCACGTACACGCGCTCAAAGGGAGGACCATGTCGGGCCCTCCCCGGTCAACCGTGGCCACCCCGGTTCGAAGCACCATCTGATTGTCGAAGCCCGTGACATCCCGCTCGCGGTCACGCTGACCGGCGGCCACCGCCACGATCGTCACCCAGCTGCTCCGCTGCTCGACGCGGTTCGGCCCATCCGTGGGCGGCGTGCGCGGCCGCGGCGCAAACCGCGCGAGCTGGTCGCTGACCGGGGCTGCGACTTCGACAAGTACCGGCGCCTGCTGCGCGGGCGCGGCATCACCCCACGCATCGCCCGCCGCGGCGTCGCACGGCTCCGGGCTGGGCAAGGTCCGCTGGGTCGTCGAACGCGGCTTCGCCTGGCTGCACGCCTTCAAACGCCTCCGCACCCGCTACGAGCGCCGCGCCGACACCCACCTCGGCCTGCTCCAGCTCGTGTGCGCGCTGATCTGCCACCGACGACTGGCTCAGGCATTCCGGAACGAGCTCTAACTCGGTGTGTTCGGTTGAGCCAGGCCGAGGTCGTAGGCGAAGATCACTGCCTGGACGCGGTCCCGCGCCCCCAGCTTTGCCAGTACCCGACCGACGTGGGTTTTGACCGTGGACTCGGACAGCACGAGACGTTCGGCGATCTCTCCGTTGGTCCACCCCTTGCCGATCGCGACCAGGATTTCCTGCTCGCGTTCGGTCAAGGACCGCCAGCGGGGATTCGTCTCGGGCGGCGAATCGGCGCTGTCGGCCGGGAGCCGCTGGGCGTAGGTGTCGAGGAGCCGCCGGGTCAGCGCCGGGGCGATGACGGCGTCGCCGCCCGCGACCGCCCTGATGCCGGCGAGCAGCTCTTCGGGATGGGCGTCCTTGAGGAGGAACCCGCTCGCTCCGGCGCGCAGCGCGGCGTAGGCGTACTCGTCGAGGTCGAAGGTCGTCAGGACGAGGACGCGGGACCGGCCGCCGGTGGCGAGGATCCGCCGCGTGGCTTCGATGCCGTCCATGCCGGGCATGCGGATGTCCATGAGGACGACATCGGGCCGCAGTTCCGCGGTCCGGCGCACCGCTTCGGCCCCGTGAGCGGCTTCGCCGACGACTTCGGTGTCCGGCGTCGCGTCGAGCAGCATCCGGAAGCCGAACCGTTGCAGAGGCTGGTCGTCGACGATGAGCACGGTCGTCACAGCGCACCGCCGGGCGAGACGGGGATCGGGGTGAGGTCCAGGACGGCCTGCACGGCCCACCCACCGCCGGCGGTGGGGCCGACGGTGATCGTGCCGCCGTACAGGGCTGCGCGTTCCCGTATCCCGGCGATCCCGTGCCCTTCCTCGGCGGGTGGCTCGGGCGGAGTGTCGGCGTTGGGCGGTCCGGTGTCCTGGACGCGGATGCGCAGTGCCGGACCCTCGACGGCGATCGAGACGTCGATCCGGGTGTGCGGGCCGGCGTGTTTGAGCGTGTTGGTGAGTGCCTCCTGGACGATCCGGTAGGTCATCAGCTGCACCCCGCGATTAAGGGTGTCCAGCTCGCCGGCGGACCGGAGGAGGATCTCCGGTCCGGCGGCGCGGATCCTCGTGCATAACGAGTCTAGGTCGCTGATTCCCGGTTGGGGGTTCAGCTCCGGTGCGTCCGATTTCTCCCGTAGGACACCCAGGATGCGCCGCAGTTCGCCCAGCGCCTGGCGGCAGGTGTCGCCGACCAGCTCGAGCGCTTGCTTGCTGCGTTCGGGGGTGACGTCGGCCGCGTAGGCGCCCCCGTCGGCCAGCGTGATGATGACCGACAGGTTGTGACCGATGATGTCGTGCATCTCGCGGGCCATCCGGGTGCGCTCGGTGACGGCGGCCAGCCGGCTGCGCTGGTCCCGCTCGATCTCCAACTGCCGCGCGCGATCGCGCAAGCTCGCCAGCTGCGCCCGGCGGATCCGAACGGCCAGCCCGAGCGCGACGGCCGCGGTGACGGCGGTGAGCAGGAAGAACAAGGCCTCCCAGAACGACACCGCGCGGGAGACCCGGGCCGCCACGGGGAGCAGGAGCGTGACCACCCCGGCACCCGCCCAGGGCAGGTGCCGCAGCCGGCCGTGCAGGGTGACGCTGTAGAGCGCGACGAGCAGGGCGACGTCGGCGCGCAGGAATACCCCGAGCGACCACTGGA
The DNA here is from genome assembly GCF_046548775.1 of Amycolatopsis sp. cmx-4-61. Taxonomy (NCBI): domain Bacteria; kingdom Bacillati; phylum Actinomycetota; class Actinomycetes; order Pseudonocardiales; family Pseudonocardiaceae; genus Amycolatopsis; species Amycolatopsis sp. cmx-4-61. Next base: position 58,986 of record NZ_JAEBEI010000025.1, on the reverse strand, counting down.
CGACGAACACCGCCGCGGTCAGGGCCAGCGCGACCGAGGGTGCCCGGCGCCGCCAGAACAGCGGAAGCAGCAGACCGGCCTGCAGCGCGAGGGTGCCGACCGCCGGCAGGTGGGTGAACGCGAGCCGCAGCTCGTCGGGACCCCGCCCGTCGTCGTGCAGGATCAGGTCCGGTACGCAGAACAGCATGAACAGCGCGGCGATCACCGCCAGGTCCAGGACCCACGGGTGGCGCCGGTCCCACCGACGCAGCCGCTGGCCGTACGTCGTCAGCCGCGTGACCAGCGGGGATCCGGTCCACGACGGCGCCACGGCCGGGAGGTCTTCGGGCACGGGCGTCACCTGCTCATCGTTGCGGAAAACCGCCGGCGCGGCACCCGGGGGCCGCGCCGGCGGTGGGCGTCGTCAGGCGTCGGACCGCGCGAGCCGGTAGGCGGCGCCGCCCAGCGCCAGGACCGTCCAACCCACGAAGACCAGCATCCCGGTGGTCGGCGCCAGGGTGGTGGCGTCGTGGGTCAGGGCGAACATCGCCTGCCCCGCGTTGCTGGGCAGGTACGGGCTGATGTCGCCCTGCCACGACGCCGGGAGCAGTGAGATCAGGCCCGGGATCAGCATGAGCGCGGCGACGAGGACCGAGATGCCACCGGCGACCGAGCGCAGGAGCGCGCCGAGCGCGACCCCGATCACGCCGACCAGGCCCAGGTAGAGTCCGGTGCCCAGCAGGCTGCGCAGCACGCCCGGGTCCGACAGCGACATCGCCGCGGGCGTCCCGGCCACGATGGCGTTGCCGAGGACGAAGGCGAGAAACGCCCCGGCCGCGCCGACGAGCAGCGCGACGACGCCGAACACGGCCGACTTGGACCACAGCACCGGTAGTCGGCGCGGGACCCCGGTCAACGTCGAGCGGATCATGCCGGTGGAGTACTCGCCGGCGGTCACGAGCACGCCGAGCACACCCAGCGCCAGCTGCGCGAAGTTGGTGCCGAACAGCGACAGGTCCAGGGCGGTCGCGTGGGCGAAGTCCGGGTCCAGTGGCCGGCCGGAGCTGATGTTCGACTTGTACCGCGCGGCGGAGATCAGCCCGAAGGCGACCAGGAACACCAGGCCGAGGACCAGGGTGATCCAGGTGGAGCGCAGGGACCAGAGCTTGGTCCACTCCGAGCGTAGGACGTGGCGCCCGGTGACCCGGTAGACCGGGCGGACGGTGCGGGCGGGGGCCTGCGGGGTCAAGGTGGTCATGCCGCCCTCCCGAGCGCGTCGATGCCGGTGGTGACGCCGTGGTACTCGACGGCGTCGCGGGTCAGGTCCATGAAGGCTTCCTCGAGGGAGACGGTCCGGGCGGACAGCTCGAACAGGGTGATGCCGTGTTCGGCGGCCTTGGTGCCGATGGCGCGCGCCGAGAGGCCCTTCACCTGCAGCTCCTCGGAACCGGTGCGGCCCGCGATCTCGACGCCGGGGCCGGCCAGGACCTCGCGTAGGCGCGCGGGGTCCGCGGTGGCCACCTGGACGGTGTCGCCGCCCGCGTCGCGGATGAGGTCGTGCACGGTGGTGTCGGCGAGCAGGCGACCCCGGCCGACGACGATGAGGTGCTCCGCGACCAGCGCCATCTCGCTCATCAGGTGCGACGAGACGAACACGGTGCGGCCGTCGGCTGCGAGCCCGCTGAGCAGGTTGCGGATCCAGAGGACGCCTTCGGGGTCCAGGCCGTTGACCGGCTCGTCGAGCATGATCGTGGCCGGGTCGCCGAGCAGGGCCGCGGCGATCCCCAGCCGCTGGCCCATGCCGAGGGAGAAGCTCCCCGCGCGCTTCTTCGCCACCGACTGCAGCCCGGCCAGCTCGATCACTTCGTCGACCCGCCGTCGGGGGATGCCGTGGGTCTGGGCCTGGGCGAGCAGGTGGTCGAACGCCGACCGTCCGCTGTGGACGGATTTCGCTTCGAGCAGGACCCCGACCTCCTGCAGCGGTGAGGTGTGCTCGGCGTAGCGGCGGCCGTTGACTTTAACCGAGCCGCTGGTCGGCGCGTCCAGCCCGACGATCATCCGCATCGTGGTGGACTTGCCCGCGCCGTTGGGCCCGAGGAACCCGGTGACGGTGCCCGGCCGGACGGTGAAGTCCAGGTGGTCGACCGCCGTCTTCTCCCCGTACTGCTTGGTCAGCTGGTGTGCCTCGATCATCGTTCATCCCCTGGATCCGCAGACCAGTTGCCCCGGCCCGTTCTCTCTCAACGGTAGGAAGAGAATCGAGCCTCGACGTGGTACCGAGGGTGGCAATCCAGCTTGCCGGGTAGTACCGCAGTACGACAGGCCGACAGCGATTCACCGCTGGCCGGCCCGGCACGTGGCGGCAATCGCGAGGATGGTCTGGCTACCGGGCACGGCCACGACATAGCCGATCCGCCGATTCTCCCAGCGATGGACTTGGAGTCACCGCTGTAGGCAGGTATGAGGGGCTCATCGTGGAAGGTCGTCGCAGGCCGCGGCGGGCTGTTTCGTTCCTTGATCGCGTGGCGCCGAGGCAGCTGATCCACGACCACCTGGGGACGCGCTGGGACCCCGGCCGCCCGGGAGTGGTGTGCCTGCACGCGCGGGCCGGGCTGGGAAGTTACAGCCTCGCCGCCGAGATCTGCGAAGAACAGCTGGATGGTGACGGCGTCTACCTGGAGGTGCAAGCGACCACGTTCGACGGGCAAGCCGTGCCGCCGGGTGAGCTGTCCGCGACAGCGAGTCCCGCACGGCCTTCGTCGTCGGCCACCACCAGATGCACTCTTGGCTCCCTTCCGCTGGCGCTTACCTTCTCCGCTGCAGCCGAGGATCGAAGGCGAACACCTGTGACCGTGAGACAATCGCCGTGAGTGGAGCCCGCGCCACCAAGCCGCACAGCGCCACGAGCGTCCCCAGTACGGCGCCCGCCAGCACGTCGTGGACGTAGTGCGCGCCGAGGTAGATGCGAGAGAACCCGATGACGGCCGCGACCGCCAGGCCGCCGAGGCCGAGCTGGCGGTGGGCGAGCAGCAGGGCGACCGCCGCGGCCGCGGCGATCGTCATGTGGTTGCTGGGGAAGGACCAGTCCGTCGCGAAGTCGCAGGTGAACAAGGGCGGCACGGCGGGGTACCGAAGGCACGGCCGCGGTTCCCGCACGGTGATCTTGAGAAGGTTGCTGACGGCGTAGGCCAGGAGCACGGCGATCGGTACCCAGAGCACCGCGGCCGAGCGTCGGGCGTCACCGCGCGCCAGCCACCACGCCACCGCGGCGGCGAGGGCGTAGAGCAGCAGGCCGGCGTTGGTGAAGACTTCGAAGAAGCCGTGCAGCCAGGGAGTGGCCTTGGCGAACGCCAGCATGTCCAGGTACCAGCCGCCGTCGATGGCTGCGCCGTCCATGCCGCTCACGGGGCCTTCGTCGCGGCGCGCCGCAGTTCGAGAGCCAGCGGCAGGAGCGACAGCACGACGACCGCGGCGATGATCGGCAGCAGGAACCGGTCGATGCCCGGGACGCTCGCGCCGAGGACGAACCCGGCGACGGTGACGCCCACCGACCACAGCAGTCCGCCGAGGACCTGCCACAACGCGAACGTCCGGGCCGGCACGGCGAGGATGCCGGCCAGGGGGTTGAGCACGGTCCGCACCACCGGGATGAACCGCGCCAGCACGATCGCCTTGGCGTAGCCGTAACGGGCGAGCAGTTCTTCGCCGCGCTGCACGCCCCGGCGCAGGTGCGGGTTGGCGATCCTGGCGAGTGCGGGCCGCCCGCCGCGGCGACCGAGCGCGAACCCGGCCTGCGCGCCGGCCAGCGCGCCGGCGACGGCGGCGGCCAGCACCGATGGCAACGACAGGTGCACGGGTGCGCTCGCCCCGGTCGTGCAGAACAGCCCTGCGGTGAACAGCAGCGAGTCACCGGGCAGGAAGAAGCCGATCAGCAATCCGGTCTCGGCGAAGAGCACGAGGAAGACCCCGGTCGCGCCGAGATCGGACAGCCACGACGTGGCGTCGAGCGGGTTCATCCCGTCAATTCCTTCCAACGACATCTCTGTAGTGGTTCTGCATGACGTGGAGAAGTGTGGTGAGTCGGCGTCGTCCTGACGGGGCGAGCGGCTCAGCGACCTGGTGCCCGGGACGCCGGTGCCGAGCTGAACTGGTCCTGCCAGGTGGCCTGGGCACCCGAGTCGCCGATGCGGTAGATGTCGTAGACCGCCGCGCCTGCGGCCATGACCGCCAGCACCGCGATCAGCGCCGTGACCGCGGTCGATGCCGGAGCGAGGAAGGTCCGGCGGCGGGTGGCGGTCGATGCCGGATCGGCGCCGGCCGTCTTGGTGGCCCCGGTCCGGAGGTGTTCCCGGTGGCGCCACCAGACCACGAGGGCGAGGACGGTGACGGGGATCGCGACGAAGAGGGCTGTATCGCCGAGTTCGGTGTGGGCGCGCACCAGAGGCGTCGAGGCGACGCGGCGTTCGAGCCATTCGCCGGCGTCGGTGGTGATCGGGACTAGGACCACGACGAGGACGGACAGGACGGCGTTCGGACCGGCGAGCTTGCCGCGCGCGGCCGGCCAGAGCGCGCTGAGCACCAGGAGCAGCGCCGCCAGCGGGAGCAGGACGACGATGGCGTGCACGAGCAGGATGTGGGCGGGCAGGCCGTCGACAGTGGTCATGGTGTCCTTCGTGGAGTCGCGGGTGGTGGTGCTTACCGGTGGGCTGCGTCGATCGCCGACTGCAACGACTGCTGGTAGCCCTCGGAGGTGTATGTGGCGCCGCTGACGGTGTCGATCCGCGCGCTCTGGGCCTGCAGCGTCTCCTGGATGAGCACGGGCACGGCGGCGGAGTTGATCCGGACGTCACGGCCGCTCTTCTGGGGAACCTGCACGGCATGCGCGTCGGTGATGCGGCCGCCGGCGACGGTGATCCGCACCTGCACCGGGCCGTAGCGGGTGTCGGCGGCGTCGCCGGTGAACGTCCCGTCGCCACTTGCAGGGGGACCGGATGCGGGCGGGCTCGCGGTGCCTGACGGCTGCGTCCCGCCGAGGGGCCGTGCGGTGGCGACGGGGGTCTGGTCGGTGCTGGTGCGGTAGCTGAACAACAACACGACGATCGACGCGGTCGCCGCAACTGTGATGGCGATCTTGCGCATCCGGAATCCTTTCCTACCAGCCGAACCGTTCGGAGTGGACGCGGTCGGCGGGGACGCCGGCACGGCGGGCGCTTGCCAGCACCGCCTGGGCCCAGGCGTCGGGGCCGCACACGAAGACGTCGTGCTCGGCGATGTCTGGTACGAGGTGGCGCAGCACCTGTTCGTCGGGGGCAGGGGCGTAGTTCGCCGGGAGCCACGACGGGTGATCGGCGGGGCGGCGGCCGAGCAGGTAGTGGATCCTGATCCCGCGCCGGGCGGCGAGGTCCTCCAGCTCCCGGCGGAACAGTAGCTCCGCAGGACGACGGGCGCGGTGGAAGAGCACGGCTTCGCCGGGGCGGTAGGGCAGCTCTGCGAGCAGGGCGCGCAGCGGCGTGATCCCGATGCCGGAGGCGAACATCGCCAGCTTGCGTCCTTTCCGGACAGTGCCGGTGAGCCGGCCGTACGGGCCTTCGAAGAGGGCGCGGGTGCCGGGCGCGAGAGTGCTCAGCCGGCGGCTGCCGGGGCCGAGGTCCTTGGCGGTGATCCGCAGCCGGTGACCGTCCGGGGCGGCGGAGAGGGAGAAGGGCTTGCCCCTCGTCCACCCGGGTCCAGCGCGGAACCGCCACACGAAGAACTGGCCCGCGGTCACGGGAAGCCGGTCCAGGTGCCGGCCGCGCAGGTACACCGAAACGACTCCGGGGCCTTCGCGCACGACTCGCTCGACGACGAGCCGGTGCCGGGCGTTGAGCCGGACCGGCACGCCGAGCCGGAACACCAGCACCGCTCCCGCCGCCCCGGCATACGCGGTCCACCAGAAAGCGGTCGCCCCCGGTGACGCGGTGAAGTCCGTACCCGTCCACAGCTGGTGCGGCAGCGCGAGCCCGGCACCGAGGTAGGCGTAGAGGTGCAGCAGGTGCCAGGACTCGTAACGCAGGCGGCGCCGCGCCGCGCGCACGGACGTCATGACCACCAGGACCAGCGCCGCGGTGCCCGCGGCGGCGAGAAGCATGCCGGGATAGATGGTCACCAGCAGCCAGACCTCGGCCGGCAGGCCCGTGTGGTCGATCGCGGCGTACCCGAGGCTGATCAGCGCGAGGTGCGCGGCCAGCAGCAGGATCGAGGCGAACCCGGTCAGCCGGTGCCGCCGGGCCAGCTCGTCTTGCCCGTAGCCGCGTTCCACCCAGGGGATCCGCGCCATCAGCAGCAGTTGCAGCAGGAGGAGGTCCGCGGACAGCAGCCCGGTGAGCCGTCCGGCCGAGGTGAGGAACCCGGAGGGGGAGACGAGGTCCTGCAGGCCGCGGCCCGAGACCCACAGCGCGGTCACGAACAGGACGCTCAGCCAGGCCGTCAGCCCCGCGACGTCCCGCCACCACGCGCGGACCGGCCGCGGTAGGACGCGAGGCGGGGCGAGGGTGGTGGACATCGGCGCTCCTGAAAGGTGATCGTCGGGATCCACCCTTCCGGAGGCCGGTTAGCCGTCGACGTGACGAGGGTGAGAAATCGGTAAGAGAAGATCGGTTCCGACGGTGAAGCCGACCACGGCGCCGCCGCCGGGGCGGGGCTCGGCGAACACCGTGCCGCCGTGGGCGACGGCGATCTCCCGCACGATGGCCAGCCCGAGACCCGAGCCGGGCAGGCCGCGGGCGGCGTCCGCGCGGTGGAACCGGTCGAACACCCGCCCCGCGTCCTCCTCGCCGATGCCGGGACCGCGGTCGAGCACCTGCACCCGGCCGTCGCGCGCGACGACTTCGATCGGCCCGGCGGTGTCGAACTTGACGGCGTTCTCCAGCAGGTTGGCCACCGCGCGCTCGAGCGCCTTCGCCTGCCCGGTGACCGCGGACGCGTCGACGTCGGCCGTGATCGTGCGGCCGGTCCGCCGCCGGACCCGGTCGGCGGCGCGCTCGACGATTTCGCCCAGGTCGACGGGCGTGGGCTCTTCGGCTTCGTACCGGCGGGTGGCGAGTTCGACGAGTTCGTCGATCAGGTGGGTCAGCTCGCGGGTTTCGCCGTCGACGTCGTCGAGCAGCCGGGCGCGGCTGTCCGGGCTGAGCTCGGCGAACCGGCGCAGGACGCTGGCGTTGGTGCGCAGGCTGGTCAGCGGGGTCCGCAGTTCGTGCGCGGCGTCCTGGACCAGGCGTTCCTGGTCGGCGCGGGCGTCGGCCAGCCGGCCGAGCATCCGGTCGAACGACGTCGCGAGCCGCCCGACCTCGTCCCGGCCGCCGGCCGGGACCGAAATGCCTGCCAGGCCACCGTCGCCCACCTGTTCGGTGGCCTGGGTCAGCCGGACCAGGCGGCGAGTGATCTGCCGGGCCAGCAGCCAGCCGGCCAGCGCCGCCGCGACCAGGACGAGCGCGCTGACCCCCTTGATGCGGGCGGCCAGGCCGCTCAGCACGTGGCGGGACTCGTCGACGTCGACGCCGAGCTGGACGGCCCCGCGGCCGGGCCCGAGCGCCACGGTGATCACCCGGTAGTCGTCGGGGGAAGCCGTCAGGTCCTGGTAGCGGTGGGTCCCGAGGGGGCCGGACGCGGCCAGCGCGCGGTCGGCGTCGTCGACCGCCAACCGGACCGGGCGGCCGCCGATCGGCCGGACGGCGCCGTCCGGCGCGATCGCCTGCGCCACCATCGGCTGGGCCTCGTCGTGGTCGTCGTCGTCCGGGCCGCGCAGGACCGGGTTCGACGCCAGCACCTGCGTCGCCCCGGCCGCGACTTCCGCGGACGTCGTCAGGAGTGACCGGTCGAGTTCGGCGCTGATCCGCTCCGAGGCCGCCTGGTAGCTGAACACCCCGACCAGGATCGCCGCCGCGGCGCCGACCCCGGCGAAGGCGATCGCGAGCTTGCTGCGCAGGTTCACGCCGGCCGCACCGAGTAGCCGACGCCGCGCACGGTGTGGATCAGCTCCGCCGCGCCGGCCTGCTCCAGCTTGCGCCGCAGGTAGCCGATGTAGACGGCGAGGTTCTTGGAGTCCGCGCCGAACTCGTAGCCCCAGATGCGCTGGTAGATCGTGGCCCGGTCGAGGACGATCCCGGCGTTGCGGACCAGGAGCTCCAGCAGGTCGAATTCGGTCTTGGACAGGCTGATCTCGGTGCCCCGCCACCAGACCCGCCGCGCGGCGGGGTCGACGGCGAGTTCGCCGAGCCGCAGCGTCCGCGGGGTCGCCGAGCCGGAGTCGGGGGAGGTGCGGCGCAGCAGCGCCCGCAGCCGGGCCAGCAGTTCGTCGAGTTCGAACGGCTTGGGCAGGTAATCGTCGGCGCCGGCGTCGAGCCCGGCCACCCGATCAGGTGTCTCGACCCGGGCGGTGAGCATGAGGATGGGCGTCTGATCGCCTTCGGCGCGCAGGACGCGGCACACGCCGAGCCCGTCGACGCCGGGCATCATGACGTCGATGACGAGCACGTCGAAATCGCTTTGGCGGGCGGTGGCCAGAGCGCTCACCCCGTCAGTCACCTCGGTGACGTGGTAACCCTCGAGGTCGAGAGCGCGCACCAGGGATTCGCGGATCGCGCGGTCGTCGTCGGCGAGCAGGACACGGTGCGGCATGCCGCCATCATGCCTGCAGGCATGGCCGCGTCGTACTGGGTCGGGAGTGGCGGTTCGGGTGGGTGGAGTGGACGCCGGCATTGGGTCGCGGCGTTCGACGCGTGCTGGCCGATCTTCCGATCATCGTGCTGGTGCGGATGCGCTCGGCCCGGGTCCTGCATCGCTCGGTCCCGCCGCAGCCGCCCGGCACCATGGGCAAGCACCGCCACCACGGTGACGAGTTCGCTTTCGGCGCCCCAGCCACCTGGGGACAACCCGATACCGTCACCGACACCACGACCCGCAACACCTAGCGCTTCGGAAGATGACGTCGGTCATCTTCGCCGTGGATGCGAGCGCGGCGACGGAGCGTGCAGGCCCGGGCGGCACCCGCCGCGTTAGCCGAACCATACGGCCGCACTGAGCCTGCGGCGCCACCGTGACATCGAAGCCGGTTATGGCGCGCACACTCGCTTCACCGTGGCCACCACCTTCGAGGCGGCCACGGTCGCGGTGACCGGACCTGGACTTGTCGAGTACTGCGCGGCTGCAGGAACGGCTGGAGGAGGAAGTGACGCTGCGGCCCGCCGCACTCATTGTCGACCTCGGCGCGGTCGGTTTCTGCTCCTCCGGCGGCCTCTCGGTGCTGGTCGACGTTGTCACGGGTGCCCATGCTCAGGGGATCCCGTGCGCGGTCATCGCCGGCGGACGCGCCGTGGTCCGCCCGATCAAACTGCTGCTCCTCGACCGCGTCCTGCCGATCCACGCCGACCGCGCCAACGCCGAAGAGCGGCTATCGCTGGTAGCGCGGCTGCGCTGACTGACTGCAGCGCCAGGCCGTGCCCGCCGAGCTGATCAGCCGGACGAAGGGGGCGCCAGCTGTCACCACTGCGGGTGCTCCAGGACCTTGGGCAGCACGAAATTGCCCACCCACGACAGCGCGGGCTACGCGGTTACGCCCGGGCGTAACCGCATAGCCGCGCGAGAGCCTCGTCCAACGAGACGCTGCCGCGCTCGGCGAGCACTCCGTCGCCCATTCGATCGATCATCAGGCGGCTGGTCAGCGCGGTCTGCAGCTGTCCGGTGAGCCGGTCGCCGCGTTCGATGCTCCGCTGCTGCAAGATGCCGATTGTGGCGAGATCCGCCAGGGCCTGCCCGAGCACGAGCTGGCGTTGATTCCACCGTCGCTCGTACGGGGCGCGCCGACTGTGGTGAGGTTGGCCGAGTTGTTCACCATCATCGGACCGCCGTCACAAGAGGCGGATCGACGTCTCGCCTGACGGTTGCCCGGGTGAGCGGTCAGCAAAGGGCGGTGCCGAGGTCCGCGGGATGAGGTTTCCCCGGCCAGGTCGCGCGCGACATCGGAGAGCTGGTGCTGTCGCTGGTGGGCGTACTCGCGCAGCCGGGTGAACGCGTCGTGCATGTCCAGACCGCCGTACTCGGCCAGCACACCCTTGGCCTGCTCGACGACGACGCGGTGGTGGAGTGTCGCTTGCAGCTGTTCGGCGAGGAGCTCGCCGCGGTCGGCGGCCCGGTGGTGCAGCATGCCGATCGTCGCGACGTCCGCGAGCGCCTGCGCGACCGCGATGGTGTCGGCGTCGAGCGCGATGGGTCCGTGGTTGAGCAGGGTCAGCGCCCCGATGGTCGCACGTGGGTTTCGTGGTCCGGTTCAGAAGTGCGTCGTCGGCCCGGGGGGCGTGGCCTCGGCCTTGGCCCCGCGGGAGCGGTGCCAGGCGATCAGCTGGTTCACCGTGAGGGCACCGGCCAGCAGCAGCATCCCGATCCGCAAGCCGTACTTCTGGGGCGCGAGGAACCAGCTAGTCGCGGACGCCCCCAACAGCAGCGCCACGACCAGCCACGGCCACCACGACCGGCTGGAAGCCTGCTCGCTCGGTACGGCCTTGCCACGATCATGAGCGGACATTCTCACCCTCCACGAAAGGACTTGGTTGACCATGGCCACGACCGCGGTGGTGATCACGGCCGCGCGCATCAGCACGCCGGTCTGTCGCCCGGCATCCGCCGTGGCTGCGCACCACCCGTGGTTCCTGACGGCGACTTCCAGTGCGGCCGGGGTGGTCGACCGCGCCTGGCCGGCTCAGCGGGAGCACATGCATGTGCGGGGCGACACCCCGGCTACACCACACCTCCGCCAGCCCATGCGTGCACGCTGCGATACCGCCTGCATCGTCTGCGTGATCGACGGTACGGGTCTACGCGTACGCGGGCTGCGTCCATTCGGGTACAGGAGCGGAGGCTGTCGTTCTGAGAACTGAGCGCGGTGAACGACCCCGATCGCTGCGCGGGCTCTTCGTCACGTTCGAGGGGATGGTCGAACTGCTCGGTGATCCCGACCTGGCACTCGACGCCGGAGGTGGCGGACACCTCGTCGAGCAACAGTTCGGCGAGGGGGTTCTTTGCCGCCGAAGTAGCCGGCCGCGCCGGTGGTGGGGACGGCGGCGATGCCGGGAGGACGACCTCGACGCCGACCGCGTGCTGTTCGATCGCCGCGGCGACCGGCTCGAACAGCCGCGCGTCGCGGTCGGGGTCGTGCTGGTGCACGACCAGGCCGGGGCAGCGGGATTGGGCGTCGCGGCGACGCATCCCGCGCCCGACACCGCCGCGGCGCGCGACGTGACTGCGCGCCTCGGCCTGCTCACGCTCGCGGCCTTCACGACCCGCCGCCTCCTGCCACGCCGACCGCGGAACTGCCGCCCCGCGCCGGCGGGCGAGGGTCGATTCGGGCCCCCGCCGACCGAGACTACGGCGAGACCCGGCAGCCCGGGGATCGCGAGGGGCCCATGAGTGGCGAGGCACCGCGGCTGCTGGTCGTATGGCGCCCGGACTGGCCGGTCGTAGCCGCCGGCGCCGTGGCCGGCACGCCGTCATTGGCACCGGCGGCGGTGTTCTCGGCGAACCGGGTCATGGCCTGCTCCACCGCCGCGGAGACAGCCCTTGTCGTGCTGTCACGATCACCTCTCCAGCACTAAGTGCCCGCACTGGAGACACCAGCACGGGAAGCCGCAGGCGCACTCCGGAGTATCGAACCTTGTTCGCATGGTTCAGGTGGGGGACAGGCCGCGCTGCGTGACCCGGCCTCGCCCGGGCGGCCCCGGCTGGTCCGGCCGCAGCGGCTCCAGGTCGGCGGGCGCCGCAGCGAAGGCCACCTTTGGGTGCTGGCGCCCCGGCGACAGCCGGGACCTCGTTCAGCGCACCAGCCCGGCCAGCGCCGACGGTGCGACCGCCGTGCGGCCCGTGGTGTGCTGGTAACGGCGCACGATGTCGCGGCACCGGGACCGGCACCCCACCCGGCGCTCGACCTGCAGCAGCCGGTTGCGCCGCGGCGGCGGGTAGGCCGCGGCGAGCTGGACCAGGAGATCCCGACGATCTACGCCGGCGGTACGCATCACCCAGTCGGCACCGGGATCGAGCGCGACGAGCGCCAGGGCGACGTGTTCGACGCGGTGCCGGCGTTCCCGGCGGGCGAGGACGAGCCGCAGTGACGCGGCGTACGCCGCTTGGACGTCCAGGCCGATCGGTGGGGATGCCCTGGCGCACCGGCGCCGAGCCTTTCCCGCTCCCAGCGGGAACAGGGGCCACTTGGCCGGTGGCCGGTCCGCCAGCTCGGCCGGCAGTGGGCCGAGGTCGCTGCCCAGCATCGTCAGTGCCTCTTGGTCGGCGGCCACGCCGGCGCCGTCCGGGGCCGCCTGCCGAACCGCTTGCCCGATCCCGGTGAGTTCGGTCAGGGGCCCCTCCGTCAGGGCCAGCAGCAGGTGTTCGCTGCCGACCCGGGCGTGCCCGAACTCTCGCGCCAGCTCTCTGCACGGCGGAACGCCTGACCGACCGCCGGATGGTCCCCTTTGAACATCAGCCCTCCCCGCCGCGGTGCTTGCGGTGCACGGTCTGCTTGGTGACGCCGAGCCGGTCGGCGATGTCCTGCCACGATCAGCCGGCTCGTCGCGCCGCTGCCACCTGCTCGGTTTCCAGCTGCTCGGCCAAGCGCCGCAACCGCGCGACCGCCCGCAACGCGATGTCCGGGTCGGTGCTGCGCACGGTGTGCTCGAGACCGGTCAACAGGATCACGATGTCGGCATATGCTGACACTCTCAGCTCGTCAACATAAGCTGACGAACCGCCGGTCCGGCGCGCCTGGCAAGCCCTTCAGCGGATCTCGGCGGCCATGCCGCTCATCCGCGTCGACGTTCGCCGGCGCCAAACACCCTGCGCAAGCCCGCACGGCTGCGGCCCGCTGAACCGCCCCACAACAGCAGCCCGGGGCCACCGGAGAACGACCCTGGCGAGAAATCGTTGAATCATGGCAATCCAACCGGTTCCGCTGATCTGTCGGGCAGCTAGCCGTCGCCAGCACAGGGCCCCGGCGGCGCCGAAGAGCGCGGTGGGCAGGCGGTTCCAGCCGATGCCGGTGCGGATGACGTACAGGATGCCTTCCAGTGCGGCGCGGTCGTCGGCACGCTTGCGGCCGGGATAGCGGAAACGCCGTGGGTGCAACGGAAGGGGTGGCTCGAGCCGCTTCCACAGCTGGTCGGTCAGGACCTCCTCACGCATACCAGGATTCTGGAAAGCCTCGCAGCCCACGCAAAGACGACACGCCGACTCATTCTGAACTGATCCTTAAGGGCGTGCGCGAACAACAAGCACGGTTCGCGCTAAACCGGGCGACTGAACTACAGGTACGCAGCGACGTCGAGGGTGCCGCCGCCTTGCTTCGCGAGGCGATCGGCCTTGACGATCCTATCTTCGCTCAACGAGCAACAGTGATGTTGTCAAGTCTTCGGACGCCGTAGCGGGCAAGCCTCGTGCGGAGTGATCAGCCCGGAGCAGCTCGGTCGAACTTGCAGCTTCAGGCACGGCGGTTGGTCAAGGGAAGACGTAGCCGGTCCAGACGCCGTCGCGATGCTCGAAGTCGGCCCGCGCGGTGAACGCGACCTGCGCGACCGCACGCGCAACGCGTCTGGTGGCGAAGCGCGGGATGAGGTGGGCCGCAGGGCCGTGCGGGAGTTGCACCACGCTGCGACGATCAGCCGCCGCGGATGGCTGCCGGAGTGCCGTCGTGGGTGATGGGGGAGGACCCCGGCCTGGTCGCGCAGCGCGGGTTCTCCCCGGACCGCGCCGCGCCGCTGCGGCCGCAGCGGCGCCCACGTCTGGGAACAGGTCGGCTACGTCCGGCGGCTCGACCAGCTGGCCGCGGACATCGCGGAGCTGGCCGAGCAGTCACCGGTGACAGGGGAAGCGTCAGGACTCACTTGCCGGACTCGCGGGCGTGTAAAAGTTGATGAGGTTGCCGTCAGGGTCGCGGAACAGCATGGAGCGGTTCCCCCACGGCTGGTCGGTCGGTTCCTGCACCCAGTCGCTGACGCAATCCTGCAGGCGCCTGCGCTCCGCGTCCACGTCGTCTACCTCGAATTCCAAGATGGCGGAGTGGTTGGCAGCCGGTGTCGCCGCGCCGGCGTTGTATCGGTTGACGCCGGCGACACTGACAAGAGCGAGGGTGCTGCCCTCGGTCTGCAGCTCGGCGTAGTCGGCGCCCCCGAAGGGGAAGATCGGGTCGGTTTTGGTGATCGTTCGGTAGAAACTGGTCAAAGTGGACGGGTTCTCGGTGACGATGCGGACTGACGCCAACTTCATGGCGGGACCCTTCGCTGGTGACGGGAGGCGGGCATTGCGCCTCTCGACCGTATCAGTACGGTACGGTACCGTGCTGATACCCGATCGAGGAAGGTGGGATCGAACGCATTGACCGCATCGAGCTCTGGAACTTCCGTCGATCGGAGAGTGCAACGGTCGAAGGCGGCCGTACTGGCGCGGGCTCACGAACTGTTGTCCGAGGGTGGTATCGGGGGAGTCAGCATCGATGAAGTCTCTCGGCGCTCGGGGGTGTCGAAGACGACCATCTATCGGCACTGGCCCTCGCGCGCGGCGTTGCTGCTCGAGGCGTGCTCGACCATCGGAACCGCGCCACAGCCTCCCGACACCGGCGGCCTCGCCGGCGATCTCACCGCTTTGGCCGGCCAGCTTGCCGAACAACTGCGGACCGCCCGATGGGCGGCCGTTCTGCCGTCAATCATCGATGCGGCAGAGCGCGAGCCAGAGCTTGCCCAGCTGCATGCCGCACTCCACGCCCAGCTAATGACCCCGTTCGCTGTGGTGGTCGAGCGCGCGCGGGCAAGAGGCCAGTTGCTGCCGGATCGGGAGCCGGCTGACGTGGCGGCCTCGGTCGCCGGCCCGTTGTTCTACCGTCGATGGTTTTCTCGCGAGCCTCTCGACGAGTTGTTCGTGAAGCGCGTCGTCCGGGACGCGATCGAGGATGCTCGCGGTTGAGAAGGGGAGCACGGCTTGCCTTGCTCGTTCAGGGAGTGCAACAGGCCTAACGCTCGCTCGGTGGCCGGCCCTGACGCGATTCGGGGCGGTGGGTTGCCGCGATGGCTGTGGCTCGCCGTGGGCAGTGGCCGGCCAACTGGTCCGTTTCGTCAGCTCGTTCGGTGTGCAATTTCCGCAGTGCGGTGGGTAGAGATTTCCGATTGCGTCCTCTTGTGTGGTTTTTCCGAGTTTTGCGCGATGTCCCGGTCCTCAACTGAAGCATCCTGACCAACTTTGCCCGTAACATCAAGGTAAGGGCCATTGGTTGGTCGACGTGTCACACTTCGTGGAGGATGTGGTGCAGGTCGTCGACGAAGGGTCAAGAGATGGATGCCGGCTCGCGTGGTATTGCGGCTCATCGATCACGGTGGAGCCGTCGGGTGAGGGGCGCGGTGATTCTCGCGTCCACTCTGGTGGTTGCCGCCGGATCCAGATTGGTTTTTGAGTTCAGTAACACAATGATGTCTCATGTTGCGCTTGTGGGGGCATGGCTGATGTTGATGCTTGGCGTCGCCTATGCCGGAGTTCGCATCGATCCCCGTGTTGGAGGTGCCATGCTGGCGGGATTCGGCATCGGTACCATGCTGGTCCTGTTGTTTGCCGGAATGCAAATAATGTCCTGAGGGCGCCGCGTCGAATGACCGTGCTGGGTAGGAGACATCGAGTCTGTGGCGAGAGCGATGCCGCGTTTATACTGGCGCGCGGCCTCCAGGGCGGCCGATGTCACAAGTTGTCGCCAGTCGTGGAGAGCGCCCTCACACCGTGCTAGAAGGATGGATCACCACCCCGTCGTAGGCTGCGACGGACGGCGACGCCGCAACGCGTTGGGCCAGCGCCTGGAGCGGTCCGCAGTGGCTGCAGGTCGACCTGGGCAACCGGCAGTCCTTCGAGTACGTCCAGCTGGTCTGGGAGGCCGCGTCGTAAAGGCCTACGAGATCCGGGTCAGCGATCACGGAGCGAACTGGCGTGCGGTGTACTCGACGACGTCCGGCGACGGCGGCACCGACGACATCGCGGTCTCGGCCACGGCGCGGTACGTACGCGTCAACGCCACCCAGCGCGGCACGGCATACGGGGTATTCGCTGTACGAGTTCGGCGTCTATCACAGATGAGTTGCAGGAGAGGCGGCATTGCCGAACTTCCGTTCGGTCATCCAAGAGGTTGATTGTCCGGCGGACCCGCACTCGCGGGTTCGCCGGTTCAATCGTCGTCGGCTTCAGTCACCGGGACAGTGTGAATCCGGGATCTCGCCAGCGTAGATCCGTAGGGACGATAGTTTGCTTTCGTAGCTTGTCCCAAACCCGTCGAGGCGCACTTGGGGCTCATGTGGGCTGTCTCATCAGCCGACTCTGAGCGCCTGGCCCCGGGACAGCCGCTAGACCTGCCGCGTCTGGTCGTGGTCTTGAGTCCTCGGCCACGCCGGCGACGTTGACTGGAGCCACAAATCATGATCTGTGTCGGTGGCGCTGTGTTGAACGCCAATACGGGCAAAACAGTTGCCGACGTTCGGGAACCTTCGCCGGTTTCGCCCCGACTGGTGGGGTGGGGGAACGACTGCTGAAAGACATCCCAGGAGCTTGAAATGTCAAGCCGCGACATTCTCGGCGTGATGCGACCAGGCGGTCGTCTCGTCGTAGAGGGTGCCGGTTTTGAGGCAGCCGTGCAGGATGCCGACGAGCCGGTTGGCCAGTTGGCGCAGGGCGGCGTTGTGCCCGGCTCCTCGGGCGCGTTGCCTGTCGTAGTAGGCCCGTGCGCCGGGCGAGGCTTTGAGCGCGGCGAACGCCTGGGACATCAGCGCGTCGATCAGCCGGTCGTTGTGGACGAACCGGGCCAGGGCGACCTTCTTCTTGCCCGACGCGCGGGTGATCGGCGAGGTGCCCGCGTAGTTCTTGCGGGCCTTCGCGGTGGCATAGCGGTGCGGGTCGTCCCCGAACTCGGCGAGCACCCGGGCGCCGAGCACCGCTCCCAGCCCTGGCTGGGAGGCAATGATATCAGCGGCCGGGTGCTGGCCAAAATGGGTCTCCACCTGCCCTTGCAAGGTCTTGACCTGAGTGTTGAGCGTGGACAGGACCGCGATCAGCGCCTGGACCGAGGCGGCGTAGGCCTCCGCCACGATCTCGGGCTGGCCCAAGTGCTCGGCCCGCAGCGCGGCCTGGACAGCCGCCGCTTTCTCCGCGATGTTCTTGCGGCGCGCGCGTTTCAGCGCACCACTGATCTGGGCGGTCGTCAGCCGGGCGGCCCGCGCCGGGGTGGGGGCCTTGGCCAGCAGTTCCAAGGTGTCGGCGGCGTCGAGATCCTCGAACGCGACGAGCGCGGCCGGGAAGTAGTCGAGCAGCGCGTGCCGCAGCCGCTGGGTGTGACGGGTCCGTTCCCAGACCATCGTCTTGTGGACGCGGGCCAGGACCTTGACCGCGTCGGCGGTGGGGCTGTCCCCGGCGATCTGCCGCAGCTCGTGGGAGTGGGTGCGGGCCATATCCGCCAGCACGTGCGCGTCCCCGGCGTCGCTCTTGGCTCCCGACACCCCCAGGCGGTCGCGGAACCTGGCCGCCTGCAACGGGTTGACCGCCAGCACCGTGTAGCCGGCCGCGACCAGCGCCGCCACCCACGGGCCCCGGTCGGTCTCGATCCCGACCAGCACCTCCACGTCCTCGTCATCGGTCTCACCGAGCTGCTCGCCGATCATCGCGTGCAGCCGGGCCATCCCCGCCACGCCCTCGGGCAGTCGGGCCTTGGCCAGCCGGCGACCCGAGTCGTCCATCAGCTCGACGTCGTGATGATCCTCGGCCCAGTCATCCCCTACATACAGCCGCAACAGCGCTCCCTCTCTCGATCCCGATCACCTGTGCAGCCCGCGGGAGAACCGTCAGCGACCTAATCAAGCAGTGCTTCCCGCCACGAACACACGGGGCACGACATCCCAGCAGCGATCAACTCTCCCGGCCTACCGGGCGGGGGCACGGTCTTTCAGCAGGACTCAGCAGTCCAGGACAAAAAAGTGCTCACCCACCGGTCGGCTACCACCAGGAGTGTGCCGGATGGCCACTCCCAGAACTGATTAGGACTGAGCGATGGAACGCAGGGACTTTCTCCGGATATCTGCTGCGTCGACTGGAGCCGCAGCGCTCGGGATGTTGGGTGTTGGAGGGCGAGTCGCCGCGGCCTCGGCGCGCGCCGGCCCCGTCCGGATGCAGGTCTTGATGTTCGACGGAGTCGAGGAGCAGGACGTGGTCGGCTCGCCCGCCGTGTTCGGCCACGCGGGGCACCACAGCGGGCAGCTCCGCGTGACACTGGTCAGGCCGGGCGCGCCTGGTGAGGGAACCGGCACGTTCAAGAGAAAGTTCGCCGTCCCGGCGTCGTGGAATCCCGACGGTACCGACTTGCTGGTCGTCCCTGGTGGCGGCTATGGCGCCAAGAACGGCCCGGGGGTCAACACGGTGATCAAAGGCAAGGAGGTCTTGCAGGATCTGGTTCGCTCCCACCAGGCCGGGGTGGTGCTCGCCGGAGTCTGCACCGGCGTCATGGTGGTTTCGGCGGCGGGCCTGCCGAGGGACGCCCCTGCACGACCCACCACCTTGCGAAGGCCAACCTCGCTGCTCAGCAGGCTCAGGTGATCGACGCGCGGGTGGTCGACGACGGTGACCTCGTCACCGCCGGCGGGATCACCTCAGGACTCGATCTCGCTCTGTGGCTGGTCACCCATGAGCTCGGTGTCGCCGTCGCAGCGGGAGTCGAATCGGTGCTGGAGTCCGAACAGCGGGGAGTGGTGTGGCGGCGTCACTGATGCTGCCTGCGTTACGAGCTGTTCCAAGACTTGGATGACGAGAACCACATCGTCCTCTTAGAGGAGTGGCGGGGGGATCAAGCGTCTCTTCTCCAGGACCTGGCCAGCGAGCACCTCAGTGCGATGGTCCAGGAGGTCATGCCGATCCTCGTCGACAAGGGCCGCAGAACTCGAGTGGCCCGTGTCGGCTGATCGCCGCGAACAGGGGGTTCGGACCGGTTGCGGGTACTCGTTGACCGGCTGCCCGTGGCCGGATCGCTTCGCCGGGACTCAGGCATGGACGGCTGGTCCACGATGTACGCTCAGCTGCTGGGATGGCAGACCTGGCCTGCTTGAGGCTGCACGAACAGGAGTTGACGTGATCGTTGTCCGCAATCCGCAGGACCGTCCAGCGCCCGAAAGCTACCACCACGGTGTTGAGGTGTCGGGAGCGGTTCGCACGCTCTACATTGCCGGTCAGATCGGGATGGATCAGAACGGCTGGATCCCCGAGGGTGTCGAGGCGCAGGCGCGATTGGTCTTCGCCAACATGAAGGCCGTTCTGGACGAGGCGGGGATGGGCTTCTCCGAGGTGGTGAGGACGACCGTGTTCCTGGTCCGCCCAGTGGATCGTGGGGCCTTCGCGGCTGTTCGTTCGGAAGCCACCGGTGGAGCGAAGAATGCGTCCACACTGGTCTACGTCGCGGGGTTGGCCTTACCGGAGCTGCTGGTCGAGGTTGAAGCGATTGCGGTGAGCGCCGCAGTTCAGTAGTGGCATCGTCTCACGATGAGCCTTTCGATAAATGGCGTGTAGCCGGGTTCTTTCGAGATCCGGCCAGCACGTCTTGGAAGGACCATGAGGGCCCGGTTGCGCCGAGGTAGCTGCCGGTCACCATGGCGCGCGGGCTTCGGCGTCGGCGAGATCGGCCAATGAGGGATCGGATCAAGCGGGGCAACAGCAGGATCGGGGCGCTGCGGGGTGGCCAGGTGCAGGGTCGTGCCCGCCGGTGGCCGCGACCGCGGCGGTTCGGACCATGCCGGGGTCCAGTTGGTCCCAAGCTTCGGGAGTCTAGGATGTGATCGCCGCCGGTGCTTGTTCGCTTGACTTGGGCAATGATGCCGGGCGGGCCCGCCGGGCAGCCATACGACGAGTACTGGTCGGTCATCTCCGTGCGCGGAATCCATTGCGCATCGATCGACGGTCCGAGGGGACGACATTGCGGGCGTGATTCTCAGGTCCCGGTGTCCGACCGCGCGGGCCAGCGCGGCCCCGGTCCCGAACCGAGAGGGGAGCGCAGCCTCGCGCCGTGCAGATCATCGGTGCACCCTCGCCAGGACTACTTTCTGATCCGGCAGTGGGGCTGTCAAGGTGGCGAACCGGAAGTATATCGTCCGGTGGTAGTCACCGCCGGCGGTGTTCGGCTGGCTTTCCGGTCCCAGCGCGGCGGCTCCGTGGAACTTGTTGCCGATCGGTGCGATGCCGTCGAGGAACGAAATTCCGCCGTCCGGGTAGGTGGTCACCGCGTTCTGAGGGGCGGGTCCCTCCGCCGGGGTGAACAGCCGCAGGAACAGTCCTTCTTCCTCGGCGACCATGGTGATGTCGCCTTCTCCGGTGTTCAGCACGGCCCAGTACGTTCGGGCGTGGTAGCCCTTGAATTCCGGGTACTGGAAGCCGCTCGCTCCGGTGGCGGTGTTGTTGTACGGCTTGTTCCAGACGTCGAGGTGTACGCCGCGCAGGCGGTTCTTGTAGACCCGGTACGGCCCGTCGCCGAGCCAGGTGAGGCTGCGCACGCTCGCCTCGGGGTAGTCGAAGTTCACGCCCAGGTAGTCGTGGTTGCCGGTGCGGTGGTAGCGGTACTCCATCCGCAGCCAGCCGTTGGCATCCAGGCGCCAGCGCACAGACGTCAGATCGCCGGAGTAGTCCGCTTGCACTACCCAACCGGTGCCGTCGCGGAAGTGGCTGAGACCGGTGAGGGTGGCCGAACCTCCGGCCGGTGCGGGGCCGTTGGTCAGCGGCACGGGCGAACCGCTGCGGAGTACCCGGGTCAATCGCCCGCTGGTCTTGCTGATGGTGACCCGGGTGTCCCCGGCGACGAGGGTCACGTCACCGGCGGTTTCGGTCGCCGCGACGCTTCCCGTGGTCGCCGGCCCCACGAGCCGCGCGGCGTAGTCGGCTGCCTTGCGGATGCGCCAGGTCCAGGTGGTGACGACCCGACCGGTCGGATCGGTCACGCTCAGCTGCAGGGCGTCGGCGCCGGTCCAGTCGGGTGGCAGGCTGAGCGCCAGGGTTCCGGTGGCCCCGGGGGCGACGTCCGGGCCGCCGACCTGGGCCTCGGCCACGACCCCGTGCCCAGTGCCACCGCCCGGCCCGGCGAAGGCAAGCAACTGCCAGGTGAAGCGGCACAGGCGCAGGTTCGTGAAGTCGTACTTGTTGACGAGCTTCACCGTCTTGTCGAACGAGGCGGGGAAGACCGAGTCGTAGTACGCGGGGCTGGCGAGCTGGACCGGCGACCAGATATCCTTGATCGTGAAGAAGCTGCCTTCCTTCTCGCGGTAGGGACCGAGGATGCCGTCGGGGGCCCGGTTGCCGTTGGTGTCAAGGGCTCCGCCGCGGTCATCGCGTGCGACGCTTTCGTCGACGAGTGCCCAGATGAATCCGCCCGCGGAGCGTTGGGCACCGCCCATGAGCTTCCAGTAGTCGTTCAGGCCAGCCCCCGCGCCGCCGTCGTAAAGCCCGTGCAGGAACTCGGTCGGCATGAAGATCGTGCCGCCGGCGGCTTTGCTCGCGGTGCTGCTGTAGGTCTGGTAGTGACTCGTGTCGACGCCACTGAACGTCGTCCACGGGTGCAGCACCGCCCGGTGCTGCGGGTCGTGCTGTCCGAAGTCGTCGTCCAGCGCGGTGTTCCAGCCGCCTTCGTTGCCGTTGTCCCAGAACAGGATCGACGGGTGGTTGACGTCGCGCTCGACCAGGGCCTTGACCAGCGGCGCGCCGACACCCTCGTCGTAGCGGTGCTGCCAGCCGGTCAGCTCGTCCAGGACGTAGAGCCCGAGCTCGTCGCAGAGATCCAGGAAGAACGCGTCCGGCGGGTAGTGCGACATCCGGACGGCGTTCATGTTCATGTCTTTCATCAGCCCGATGTCCAGCCGGGCCAGGCGGGGGCTGGAAGCTCGGCCCGAGCTCGGCCAGAAGGTGTGCCGGTTGGCTCCCTTGAGAACGATCCGCCGGCCGTTGACGTAGACGCCGTCGCCGGCCCGGACCTCGATCGTGCGGAAGCCGAACCGCTCGACGGTGCTGTGCAGCGAAACCCCGGCGGCGTTCGCGAGCGTCAGTTCGACCTGGTGCAGGTTCGGCGTTTCGGCCGTCCACAGCCGTGGCTGGGCTGCGGTGGTGGTGAGGGTCGCGCCGGTGGCTCCACTCGCCACGGCGACCGAAAATGCTTGGCCGAAAGCGGTGCCGTCGAGCTGACGCAGCTGCGCCGTCAGCCGGGCAGGCGCCGTCACCCCGGCGAGCGTGACGCGGGCGGCGAAGGTCCCGTCCGCGCGGGCGTCGACCGCGACCCGGTCGATCCAGGTGGCCGGGTACGCCTCCAGCGACACCGGCCGGAAGAGGCCGCCGAAGTTCCAGAAGTCGCCGCGGCGTTCGGCGTCGTTCACCGAGTTGTCCGCCGACTCCTTGCTGACGGTCACTTCGAGCAGGGTCGGTTCGCCGAGCTTCAGCAGCGCAGTTACGTCGTACCGGAAACGGTAGAAACCGCCGCGATGCGCCGGCCCGGCCGAAGCGCCGTTGACCCGGACCTCGGCGTCGGTCATGGCGGCTTCGAAAACCAGGAACATCCGGCGTCCGGACCACGACGCCGGTGGGGTGAACCGGTGGCGGTAGTTGCCCTTTTCGGCCGGGACGAGATCGCCGCCGTAGTGGTAGCTGCCGAAGCCGTGGAACTCCCAGTTCGACGGCGTGGGGATGGTGCTCCACACCCCGGCGCGACGGCCCGCGGTGACCTGGAAGTCCCAGTCGACCGAGTGGTCGGCGTCAGCACCTGTGAGGAGCACGGTCTCGGTTACCGGACCGGCGAGCGCCGCGCCGGCGGTGGAGACGCCGAGCCGGGACAACCCGGCGGTGGCCGCCCCCACCGTTCCGATCACCAGAAGCTTGCGACGATCGATGTCCACCGGTCCTCCAGTGGTCGGGGGAGACGAGCCTCGTCGACGGGCGGATTTTTCTCCGCGACGGCAGGCGAACATCGCCCAAGCTACGTCATCTAATATATGAGACACCATACAGCAATATGTCGGTGGTGTGAACCACCCATCGCTCGCGGCCTGCCGGGACATGTGCTGGCCTGACGACGACGCTCCGATCGCCGGCTTCGGCGCTTGCGGCGCATTCCCTGCATGGCAACCGAATCGCTGCTTTCCTGGATGTGGTGCAACAGTCGTGCGAGCCGGTGGGGTGCTGCAACCCGATGACGCTCTGGCCGATCACCGCCGGGATCGCTGACGACGACACGGCCGCCGCACTGGTGGACGTCCGGGCGCGGCACCGACGCAGCGGCGCAATCGTGGCTCACGAGAGCAGGGCGATGCGAATCCTCCAGGTTCGTCGGAGGCGAGGGCAGCTGCGATCGCCTGACGGATGGGCTAAAGTACCGACGTTGTATCTTGATCGATACGTGTGTCTGCGTCAACCCGATGTTGTCTAGCTGTCTACTTCAGTCGCGGAGCTGTCGCCGCTGCTACCTGGGGTGATGGGCACCGGCCGGACGCAGGCGCCGTCGAGCTTTCACTGGCATTTCGATCTTTTCCTGTCTGACAACCACTTAGGGCTGGGCGCCGCCAGTCGATGCTGCGGCCGACCCGTGCCGCGACATCGGTCCGTTGCTGAATCTGCAACAGGGAGACTAAATCCTGTCCGGCTGTGGAAAGTTGTCTGTTGGTGAAGGGTTGACAGCGAAACAAACACAACCGCACACTGGTGACCATCTTCCCGGCGGTGCACGGTCGCTCCTCTGGTCGAGCGGACCTTCTGCCGTCTCCTCACGGCGAAGGATGGTTCTATGCATCGCTTGGCACGACTTACCCCCTGCTCTGGCGTCGCTCGCGGTCGGTGTCGACCCGACTGAGGCCGCTACGCCTAAGCGACCGGACGTTCGACGGATCGGCGATCTCAGCGCCGACTACGTCAATTCGCGGCTGCTCGCCTGAGACGATCCAAGTAGGACATCCGCAGCCACGAGCGAGGACGGCGGCGTGCCGACCCAAAAGCATGATGAACCGACTCTCCAATCCCCCCGCAGCAAGGAGCAACGCGTGTTCGGTCATGGTCAACACCTTCGACGGCCGCGGCGGCCGACGTTCCTGATCGCCGCTTTCGCCGCGGTCGCAGCACTGGCCGCCACCGCGCCGGCCGGCTTCGACGTCGCATCCGCGGCCACCGGTACCCCGATAACCGGTACGGCCTCCGGTCGCTGTCTGGACGTCATCGGCCAGAGCACGGCATCCGGAGCCGGCATCAACATCTACGACTGCAACGGCAACGCCAATCAGGCGTGGACCTTCACCTCTGGCGGCGAACTGCGGGTCTACGACAGCCCGATGTGCCTGGACGTGGCCGGTCAGAGCACCACCGCCGGCGCCAAGCTGCAGATCTACGCCTGCAACGGGGGCGCCAACCAGCAATGGAAAATCAACGGCAACGGCACCATCACCGGAGTGCAGTCCGGGCTGTGCCTGGATGTGGTCGGCGCGGGCACGGCGAACAGCACCCTGGTGGACCTGTGGACCTGCAACGGCGGCGCCAACCAGCAGTGGAAGACCACCGCGAGCGACACCCAGCCGCCTACGGTTCCGGGCAACGCCCGGATCAGCAACCTGGCGTGCGACTCCGTGACGTTCGCCTGGAACGCCGCCAGTGACAACGTCGGCGTGGCCTTCTACGACGTCTACCACGACGGCCAGCTCATGAAATCGGTCAGCGGCGGCACCCTGTCCACGAGCCTGACCGTAATTCCCGGAGTCACCTGGGGCCTCTACGTCAACGCCCGTGACGCCGCGGGGAACGTCTCGCAGGCGAGTTCGACAGTGTCGGTCACGCCACCGCAATGCCAGGCCGACACCCAGCCGCCGACCGCACCGGGGTCGCTCACCGGAACCGTCTCCGGCACCACGGTCACCTTGAGGTGGTCGGCTTCCACCGACAACGTCGCTGTCAAGTTCTACGACATCTACCGCGGTACCACCAGGGCGGGCACGGTGACCGCCAACGGGACGACCCCGCCGGCCACGACGTTCACCGACAGCGGCCTCGCCGCGAACACGGCGTACACGTACTACGTGGTAGCGCGTGACGCGCAGGCCAACGTGTCGGCGCGCAGCAACACCGTGTCCCTCACCACCGGTTCCGCGTGCGGCAACCCGGTGTGCGCGGTCACGCAGATCGCCACGGATACCGACATCCCGTGGGGCCTGGTCACGCTGCCCGACGGCACCATCTTGTACACCCGCCGCGATGCCCAGAACATCATCCACCTCAACCCCGCCACCGGCGCGAAGACCGACGTGGGCACCGTCCCCAACGTGCAGAGCACCGATGGTGAGGGTGGTTTGACCGGTCTGGCCATCTCTTCCACCTACGCCAGCGATCACTGGCTCTACATCATGCACACCTCACCGACCGACAACCGGATCGTGCGCATCAGGCTGACCAACGACAGGCTCGACACCAGCACCGAACAGGTCCTGCTCAGCGGAATCCTGCGCAACAAGTTCCACGACGGCGGCCGGCTGCGTTTCGGTCCCGACGGCAAGCTCTACGCCTCCACCGGCGACGCCCAGAACGGCGACAACGCGCAGAACAGGAACAGCCTCAACGGCAAGGTCCTGCGCCTGAACCCCGACGGTACCGTTCCGTCGGACAATCCGTTCGGCAACGCCGTGTGGAGCTACGGTCACCGCAACCCGCAGGGCCTGGCGTTCGACTCCCAGGGCCGGTTGTGGGAGCAGGAGTTCGGCAACGGCATCATGGACGAGACGAACCTCATCACCAAGGGCGGCAACTACGGCTGGCCGGCCTGTGAAGGCACCTCCGGAAGCTGCGGCACCGCCGGGTTCATCGCACCCAAGCGGACCTACCCCACGGCGGACGGCTCCTGCTCCGGCATCGCCATCGTCCGCGACGTGCTCTACGTCGCCTGCGAACGTGGAACCCGCATGTACCGCGAAGTGATCAGCGGAAGCGACCTGACCAACGTGCAGGTCTACTTCAACGGCACCTACGGCCGGCTGCGCACCGTCGAGCCCGCTCCCGACGGCGGCTTGTGGCTGACCACGAGCAACAACGGCGACAAGGACAGCACCCCCAACAACAGCAACGAGAGAATCTTCCACGTCGCGCTCGGCTGAGAGCCCGCGACAGATCAGCGGCGCTCGTCGAGACCCCTGCACGACACCGGCTCCGCCGCCGCGGCGACAACACACCATCATCGCCGCGGCGGCCGAGCCGGCCAAGTTCCCCACAAAGAGGTGAGGACGCATGAAGCGCACCAGCACTCTGTCAGGCGTCGTCGTTGCGGTGGTCACCAGCCTGTTCGGGGCGACCGCCGCGCACGCCGGCAGCCCGCCCGGCCCGGCATCGAGCGCCGCGGCCGCCGTGTTCAACGTCAGGGACTACGGGGCCGTGGGCGACGGCCACGTCAATGACAGCCCCGCCATCGCCAAGGCCATCACCGCCGCGAATTCCGCAGGCGGTGGCACGGTGGAGTTCCCCGCCGGCACCTACAAGTCCAAGAACACCGTCCACCTCAGAAGCAACGTGACAATTCAGCTCGACGCCGGATCCACCGTCCTGGGCTCGGTGGCCGACACCTACGACGCGGCCGAACCCAACCCGAACGACAGGTACCAGGACTACGGACACAGCCACTTCCGCGACGCCATGTTCTACGGCGACAACGTGACCAACATCGGTTTCACCGGCTCCGGCGCCATCGACGGCGGGGGGTTCCTGGTCACTGCCACCAGGGATCCGGGCGCAGGCGAAGCCGACAAGATCATCTCGTTGACCCGCTGCAAGAACCTGACCCTTAGCGGCATCACCCTGCGCCGCGGCGGCCACTTCGCCGCACTGATCAACGGCTGCGACCACGTCGTCTCCGACCACCTCACCATCGACACCGCCGGCGACCAGGACGGCTGGAACATCATCTCCACCACCAACGTCACCGTTACCCACGCGAACATCTCCGCCAACGACGACGCATTGGCCTTCAAGAGCGACTACGCCCTCGGCGCCAAGCTCCCCAATGGACACGTCACGGTGACCGACTCGACGCTCTCGGCTCGGTGCTGCAACGCGCTGATGTTCGGCTCCGAAACCTGCGGCGACTTCGCCGACTACCAGTTCCAGGGCATCGAGATCACCGGCGCCGGCAAATCCGGCCTCGGCATGGTTTCCATGGACGGCGCCACCATCTCCGACGTCCACTACCGCGACATCACCATGGCCGGCGTCCACTCGCCGATCTTCCAGAAGATCGGCACCAGAAAGCGTTGCGGCAACAACCCCGGTATCGGCCACATCAGCAACATCACCTACGACAACATCACCGCGACCGGCAGCAACCCCAGCGTCACCCCGACCCTGTGGGGCGAGTCCGGCGGCAATCACATCAGCGGAGTGACCTTCACCAACGTCGACATCACCGTCCCCGGCGGCAGCGCGGCCATCGCCACCACGCCGCCCAGCGCCAACGCCACCGGCTACGACCCCACCAGCATCGGCACCCGGCCAGCATACGGCTGGTACCTCCACAACGCCGACAACATCCGTTTCCACGGCTCCTCGGTGAGGTTCGCGTCCAACGACAGCCGTCCCGCGGTGATCGCCTACGGCGGCGGACCCGTGGCCTTCGACCACTTCACGGCACAGCGCGGCAGCGGCAGCGCCTACGACACCGGCTTCCAGAACGTCAACGGCTACTGCGTCGGCACCAGCACGAACACCAGCGGTGGTGCCCTGCGCGTCAACGCCACCGGATCCACGCAGAACTGCGGGCCCGCGTGATTTCCATGGTAGGGCGGCCTCGAGTCGCGCGCATAGGGCATTCGGCAGTCGCCGCGGTGTTGGCTATTGTGCTGATCATCGCCGGCATGACGGTCACGCGAAGTGCCGCACACGCCGCCTCGGCGGAAGCGGTCCCGTTCTCGGTGAACACCGATGCGAGCTTCACCGCGTTGAACAACGCGTTTCTGGTGTCCAGCGGTACTCAGCGGTACTACAAGGAATCTCTCGGCAACCCGGAAAAGGACTACTTCTGGCGTCAGGCGCTGGACATCCAAGCGGCCGAGGACGTGTACACGAGCACCGGGCGCGCGACGACCCGAGAGCTTGTCGGCAGTCTTCTCGACACGTTCCTGCAGCAAAACCACGGCAGCGGCGGTCTCTACGACTGGAACTGGAACGAGTACAACGATGACCTGCTGTGGGCGGGGTTGGCCTTCGCCCGCGGTTACAAGATCACCGGAAACCGGAGTTACCTCACTCAGGCGCAGTACGCCTTCAATCGAGTGTACGACCGTGGATGGGACACCGCCCTCGGCGGCGGAATCTGGTGGAGTGTCGACAAGGCGGAGAAGAGTGCGCTGAGCAACAGCCCGGCGGTCATCCTGGGCTGCCTCATCTACGAGGCGACCGCGGATCGCGGCTACCTCGACAAGGCTCGGGCCGTCTACGACTGGACCTGGTCGAGGCTGCTCGACAGGTCCACCGGCGGCGTGCACGAGAACATGCAGGCGAACGGCAGTCTCGCCGCCGGCGAGACGGTGTACTCCGCCGGCGCGTTCGTTGGCGCAGCGCAGGCCATCTACCGCAGCTACCGAGGACAATCCGTCTTCGACGACGCCAAACGCACGACCGACTGGGTCATTCGGGAACGTACCGTCAACGGCATCATGACGAACGGGACACGTGAAGGAACCTGGCAGTCGGAGTTCGCTCGAGGAATGGGTGAATTCGTCCGCGAGAACAACCTGTGGTCCCAGTACTACGATTTCATGAAGCGCAATTCCGACGCGGCGTGGAACATGCGTCGCACCGACCTGAACCTCACCTGGAACCGATGGGACGCGCGGACGCCGCAGGACGACACGCGCGCGGTCGAAGCCATCGGTGCGGTGATCATGCAGGCCGTCACACCGACCGTCATGCCGACCGGTAATTCGATCGTGAGTGCCTGGAACAGCAAGTGCATCGACGTGCCGAATTCGAACTACAGCACTGGTCAGCGGATGGCCGACTGGGCTTGCACCAGTGGCGCGAATCAGCAATGGAACTCCGTGGGCGGTACGTTCCGAACACAGAACGACATGTGCATGGATGTGGCCGGGGGATCCACCGCCGACGGAGCAGCCATTCAGATCTCCGGGTGCACGTCGGGCAACGGGGCACAGCAGTTCGTGCTCAACGCGAACGGCGACCTGGTCAACCCGCAGTCGAACAAGTGCGTCGACATCACGGGCTGGAATGAGAGTGATGGAGCGGTGCTGAGTCTCTGGGCGTGCAACGGCGGCGCCAACCAGAAGTGGCGCCGCGGCTGAATCCGGGTCACCTCCGCACCGCCCGATCGCACTGTAGAACACTCAATAGGCGATATCCCCTTGATGGTCTGTACAGACGGTTCGTAATCGGTACTTCGAGGAGAGTTATGTACAAACGTGCGCTGATTGCGACGATTGCGTTGGCAGCGTCGCTGTTGATCTCGAACCTCACCACGGCGTCACCGGCGCTGGCCTCCGACAACGGCGCGTCCCAGACGCCGCCGGCCGGGTGGAGCAGTTGGAGCTTCCTGATGCGCAGCCCGACCGAAGCCAAGGTGAAGGCGCAAGCGAAGGGCATGGCGGACGCCGGCCTGGTGGCCAAGGGCTTCCAGTACATCAACCTTGACGACTACTACATCCTCAATCCCGGGACCACCGTGGACCAGTACGGGCGCTGGGCGGTCGACACCGCCAAGTTCCCGAGCGGCATGAAAGCCCTCGGGGACTACGTGCACGGCCTCGGCGAGAAGTTCGGCATGTACGTGACCCCCGGAATCCCGGTGGCGGCGTACAACCAGAACACCCCGATCCAGGGAACCTCGTTCCACGCCCGCGACATCGTTTCCGACACCAGCCGGTACGAGTCGAACTACGGCGGCTTCGGGAACGTCATGTACTTCATCGACTACAACAAGAACCCGGCCGCGGCGCAGGCATTCCTGAACTCGTGGGCCAACCTCTTCGCCTCCTACGGCGTCGACTACATCAAGATCGACGGCGTGCACACCAGCGACCAGGACGACGTCATCCACTGGTCGGACGCTCTGCGTCAAACCGGGCGCACCATCCACTACGGGCTGTCCAACACGCTGGACTTCGGCAACGTCAACACCTGGCGACAGTACTCCAACAGCTGGCGGATCAGTGGTGACATCGAGTGCTACTGCTCGACCCTGACCCACTGGGGGATGATCCGTTCGCGCTGGGTCGACCTGCCCAAGTGGGCGCCGTACGCTGGTCCGGGTGGCTGGAACGACCCCGACTCCATCGAGGTCGGTAACGGTACGGCCACCGGGCTCACGCCGGCCGAGCGGCAGAGCCAGCTCACCCTGTGGGCGATCTCCAAGGCTCCGCTGCTGCTCGGTGTGGACATGACCCACTTCGATGCCGGTGACCTCACCATGCTGAAGAACGACGAAGTCCTCGCCGTCGACCGGGACGGCGGTCGTCCGGCCACCCCCGTGTCCCAGGCCACCCAGCAGCAGGTCTGGCGTTCTCCGAAGAATTCCGACGGCAGCTACACGGTCGCCCTGTTCAACCTCGGCGACAACACCGCCACGATGACCGCCAACTGGTCCGACCTCGGCTTCACCGGCAACGCCACGGTCCGGAACCTGTGGGCCAGGGCAGACGCGGGCACGTCCAGCAACTCGGTTTCCCGCTCCCTGAGCAGCCACGAATCGGCGCTGTTCAAGGTCACTCCCAGTGCAGGCAGCACCCCGCTGGGCGGCCCGCTCATCAGCGCCAACTCGGGCCGCTGCGCCGACTCGCCCGGCGGCACGACCGTGAACGGTACTCAGCTCGCGGTGTGGGACTGCAACGGCGGCGAAAACCAGAAGGTCGCCTACAGCACCTCGGCCAAGACCCTCAAGGTCCTGGGCAAGTGCTTCGACGCACACGCCGGCGGGACGGCCTCCGGCACGCACGTCGAGCTCTACGACTGCAACGGCGGCGCGAACCAGCAGTGGAACACCAACTCCGACGGCACGATCACCGGTGTCCAGTCCGGGCTCTGCCTCGACGTCTCAGGGACGGAGAACCCGAACGGATCCGGCATCCAGCTGTGGTCCTGCAACGGTGGGGCGAACCAGCGCTGGACGCTGGGCACCGGAACCCGCGTTCCTTGATCCGCAGGTACGGCAACCAGCACGAACACCAGCGGTGGTGCACTGCGCGTCAAGCGCTGGACGATCAAGGCTCTTCCGTGGCACGGACAACTCAACCGAGAGGACGATCATGACCGTTTCTCCGAACACCGAGGCTCCGCGGACCGTTGCTTCTCCTGTCGACACCGACCTGTCGGTATGGATACCGCCCGAGGCCAGCGCATTCGAGACGTCCATGGAGGTCACCGCGTACGCTGCCCGCCGGTGATGCACGCCCCACTGCCTCGGGACGAGTTCGAGAGGGCACTGCGCGGGCTGTCGGTGAAGTACTGGGACAAACATCCGTTCCACGTCCGGCTGCACGCCGGGGACTCCACCACGGCCGAGGTCCGCTCCTGGGTGGCCAACCGCTGGTACTACCAGCGAAACCTGTCCCAGAAGAACGCAGCGATCATCGCGAACTGCCCGCTCCCCGCAGTGCGGCGCCGCTGGGTCGAACGGATCCTGTTCCAGGACGGATCCGGGAACGGCGACGGCGGCCTCGGGGACTGGCGGGCGCTGGCCCGGGCAGTGGGGCTGTCCTGGGAGGAGGTCGTCGACGAGCGGCACCTCCTTCAAGGAGTGCGGTTCGCCGTCGACGGCTACGTGAACTTCTGCCGCAACCGCCCCTGGACGGAAGCGGCCGGCGCGGCGTTGACCGAACTGTTCGCGCCCGGCCTCATGGCCGAACGAGTCAGTGCCTGGCAGGTCCACTACACGTGGATCGACCCGTCGGGATACGCCTATTTCCACCACCGCATCCCCGTGGTCAGCGGCGATTCCGCCTACACGCTCGACTTGGTGCTGACCCACTGTGTGACGCGCGAGCAGCAGGAAGCCGCCCTGTCGGCACTTGCCTTCAAGTGCGATGTGCTGTGGGCCATGCTCGACGCGATCGCGCACGCCACGGCCGGAGCAGGAGCGTGAGCGCCGATCATGATCACTGCTGATTGCCGGCCCGCCCTGCGTCCCGGGTGTCGTCTGGTTTTCGACGAAGTGCGGGGGCAGTACGCCCTGCTGTATCCGGAGGGCGTACTGCTGCTCAACGAGACGGCCGGTGCGGTCATGCTGCGCTGCGACGGTCGCCGGACCGTGACCGAACTGGCCGAGGACCTGGCGCGGGAGTTCGCGGGCCCGGACCGCGCGACCCTGATCTCTCAGGCCTGCGGACTGCTGACCCGGCTCGCCGCGGACCGGCTGGTCGACGAGAACGCCGCGCCCGGCTCCGCGTCACCCGCACCGTCCGCCGCCGCGGAGGTCGCCCCCGGTGGGCCTGGTCCGAGACCGCCGCGGCTGCCCGCCCCGCTGGGGGTCCTGGCGGAGCTGACGTACCGGTGCCCGCTGCAGTGCGGGTACTGCTCCAACCCCCTGGAACTGGGCTCCGCCGGCGATGAGTTGACCACAGCGCAGTGGGTGCGGGTCATCGACCAGGCTCGCGACCTGGGAGCGTTGCAGTTCCATCTGTCCGGTGGCGAGCCGCTGGTCAGACGTGACCTGGTGCAGATCCTCGCGCACGCGCGTGGACTGGGCATGTATGTGTCGCTGGTGACCAGCGGAGCCGGTTTGACCGAGAGGCGGCTCAGCGAGCTGGTGGACGCGGGTTTGGACCATGTGCAGTTGTCCATTCAGGACTCGCACCGCGCGTCCGCCGATGCGATCGCGGGAACCCAGGCGCACGATCGCAAGCTCGCGGTGGCAGAACGGGTGAGGGGCTCCGGGCTGGCGTTCACCGTCAACGCGGTACTGCACCGGGCCAACATCGACCACACTCTTCCCATCATCGAGCTGGCCGTCGCGATGGGCGCGCAGCGACTGGAGCTGGCCAACACCCAGTACTACGGCTGGGCACTGCGCAACTGGGCCGCCCTGCTGCCCTCCCGCCGGCAACTCGAGGAGTCGGAAAGGGCCGTGACAGCGGCGCGAGGACGCTTCAGCGACCGGCTACAGATCGTGTACGTGCTCTCCGACTACTACGAGACACGGCCCAAGCCCTGCATGAACGGCTGGGGCGCCCGCCAGCTCATCGTGGCTCCCCACGGGGATGTCCTGCCCTGCCTCGCCGCCGGGCAGCTGCCGGATCTGGTGATCAGCAACGTCCGGGACGCGGACCTGCGGTCGATCTGGCACGAGTCCGATGCGTTCACGCGCTTCCGCGGGACCGACTGGATGCCCGAACCCTGCGTGAGCTGCGATCTGCGGGAGATCGACTTCGGCGGCTGCCGCTGCCAGGCCTACCAGTTGACCGGGGACGCGGCTGCCACCGATCCGGTGTGCTCACTGTCGCCCGACCGCGGGCGGATCGCCGAGCTCCTCGCCGTCACACCGGCGGCATCCGTCCAGCCCCGGCGGATGCGATGAAGGTGAGGATCCTGGGTACGGCCGCGGGCGGGGGTGTGCCGCAGTGGAACTGCGCCTGCCCCCAGTGCACGGTCGCGCGGCGGACGGGCGCCGCACGGACGCAGGATTGCCTTGCTGTGTCGGCGAACGGCTCGCACTGGCACCTTGTCAACGCCTCTCCCGACCTCCGAGTTCAGATCCTGGCGGCACCCGACATGGTACCGGGGCCCGGTCGACGTGACACCCCGGTCCGCGGTGTGCTGCTGACCGATGCGGAGCTGGACCACACGCTGGGCCTGCTGGCACTGCGGGAGGGCGCGAAACTGGACGTGTACGGGTCGGCGCCGGTGCTGTTGGCACTCGACGACTGCTTCCCCATCCGTCGGATCATGGGGCCGTACGGATCCACGCGCTGGCACGAGGTCGTCGCCGGCGAGCCGTTCGAACTTTCCGACGGGCTACAGGTGCGCGCCGTTCCGCTCGGCGCCAAGCGTCCTCGCTACGCCGCGGATCAGCCGGCTCGTGACGACTGGGTGCTGGCCTACCGCTTCGCGGATCCCGTTACCGGCAGTGCGTTGCTCTACGCTCCGTGCCTGGCCGAGTGGACGCCCGCGTTCGGTTCTGCGCTGAAGGGCGTGTCCCAGCTGGTCGTCGACGGATCGTTTTATCACCAGGACGAGATGATCCGAACGGCAGGCTGGGCGCCCTCTTCCCGCGATATGGGACACTTGCCGATCAGCGAGAGCCTCGAAGCGTTGGCCGCTCACCCGGGACTGCGCTGCCTGTATACCCATGTGAACAATACGAATCCGGTGCTGGATCCCCACTCGGCCGAGCGCGATGCCGTCCGCGCGGCGGGAGCGGACGTAGCGACAGAAGGCCATGAGTTGGAGCTGTGAGCGCACTCGCCGGCAGGCGTGGCCCGCGCTCTCTCGGTCGGCGAGCTGCAGGCTGCCCTGGACGGCAGCGACCGCCTCATCAGCATCCCGTCGCTGATGCCACCTCCTATTCGCGTGCGGAGATGGCTTTTCCGGAGAGTCTCGGGTCGACGAGTACTTTGGCGTGACCCTCAGGGGCGGCGAGCTGGTCGAAGGCGGCGGATACCCCGCCGAGCCCGACACGGCCGGTCAGCAGTGGGGACGCGTCGAGGTGGCCTTCGGCCAGGGCGTGGAGGGTGTCCCGGAACTCCAGGGGTGTGTATCCGACCACGAAGCGCAGGTCGATCTCCTTGTTGACCGCCATTGCCGGGCGCCATCGGTCGGTGCCCATGCCGACTCCGACGACCACGACTTTGGAGTGCAGCGGCGTGTCGGCGAGGATCTGTTGCAGCATTCCCGGCACGCCGACACATTCGAACACGACTGGTGCCTTGGGGGTGGTCTTGCCGACCTTGTCGAGCAGTCGCCACGTGTGCCACCACGGAACCGGTAGCCGGCCGAGCCCCTCGACCGCGTCCATGGCGGCCGCGATCGGGCCTTGCATGGTGGTGAAGTGCCGTCGGTCGCTGTCTTCGAACGGAGAAATCTCCTGAGGGTCGACAACTACGTCGGCACCGCACTGGCCGGCGAGCCGGCGGCGCAGCGGAGACGGATCACTGGCGATGACCTTCTTCACCCCACGGGCCTTGAGCACGCTGATCACCGCAAGCCCCACCGGGCCGCAGCCGAGGACGACAGCGACGTCGCCGCGCCGCGGTTGACCTCGGTTGACCGCGTGCCAGGCGACCGCCATGGGCTCGGTCAGCGCGGCCAGGTCCGGGGCGAGCCCGTTCGGCACGGCGAGGGTGAGTGCTTCTTGGACCAGGACTCGCTCGGCGTATCCGCCCGGTGCCTTGGCGGACAAGCCCACGGCGTGGACCTCTGCGCCGTGGCGGACAAGGGGGAGGGTCACCACCGGTGTCCCGACCGCGAGCTTGCGGCGGGTGCCCGGTCCGTGCTCAGCGACCACGCCGTAGATCTCGTGGCCGAGGACGACCGCATCGCTTGCCCGTTGGTAGTCGGGATAGCCGATCTCGGCGAGGACATCGGCGAGCTCGTCGGCGTGCAGGCGGGAGTGCAGATCCGAGCCGCAGATGCCGCACCGCTGGACCTCCAGGACCAGTTGTCCGCGACCTGGAACCGGGTCGGGCATGTCGGTGACGGTCAGCTCGTGGTGGTGGCAGACGACCGCCCTCATCGTGCGGCCTCGGCGGTACGTGACCCGGTGCCCGCCCTGGACAGGTGGTAAGCGGTTGTGGTGCGTTGCGCGGCCAAGCGCCGGAAGCGCCACGTCCAGTCCGGCCACAGGGTGGCGTTGCGGCCGGTGGCATCGAGGTAGAAGCTGCGGCAGCCACCGACCTGCCACACGGTGGTGGACATCTTCCGGTCGAGTTCGCGGTTGTAGTCGTCGTGCACGCGCTGGTCGACTTCGATGGTGGTGGCGCCTGTCCGGGCCATCGCCTTGAGCTGGTTGCGGATGTGGGTGGCTTGCGCCTCGATCATGTAGACCATCGAGCTGTGCCCGAGACCGGTGTGGGGGCCCAGCATCAGGAACAGGTTGGGGAAGCCCGGAACGGACGTGCCGAGGTAGGCCCGCGGGGAGCCCGCCCAGTGCTCGGCGAGGGTGCCGCCGCCACGGCCGCGCAACTGTGCGGCGACCGGGATGTCGGTGACGTGGTAGCCGGTACCGAAGATGATGGCGTCGACGTTTCGCTCCACCCCGCTGCGGTCGATGATGGAGTGCGGTCGCACCTCGGCCAGGGCCGAGCTGACCAGCTCGACGTTGGGCTTCTGGAGTGTGGGAAACCAGCGGTTGGACGGCACCAGCCGCTTGCAGCCGAATGTGTAGTCGGGAGTCAGCCGGCTTCGCAGCTCCGGGCTGGGTACCTGGTCTGCCAGGTGGGCTTTGGCGAGCGTCGCCAGCCGTTCCATGAGCGCGGGCCGTTTGACGAAGCCGAGGACGAGGGCTTCCTTCGCGGTGTAGACGCCGGCCCGGACCGCCTTCTGCGCCAGTGGCAGCCGCCGGTAGAGCGCTCGTTCGCGATCGCTGATGGCGCGTCGGGGATGGGGCATGATCCACGGAGCGGTGCGCTGCAGTACATAGAGCCGACCGACTCGGTCGGCGATCTCGGGTACGTACTGGATCGCGGAGGCACCGCTGCCGATGGAGGCGACCACTTTGCCGGTCAGGTCGTAGGAGTGGTCCCAACGGGCCGAGTGCATCAGCTGCCCCTCGAACGTGTCGATGCCGGGTACCTCGGGAAACAGCGGCTCGGTCAGGGGGCCCACCGCCGAGACCAGCACCTGGGCGTCGTACTTTCCGTCACTGGTAGTGATCCGCCACCGCTGCGCGTCCTCGTCCCATGCCGCGTCGTGCATCGCCACCCCGAGCCGCAGGTGGTTGCCCAATCTGAACCTCTCAACGCACGACCGGAGATAGTCGTGGATT
Source organism: Amycolatopsis sp. cmx-4-61 (assembly GCF_046548775.1). Classification (NCBI taxonomy): domain Bacteria; kingdom Bacillati; phylum Actinomycetota; class Actinomycetes; order Pseudonocardiales; family Pseudonocardiaceae; genus Amycolatopsis; species Amycolatopsis sp. cmx-4-61. The sequence goes on along the minus strand of NZ_JAEBEI010000025.1, from coordinate 22,016 downwards.
TCGGCTTGCGGAGAGTAAGTGCTTGTCCACTCGGGATTGGGAGCGAACGAGAAGGAATAGAGATGGGACGGCACGTCGCAGGTGCAGCCGGGATAGGTGTTGGAGTTCCAGACGCCACCCACGTCGTCGTTGCGCTCGAGGATCAGCAGGTCGTGGATGCCCGCACACTTGAGCTGGTAGGCCAGCCCGATCCCGGCGAAGCCGCTGCCGATGATGATCACCCGTGCGCTACCGCCCACTGCGCCGCCTCTCCGATCAGAAGTGACGCCAAAAGTACGCGCACAGTACTTTTGGCGCAAGGCGGGTCAGTGCGGGTAAGTGAGGACCGCCTCATGGATGGCCGCGATAGGAGCCAAGAGGGAGCTCAGGTCCGGCGGCTGTCCCGCGGGGGTCGCACGGATGGCGCGGGTGGCGAGCTCGTCGGCGGCGCCGATGGCGCCGATGAGCTCCAGATCAGGCGGCCGGCGCACGGTGGAGTCCTCGGCGGCGGCTTGGTCGGCGAGCCGGGCGAAGTTTCGGACGTGCCGCTCGAGGACCTGGTCGCGTTGGTCGAGCAGCAGCGGGCCGGCGGCGCGCAGTTCGACCATGAAGCTGACCGCGTACGCCGGTGCGCTCTCGAACCCCTCGAGGTAGGCCTGCACTCCGGCTCGAAGCCGTTCCCGCCACGGGGCGTCGGAGACGTCGGCGACGCGGTCGTGGATGAGGTCGAGGAGTTGCCGGCTGGCCTGAAGGTGTGCTTGGGCGAAAGCGTCCTGTTTGTCGGTGAACGAGGCGTAGAACGCCGTCCGTGACACCCGGGCTCTGCCGATCACATGTTGCACGGACGTCGCCGGATAACCGCGCGCGGCCACCTCTTCGGTGACCGCTTGCAGGATCCGGCCGCGCTGCGACGCGGCGACCTCGGACCCGGACAGTGCGGCCCGCCCTCGAGGCAGATCGAGCCGGCTCGGCATCAAGGTCAACGCGGCGGGCAGGTCCTTGCTGCTTCCCGGGGCACTCACGGGTGCACGATAACGGACTCCTTTCTCGCCGGCGCTTTCCTTGACCTGGTCACCGTGCAAAAGTACAGCCATGGTTTTCAAGAGAGACGCGGCCGGCCCGACTGACAGGAAGCGCAGCTTCGCCGGCCAATCGATGCTCGGCAAGGTCCTCGGCGCCGTAGTGGCGCCGGTTGTACTGGGAGGTGTGTCGGGTGTCCTGCTGGGCATGTCGGCGCCGGTCTACTGGGTGCTGCAGGTCCTGGCCGCGGTCGGTGGCTTCCTCGGCGGCACCGAGCATCCTGGCTGGCGACCGGGACTGGTCCGCGGCGTCGTGGGCGGCCTGCTGTACGGAGCGGCGCTTCTCGGCGGCCGTGCCCTGACCGGCTGGGCCGACACGATCGACCTTGGTGATGTTCCCGGTCTCCTGGTCGTCATCACGGCGCTTGCCGGTGCCGTGGCCGGTGCGCTTGGAGGCGCGATGCGCGCCCGGCGCTGATGCTCGGACCTTGCGTCCGGTGTCCGCGTGACGGCCTCAGGTGTCGTAGTCGATCGAGACTGACGGCGTCGTCGGGTGGGACTGGCAGGTGAGGACGTAGCCGGACCTCAAGTCGGTTTCGGACAGGGCGAAGTTCTGCTCCATCGCGACGGAGCCCGACAAGATCTGGGCCTTGCAGGTCCCGCAGGCGCCGCCGAGGCAGGCGTACGGTGCGTCCAGACCGGCCTTCAACGCCGACTCGAGGACGGTGTCGCCAGCAGCGAGCGATACCGCCTGCCGCCGCCCCGATAAGCGGACCGTCACCGTTGCCGGGGCGAAGGCGCCGGCGGCGCTGCGCCTCTGATGGCCGTTGAAGAGCTCGACGTGGATCCGGTCCGCGTCGACGCCGTGCTCGACGAGGACGTCGCGCAGGTCGGTGACCATCTCGATCGGGCCGCAGAGGAACCATTCGTCGACGGTGTCGGGGGCCGTGTCCGCAGCGAGCCATCGCGCGAGTTTCGTCCGGTCGACGCGGCCGCGGAGCGCCACGGGGTGCCGGGGATCCTGGGAGCGGACGTGCACGATCCGGAGCCGGTCGGCGTAGCGCGCCTCGAGGTGGTCGAGCTGCGCCCGGAACATGGTGCTCTCCGCGTTGCGGTTGCCGTAGATCAGGGTGAAGCGGCTGTCGGTCTCGACGGCGAGTGTCGTTTGCAGGATCGAGAGCACCGGAGTGATGCCGCTGCCGGCCGCGATCGCGACGTAGCTCTTCGCGGTGAGCGGGTCGAGTGGAGTGCCGAACGAACCGGTCGGCGTCATCAGCTCGAGGGTGTCACCGGCTCGAAGCTGCTCCACCGCGAACGTGGAGAACGCTCCGCCCGGGATGTGCCTGACCGCGATGGCCAGCGTGTCGGAGGTCGCCGAGGAGCAGATGGAGTAGGTGCGCCGTACCCCCTTGCCGCCGAGGTCGGTGCGGACCGCGAGATGTTGCCCGGGCTCGAAGGAGAACTGGTCGCGCAGGTCCTCCGGCACGCCGAAGTGGATGAGCACACTGTCGCTCGTCAACTGCTCGACGCTCGCCACCGGGACCTCGTGGAACACCGAGTGGGCGGCGGAGGATCGCTTCGGTACCCGCACCGGCAGGAGGTGGGCCAGCCTGCCGTTGAGCCTCTTCCACTCGCGGTATTCCTCGGCGGCGAGCTGCCGGCCGAAAACGGTGCCGATCGCCGCATCGCGCTCGAGGTAGGCCTCCTCGTTGCGCCGCCAGGCCGCGACGTACCGGTGGAACGGGATCGAGGGGTGGAGGTGGTGGACGAGGTGGTAGTTCTGCGAGAGGAGCAAGGGTGTCAGGACCCATTCGGAGCCGACGCGGTTGCGGGTGGCGCGGTAGCGGTTCTCCTGCTGGGTGTCCTCGAGGTCGTGGTGCGGCAACCAGTCGAACCACCACGCGAGGACGAACATGGCGATCCGTTCGGGGATCAGGTAGAGCACCGCCAGCGTCCACGGGTGCCCGGTGAGCGCGCACGCGACGATCACGGAAACGCTCGTCACCAGCAGGAACGCAGTCTCGAGCAGCTCCGCCCGGGGCCGGCGCCGCACGTTGCGCATCAGGAAGCCGAGGTACGGCACGTCCATCAGCGCGAACCGGACCGGCAGCTGCCAGGTCGGGGCGCCGCTGACGAAGTGGTCGGGGTCGTTCTCGTCATCGTTGGTGTTGCGGTGGTGCTCGATGTGGATGAACGCGAACGACTTGAAGGAGATCAGCGGCGAGACGAAGAGCATGGCGACCCGGCCGAACGCGACATTGACCCATCGGTGGGTGCTGATCGAGTAGTGCGCCGCATCGTGGAGCACGGTGAACAGCACGAAGATCGCGGCCGCGTTGAGGACGACGGTGGCTGGGGCGGCGAGCACGCCGGTCACCGCAGCCCAGGTGGTCAGCACGAAGACCGCGATGGAGCTGGTGAAGATGGCGACGATGGGCCACGAGATCGCGGGAACCCGCTCGCCCGGGTCGGGGAGTGCGTGGTGGAAGGCTGCGGGGCCGGCTCCGTCTGTAGGCGCTGACATGCGAGGACCGTATGGCGCTCTGCTGCGGCCGTACCAGAGGTGCTGAGCCCACGACAATGTGCGCGCAGCACATGAGTGCTCAGATCCGGTCGAGTCCTGGGGACGTCAGCACCGCAGCGCCGAGCACGTGGACGAGGTACAACGCCGCGTGCAGCTCGACGACACGCTCAGTGGCCGGACGGCCCCGGCGATCCTCGGCCCGGCGCATCCGCTGCAGCACGGTGTTGCGGTGCACGCCCAGTTCCTCGGCCGCAGCTGCCAGGCCACCCTGTGCGTCGAGCACTGCCAGCAGCGCTCGGCGCTCCTCCTGCTCCCGGCGTCCCTCGGCCGCCAGCGCGCCCAGTTCGCTCGCGACGAAGGAGCGCGCCAGGTCCAGGTCGCGGCTCATCACATCCGCGAGAGCCACGTCGGCGTACGACGTCACCGGCATACTCCTGCCGGAGAGTTCGGCGATCCGGCGGCCCCGCTGAGCCTGGGCGTGGGAGTCCCGGAACCCGCCCGGTCCTTCGGCCGGCACCCCGATCGAAACCCGGACCAGCTCCGGGATTCGTCCGGTCAGCGGGCTAAGGGCCGGTGACGATACGTCCGCAGCCCGGGTCGTGGCCACCCATCCCCACAGCGTCCGGGCGCCGTCCGGGACGAGCAGAGGATGGCGCGAGCCGAAGTGCGCGCCGATCGTTCCCGCGAGGTGCACGAGATCCACGTCGTCGTGGTCGGTCCAGCAGATGAAGGCGGTCTGCCACCCGGTGAGCCGGTGGGACAAGGTGCGTTCGGCCCGCCGGAGATCCACCCGTTCGCCGGCTATCAGTCCGCGGACCGCGTCAGTCCGGGCCGCGCGCGCCTGGTTCTGCCTCCGGTCGAGCTCGGCGACGTACTCCGCGGCGACCTCGCTGGAGATCCGGTCGACGTAGGCGAAGGCGAAGCGCTCCATGGTGGCGACCACGGCGAGAGCGAGCGCCGGGTCGGGCACGAAGCCGGTGATCCCGGCCACTATGCGCTCGGTGAAGTAGGCGTGGCCGATCCGGTAGAAACGCAGCATCATGTCGACGCTGTATCCACAGGCCGCCATGGCGCGCGCATGCTCGAGAGCGGTGACCGGTGCCGACGCGGCGGATACGTCGATGCCGTGCCGCACCATCGACAGGGCCGCCTCGAGGTTCGACGAGCACGACCCGAGCGTCAGACCACGAAGGTCGGCGTCAGCGCCCGCTTCGGGTATGCGCTGCACGATGTAGTCGAGCATGTCGTCGGCGTACGACGACACGTGCGCCAGCACCTCGGCGGTGGTGCGGCGGAGCTCGGTGAGCACCGGCTCGGGAAGGTCCGCCGTCTGCCCCGGGATCGCACCCATGCCCAGATGCTATCGAGCGGCAGCCGGAACAGCGCAGGTCCATGACCTCGCCCCGGCCGTCGCATGCGATCCACGTCGTCGACGCGGCATCCAAGCACGCGAACACCGTCGCGATGGCCGCGCGCGCCGTGAGGTCGGTCGCCTTTCCTGAAGAGCCTGGATCAGGTCCTGGCCCACTTCTGATTGGCGCCGCCGTTGCAGGTCCAAATCTGCAGGGGAGTGCCGTTGGTGGTGCCGTTGGCGGTGGCGTCCAGGCACTTGCCGGAGGAGGTGTTGACCACTGTGCCGTCGGCTCTGACCGTCCACTGCTGGTTGCCGCCGTTGGTGCAGTCCCAGATCTGCACCGCGGTGCCGTCGGCCGTGCCGGCGCCGTTGACGTCGAGGCATTTGGTGCTGTAGACGGTCAGCTGCGCCGACGGTGTGGCGGTCCAGATCTGGTTGGCACCGCCGTTGCAGTCCCACAGTGCGATTCGGGTGCCGTTGGTCTGGGTGGCGCCAAGCACGTCGGCGCATCGGCCGGACCCCTGTCCACGGAGGACGCCGGTAGTGCCGGTCGTGGTGGTGGCTTTGGCGGCGACGAGAGTTGCGGCGGCGCTGGCCTGGGTGGTGGGTGACCACAGGGCGAAGGGGCCGACGAAGGAGTTGCCTTGCTGGCCGGCGCTGTTGGTGTCGTTGGCGAGGATGGAGTCGGCGGTGGTGGTCAGGAAGGAGTCGTACTGGGTGGTTCCGGTGGCGTTGGCGAGGGAGCGCAGGTAGCGGGCGAAGATGCCTTTGAAGGCCTGACCGTCGCCGGAGCAGTTGGGTTCGCAGCCTTCATAGAGGACCCCGCCCTTGGTGAAGCGCTGGGTCGCAGCAGTGGCGATGGACTTCGCCGTGTTCGGCAGTGAGCTGTCCCCGGTGGCGCGGTTCAGTTCGACGAGTCCTTGGAGGATGACGCCCTGGTTGTAGGTGTAGTTCGCGGTGTGGAACCCGCAGCCGGAGGCGTCGAGCCCGTCGCGGACGAGGTTGCCGCTGACGAGTCCGGAGTGGGTGAACCAGTTCCACTCTTGATTGGCCCAGCCGAGGTAGGTGGTGTCGCCGGGGATGCGGTTGTGCAGACCGGCGGTGACGGCGAGGAACAGTTCGTTGGCGATGGCGGCTTTGTAGGTCTTGGCCGTGCTCCAGTACACGCCGCCACCGCACTGGTTGTCCCAGTAGTTGTGCATGTAGTTGGCCGTGGTCTTGGCCATGGTGAGGTAGCTGCTGTTGCCGGTGACGTCGTAGGCTTGGAGCCAGACCAGGCTCCACCAGCCGGTGTCGTCGATGTAGTCGTTGGTGAAGTTGCTGTTCTTGGCGTAGGCACCGGCGATGGCGTAGTCGTACTGGGTGTCGCCGGTGGCCTGGCGGTAGGTCATCACGGTGCTCAGCGACACCGCGGAGGTCCACCAGTCGCTGCCGATGCGTCCGGTGTTCGAATTGTAGGACTGCATGAGTACCGAGATGCTCTGGGCCGCCGGGCTCGGTGCGGCTTTTGCGTTGGCGGAGAAGGGAATCAGCAGCGCCAGGCTGAGCAGGGCGGCTGCTGCCCACGTTGACCATCGTTTCGGCGGGTCTGGGGGAATCATGGTTTCCTTCTTGCTGGTCGTCGTTGTGGCGGGTGGACGTCGAGGGGATACGGCGCCGCGATCCGGCGGCCGGGTCGCTGATGGATCAGGGTGCGGACCACTGCTGGTTGGCGCCGCCGTTGCAGTCCCAGATCACCAGCTGGGTGCCGTCGGTGGTGGAGGAAGCGGGGTCGTCGAGGCAGCGCCCGGAAGCCGGGTTGCGGTAGCCGCGGTTGTACGGTTGCCACTTTTGGTTGCTGCCGCCGTTGCAATCCCAGACCGCGACCTTGCTGCCGTTCGCGGTCGCGGCGCCGGTCACGTCGAGACACTTGCCGAGCGCCCGCAGGGTGCCGTCGGTGGGCGCGGTCCAGGCTTGCGCGCTGGTGTTGTTGCAGGTCCATATCTGCGCCGCGGTGCCGTTGGCGGTGCTGCCGCCGTTGACATCGAGGCACTTGCCGCTGATGCCGGAGCGCACAGGGCCGACGCCGTCGGTCGGCACGGGCGCCTTGATCCAGCCGGCCGCGTCGGCGGCCTGGATGCCGGCGTTGAAGGCGTCGGCCATCTTCCGGTACCCGCTGTCGTTGGGGTGGAGCGAGTCGGACAGGTCGCCGGCCGTCAGCGCGCTCATGTCGACCAGCCGGACGTGCTTGCCGGCGGCCTGCTCGGTCTGCACGATGCCGGGGACCGCCCGGTTGAACGCGGGCCGGTTGGACTCTTCGGTGGGGCTGGTGGACACGATCACCGTGCCGACCAGCACGGTCGCGTCGGGTGCGGCGTTGGTGATCCGGTTGATCAGCGCGTGCAGCCGGTCGGGGGCGGTGGCCACCTGGTAGTTCTGGTTCAGATCGTTGGTGCCGATTTCCACGGTCACGACGTTCGGCCGGTACTGGGCCAGGACGGAGTCGGCGATGCCGGCGATCTGGTCGATCCGCCAGCCGGAGTGACCCTCGTTGTCCGGGTCCGGCATGGTGCCGTTGCGCTGGGTGCCGACGAAGTCCAGCGCGTGGCCCTCGGCGGCCAGTTGGGTGGCCAGGTCGCCGCGGTAGCTGTTACCGGTACTGCTGCCCACACCCCAGGTGATCGAGTCGCCCAGCGGCATAACCCGCAACGAAGCGGCCGCAGCCGCGGTCTGGACTTGGTCGGCAGGGGAGTGGGACCTGCCGGCCGCGGCGGCCTCCGACTGGACGACGCCCACGCTCAGCGCGGCCGCCAACAAGGCTGCTGAACCTGCCGTTTGAAACATCATCGTTTCTCCTTGCGGGGGAGGGGGATCGGCGAGGTGCTAAGGCCCGGCCACCACGGATGGCCGTGCGGGTGGGGCCGGCGGGGCGTGTGTCTGCGCCGGCCATCCGCCTTGCCGGGCAGGTCGGCCGCAGCGGTTGCCAGCTGGGCACCGGTGACCGGGCCGGCCTGCTTCACGATGCGGTGGGGAAGACCCACTTCTGGTTGGCGCCGCCGTTGCAGTCCCAGATGTCCAGCGCGGTCCCGTTGGCGGTGGCCAGGTTGGGGATGTCGAGGCAGCGCCCTGAAGCGGGATTGACCAGGGTCCCGTTGCTGACGGTCCAGTGCTGGTTTCCGCCGCCGTTGCAGGTCCACAGGTCCACCGCCGAGCCGTTGGCGGTGGCGTTGCCGACGACGTCCAGGCACAGGCCGTTCGTGGTGACCGAACTGTTGCCCACGGTCCACTGCTGGGCGGGCGAGCCGTTGCAGTCCCAAATGTCGACGACGGCGCCGGCGGTGGTGGAGGCGGTGTAGTCGTCGAGGCACTTCGCGGTGTCGAGGCCGGAGGGGATCGGCCCGGTCACGGTGCCGCCCGTATCGCCGGAACCCGGTGTGATGGCCAGGTTGTCGAACTGGTCGGTGCGGTACCCCTGGATGCCCAGCCCGGCCTGCCCGGACTGGAAGGAGGTGTCGGTGACCGAGCCGATCTGCCTGCCGTCCACCTTCGCGCTGATGGTCGAACCTTGGAAGGTGAAGGCGAGGTTGTGCCACTGGCCGGTGCCCAAGGCGGTGGTGGTGCCGGTGGCCAGGGTGTGGTTGGAGCCGTCGGTGTACATCTTCTCGATCCACCACTGCCCGGTGTCGCGGATCCGCAGGTAGTAGGCGTTCATGTGCGACTGCGGACGCAGTTGGGTGTTGGCGCGGCCGATCAGCTCGGTCGTTCCGGCGCCGCGCAGCAGGACGTCGGAGCCGACGGTGTAGTTCGACCAGCGGGTGTCGCCGATCAGCGAGTAGGAGTCCGAGTCGTCCTGCCATTCGATCGGCTTGACCGGTGCCATCTGCTGGACGCACTGCCCGGAGCGACCAGTGCAGGGCTGGACCTCGAAGGAGCCCTGCATGTCCGACAGGTACTTCGCTTCGGTGCCGCTGCGGTCGGCGTCGAAGTTGTCGCTGTAGGGCAGGGCGAGCGCGTGGGCGGCGGGTGCCGTCGCGGTTCCCTTGCCCTGAACGGTGGTGGTGGTCACGGTGTAGACATAACCCGGCTGCATCGTCAGGGAGTAGGAGCCGCCCGACGGGGTGATGTCCTGGGTGTGGACGAAGGATGAGGCCGCGCTGGGGGAGTTGACGTTGGTGGCCCAGACGTGGACGGGTCCGGTGGACAGTCCGCCCTGGACGTGGAAGTTGGCGGTCTGCGCGGAGGTGGCTGTCGTGGTTTCCAGGATCGTGGAGTAGTCGGAGCCGGTGTTGGACTTGACCGTGACGTAGGTGCCGTTGGACTCCGCGCCGCCCAGGTATCCGGAGGCGGAGTCGATGAACTTCCAGCCGGGCTGGGTGAACTGGGTGACCTGCGCCGTGGCCCAAGTGCTGGTTCCGATGGTGTAGTTACCCGACCACGGCGATCCGGCGGTGGCCAGGCCGACAGTGCTGAACGGCAGGTTCGGGTAGACCGCGGCGATCAGCGGCCAGTTGAAGAAGCTGGTCATCTTCGCGTCGACGTAGCCGCGGGTGATCGCCCGGATCAGTGCGGGAGCGCCGGTGTTCATGTCCTGAGAGCCGTTCTCGCTGTCCCACAGGGGCTTTCCGAGATTCCTGCCGGTCTGGGTGCTCTGGCAGGAAGTCGCGTCACCGCCATCGCCGCCGTTGCAGGAGTAGTGCACACCGACAATCGACACCGCGTTGTTGAACGCGGCGTTTTTCGCCATGTCGTCCGCGACGCTCCAGCCCGAGTCGTCGCCGACGATCTGGACACCGCTGTAGCCGGCGTTGTTCAGCGCCGACCGCAGCTGGATGTACCAGTTCACGTCGTGGCCGCGCTCGTTCCAGCCGCCGAGGTACTTGACGGTCAGGCCGTGCTGCTTGGCGCAACCCAGCCAGGAGATCAGGTAGTTGATGGTGTCGGTGGACCAGAATCCGCCGTTGATCCAGCCCGGGGCGGTCCAGGCTAGGCCGTACAAGCCGATGTTCGGGTTGCGCGCCTTCGCCTGCTCGGCCAGCCAGAACTCGTAGCCGGCGTTGCAGTTGATCTGACCCCGGGCGTGCTCGATGGACGGCTCGGAGCCGTCGGTGGAGTTGGCGTCGCCGCCGATCTCCAGCTTCAGCAACTGCAGGTTCGCGCCGTAACCGGGTTTGAACAGGTAGTCCAGGATCTGCGACTGCTGCGCGGCCGGATAGTCGGCCAGCAGCCGCGAATTGCCGCCACCGCCACTGATCGCGCCGATCCCGTCGAAGGTCCGGCCGCCCTGGGTGCCGTTCACCGAGATGGACGTAGTGGCGGCCTCAGCCGCACCGGCACTGACCACGACCGACGCGGCGAGCAACACCAGTACGAGGACAAGTCGTGCTATGCGACGCATAGAACCATCCTTCGCCGTGAGAAGACGGCAGAAGGTCCGCTCGACCAGAGGAGCGACCATGCACCGCCGGGAAGATGAGCCAAGTGTGCGGTTGTGTTCGTTTCACTGTCAAGCCCTCATCAATGGACAACTTTCCACAACACGACAGGATCTGGTCCAGTGGGTTGCCGTTTCAGCAACCCATGCACCGGGGTAGCGTTCGTCGCAGCATGGCCGGTGGCCTGCGTACCTGAAGTCGGGGTCTACAAGGGGCAATCCACCGAGCAGAGTGGTGCGGCGGCTCGCGTGGCTGCCCCGTGTGCCCTTGTCTCGAAGCGGGGACGGGTGCGGAAGTCGTGATCAGCGGGCCGGGTTTCCCTGCGGTGTGTTGACGACGGGGTCCAAGAAGCGTCAAGATACAACATCGGTTCTTTAATGTCGGTTCCCCCTGCCACTCTCCCCTCGCGGAGCACAAGGAGTCGCATCACCATGGTCCTTCCACGCGACAACGCCGATCGCAGCCGCTCAGGCCCGATCCGAAACGCCGGTGGAGCCTGCTCGATTTGACCGCCTCGGTGATCAGTTCATCGACGACTTCCTACCTCAACCCCGGATCGAACATCGGCTCCTACGGCCGTTGGGTAGGGACGCTGTCACGGAGGACCTGGTGCAGATCAACCGCAACCGCGGGTTCCGGTGCACGCCGCTGTCGCTGCCTGCACTGGCGGACCTCACCGATGCCCGCATCGCCATCGAAGGCACCGCGCTGCGCCTGTCAGTACAGCGCGGTGGTGTCACGTGGGAGTCTGAGGTGCTCGCAGCCCACCATCGGCTCGCCGAGCAGCCGATGTTCCTACCCTCGGAACCGACGCGACGCAACGAAGAATGGTCCCAGGCCCACCTCGAGTTTCACCACGCACTGATCCGAGCGTGCGACAACGCGCTGCTGCTGAACATCTGCGCGCGGCTTTCCGGCGCCGCCGAGCCGTACCGCGCCTGGTCAGGGGTTGGCCCCCCGCAGCAGCACCGTGACGTCGCCGGCGAGCACCAGGAGTTGGTCGACGCGGCGCTGGCCCACGACGCCGACGAAGCCGTAGCCCGCTTCGAGGCCCACCTCCGTCGAACCCGCCGGATCCTGATGGATACCAGCCTCACGATGCTCGGTGACCCGACGACGGAGCCGACGCCGTGAGCTATCTGGCGACGTCGGAGTGCTGACGTCGACGGGTCTCTCGACGTCGCGTAGTGCTGTACTAAGTGATGGCGCGTAACTTGTTCTGACCGCCGGACCCGGCTGGCACGGCGTCCGCGATTTGCTTGCACCGTCGGGGCCGCGCGGGCAACGCCACTGCCCGCGCGGCCCACATATTCGTCTAGACCATTGACCGGGTGAGAGGCGCCGATCTACTGTCGATCAGTGCTCTCCGGCGATCGTCGGACCGTGAGGCGAGTTCAGCACTCCGATTGCCCCAGTATCCCCGGCCCCATGCGATGGTGCGCGCTGGCGAGGTTGTCGCGTTCCGCCTCCGAGTATTCCGTTCGGAGCACCTCACCTCGGACAAAGGAGTCCTCGATGCAAACTCGAAGAAAGCTGACCGCGATCATCGCCGCGCTCGCGGCGGTGGCGTCCACAGCCCTGTGGGGCGGCGCCACGCCCGCCTCCGCCGCCGGGCCCGCCCTTCTGCCTCTGTCGCTCACCAACAGCTCCGGCCGCGCCGACGCGGTCTACCTGTACGTGCTCGGCGTCAACCTGAGCACCGGCCGGCTCGGCTACGTCAACGCTGGCGGCGCCTTCACCCCGTGGAGTGGAGGCGGGAATCCCCCCACCCCGGCGCCCGACGTCTCCATTGCCGGCCCCGGCAACGGCGGCACCACGACGATCCAGGTGCCCCGCGGCATCTCCGGGCGCGTCTACTTCTCCCTCGGCCGGCGCCTGAACTTCTTCCTCACCCCGGACGGCCTGGTCCAACCGGCGCCTTGGGCCGGTGGCGACTCGAACCGTGACACCCTCTTCGACTGGAGCGAGTTCACCTACAATGACGCGGGCCTGTGGCTGAACAGCTCCCAGGTGGACATGTTCGCCATCCCGCACACCGTGAGCGTCACGACCGGCTCCGGCGCCGTGAGGTCGACCGGCACCCCGGTCGCGGGCGGCCGGGACAACGTCATCAACGGCATCAAGGCCCAGTCCGGCTGGGGCGGTTCGGTCTACACCCGCTCGGACGGCACGGTCCTGCGCGTGCTGGCGCCGGGCAAGGCGGCCGACGCGGGCCAGCTCAGCCCCACCTACCTCGACCCGTACATCACCTCCGCCTGGAACGCCTACTCCGGCAAGACGCTGACCGTCGTGCCGTTCGGGGACCAGCCGAACACCAAGTACTTCGGCCGGACGTCGGGCAACGTCATGAACTTCACCAATGGCGCCGGGCAGCAGGTGGCGTCGTTCGCCAAGCCGAGCTCGGCCAACGTCTGGGGTTGTGACGGCGCGCTGGCCGCCCCGAATGATCAGGTCGTCGGCCCGATCTCCCGCACCCTGTGCGCCGCGCTCAACCGCGGCACCCTGGGCACGATCGACACCCAGCCGAGCACCAACGCCGGTGACTTCTACAAGAACAGCCCGACCAACCAGTACGCGAAGCTGATCCATGCGAACATGGCCGACGGCAAGGCCTACGCGTTCGCCTTCGATGACGTCGGCAACTTCGAGTCCCTGGTCAACGACGGCAGCCCCCGGGCCGCGGGCATCACGCTGAACAGCTTCACCGGCGGGGGCGGCACAACTCCGCCGCCGGCCTCGGGGAACCGGGTCATCAGCGACTGGAACGGCAAGTGCATCGACGTGCCGAGCCAGAACTTCGCCGACGGCGTCCCGCTGCAGACCTACGGCTGCAACAACACGATCGCCCAGGACTGGACGTTCACCGGCGGGACGCTGCGCACGCAGAACGACAAGTGCATGGACGTCGCCTGGGGCTCCACAGCGAATGGGGCGGTCATCCAGATCGCCACGTGCAGTGGCAACCCGGCCCAGCAGTTCGTCTTGTCCGCCGCCGGTGACCTCGTCAACCCGCAGGCCAATAAGTGCGTCGACATCAAGGACTGGAACGGTAACGACGGCGCCGCTCTGCAGCTGTGGGACTGCGCCGGCAGCGCCAACCAGAAGTGGCACCAAGGCTGAACCCGAGCTGGACCGGTGCGGTCACCCGACACCACACCGGTCCAGCTGGCCCAACAGCCCTGGCTCGGCCGGTTCGGATCGCCCCGACCGGTGGGTGGATGGGGCACCCCACCGCCTGAACGCAGGGAGGTGCCTCCTCGCCCGGGCGCGGCCGAAATTGCTGTCGGCATGACCGGCCAAGCCCCGTGACACCACCCGCCGAAATGCGTTACGAGCACGACTGGACACAGTCGACCGAACGGCCCGAACCCGACGAGCGGCATCCTGGAGTTTCGGCCGGATCCTCAGTCGCCGGCCAGGGCGCCGCGAAGTAGAGGCAGCAGGCGGTCCCAATGAAGCTGCAGGGCGGCGGGGTCGAAGGCGTCGGTGTCGGACATCGTGAAGCCGTGCACGGTACCGGGGTAGATCTCGGAGGTGTAGTCGACACCCGCGGCGTCCAGGGTCTGGTTGAGCTCGCCGAGGGCCGCTGGTGTCAGGTCGGTTTCGGCGTGGCCGAAGTGGACCTGGGCCGTGAGCCGGTGCAAATTGTCGGACCCGGCGGCGCCCACTGGGTCGTGGAAGCCGGCGAGGGCGGCCACCCGGCCGGGATGGGCTGCGGCGGTGCGCGTCGCCAGGAGGCCGCCGATGCAGTAGCCGGTCACCGCGACCGGTCCGGCGCCGACCTCGGGCCGGGTGGGGAGGAACCGGAGGTAGGCGTCGGCGTCCCGCAGGACGCGTTCGGTGGTGTGCGCCTCGATCAAGGGCGTCAGCTGGGCGAAAACCGCGGGCCGGGCTTCTTCCCCGATGTGCTCGGGAAGGTCGATCACCGGCGCCGGGCCGTTCCGGCAGAAGAGGTTGGGAACGAGCACGTAGAACCCGTGCGCGGCCAGTTCGTGGGCCATCTCCGCAGCGCGGGACGGATGCCGAACCCATCCGCGTACATCAGCACCCCCGGGTGCTGCCCGCCGTGGCCGGGGAAGGCGGCGAAGGCGTCGGCCTCGCCGTCCGCGGTGGGGATCCGCAGTGTCTTGGTGAGCATGGAGTCTCCTGTCGTGGTCGATGTGTCAAGCCCGTGATCGACACGACGGAGGCGGAGCCCGCGCGACAGCGCGGGATCCTCGAACGAACAGCGGGCCCCTGCCGGCCCACGCGGCGCTCAGAAGAGCACCGGGTCACCAATCCTTGTGTGGCGCAATGCCGTCCCGGTATTCATCGCTGGAAGCGTAGCGGTCGGATGTCAGGGATGTTGCCCGGCTTTCAGAGGGCGACGGTTGCAGGACCGTGGAACTCCGCTGCGGAAACGGGTTCCGGCACGCCGAGTTCGGCCGCGACCGCGGCGATCCCGGTGGCCCCGGCGGCGAGATCGGCTTGGCCGTCGGTGGTGAAGTACGGTGCGATGAACCTGTCGTAGTGGGTGCGGGCCTCGCTGTCGGTGTACCCACCGAGGAACGTCCGCAGGTGCCGCACCGTGGTGCCGGGATCGTCGCGGATCACCTGGAGGGCGCGGCGATGGGCGTGCACCGCGGGGTCGTCCGGCGAGACGTACGTGGGGTCGACGGCCACGCCCACGGTGGGGATCCGGAAGTGGTCGCCGACCCAGGCCAGCACTCGCCAGCCGTGTTCGGCGGCGACCGCTTCCGGGGCCATGGTGCTGCCGACGTAGGCGGCGTCGATCTCACCGGACCGCAAGCGGCGTAGATCCATGCTGTAGTCACCGGACTGTCGCACGACGCACCGGACGTCCCGGTCCGGGTCGAGACCGGCCTGGCGCAACACGATCCGGCGAAGCAGCCCGGCGGGGCGTGCACGGCCAGGCGCTTGCCGGCCAGGTCGGCCAGGGAGGTGCCGGACCGGGCGAGGAACCAGAACAGTGGACGGTCGGTGTTGACGGTGAGCGCGGCCCACGGGGTGCCGTCGGTCAGCCGCAACACCAGCGCGCGGCCGAGCCCGATGGTCGCGCCGTGGCGCAGCCGCTCGATGTCCCAGGCGCAGCCGTCGTGCAGCGCGACGCGCGCGTTCTCCTCGGCGTAGAAGCTCTCCTGGTCGGCGATGAAGGCGACGAGTTCCTCGTGCAGGCCTCGTCCGACGTAGGCCAAATCGATGGTGGGCATGGGGCGTCCTCCCTCAGTACATCGCCAGGCCGCCGTTGACCGCGGCGGTGGTGCCGGTCATGAAGGCGTTGTCCTCGCCGGCGTAGAAGGCGACCACCTGGGCCACGTCGGCCGGGACGGCCAGCCGGCCCAGCGGGGTGGCGGCCACCTGCCGGCGCTTCTGCTCGTCGTCGAGCACGTGGGAGATCTTGGTTTCGGCCACCGGGCCGGGTTCGACGACGTTGACGGTGATGCCCTGGGGCCCGAGTTCCTGAGCGAGGTAGCGGGCGAACTGGGTGAGCGCGGCCTTGGCCGCGTCCAGCGCGATCATGCCCGCGCGCGGCTGGCGGCTCAGGTCGGTGCCGAGGTAGATCAGCCGGCCCCAGCGCTGCTCGGTCATGGCGGGCAGCACGGCCTTGGTGACCACGAACGACCTCATTCGGGTGAAGTCACGTCCTTGCCGGGGAGAGCAGCCGTCGCCGAGGCATCGATCCCCGCGCAGATCTCGGCGAGCGTCACCGCCGAGACGGCTGGGATGGCTTCGATCTGGGCTTTCGAGGCGGCAGCGTCGCGGACGCCTCGGTCATGCAGCCATTCCTGGCGGCGACCAACGCCACCGCGCACCCCGTCGCGAGGCTCTTCACGACCTTCAGGAGTACACCGATCTGCTCGGGCGGTTCAGGCGGCGTCGGCGGTCCACTTCTGGTTCGGGCCACCGTTGCAGTCCCACAGGACGAGCTGGGTGCCGTCGACGGCGGAGGAGGCCGGGTCGTCAAGGCATCGGCCTGACGCGGGGTTGCGGTAGCCGCCGTTGTAGGGCTGCCACTGCTGGTTGGAGCCTCCGTGGCAGTCCCAGATCGCCACCGGGGTTCCGTTCGCGGTGCCGTATCCGGTGGCGTCGAGGCACTTGCCCAAGGCCTGTATGGTTCCGTCGGGGAAGTTGCTCCAGAGCTGGGCGGTGGTGGCGTTGCAGCCCCAGATCTGCGCGGTGGTGCCGTTGGCGCTGCTGCCGCCGTTGACGTCCAGGCATTTCCCCGCGATGTCTGACCGCACCGGGCGGCCGGACGTGCCCGGCGGCTGGATCCATCCGGCGCTGTCGGCCGCCTGGATACCGGCGTTGAACGCGTCGGCCATCTTGCGGTAGCCGTTGTCGTTGGGGTGCAACGCATCGGCCAGGTCGGCAGAGGTCAGCGCGCTCATGTCGACGTAGCGGACGTGCCGGCCCGCGGCCTGTTCCTGTTGGACGATGCCGGGGATGGCGGCGTTGAAGGGCCCGCGCAGAGGTTCTTCGGTGGAGCTGGTGGAGACGACCAGCGAGCCGACCAGGACGGTCGCGTCGGGGGCGTCGCGGGTGATCTGGTCGATCAGGGCGTGCAGCCGGTCCGGCGCCGTGGGCACCTGGTACTGCTGCCCGAGGTCGTTGGTGCCGATCTCCAGGGTGACGACGTTGGGCCGGTACCGGGCGAGGGTGTAGTCGGCGATGCCGGCGATCTGGTCGATGCGCCAGCCGGAGTGGCCTTCGTTGTCGGGATCGGCCATGGTGCCGTTGCGGCCGCTGCCGACCATGTCGACAGCGTGCCCTTCGGCTCGCAACCGGTCGAAGAGGAACGCCCGGTAGCCGCTGCCCGTGCTGCTGCCGATTCCCCAGGTGATCGAGTCCCCCGGGGGCAGCACCCGCAGTGTGGCTGCTGCTGCCGCGGCGGCGGCAGGTCTGCTCGCCGCATCGGCCGTCGCCGGCAGGGCGGCGGCGCACGCGAGTGCCGTGATCGTGACGCAGGCGGCTTTGAACCCGTTCATCTTCCATCCTCGTGCTCGCGGTGGGCGGGAAATTCCTCCGGCGGACAGTCCCCATTGCTGGTCGGTGGCTCCGGTGCAGCTCCAGATCTCCACCTGGGTGCCCCAGGTGGTGGACCACGCGGGTATCACGGCGGGAACGGCGCTGCGCCGTTCCCGCCGTGGCGGGGCGAACGTGGTCGCTAGCTACGCGACCACTTCTGGTTGGCCGCCCCGTTGCACGTCCAGATGACGAACGGGGTGCCGTTGGCGGTGCCGTGGCCGGTCACGTCCAGGCACTTGCCGGATCCGACGTTGACGACCGCGCCACTGGCCTGGACGCGCCACTGCTGGGTGGCGGCTCCGGTGCAGTCGTAGATCTGGACCGTGGTCCCGTCGGCGGTGCCGCCGCCGGCGGTCTCGAGACACTTGGTGTCGAACACCTTGAGCTGGTTGGTCGTGGTCGACGTCCAGGCCTGGTTGTTGCCGTTGTTGCAGTCCCACAGCGCCGGAATGGTGCCGTTGGCCTGGTTCGCCGCGGGGACGTCGGCGCACTTGCCCGACTCCTGGGCTTTGAGGATGCCGGGGGTGTCGGCGCGGGCCCACTTCTGGTTCGCGCCGCCGTTGCAACCCCACAGAACCAGAGCCGTCCCGTTGACCGTGCCGTGCCCGGTCGCGTCGAGGCACTTGCCCGACCCGGTGTTGACGACCGAGCCGTCGGCGTTGACCATCCACTGCTGGGCAGCAGTGTTGGTGCAGTCGTAGATCTGGACCGGCGTTCCGTCGGCGGTGCCGCCGCGAGCGTCGAGGCACTTGGTGCCGTAGACCGTCAGCTGCTTGACGGGTGTCGCGGTCCAGCTCTGGTTGGCGCCGCCGGTGCAGTCCCAGAGCGCGACGGCGGTGCCGTTGGCCTGGCTCGCCGCAGGAACGTCGGCGCACAGCCCCGACTCCTGACCCTTGAGGATGCCGCCGAAGTTGCCGCCGGCGGTCGGGGCGACGCTGAAGTTGTCGAACAGATTCGTCTGGTAGCCGACAACCCCGACGCCGACGAGCCCGGTAGTGAACGCCGTGTCGGTGACGGTGCCGAGCGTGGCACCGTCGAGGCTGGCGGTGATCCGGTTGCCGCTGAAGCCGAGCTTGACGTTGTGCCAGGTGTTGAGGCCCAGCGCCGCGTGAGAGCCGGAGGCGAGGGTGGTGAGGACACCGCCGCTGCTGTTCTTCGCGATGGACCACGCGCCGGTGTCGGCGATCCGCAGCTGGTAGGCGGCCTGGTGGCTCTGCGGCCGGTTCTGGGTGTTGGCCCGGCCGAGCAGGGTGACGGCGCCGGCCTGCTGCATGTCGACATCGGTGCTGACGGTGTAGTTGCTCCACTGTGGATCGCCGACGAGGGTGAAGGCGTCGCTGTCGTCCTGCCAGTTGATCGGCCGGACGGGGGCGACCTGCTGCAGGCACTGCCCTCCGCGCCCGGCCGCGCACGGGCGGACCTCGAACGAGCCCTGCATGTCGGAGAAGTACTTCGCGGCGCTGCGGGAGCTGTAGCCGTCGAAGTTGTCCGAGTAGGGCAGACCCAGGTTTCCGGCCGGGGGACTGGTCGCGGTGCCCTTGCCCTGGCCGGTGGTCGTGGTGACCGTGTAGATCCGGTTCGGCTGCAGGGTCAGGGAATACGTCCCCGAGGCCGGGGTGATGTCGGCCTGCTTCACGAAGTAGTCGGCGGGGTTCGCCGACCCGAGGTCGGTGGACCAGACGTGGACGGTGCCGCTGTTGAGCCCGCCCGATGCGGTGACGTTCACGGTTTGGGCGGCCGTGGCGCTGGTGGTTTCGTAGATCGTCGAGTAGTCGGTGCCGTTGGTGGATTTCAGGGAGATGTAGCTGCCGTTGGCCCGGTTGCCGCCGAGGTATCCGCTGGCCGAGCCGGTGAGGAACTTCCAGCCGGGCTGGGTGAACTGGGCCACCTGCGCGTTGGCCCACAGGTTCTTCCCGAGCTGGTAGGCGCCGGACCACGGCGTGTTCGCGGTCGCCAGCCCGACGGTGTTGTAGGGCAGGTTCGAGTACAGCGCGGCGATGAGCGGCCAGTTCATGAAGCCGGTCATTTGGCCGTCGAGGTAGCCGCGGGTGATGGTGCGGATGTAGGCGGCCGAGCCGGTGTTGAAGTCCTGGGAGCCGAATTCGCTGGCCCACAGCGGTTTGCCGGTGGCGACGGCGTTCGCGGTCGAGGAGCAGTTGGTCGCGTCGGAGAGGTAGCCGCACGGGTAGTGCGAGCCGACGACGCCGACCGCGTTGTTGAAGGCGGGATCGGCGAGCATGTCGTCGGCGGTGTTCCAGCCGCTGTCGTCGCCGACGATCTGCACGGAACCGTAGCCGCGGGAGTTCAGTGTCGCGCGCAGGTTCTTGTACCAGGTCTTGTCGTGGCCGCGTTCGTTCCAGCCGCCGAGGTAGCTGATGGTCAGGCCGTGCTGCTTGGCGCAGTCGAGCCAGGAGATGTCGTAGTCGATCATGTCCTGGGACCAGAAGTTCCCGCCGCCGATCCAGCCCGGCGCGGCCCAGGGCAGCGCCACCAGCTTGATACCGGGATTGCGGGCGACGGCCTGTTCACCGAGCCAGAATTCGTAGCCGGCGTTGCAGTTGATGTCACCACGCACGTGCTGGTGGCTCGGTTCGGAGCCGTCGGTGGAGTTCGCGTCCCCGCCGATCTCCAGTTTCAGCAGCTGCACGGCGGCGCCGTAGCCGGGTTTGAACAGGTAGTCGAGGATCTGTGCTCGTTGGGCGGGTGGGTAGTCGATCAGCAGGCGGGAGTTGCCGCCGCCGCCGCTGATTGCGCCGACGCCGTCGAAGGTGCGGCCGGTGCTGCCGCCGTTGACGGCGATCGTGGTGGCCGCCCCGGCGGGCGCGGCGGTCACCACCAGGGTCGCGGTGGCGAGCAGGGCGGACAGGAGCAGAAAGCGGAGCCGGCGGAGCGTGGAGCCGCGGCGTTGCGGACGCATGGAAGATCTCCTTCGGGACTTCATCGGGGAGGGGCCGGAAGGATGCTCAGGACGACGGCAGGGTCCACTGACGGTTGGCGCCGCCGGACCGACTGGGCCAACGACCCGTTGCAGGTCGGGATCGGGGTCCGGTTGCCATTGCGCCTCCAAGATCGAAAGGCCGCAGTTCCGGACAACGACGCGGTGAGATGAGTCGGATGTCCCTTAGGGCCAGCGGTAAAGAGTCCATCGGATGCACCCGGCTTCTGCGCCGGTGGTGCACGGGCGTTCCGACGGCTGGTACGACCGGCGTTGTCGAACGTCCGTGATAAACAGCACAGTACGGCGCTGCCGGAAAGTCAAGATCGTGCCGTAATGCTGTCCTGTCATTGGTCTCATTTACGGATGCAACAGGCTGCGGCAGTCGTCGCTTCGTCGCCTGACTCGGGGCTTCCCTGAGTCTGGACGCCCTGGTCCGAGCGAACGTGGTCTCCCGGTGGCACCGACTTGGCTGACCAGGCCTGGTTTGGGCGCGTGGTGATACACCCTGCGAATGCAGCCCTCGACACAGTGGATGGGTGAACCACGCCAAAGGCGCTGTTGCGCGAATAAATGTAGCAATCCGCGACTATCGAATTACGCGTTGCGGCGAAGAGGATGCGAGTCGCATTCGGGCCGACCAGAAAAAGCTCGGTCAGTGGTTATCGAAAGAGGTGGCCGCGAGTCAGCGGCGATCACGCTCCGGTGATCGTAGTGAAATATTCATGCCGCCGAATCGGCAGGCTTGAGGATCGAGCGAATCCGCTGTGAACAGCCCTGGGAGCACTGGCCCGGCCCGGGTTGGCTCCGTCGATGGTGGAGCCGGAACGGTCTGCCGACGGTCATCGGGGCCATGTCGTCTCCGAGGCGCGCTCATCAGTGAACTCGAAACAGCAGTATGAGGTAGGGGTCGCCGTAGCACAAGAGTCTGGAACGTCTACGTTCCATATTGTGGCCGTCCGCGCCGCGGGCAGGCGCTAAGGTTGGCCTTCGGTTCGGCGTGAGGACGGGCACATGGGCGAGCGCGCGGGGAAGGCTGAGCGCGGCGAGACCTACGCCGGGCAGTCACGACAGGAGCGCACCGCCGACCGGCGCAGCCGGATCACGGAGGCGGCACTGGAACTGTTCGCTTCGCGAAGCTATGACGACGTGACGGTGGCCGAAGTCTGCGCGAAGGCGAAGGTGGCGAAACGCTACTTCTACGAGCACTTCGCCGACCGCGCGGACCTGCTGATCACCGTCCACCGGGAACAGAACGACTGGCTGCTGGCCGGTGTCTCCGCTGCGGCTCCGGCACGATCCGACGACCTCGACCAGCTGCTGCGGCCGATGATGCAAGCCCTGGTCACCCTGCTGCACGACCACCCGAGGCGAGCTCGGGTCATCTACATCAACGCGCCGCGCATGGAACTGCGACGGCGCGGACTGCTGCGCGAGGACGCCGAAGTCTTCGGACGCCTGATCCGCCGCGCGGTAGGCCGGCAACGCGACCGGATCCGGTTCGAACGGACCCTGCTGGCACTCGTCGCGGGCGTGAGCGAAGTCGTCATCGACTGGCTGGGCCGCGGCATGACCGACTCCCCGGATGAGCTGGCCGAACACCTCACCCAGCTCGCCCGCTCTCTGCTGGCTCCGCTCGCCTAGGAGCTGTCCTGTAAGTCATCGGAGCCAGAGCACGATGGCGGCGATGGTCAGTTCGGCCTGGTAGTAGGCGGCGCGTTTGGCGTAGCGGGTGGCCAGGTCACGGAATTGCTTGAGCCGGTTGAAG